>DASUAL010000026.1:0-35320 GCA_035763805.1 Gemmatimonadales bacterium
GCGAACCTGCCGCCGCTTCCCAAGCAAGCCTCCGATCAGCGGATGAGTCGCCAGATCCCGACCGAGGCCCTGACATACTACTCGAGGGCCCTGCTCTACCAAGACCGCGGGGAGCGGGACAAGGCGGTGGAGATGTATCAGAAGGCGCTGGCCGTCTTCCCGGACTACGCGGAGGCGCAGCAGGGACTCGAGCGGGTGAAGAGCTCGTGACCGCGCGGTGAAGTCGCGAGCCGGCCGTCCAAGGAAGTGACCGAAGTTCCCCTGGCCGCCTCAGGCAGCGCCAAGCCGTGAGATATCTGCTGCTCCGCACGCCGGTCTGGCAGCCGGCGACAGTCGCCCCGATGCTCGAGGGTGCGCAGATCGAGGTGCGCGAAGCGCGCCTGCCGCGCCACCTGGTTGTGGACGAGCGACCCACCGTTTTCATCCTCGACTCGGAGAGCCGCTCGGTATTCCCACTCGACGTACTGCGCGCCTTCGTGGACGCCGGGGGCGCGATCGTCGCCTTGGGCCGCGAGGGCGAGCCGGACCTTCCGGCGGAGATGCCGGCGGAACTGCTCTCGGCGTTCGTGCGCCACCCCCCCGGCCCCCGGCAGCTGCTCGCGGCGGTGCGCGCCGGATACCGGGAGGCCGCGGCGCGCGCCGAAACGGCCCGGGCCCGTACCGAAGCCGCGAGCCGCGGCCGCGAGATCGGGGAGCTGACGCGCATCGGCGCAGCGCTCGGGACCGAGCGCGACCTCAACACGCTGCTCGACTTGATCCTCACCCAGGCCCGGCGCATCACGTCGTCCGACGCGGGCAGCCTCTACCTCGTCGAGACGAGCGAGACCGGCCAGAAGCGGCTGCGGTTCCAACGCGCGCAGACGTATTCCAAGCCGGAAGCGCCGTTCGTGGAATTCACGATGCCGATGGACCGGACGAGCCTTGCCGGCTGCGCGGCCGTGACGGGCGACCCGCTGGTCATCGATGACGCTTATTTCCTGCCGCCCGACGTCGAGTACAGCATCAACCGCTCTTTCGACGAGCGCTACGGCTACCGCACCAAGTCGATGCTCGTCATCCCGATGAAGGACCACAAGGAGCAGGTCATCGGCGTACTGCAGCTGATCAACCGCAAGCGGAACCTCGAGGCGGTGCTCGCGACGCCGGCGGACGTGGAGCAGCACGTGGTGCCCTACTCGAGACGCACGGTCGAGCTGGTCACCGCGCTCGCGGGCCAAGCGGCGGTAGCCATCGAGAACAGCCAGCTCTACCGCGAGATCGAGCGCCTGTTCGAGGGGTTCGTGGAGGCGGCGGTGCACGCGATCGAGCAGCGCGATCCGCCTACCCGTGGACACTCGCGCCGCGTGGCGAACATGACGGTCCACCTCGCCACGGTCGTGGATCGGGCGGGTGACGGGCCGTATGGCGGGATCAAATTCACGGATGAGCAGCTCCGCGAGATCAAATACGCCGGGCTGCTGCACGATTTCGGCAAGGTTGGGGTACGGGAGCAGGTCCTCGTCAAGGCGAAGAAGCTGTACCCACTGCAGCTCGAGCTGATCAGGCAGCGGCACGACTACGTGCGGCGCACCGTCGAGCGCGAGTTCTGGCGCAAGCGCGCCGAGTTCCTCGAGGCGCGCGGGCGCAAGGGGTACGAAGAATTCTTGCGGGGGCTCAAGGAGGCCCACGCCGGCGAGCTCGCCCAGCTCGAGAAGTTCCTCCAGACGGTGCTCGAGGCGAACGAGCCGAGCGTGCTCCCCGCGGGGCCGTTCGAGCAGCTGGCCGCCCTGGCGCGGCGCACATACGAGGATCCAACCGGCTCACCGCGCCCCTACCTGACCGACGAGGAGGTGCGGTACCTGACCATTTCGAAGGGCAGCCTCGACGAGGCGGAGCGAGTCGAGATCGAGAACCACGTGACGCACACCTACCGGTTCCTACAACAGATCCCCTGGACCCGCGAGCTCCAGGAGATCCCGCTCATTGCTTACGGGCATCACGAGAAGCTGGACGGCGCGGGCTATCCGCGCGGGGTGACCGGCGAGGCGATCCCCATCCAGACGCGCATGATGACGATCAGCGACATCTACGACGCGCTGACCGCCGCGGACCGCCCTTACAAGAAGGCCGTCGCACCGCCGCGGGCCTTGGATATCATGGCGGAGGAAGTGCGGGCCGGACAGCTCGACCGCGACCTGTTCCGACTGTTCGTCGACGGCAAGGTGTTCGAAGCGCGGCCCTAGCGGACGAAGAGCCTGAGGGCAACGACCATCAGAAACACCGCGAAGCCACGCCGCAACGCGAGCTCGTCGACCATCCCGGCGAGCTTCGCGCCCACCAGCGCGCCGAGCAACAGCCCCACGGCGATAACGGCTGCGTAGGGCACGTTGACCTGGCCGCGCTTATAGTACTCAAGCGCACCGATCAGGATTCCCGCAGGGACAACCAGGGCGGCGAGCGACGTGCCGTTCGCAGTGTGCTGGGGCAGGCCCAGGAGCAGCACCAGGCCGGGCACGATGACCACTGCGCCCCCGACGCCGAACAGCCCCGACACCACCCCGGCCGTCAGGCCGATCACGCTCACCAGCACCCAGTTCATCGGTCGTCTCCTCGTCTCGGGGTCCCCCAGCCGCCGCCTCCGGGCGTCTCGATGCAGAGTACGTCGCCGGTCTCGAGCAGCGCGCTCGCCTTGGGTGGGAGCGGCGCGCCGTTCAAGATAGTCCGCCCCAGCGCTCCACGCCCGCCGCCCGCGACCCCCGCCGGCGCGTGGCGGCGCCGTTCGGCGAGGATGCTCGCCTCCATCGGCGCCAGCGCCTCGAACTCGCGGACGACGCCGTCGCCGCCGGCCCAACGCCCCACACCACCGCTCCCTCGGCGCAAGCCATAAGCTCGCACGCGCACTGGAAACTCGAGCTCCAGGACCTCGATCGGCGTGTTCCGCGTGTTCGACATGCCCACGTGAACGCCCGACGGACCATGCGCGCCGCGGCTCGCCCCCTGCCCGCCACCGATCGTCTCGTAGTACGTCCACGTCGATCCCCCAAGTGTGACGTTGTTCATCGTCCCCTGCCCTTGCGCGGGCACCGGAATGCCGCCGCTGGCCAACGCGAGCAAGACCGTATCGACGATCCGCTGCGATGTCTCGACATTGCCCGCCGCGACGGCGCTCGGGGAGCGTGCGTTGATCAGGCAACCCTCCGGCGCGGTGACCCGCACCGCGCGCTGCAGCCCGCCGTTCGTGGGCACGTCCTCGGGCGTCAGGATGCGCACGACGAACAGCACTGCCGAGCGGGCGACCGCAAGCGGGCAGTTCACGTTGCCCCGTGCGGCAGGCGCGGTGCCGGTGAAATCGGCGTGGAACACGCCGTCGCGGATGTCGATACGCACGGTGATCGGGAGGTCGCCCTCGTCCACGCCGTCGCCTTCGAGCCAGTCCGTGGCAGCCAGACCGGTAGCCGGGATGCGTCGCAGCGCCTCGCGCGTGCGGCGCTCGGAATAGTCCAGAAGGTCGCGAGCCGCGCCGCGCACCGTCGCCCACCCGTAACGCGCGGCGAGCGCCCGCAGCCCGTCCGCGCCCCGCTCGACCGCGGCACGCTGGGCTGCCAGGTCACCGCGCCGCGTCTCGGGTGTCCGCACGTTCGCGAGCAACAGTTGCTCGACCTCCTGCGTCAGCCGGAGCGGCGGCAGGATCACGCCTTCGGCGAAGATCTCCCGAGCCCCTGCCGGCATGCTCCCCGCCTGAACGCCGCCGACATCGGAGTGGTGCGCGCGCACGACGCTGTAGCCCCCCACCCCCGCCACGGCGCCGTCCACCTCGATGGCGCCGATCAGCGTAATGTCGGGAAGGTGCGAGCCGCCGGTGTAGGGATCGTTCAGGATGAAGACCTCGCCCGGCCGCGGGGTAAGCGTCCGGACCGCCGCCACCGACTCCGCCATGGCGCCGAGATGGACGGGAATGTGCGCCGCCTGCGCGATCATCGCGCCGTCGGCGTCGAACAGCGCTGCCGAGCAGTCGCGCCGCTCGCGGATGTTGGGCGACAGCGCAGAGTGGATCAAGACGAGGCCCATCTCCTCCGCCATCGACGCAAAGGCGTGCCCCATGACCTCCAGACCGACGGCATCGAGGGTCACCGCCGCTCCACCAGGACCGCACCCGAGACATGCGCGACGCCGCGCCAACCCGGCTCGATCAAGGCCGTGGCGTCCCGCCCCGCGAGGATGGCGGGCCCGTCGAGCGTGACACCGGGTGCGAGACCGTCGAGCGGCCACACGGACGCCATGACCCGCTCGCGGCGGACAGTGACGGGACGGCGCGCGGTCGGCTGGCCCGCCGCACGTCCTGCCCCCGCGAACCGCGGCAGCGGCGCCTCGCGTAGCGCCACCACTCGCAGGTTCACGAGCTCGACCGGCTGGCCCGCGCCCCCGTGACCGTAGCGCGCGTGGTGCGCCGCCAGAAACGCGTCGCGAATGTGCCAAGGCTCGTCGCTCTCCACAGGCACTGTCACTTCGTAGCCCTGCCCCGCGAACCGGCAATCGGCATACCTCAGCAACGCGCAATCGGGGACCTGCTTCGCCGCCTCCGTGTGGAGCGGGCGGAACGCATCCCCGATGTCCGTCGGGTTCAACTCGTCGAGCGGGCGATGCCACGATGCCAGCAGGTCCGTTCGCTCGGCCGCGGCGGCGAGTCCCAAGGCCGAGAGCACGCCCGGATGGGGCGGAATCACGATCGTGCGCATGCCGAGCGCGTCGGCAAGGGCACACCCGAACAACGGTCCCGCGCCACCGAACGGGAGCAGCGCCATGCGGCGCGGATCGAGCCCGCGCGCCACGCTCACCCGCTTCAGCGCCCGTGCCATCACCGCCGTCGCGACGATGACGATCCCGGCGGCCACTCGGACGGGCTCGGCACCCGCGGCAGAGCCGAGCGACGCCAGGGCGCGGTGCGCAGCCGCGGGGTCGAGGTGCACCTTGTCGGCAAGGGGGGTGTCCGCGTCCAGCCAACCAAGCGCGAGGCAGGCATCGGTGACGGTCGGCCGGTCGCCGCCGCGGCCATAGCAGGCGGGGCCGGGCACAGCGCCGGCCGAGTCCGGGCCGACCTTAAGCGCTCCGCCTTCGTCCACCCGCGCGACGCTGCCGCCGCCCGCGCTCACCGTCTCGATCAGGATCGCCGGGAGCGCGAGCGCGACGCCCGCCACGGCGCCCCCTCCGTCGCTCACGGCCGTTCCGCCCGTCACGAGGCTCGCGTCCGCGCTGGTGCCGCCCATGTCGAGGGTGAGCAGGTCGGAACACCCGACCGCAGTCCCGACGTGCCGGGCGCCCACCACGCCGCCGGCGGGGCCCGAGAGCGCGATCGACGCCGCACGGCCCGCGGCCGCGTGCGGAGCGATGGTCCCCCCCGCGGACGTCATGATGCGGAGCGTCGCGATACCACGCGAGCCCGCCTCGCCCTCGAGCCGCGCGAGGTAGGCCGAGACGGTCGGTCGCAGGTACGCCTCGACGGTGGTGGTGCTCGTGCGCTCGAACTCGCGGAACACGGGGAGCACTTCGTGGCTCGCGGCGACCGGGAGCCCCGGAAGCGCCGCCCGAAGCGCCGTCGCGGCGCGGCGCTCGTGCTCGTTGTGCCGGAACGCGAAGAGGAAGGCGACGGCGACCGACTCGGGCGCGAGAGCCCGCACCGCCGCAACGACGCGCGCCACCTCGCCATCGGTGAGCGGCTCGAGCACGCCCGCCGGTCCCATCCGCTCGGCCACGCCCACGACGTCGCCCCGCGCCACCAGCGGCGGCGAATGGTCGCGCGCGAGGTCGTAGAGCGACGCACGGTCTTGGCGTCGCAACCACAGCAGGTCTTCGAAGCCCCGAGTGGTCACGAGCACCACGCGCGCCCCCCGACGCTCGAGCAGCGCGTTCGTCGCAATGGTCGTGCCGTGCACCAGGAGGTCGATCGCGAGAGAAGGCGTGGGTCGGGACGCCCCCGCGACGGCGGGCGCCCGCTGGGCTGCCAGTGCGGGGGCGTCCCGACCCACGCCCAGGAGCTCGAGCGCCCGAAACATCCCGACGGCCGGATCGTCCGGCGTCGTCACCACCTTCCGAACCTCGATCTCCCCGTCCCGCCCCAGCGCGACGAGGTCGGTGAACGTGCCGCCGACGTCCACCCCGACCCTCACCGCCCCCACCCTTCCAAATTGCCGATTGCGGAATGCGGAATGCGGAATGTCAGGGTCGGCTTCGTAGCGCGTGACCTCGCACGGCAACTCCGCAATCCGCAATCCGTAATCCGCAATTTCACAGCGGGCGCCCCGCCGTCCACCGCTGCACCATCAGCACGACGGCAAACCCAAGGGTGGCCAGCACCGCCAGCGTCCCCACCCAGTCGCCGAGACGCACGTACAGGGTGGCCACATCGCTGCTGCGCAGCCGACCAACGACGATTGCTTCCTCCTCCAGGCCCGTCGCATCGTGCGTCCTGCCGAGCGGGTCCACGAACTCCGAGATCCCGGAGTTCGCCGCGCGGGCGATGCCCAGCCGCGTTTCGATCGCCCGCAGGACGAGGTGGGTGGCATGCTGATACGGGCCGGCCGTGCGGCCGAACCAGGCGTCGTTCGTGATGTTGACGAGAAAGTCGGCGCCGGCGTGCCGATACTTCCGCGCCAGGTCCTCGAATGCTGACTCGTAGCAGATCAGGACGCCGAACCGACCGATCCCAGACGCGTACACGGGCAGTTCGTTCCCCGACCAGAACCCTCCGGACCAGCGCGCCAGCCCGGGGACCGCGCGGAACAGCCTGACCGGCACGAAGGGTACCCGCTCCACGACCGGGACGAGGTAGTGCTTCGCGTACGCCGGCCAGCGCCGCCATTCTCCCGTGGCGTCCACGAACAGCGCCGCGTTGTAGTAGGGGTCGCTTGGGCCACGCCACTCGGGGACGGCATGGAGGGACCCGGTGAGAATCGGTGTGCGGCTCTCCCGGGCGAGCCCTGAGACGGCAGCCTCCCAGGCAGGATTGCGCCACAGGAAGTCGGGGATGGCCGCTTCGGGCCAGACGAGCAGGTCGAGGCGCGACCCTGCAAGCGTCCGCCGGGACATCCCGATGAGCTTGCCGACCACGCTGTCGGCGTGCGCTGGATCCCACTTCTCACGGAAGCCCTCATTCGGTTGAATGAGCCCTACGGTCCCGAGCTCGCGCACGGGAAGCGTTTTCATCCTCCACGTGCCGTAGGTGAGAGCCAGGAGCACCGTGACCGCCACGATACCGACACGGCGCACCACGTGCGACGTGTCGCTCCTGTCGAGGAAGGCGTCGACGAGCATCACGTTGCACCACACCAGCCAGAGCGTGACTCCGCGAGCGCCCGCCAGATCCGCCCACTGGACGAGCACCGGCGCGTCGGCGAGGGACGTCCCGAGGCCCAACCACGGGAACCGGATGTCGCCCTGGTGACCGATGATCCAGTCCAGCGCCGTCCAGGCAAGGGGGAACACGACCCACAGCGGCAGGGACGGAAGGCGTTCGCACACCCGCACCGCGAACCCGAAGAGGGCCGCATGCCACAGGCCGAAGATGACGATGGTGGCGAGGTAGCCGAGCGCGGAGAGGGGGGTGAAGTGCCACAACGCGACGACCAGCCAGTAGAGCACGAGCCCGTGAGCGACGAACCCGTACCAAAACCCCCACAGCAGCGCGCGCCGAAAGTCCCGTTCCCGCACCACTTGACGCAACAACACGACCGCCGGCGCGGCGGCGACGAAGCTGAGGATGGGAAGCTGGAACGGCGGGTAGCTCGCGACGAGGAGGCCAGCGCCCAGCGCGATCAGTCCAACCGTCCGCCGGGACGGAGCGGTCACAGCATCACGTCGCGCCCCTCGTCGGCCGAGCGGTACACGGCCTCGAGTACGCGGTGCAGGGCGAGCTGATCGCGCGGCGGCGGCGCGTTCAGGTCTCCTCGGATGACCGCGAAGAAGTATGTCCACTCGGCGCGATAGGACTGCGCGAAGGGTGTCTCGCGCCCGCTCGCCCCGGTCGGCGTGACGTCCGTGACGGTGCCGTGCACCTCCTTGAACAGCCGCAGCGGCTGGATGCTCGCCGCGCCCTTGGTGCCGACGAGGTCGAACCAGAACCGCTCAGACTCCCCCATGTGGCGCCAGCTCACATCCATCGACAGCGAGACGCCGTTCTCGCACACCACGAGCGCCGTCGCCAGGTCCTCGACGGCGTCCTTGCCCGGGGCCATCATGTGCGCCGACACGCGCCGCGGGGCGGGCCAACCCGCGAGCCATAGCCCGAGATCGAGCAGCTGGAGCCCGAGGTCGATAAACGCGCCCCCACCCGCCTCCGGGCGGCGCAGCCGCCAACCCAGCAGCTGCCGGCTGGGCTGGAAGGTGTACCAGCCGCTCCGGATCGCCTGCAGGGGCCCGATGTCCCCGCCCGCGAGGAAGCCGCGCACGGCCTGGACGTCGGAGCGAAAGCGGTGGTTCATCCCGACCATGATCCGCTTGCCGTACTTCTCGCTGGCCTGGAGCACGCGCTCCACTCCCGCGGGGGTCAGCGCCAGTGGGCGCTCGCACAGCACGTGGCACCCGGCGGCGAGCGCGGAGACGACGTGAATCTCGTGCAGGTGGTTCGGCGTGCAGATCACGACCGCGTCGGCGCGGCCGTAGCGCAGCACTTCCTCGATGTCGTCGAACGTGTCCTTGACCTCGAAGCGGGACGCGAGGGCTTGCGCCTTGCCGAGATCGTTGTCGCAGATCGCCGCGACCTCAACGCCCGGCAGCTTGCGCAACACGGGGAGGTGCGCCACCTGGGCGATCGCCCCCGCACCGACCACCGCCACGCGCATCGGCGCGGTCACCGCCGGCGGCCCCCTGCGCCTCCCCCGCGCCCTCCAAAGCCCGCCCAGCGATACAGTACGCCGGTCCGCAGGCTCACCGTGGACAGGCCGCTCGACAGCACGCCGCGCGCGTCCAGCGTCACGCGCCAGCGCTTCGCCCCGATCTCTGCTCCGACGGTGCCGTTCAGGCCGGCGGTGATCTCATCCAACGCGTCGTCGACGAACGTTCCGTTGATCGCGGGGCCGCTGCCGTTACGCACATGGATCCCCGCCCCGATTCCGAGATACGCGGTGACTGCGCGCCCCTGGGGCACGACGTACTGCAGGTCCAGGTCCCCCGTCAGATCGCTCCACGTGACGCGCCCGAGTCTGACGGTGTCGTCCCCCGAGGGATCGATCACCACGCTGCGCAGACGCTCCTCGAAGCGCCGGCGCGCATCCGAGCTGATGTCGGCGCGAAAGTAGGACAGGCCGACCAGCACGCGCACCTTGGGCGCGACGAATCCATAGTCCAGCCGCGCGCCTCCCGTCATCGCCCCCTTGATGTTCGCGCCGCCCAGGGCTCCGAGCTCGAGCTGGAGGGCGGAGGGCTGCAGGTTCTCGTAGGAGAACTGGGCGAGCAGACCCTGCGCGGAGAGGCAGTCGGGCGGACCGGCGAGCAGTAGGGTCGCTGCAAGACCGACCGCCAGACCGCCGGACCGCCTGACCGTCTCAGTAAAGCCGCGCAACGCGAGTCCCCGGGAAATAGGTGGCGAGGATGCTGCGGTAATCCTGCCCGGCGCGCGCCCTGCCGACCGCGCCCCACTGGCACAGCCCCACGCCGTGTCCCGACCCCGCGCCGGCCGCGACGACGCGCTCGACACGGCCGTCCTGCTTCGTCACGGACAGCTCAAACGCCGTGCTGTGCAACGGCTGGCCCGTTTCCGCCCGCAGCACCGCGCGCACGTCCGGTCCCGGCACGCGGACGTCGCCGTGCTCGAACACGACGCGCAGCTCCGCCACCCGACCCGACGCGCTCGTCCGGCCCACGGCCATGTCCGTGATGCGCTGCAAGTCGCCCCCACCCACGTTCATCACGGAGGGGAGGGTTCGCGACAATATAGCGCGCAGCTTCGCCGCGTCCCATTCCTCACGCCAGCGAAACCGCGGCGACCGCTCGCAGTAGTAGTGCCCGCCGCCGCTCGCGTCGGACACCGGGCGCAGGTACGGACGGCCCCTCGCCGCCTTGAAGGCTTCCTCGACTCCCGCCGTACCGAAGCCGCAGGTCGAGTGAAAGAAGGCGTCGATGATTTCGCGGTCGTAGCGCACGACTTCGCCCGCGGTGGACCGCACCGCCTCCCACACTTCCGGCGCTTCGCCCGACACGCCGTTGTAGACCTGGTCACGGATGTCCGCCCAGGCATCGAAACCGAGCGCTGTCCAACGACCGCGATTTTTCAGGGCGAAGCTGCGGGAAACCACCGCCTGCGCGAGCAGCGCCTGCCGCTCTGCCCCTCGCCGGATGCCGATCTCAGCGCCGAGGACGCCGGCGAGGTAGCTCTCGACCGGCACGCGGTTCATGACGGTCAGCCCGGACGCGTCGCGGACCACGTTCACGCGACCGCGATAGCGGCGCCCGTTCGCCATCGCGAAGCGCTCCTCCGTCACGTTGACGGCGGAGATGCCGACGTGTCGCTCGGTGCGGGAGCCGTCCGGCCTGACGAGGCGCAGCCCGCCCGAGTCCGGAACGACGGTCCACGAGGTGCGCGGCGGAATCGAGGCGATGGGCCCTCCGTCGCCGCCGTCGGTGATGAACAGCTCGCCGTCGCCGCCCAGGGTGACGCTGGACGCGCCCACGGCGAGCCCGACCCGCAGCTCCGGCTCGGTCCCGGGCGTGAGCGCCGGCGGCCTCGGGCAGGCCGCGGCAGTGACGACGAGCAGGCTAGCGAGCCCGCGCCTCGGCCAGCGCCGCATCCAGTTGTGCGATCGTGAAGTCGATGTCCGCATCCGTGTGCGCGTCGGAGACAAAAGCCGCCTCGAACGCCGACGGCGCGAGGAACACGCCACGCGCGAGCGCCGCGCGGTGCCAGCGCGCGAACAGCGCCGTATCGGCGCGCCTGGCCTCCGCGAAGTTGCGCACAGGGCCCGCGGTGAAGTACGCGCCCCACATCGACCCGGCATGCCCGGCGCTCACCGGCACCCCGCGCCGCCGCGCGGCGTCCCCTATACCCGCCACGAGCCGGGCGGTTCGCCGCTCGAGTGCCTCGTAAAACCCCGACCGCTCCGTCTCGCGCAGCGTCGCGAGACCGGCCGACATCGCGACCGGGTTGCCGGAGAGCGTCCCCGCCTGGTAGACCGGACCCTCGGGGGCGATCAACCGCATCAAGTCGGCGCGCCCGCCGTACGCGCCCACGGGCATGCCGCCGCCGATGACCTTGCCGAGGGTCGTGAGATCAGGACGCACGTCGAGCAACTGCTGCGCTCCGCCGGGCGCCACGCGGAAGCCCGTCATGACTTCGTCGAAGATCAGGAGCGCGCCGTGGCGGCTGCACAAGGCGCGCAACGCCGCGTGGAATCCGGGCTCGGGCGGAATGAACCCCGCGTTGCCCACGTACGGCTCCACTATCACTGCGGCGACCTCGTGGCCACGGCGCCGCAACACGTCCTCCACAGCGGGGACGTCGTTGAACGGCACCGTGACGGTCAGCCGGGCAAGCGCCGCCGGCACGCCGGGGCTGTCGGGCAGGCCCAGCGTGGCCACGCCGCTCCCCGCCTTCACGAGAAAACTGTCGGCGTGGCCGTGATAGCAGCCTTCGAACTTGAGGATGAGGTCGCGCTGCGTCGCCGCGCGGGCGAGCCGCACCGCCGCCATCGTGGCCTCGGTCCCCGAGTTCACGAAGCGAAGCATCTCCACGGACGGCATGCGCTGGCAGATCAGCTCGGCAAGCTGGACCTCCGCCTCGCATGGGGCACCATAGCTCCACCCGGCTCCCGCAGCCGCGTGCACCGCCTCGAGCACGCCCGGATGCGCGTGACCCAGGATGAGGGGCCCCCAAGCGCACACGTAATCGAGATAGACCTTCCCGTCGACGTCGGTGAGCCGGGCGCCGGCGCCCCGCGCCACGAAGAAGGGCGTCCCACCCACCGCGCGGAACGCCCGCACCGGCGAGTTCACCCCCCCGGGCAACAGCGCCTTGGCCCGGTCGAATAGCTCGGCCGAGCGCCTCACGTCAGCGCGACCGCTCGAAAATCGTAGTCCTCGCTCGCGGTGAGCCGCGCCTGCACGAAACTCCCCGGCCCGGCCCAGCCGGCCCGCTCGAGGTGGGTCACGCCGTCCACGTCGTCCGCCTGCCACTGCACCCGCCCGACATGGGTCGCTCCCTGCTCCCCCGGGTCGACGACGCGATCGACCAGCACCGCGACCTCGCGCCCCACCAGGCGCGCCAGCCGCTCGGCCGAAATAGCGCGCTGGACTTCGATGAGCTCTTCGACGCGCTCGCGCTTCACGGGGTCGGGGATGTCGTCGGGGTAGCGCGTGGCGCGGGTCCCGTCCTGGGGTGAGTACGCGAACGCCCCGAGCCGGTCGAACTGCGCCTCCTCGAGGAAGGCGAGCAGGTCGCGGAAGTCGTCGTCCGTTTCCCCCGGAAAGCCCACGAGGCAGGTCGTGCGGATCGCGAGGTCGGGGACGGCGTCTCGAAGCCAGCGGAGCTTCTCGCGCAGCGTGCGCTGCCGCTCGGGACGGCGCATCCGCTCGAGCATCCGGTCGGACGCGTGCTGGATCGGCATGTCGATGTACGGCACGATGCGCCGCTCGCGGGCCATCAGCCGCACCAGCCGCTCGTTCAGCCCCGCGGAGTACACATAGAGCAGCCGGTACCACGGCACCGCTGTCGCGCCCAGCAGCGCCTCAAGCAGCTCGGGCAGCCTCGGCCCGGCGAGCCCCATGTCTCGGCCGTAGTGGCCCAAGTCCTGCGCTACGAGGTTGATCTCCCTCGCCCCCTGGGCCTCGAGCTGGCGGGCTTCGCGCACCAGGCCCTCGAGCGGCTCGGAGCGGTGCTTGCCGCGCATCAAGGGGATCGCGCAAAAGGCGCACGTATGGTCGCATCCCTCGGAGATCTTGAGGTAGCGCACGTGAGGCGCGTCGCCCCAATACGAACGAAACTGGCGCACGCCGGGATGCGCGGTGACCGGATCTTCGATCAACCCGCGCTCGGCCAGGTGAGGCACGAGGTGATGCAACTCCGAGAAGCCGAGGAAGAGGTCCACCTCCGGAATCGCCTCCTCGAGCTCCCGCTTGTAGCGCTGGACGAGGCAACCGACCGCGACGACTGCCTTGACATCGCCGTGGGACTTGAGCTTCGTCGCCTCGAGGATCGCGTCGATGGATTCTCGCTTGGCTGCGTCGATGAAGCCGCAGGTGTTGACGAGAATGACGTCGGCGTGGAGGTGGTCGGAGGTTACAACCGCGCCGTGGCCGACGAGCTGTCCGACGAACCGCTCGGAGTCGACGGTGGCCTTGTCGCAGCCGAGGGACACGACGCCGAGCTTCATCCGCGGTAGTTCCCGAACCGGAGCTCGATCCCCCAATCCTGCGAGCGGAGGAACGCGATGACCTCCTGCAGCTCGTCCTTCGAGGGCGACTGCACCCGGATCTCCTCGCCTTGGATCGACGCCTGCGCCTTCTTGAACTTTTTGTCTTTCAGGGCCTTGACGATCGCCTTCGCCTTTTCCTGCGGGATCCCCTGGGTCAGCTTGATCTCGCGGCGCACGGTGTCCCCCGCCGCAGGGGTGACGGGTCCGAGCTCGAGGTTCTTCACCGGGACGCCGCGCTTGATGAGCTTCGACTGCAGGATGTCGAACAGGGCCTTCATTTTGAAGTCGTCATCCGCGACCAGCGTGAGGGTGGCCTTGGCGCGGTCGAAGGCGATGGAGGCGTTGGAGCCCTTGAAGTCGTAGCGCTGGGCCACCTCTTTGGCGGCCTGATTCACCGCGTTGTCGACCTCCTGGAGGTCGGCGCCGGTGGAGATGTCGAACGAGGCTGAGCCGGCCATAGGGCGGTAATCTACCCGCCCCGGACCTAGAACAGGAAGCTTTCGAGGGCCCTGGCGCGCGAGACGTGACGCAGCCGGGCGAGCGCTTTCTCTTTGATCTGCCGCACGCGTTCCCGCGTGATGCCGAGCAGCGAGCCGATCTCCTCGAGCGTCATCGGCTCCTGGCCCTCGAGCCCGAAGTAGAGCCGCAGAATCTTCGCTTCACGCTCCTTGAGCGTCGCGAGCACGTCTTCGATCGACTCGGTGAGGGCGTGCTCGAAGATCTCGTCGTCGGGACCGGGGTTCTGCGTATCGGGGAGATAGTCGAGGAGCTTGTTGTCCTCGCCGGGGGTAAGGGGGGCGTCCAGCGAGAGGTGGGCCTGCGAGATCGAGAGGGTCTTCGCCACCTCCTCCTCGGAGATGTCCATCCCCTCGGCGATCTCCTCGACGGTCGGCTCGCGCCCGAGCTCCTGGAGTAGCGCGGAGGAGCGCTTGCCGATGCGGTGCAAGGTGCCGGCGCGGTTCAGCGGCACCCGCACGATGCGCGACTGCTCGGCGAGCGCCTGGAGGATCGCCTGGCGGATCCACCACACCGCGTATGAAATGAACTTGATTCCCTTCGTCTCGTCGAACTTGTGCGCGGCACGGATCAGGCCGAGGTTGCCCTCGTTGATGAGGTCGGAGAGTGACACGCCTTGGTTCTGGTACTTCTTCGCGACCGAGACCACGAAGCGCAGGTTCGACCGGACCAGCTTGTCGAGCGCCTCCTCGTCCCCCTGCTTGATCCGTTGGGCGAGGGTCACCTCCTCTTCCCGGGTGATCAGCGGGTACTGGCTGATCTCGCGCAGGTACTGGTCGAGCGATCCTTCGTCGTACGAGGCACGCTTCGCCGTGTTCAATTGCATGGCGTATTCACCCCTTCGGGCCTGCACGAGGCCCCAGGATACCGCACGATCTATGTCTCCAGCCCGCCCGGTCCCGTCAGCGGACCACCGAGCCCAGCCGGCGCCAGCGAATGTCGGTCAACCAGGGAAGCGCGTCATGAGCCTCCCGGTCGTAGCTGAAGTACACGACGAGCGGCCGCCCCTTCACGGCCTGCCCGTCGACGAAGCCCCAGTAGCGTGAGTCGGCGGAATTGTCCCGGTTGTCGCCCAGCACGAAGAACTTGCCGGGCGGTACCACCAGCGGCCCCCAAGAGTCCCGCGTGGGGTAGAGGCGGCGCGGATCGTCGGGCGCCCCCACGAAGTGCTCGCGCTGCCAGGCAAAGTCCGCGTCAGAGACGTCGTGCCGGGGGTCTACGCGCTGGACGTACGGCTCCACCAGCGGACGGCCGTTCACCTGAAGTTCGCCCGCGAGCATCTCGACCGTATCGCCCCCGAGGCCGATCACCCGCTTCACGTAGTTCAATTCGGGGTTCTTCGGGTACGCGAAGACGACGACGTCACCGCGTCGCGGGGACTCGTAGCCCGGAAGCCGCGCGTTGGTGCCGGGGATCTGGGCCCCGTACACGGCCTTGTTCACAAAGAGGAAATCGCCCGCGAGCAGCGTGCGCTCCATGCTGCCCGAAGGAATCTGAAAGGCTTCGATGAGGAAGGTGCGGATGACGACGAACAGGACCAACGCCATGCCCAGCGAACGCATCCAGTTGTCGAACCAGCGCGCCAACGTGGACCGGCGTTTCTGTTGGGGAACAAACGGCACCGGAGCGGGATGCGCGTCCACACCTGCCCGTGTCGCCCCCAAGTCGTGCATGGCTCTTACTCTAGCCAAGCCGTCGGCCCGGCGCAACGGTCACCACCCATCCCCGAGCCGCTCCCAACGCCCGGACCCGGTCGCGGAACTCCTCCGGCGGGTCGCCGTGACGAACCCGCGCCGCGAGACACGCCGCGCTCCCCTCTCGTTCGACTCGCACCCACGCGACTGTCGCTCCTGCGACGCCGTCGAGCGCCGTGCCGTCCAGCGGCGAGCCGCCGGCTGAGAGGACGATCACCAGGGATTCGTGATCCACGCGACGCCACCATAGCGTCCGGGGGCGTGAGATCCGTCACCCGATTCTTGCGGGCCGGTGCGATCGGATGCGCGGCTCAGCTCTCCGTGTCGATCTGGGCCCGCTGCAGCTTCCCGGAGAAGTCCACGTAGACCACCTTGGTCTCCGAGTAGAAGTCGTAGACCTCCCAGCCGCCTTCGCGGTGTCCGTTGCCGGTCTGCTTCACGCCGCCGAACGGCAGGTGTGCTTCCGCGCCGATCGTGGGGGCGTTGATGTAAGTGATCCCGTTGTCGAGGTCCGCCATCGCCTGGAATGCCGCATTCACATCTCGCGTGTAGAGCGAGCTGGAAAGCCCATACCTCACGCCGTTGTTCACCCGGATCGCCTCCTCGAGCGACCCGACCTTGATCACGGAGAGCACCGGGCCGAAAATCTCCTCCTGCTCGACCCGCATCCCCGGCGTCACGCCGGCGAGCACCGTGGGCCGGTAGAACCACCCGCGCTCGAGCCGCTTGTCCGACGGCTGCCCACCGCCGATCAGCACCTGTGCGCCTTCGTCACGGCCCGCGCCGACGTAGTAGTCCACCTTCTTGCGGGCGTCCTCATTGATGAGCGGGCCGACCTCGGTCTGGTCGTCGAGCCCGGGGCCCAGGCGCAGTCGCTCGGCGCGGTCACAGATCGTCTTCACGAACCGGTCGTGGACGCGCTCGTGCGCAATCAAGCGGCTCGTTGCCGTGCAGCGCTGGCCGGTCGTACCGAACGCACCCCACAGCACGCCGTCCAGCGCGAGCTCCAGATCCGCGTCGTCCATCACGATCATCGCGTTCTTGCCGCCCATCTCGAGCGACAGGCGCTTGTGCAGCCTGCCGCAGGTCGCACCGATGATGGATCCCGTCTCGGTGGAGCCCGTGAAGGAGATCACGGGGAGCTGGGGATGCTCGACCATCGCTTTGCCGACGACCGAGCCTTCGCCGTGCACCAGCTGAACCGTCTCGGGAGGCAAACCTGCGTCGAGGAGGACCTCTACCAGCAGATGCGCCGTGTGGGGCACGTCCTCGGCGGGTTTGAAGAGCACGGCGTTCCCGCACAGCAGCGCGGGAAACATCTTCCAGGTCGGGATCGCCATCGGGAAGTTGAACGGAGTGATCAGTCCGGCGAGGCCGATCGGTCGGCGAAAGCTCATCGCCCACTTGTTGCGGAGCTCCGAGGGCACCGTGCGGCCGAACAGCCGGCGGCCTTCCGTGTGGGCGTAATGGGCGGTGTCGATCCCCTCCTGGACGTCACCCCGCGCCTCCGCCAGTACCTTGCCCATCTCCCGCGTCATGGCGCGGGCGATCTGCTCCTTGCGCTGCGCCAGCAGATCCCCTACGCGGTGCAGCACCTCCCCGCGGATCGGCGCTGGCGTCCGCGACCAGCCGGCGAAGCCGCGCTCCGCGGACGCGACGGCACGGACCACGTCCTCCGGGCCCGAGCGCGGGAAACAGCCGATCACGTCGTTCCAGTCGGCCGGGTTGCGATTCTCGAAATACGCGCCAGTGGCGGGTGCGACCCACTCACCGCCGATGAAGTTCCTGAAGTTCTCAGCCATCAGCCGTCAGCCTTCAGCGAGAGGGTGGGACGTCGGGGCACAGCCATTGCGCGGCCGCGTCGGCACCGAGGCGCGGCAGCACTTCCCGCGCCAGGAGGAGGGTGCCCCAGACGATCAGCACCTGCGAGACCACGTGAGCGATGCCGAGGCGCCGCTTCCACGACGAGAGGCCCGCCCAAACCCCCGCGGCGATGACCGTCGTTACGCCGAGCAGGTAGAAGATGAGCCGCAACCCGCAGCCGTGTGAATAGGGCCACACGCCAGGGGTCAGCCCGATGCCGACGAGCACCCCGAGACCCACCTTGGCCCACGTCCCGAGCCATTCGCGGGCACTGGAGCGGAACATCGTTTCGGCGATCGCGACCGGGCCCCCGGAGACTGCCGGTCTCCGGACGGTCGGCTCGGCGCCGCGGCTCGGCGTCGGCTCTGCGGACGGCAGTTTCTTGAGGAGCCGGTCGACTTCGGCCATTTCTTTGTCCCAGTCTCGTTCCTTCTGCATTCCCCCCACTACGCCTCCCGGGCCAGCCCGTAGCGCTCGATCTTCTTGTACAGGTTGCTGCGCGGCATCTCCAATGTGCGCGCGGTCTCGGAGACATTCCAGTCGTTCTCCTTGAGCTTCGCGACGAGGTACGCGCGCTCCGCCGCCTGCTTGAATTCTTCGAACGTCCCGGCGCGCATCCAGGGTGCCCCGGCGAGATCCGCGGCTCCCCTCATCCGGCCTTCCTCTCTCGTCCCCACGCCGGCGAGCCGCTCCACATCCTCCACCGTGATGGCTGGGCCCGGGGCGAGGATCAGCAGGCGCTCGACCGCGTTGCGGAGCTCGCGGATATTTCCAGGCCAGTCGTGGGCCTGGAGCCGCTGCACGGCTTCCGTGTCGAACTGCTTCGGGGGCAGTCCCCCGCGCTGCGTCATCTGCTCCGCGAAGTGCACGATCAGCTGTGGGATGTCGCCGCGCCGGGCGCGGAGCGGCGGCACCTCTATGGGCACGACGTTCAGGCGGTACAGCAGGTCCTCACGAAACCGCCCCGCCGCGATTTCCGCTCGGACGTCCTTGTTCGTGGCCGCAATGACCCGCACGTCCACCTCGAGCGTCTTTCCCGACCCGACCCGAGAGACAACCCCCTCCTCGAGCGCCCGCAGCACCTTCGCCTGAGCCGAGAGGCTCATGTCGCCGACCTCGTCGAGAAACAGCGTGCCGCCGTCGGCGAGCTCGAACTTCCCCGCCCGGTCTGCGAACGCGCCCGTGAAGCTCCCCTTCATGTGGCCAAACAGCTCGCTCTCGATCAGCTCGCTGGGGATGGCCGCGCAGTTCACCTCGACGAAGGGCCCCCCAGCCCGCGGAGACAGCGTGTGGACGGCGCGTGCCACCAGCTCTTTCCCGGTCCCGTTCTCGCCGGTAATGAGGATTCGCGCGGCGGTCGGGGCGACCTTCTCGAGCCGCTCGATGACCTGCTTGAGCGCTTTGCTCGAGCCTACGATCTCGTACTGGGCGTGCACCTCGGCCTTGAGGCGGACATTCTCGCTCGCGAGGTCCACGTGCTGAAGCGCATTCCGCAACGTCAGCAGCATCCGATCGGTGTCGAGCGGCTTCTCGAGGAAATCGTACGCGCCGAGTTGCGTGGCCTCCACGGCGGTCTGGATGGTCCCGTGCCCCGATATCATCACCACCTGGGCGTGCGCGTCCTGCTCCCGCAGCTTGCGCAACGTCTCGAGCCCGTCCATCCCTTGCATCTTCACGTCCAGAAACACGAGATGCGGACGGAGTTCGGCATACAAGCGCAGCGCCTCCGCGCCCGACGCGCAGACGTGTACCTCGATTTCCTCGTACTCGAGGACCTGCTTGAGGGCCTCGCGGATGCCTTTTTCGTCATCGACGACGAGCACGCGGCGGCTCATGCTTTCCTCCGCTTGCCGCGATACAGCACGACCCCCGTCGGGTGAATCAGAACGTCGGTGAACGCGGGTGAGACGCGCAGCGGCACGGCGCCCGCCGTGTCCGCGCCCGCGACGCGCTGCGCCAGCTGCCGCACCACGGCAGCCGGGAATTGGATGCCGCGCAGGCTGAGCTGCTCGACCGTGAAGCGGGCGATGCCCGGGCGCTCGATCGCGAGCGGCCCGGCGATGCGCAGGGGCTCCATGGGCTGCAGGAACCCCGCCACCGGCCCGAGGGCGCCCGGGGGGATCACGCGCGTGTCCAGGCGGCAGTGGACGGCGAGAGACCCATCGAGCAGCTCCACTCGCAGCGAGTCGAAGCTCTTCCGCACCGACCAGTCCATCGACGAGCCGATCAGGGACGCCACTTCGTTGGCCGAGAGGACGACGGAATCCGGGCCGCTGGGCTGCCTGAGGCGGTCGATCTTCGTCTGGGTGCTCGAGAGCGCCTTGGGCGTCGGGGCGCCGACTGCCGTATCGGCGACAGGGGGGAGCGCCGTGCTCCGCGGGCCGAACCAGCGGGCGGCGCCGCGCAGGATCGGCTCTCGGAACCACCACGCCGCGAGCGCCGCCCCGAGGGCGACGGCGAGGAAGGCGAGTCGGAGGAGTCCTTTAAGACAGCCGTTCACGGTGTCTCACGTGATACACCGCACCACCCGATTGGAGCGTGCTCTGCATCAGGTCGACGGTTTCCACCACGACCGTCGCCTCGAATCGCAGGGTGGCAAGCGCTTCCTCGAGCTGTGAGAACCCGCCTGCATTCGCCCTCGGTCCTGCGCGCGCGAGCGTGATGTGCGGTCGAAACGCCCGAGCCTCGGTGGGGAAGCCGAGCGGCGCGAACTCCTGCTCCACGCGGTGCTGGAGGAGCTCGAGCGCCGGCTCCGGCGCGACACCGACCCAAACGACGCGCGGCCGCTCGTAGTGCGGAAACACCCCGAAATCGCCGAGCGACAGCGTGACGGGACGCGCTCCCGCGCATGCACGGCCCAGCGTCGCGACGAGCTCAGGCTCGCGATCGGGTTCCACTTCCCCGAGGAACTTCAGCGTGAAGTGCACGTGCTCGGGTTTCATCCACCGGAGCGCGAACCCCATAGTCTGCAACGGCCGAACGGTGGTGCAGACCGCGGTACGTACGTGCTCCGGCAGATTGAGAGCGACGAACAGCCTCAAGAGCGGCTGGCACGTTCGAGGATGAGGCTGCCGCGGCGGTACCCGCGCGGGTCTACTTCGACGAGACGAAATCCCAGTGCGCCCAGACGCCGCGCCACCGTCCCGAGGCGCTGCTCAACCCAGGGGATCCACGGCGGCTCGACTTCGATCCGGGCGCGATCGCCGTAATGACGCACCCGCAGGTCGCCCCGGATGCCGAGGTCGCGCAGGTACGCCTCGGCTCGTTCCACCTGCGCGAGGCGCTGCGGCGTGATCGACAAGCCGTATGCCACGCGGCTCGAGAGGCACGGCGCCGCCGGCGCATCCCACGTCGGCACGCCCAGCCGGCGCGCCGCCTCCCGAATCTCGGCCTTCGTCATGCCGACGTCGGCAAGCGGGGAGCGGATCCCCGCCCGCCGCCCCGCGGCATAGCCGGGGCGGTGCTCGCGTAAGTCGTCGGCATTCGTGCCGTCGCATACCACGGCGAACCCGCGGCGCTGCGCCTCCGGCACGAGCCGGCTCCAGAGCTCCGTCTTGCAGAAAAAACAGCGGTGGGTCGGGTTCGCGAGGTAGTTCGGGTCCTCGAGCTCGCGCGTCTCGATCTCAGCGAGGGGCACGTCGAACTGCGCGGCCAAGGCCCGGGCGGCGGCCCACTGGGCCTCGGGATAGGAGGCGCTGCGGCCGATCGCCGCAACCATGCGGCCCGCCCCAAGCTCCTGGCGCATAACGACAGCGAGCAACGCCGAGTCGACGCCACCCGAGTATCCCAGGAGGGCCGAGGGAAAGCCGCGGACCAGCTCGCGCAGCGCCGGGAGGAGGCTGGACATGGCGGAATAGTAACGACTTACAGTGTCCTAATCAAAGGACAATTTGAACGCGAGAAACGGATAGACCGTAGGCTGGAAACCATTCATGGTTCTCATACGTTTCTGGGAAGTCACTCGAATACTACGTAAAGTAGGAGATTCCTCCGCAGGAGCAGCGTAATGGCACATCGGACCGAGCTGGACGCGGTGGACCGCAAGATCCTACGGCAACTCGCCACCGATGGTCGTGCCAGTTACCAGGCGATCGCCGGCGAAGTCGGCTTGTCGCGCCCCGCGGTCATGGAGCGGGTGAAACGACTCGAGGAGTCGGGCTACATCACCGGCTACGGCGCGCGCATCGACCGCGCGAAGGCCGGGTATCCGGTGACCGCATTCGTGGCGGTCCGCTACGCCAACTCGGACTACGTGGGCGACGAGCCGCGCATGCGCGAGATGGAGAAGCACCCGGGCGTGCTGGAGTGCCACCACGTCGCCGGGGAAGACTGCTACATCCTGAAAGTCGCGGCGCCCGACCTGGAGCACCTGCAGGGCATCCTGCGGGACCTGCGGGGGCCCTCGTCCAAAACGCAGATGAACACGCGCACGACGATCGCGCTCGGCACCGTGTTCGAGAAGCCCGGGTTCGTCCCGACGGAGCTCGACTGAATATGACGGCGCTCCGCGGCAAGGCGCTCGTCGCCTACCTCGTGGTGTGCGTGTTCTGGGGATCGACGTACCTCGTCATCAAGATCGGGGTCGGCGAGCTGCCGCCGTTCCTGTTCGCCGGCCTGCGTTTCGTCGTCGCCGGGCTGCTGGTGCTCGGCTTCGCGCTCGTGCTCGGCGACCGCTTGCCTCGGCAGATCGGAGACTGGCGGACCCAGGCGATCGTCGGGGTGCTGCTGCTCGCGGGCGGAAACGCCTTCGTCGTGTGGGCCGAGCAGTACACGACGTCCGGCGTCGCCAGCATCTTCGTCGTCACCGTGGCGCTGTGGATGGCGTTCTTCGACGCGATCATCCCGGGCGGCTCGGGCGACTTGAACTGGCGGGTCGTCGCCGGCCTGCTGCTCGGCTTCCTGGGCACCGCTTTCCTCGTGGGTGCGAGCCCGTCCGAGATCTTGCGCGCCGATTTGCGCGGCCCGATCGCGCTGACGTGCGCGAGCGCCTCGTGGTCGCTCGGCTCGGTGTACGGCAAGCGGCACAAGACCGACACGAGCCCTTACGTCGGCGCCGCGCTGCAGATGCTCGCGGGCGGCAGCGCCGTGGTGCTGCTCGGCACGGTGCTCGGGGAGTGGAGCCGCTGGCATCTTACCGCGAAAGGCGCAGGCGCGGTGGCGTATCTCGTGGTGTTCGGCTCGATCTTCGGCTATAGCGCGTACACGTACGCGCTGCGCCACGCGTCGGCCACCATCGTCGGCACGTATGCGTACGTGAATCCGGTGATCGCGGTGCTGCTCGGCTGGCTGATCCTGCGCGAGCCGGTCACGCCCCGCACGTTCGTCGCGATGGCGCTGATCATCGGCGCCGTCGTGTGGATCCAGTTTTCGCACATGGCAGTCAGGCGGTGGGGCGGTCGGGCGGACCGCGGCAACGTGCAGGCTGCGCTGTCCCCAACCGCCAGTCCGCCTGTCCGCCAGACCGCCCCTTGAGGAGACGTGCGATGCCGAGCGTGAATCTGGCTGAGAAGTTCCGTCTGTTCGACGACTACTGGAGCCCGAAGATCGTGGGCGACCTGAACGACTGCTACGTCAAGGTGGTGAAGCTCAAGGGTAAGTTCGTCTGGCACCACCACGATGCCGAAGACGAACTGTTCCTGGTCGCAAAGGGGCGACTGCTGCTGCGGTTTCGCGACGGCGAGCTGTGGGTGAATGAGGGTGAGTTCGCCATCGTGCCCCGGGGCGTCGACCACCTGCCGATCGCCCCCGAGGAGGCCCACGTCCTGTTGATCGAGCCCAAGTCCACCCTCAACACCGGAAACGTCCGCAGTGAGCGCACGGTCGAAGACCTCCAAAGGATCTGACCGACCGATGATCGCCCGCGTGTGGCACGGGGCGACCCCCGCCGTCAAGGCCGACGCCTACGCGGACTATCTCCGGAAGACCGGCGTCAGGGACTGCCGCGCGACGCCGGGGAACCGGGGCGTGCAGGTGATGCGGCGAGCCATGGGGGAGGAGGCGCACTTCCTCTTCATCTCGTTCTGGGATTCGATGGACTCGATCCGCGCGTTCGCGGGAACCGGCGTCGACCAGGCGCGCTACTACCCGGAGGATCCCGCCTACCTGCTCGAACTCGAGCCCACCGTCACCCACTACGAAGTGCTAGTGCAGTAGAGTCGCGAGCTGCTCCAGCCGTCCGACGCGCTCCGCCGTCGGCGGGTGCGTCGAGAACAGCTTCGTCAGGCCGCCCTCATAGGCCGCGAGCGGATTCACCACGGCGAGGGGCGCCACGGCGGCCGAGACCCGCATCGGGATGCGGTGCGCAGCGGCGTCGAGCTTGCGTAGCGCACTCGCGAGCGCCAGCGGCCGGCCCGAGATCTGCGCGCCGGCCGCGTCCGCCTTGAACTCGCGCTGCCGGCTGATGGCCAACTGGATGAGCATCGCCGCGATCGGCGCGAGGATCACCGTAGCGATCGCCGCGACCGGGTGCCCGTGACCCTCCTCGTCCCGGCCGGCACCGAACCACAGAGCGGCCTGCCCCAGGTAACTGATCGCGCCGGCCAGCGTCGCGGTGATCGTCTGCAGCAGCATGTCCCGGTTCTTGACGTGCGCGAGCTCGTGGGCGAGCACACCTTCGAGCTCCTCTCGGCTCACGACGTCGAGGAGGCCCTGGGTGACGCACACGACCGCGTGCTCGGGGTCGCGCCCGGTCGCGAACGCATTCGGCTGCGCATGAGGCGCGATCGCCACCGTGGGCATCGGCAGCCCGGCGCGCTGCCGCAGGCCGTCCACGATCGCGTACAGCTCGGGCGCGTCCCGCGGGCTCACGATCCGCGCCCCGTACATCCGCAGGACCAGCGATGCCGATCCGTAGTACATGGCGAAGTTCACCACACCGGCACCGAGCAGCGCGAACAGCATGCCCCCCTGGCCGCCGACATACCCGCCGAGCGCCACGAACAGCGCCGTGAGCCCGGCCATCAACACGAACAGCTTCAGGTTGTTCATCGTCTCCTCAACGAAAAAGGCGAGACTTCGCCGCAGCCGGACTCCCGGCCGCCCTGCGAAGGTCTCGCCTGGTCGCTGCCGACTCGACCGAACCGTGCGCACGACGCGCAGTCCTGACGATTCGATCGCGCGGGCCTGAGCGCCCGCGTAGCTACTCCCCTTCGACCCGCAATTTATCCCCGGCCCGCCCAGGGGGCAAGCGGGACGTCAGTCGTCGACGTCCTGCAAACCGGTCGGCTGCGGCACTGCCTGTGGCGGTCGCAGCGCCGGCTTCCCCTCCTCCGTGTTCTTGAACGACCGCGTCGTGTGGTACGCGAGGTCGATGTCCGGGCATGCCGCGAACTCGGTCAGGATCTCTTCCCAGATCGCGTGTTCGGTGCCGCGTCGTTTCCGGGGCTCGATCAAGTAGCGGATCGTGAGCTGCACGCCGCTGTCAACCACCTTCGTGTACACGATAGGCGTCAGCTTCCGGTAGTTGATGACGTACTGCCGCGAAGCGGCGAGCAGATCCTGCTCCGCCTGCGCCGTCAGATGCTCCGCGTGCTTGCCGGCGACCTTCGCGAGGATCTGCTTCGCCTTTCTCCATTCGCTCTCGAACGTCACCACCACCGGAATCTCGTTCCAGATGTACTTGAAGCCTTTGTTGTAATTGGCGACGGGATCGGTGAACACCTTGCCGTTCGGGATGTGGATGATCCGCCCGCTCGATTGGTCCGCGTTCACCCAGGCTCCGATCTCGTTGAGGGTGAACTGGAACAGACCGAGGTCGATGACGTCTCCCGCGTGCGGGCCGATCTGCACCCGGTCCCCCACCTCGAACGGGCGGCGCCAGAGGATGAACGCCCACCCGGCGAGGTTCGACACCGGGTCCTTGAGGGCGATCGCGAGCCCCGCCGAGAGCAGACCGAAGAACGTCGCGAGCGCCTGTACGCCGGCGAACCACATGCGGCCCACGATCACGATCCCGGCCGCGAACAGCACGTACGTGAGGCTCTTGCGCCAACGGTAGCGGCTCCAGGGATCCCGCACCCGGCGGTACACGAGTGCCAGGGTCAGACGGTGCACGAGCCATAGCCCCACGACCGTCGCGAGCGTCGCGAGCAGCCGCATCTGGAGTTCGGGGCTCATGTTGAGCCGCGCCTGAAGCCAGTCTGCCATGAGACGGCAAGCTAGGGACGCGCGCCACGGCGCGCCAGACGCGGGCGCGGTAGATTACCTGCCGACCGCCGGCCACCAGTCCGACCACGGGGAGTCCATGCGATCTCTCGCCCTGCCCGTCGCCCTGCTCACCCTCGCCGCTCGCACTCACGCCCAGCAGTCGGGCCAACTCCGCATCGGATCGGCCGCCGCCCAACCCGGCGAGCTGGGCTCGGGATTCATCGAGGTGCCGGCCGGCCGTGACTCGGGCACGCGCATCCCCCTGACGATCGTCCGCGGCCGGGAGCCGGGGCCGACGCTCGCGCTCATCGCCGGCACGCACGGCTCGGAGGTCGCGCCCATCGTCGCGCTGCAGCGCGTGCGCCGCGAGCTCGAGCCGGCGCAGCTGCGCGGCACCGTGCTGCTCGTGCACGTGGCCAACCTCCCGTCGTTCTTGCGCCGCACGGTCTACTACAACCCCATCGACGGCAAGAACCTGAACCGCGTCTATCCGGGACGGCGCGACGGCACGGTATCGGAGCGCATCGCCTACGCCATCACGCGCGAGATCATCGAACGCGCCGACTACGTCGTGGACATCCATTCAGGCGACGGCAACGAGTCGCTCCGGCCCTACACCTACTGGAGCCCGCTCGGCCTCGACGCGCGCGCCGATTCGATCGCGCGCGAGATGGCGCTCGCGTGGGGAAACGACTACATCGTGATCGACACGGTTCGGCCGCGCGACCCAGCCGCGTCGCTGTACACCCAGAACACCGCGCATCTGCGGGGCAAGCCCGCGCTCACGACCGAGGCCGGTTACCTCGGCATCGCCGCCGAGGACATGGTGCAGCGCAACGTGCAGGGCGTGTTCCGCCTGCTGCGCTTCTTCAGGATGATCGCGGGACCGGTCGAGACGGTGCGGCACCCGCTGTGGTTCGACCGCACCGAAGTGCTCCGGAGCCCGGCGACGGGGACCTGGTATCCCCTGGTCGAGCGCGGCCACACCGTGCAGAAGGGAACGGTGATCGGCGTGGTGACCGATTTGTTCGGCAATCGCCTGGCGGAGATCCCGTCGCCATTCGCCGGGGTACTGCTGTATGTCGTGGCCACCCCGGCGATCTCGGAAGGCGAGCCGCTGGGGATGGTCGGCCACCCAGTGGAGGAGAGATAGCGATGCGCAACGGATGCCGCAGCCTCGCGCCGCTCGCGCTGGCGCTGCTCGCCGCCGCATGCGGGCGAGCAGCGCAGCCGGGCGACGAGCCCGCGCCACGGGCGGAAACGGCGGTACAAGTCGTGAACCAGAGCTACCTGGACATGAACGTGTACGTCGTACGGGGCGGGCAGCGCCTGCGGCTCGGCACCGTGACTGGGCTCTCGACCCAGGTCTTCATATTGCGCCCGGACATGATCGGTCCCGCATCACGGGTGCAGTTCGAGGTGCACCCGATCGGCGCCCGGGGAAACCCCCGCACCGAGACCATCACGGTCGATCCGGGCGACGTAATCGAGCTGACGATCCCGCCGTCCTGACGTGGCCGGCCGCGGCGGCCTACCTTGGTCTCCCTCCGTCACCACCCGACGGGAAGCCACCCCCCGTGATGCCTCCCTGAAACCATTCCCACGCCGCCACGGAGCCTCCGAGGACTGCGGCACTGAGGAGCAGACTCCGCCCCAATGAGAATTTTCTCCGCTGGAAGCTCTGGACCGCCACGCGCGGCACCCGCACCTGCTCCCGCTTCCAGAGCTTCTCCTGCCCGGCGCGATCGGTGACCGAAGTAACGGAGAGAATCACGTCGGCGTCTTCCGCAAAGACGACATCCCCGCGCAGGGCTGTGATGCCGGGCCCGAGATGCCGGGCCAGGGTGTCCGAGCCCTCGCCGGTCAACTCCGCCGAAACCCGCGTCCCGACTTGAGGCTCGACCGTGCCCAGAGGGAGGTAGGTGTGGCAACCGGAAAGCATCCCGATGACCACCAATGGAACGCACCCACGCATTATGAGTCTCCCGACCTCGGATTCCATGAGCTGGAACGCCCGACGAGGGGCCGAGCGCGTTCTCGCTCGTCCCCTACGCCGGATCGTCTGCCGAGTCCTACCCGAGTGCTCCTAGGTCACGGGCAGGCGTTCGGATCGTTCGGGTTTCTGAACCCCGGACTGGCCGGGGGCGTCGACACTGCGTGCCCGCCGACTTGGAGCTGGACACTCCGGCCCGGAACGTTGGGATTCGCGTTGGCTTCGGAAGTCCCATAGAACAGCCGACCTGGCACCTTATTGCCGAAGGAGCCGGTCGGAACCGGTGCAATCGCGGGATAGCACGACCGTTTGTAATCGTTCCACACCTCGATGTTCTGAAACATCGCGACGTACTTCTCTTCCATGATGTCGTTGACCGAGGTGATCGTCTTGGCCCCCAGTCCTGGAACCGAGGCTCGCGCGTTGTCAAAGTGCGTCTGCGCGTTGGCGGGCTGACCCAGCCGATAGTAGGCCTCGGCCAGAATCAGCTCGTTCTCGATATAGGTCACGATCGGCTGGGCGAAGGTCGGAGTGTTGCGCGTCCCTTCCAGCAGGGAGACCGTGTTGGTCGCGCCCGGCGATCTGCCGCCAAAGGGATCGAGCCCGCCGTACGGTCCTGGGTCGGAGGCACTGAAGTATTCGGGGAGCCGCGGATCGCTGCGCGCGACCATGAGATCCACGAGCGCCCGGCCCGCCACGACGAAGTTCCCGAATCCGGACCTGGCTTTGAACTGGTACCACATGTTGTCTTCACCCGGCCGCGACGTGTGCCGCGACTTGAGGTCGTTCGCCGGGTCGCTGATCCCCAGGAGAGCAGAGGTGACGGCACTGTTGAGCGCGGCGTTGTCGACCAGATTGTTGTCGCGCTCGACGGTGTGCATATAGAGGCGCGCCTTGAGAGTGTTCGCCGCCTCGATCCACTTCGTCGTGTTCCCGCCAAAGACCAGATCCAACACCCCGGGGCCGGGGCCCGTGCCTCCCAGGTTGGTAATGGCCTCGTCCAGGAGCGCCTGCAGATCGCTGTACACCTGGGCCTGAGGGTCGAGGGCCGGGGTGGCGATGTCGCTGGCGGCCTCCCGGTAAGGGACGTCACCGTAGATGTCGGCGGCCACGGCCACCACGATGGCCTCCCACACCTGCACGATCCCCAGATACTGCTGATCACCCGCGGCGGCCTTGGCGGCCTCGATCTTCCTGATGTCCACCAAGCCACCACCCTCGTAGATGGCGGAGAACGCCGGGTTGGGCGTGTCTTCGCTCGTGATGCCATACTGCTCCAGCACCTGCAGGAAGTTGCTGGTGCCGGTGCACTGCTGCATCCACATGCAGGCGACGAGGGCAATGATGCCCTCTTGCTGGGCGAATTGCCCCGCCTGCACCGCGATGAACAGCTGATCCGCGGTGGCCTCGCTTGGATTGTTCGGATCGCGGCTCACCTTGTCCGACGACAGGAAGTCGGTGCAGCCGCTCGTGCCCAACACTGCCAAGCACGCCGCGAGGCTGAAAATCGATAGTCTGCGCATCGAGTCACCCTCCTCGGCGTTAGCGGTTCAGGGTCAAGGAAAAGACGAACGAGCGGGTCTGCGGCATGTTGAAGTAGTCCATGCCGCGGGTGCTCTGCACGGATCCGCCGAGGTTCGTCTCCGGGTCATAGCCGGTGTACTTGGTCCACGTCTTGAGGTTGCGACCCGACACGCGCACATCAATGGAGTTGAACCCCAAGGTGCGCTGTACCCATGCTTGGTCGAAGGTGTAGCCCACGGTGATCTCGCGCAGCTTGACGAAGCCGGCGTCTTCGATGAACTGCTCCGAAGTACCGCCGAACAGACCACCGATGCCGGTGCCGATCACGGCGCCCTCGTACCAGTTCTGCCCGATCGGAATCGGGGTGTGGGCCCCGGGACCGACCACCGGACCCTCGATGGGCGAATCGGCATCGCCGATCGCGTGCAGGTTTCCGGTGCAGGTGACGCCGCTTGAGCAGTCCGCTCGCGTCTCGGTGTCCCTGTGGGTCCCGTAGGAATACAGCGCGGCCTTGGTGCCGTTGTACATCTGGCCGCCATGCTTGATGTCCAGCAGGCCGGACAACTGAAACTTGCGGAACTTGATCGAGCTGCGGACGCTGCCCGTCCAGCGTGGATTGGGATTGCCGATCACGCGCAGCGTGTTATCGACCACGGGCTCGCCGTTGACGCCGATGAAGTACGCGCCGCGGGGAGCACCGGCGCACGGCGCAGTCGGGCCGGGCGCGGCGTTGGGGTCCAGGTCATAGCCTGTCACCACCGCGTTCATCCCACCGGGGCTCAGTCCGCAGCGGGCGAGGCCCAGGTCGTGGAACACTCCGATCTCCGCGCCCTCGAGGACCACCGCAAACGGCGTGAGACCGTTGGGGTCGAGCCTGACGAACTCCGGCCCGCCCAGCGAGAGCACCTTGCTGCGGTTGCTTGCCCACTGGAGCCCGACATCCCAGGCGAGGGTCGTCGTCCGGATGGGCCGGACGTTGAGTGAGACTTCGTAACCCCGGTTGCGGAACTTCGCGGAGTTCCGGGCCTCGCGCTCGTAGCCCGACGAGGGCGACAGCGGCGTGAGGAGAATGACGTCGGACGTGGTCGCATTGTAGAAGGTCAAGCTCAGGTCTGCCTTGTCACGCAACACGCCGAGGTCGACCCCCGTCTCGAACTCCTTGGTCCGCTCCGGCCGCAGCGTGCTCGCGCCCTTCACGATGCTGCTCGCGAGACCACCGAAGCCGCCCTGGGTGGGAGTGCTTCCCATGCCCTGCGTGTATCCGCCGATCAGCGCGGCGCCGGAGAAGATCGTCGAGGTGAGGTAGGGATCGGGTTCCTGGCCCGCCTCCCCGTAGGAGACACGCGCCTTGCCGTAGGTCAGGATCGGCCGCTCGCCGATGGCCTTCGTGAACTCCCACGCCGCGCTCGCCTTGGGGAACCAGCTGCGCAAGTGGCTCTGGTCGAAGGTGGAGGAGCCGTCGTTCCGCAGGGCGCCGGTCAGGTACAACTGGTTGTAGAGATCGACCGTTGCCTGACCGAAATAGGCCTCGCCGTGGATCACGGTCTCGCCATCGATCGGGATGTCGCGGGTGACGGTGTTGCTGAGCTTGTACGGCAACGGCGCGATCAGCGTGCGACCGACGTTGGACAGCTGGCGCACGTTACGGCTGTTCAGGTTCTGGCCGATCGTCACGCTGCCACCAAAGTTGGGATTGACGGTGTAGTACGCCGTCGCGCTCAGGTTGTGATCGATCTGATAGTTGATCAGCTTGCCTTCGGTGACCCGCCCGCCGGTCTGCGGCGCCGTGGACGACTGCGGGGCGCCCTCGAGCCGTTCATCGTTCGAGTAGTCCGCGCCGAGGATGTAGTTCACCTTGATCCACGAGGCGGGCGCAAACTCGGCCGTCACGTTGCCGAAGACCCGACCGAGCTGGGACGTGTTCTCGGGCTCGTGGAGCACGAAGAACGGGTTTTCCCACCCGCGGTCCTCGTTCTGGTCCTGGGGCAGCGGATTCTTGAAACGGAAGCTCTGGTGCTGGCCGTTGGCCGCGAGGTAGGGCAAGTTGTTCCAGTCTGGAGGAGAACGCAGCAGGGCGAGCTGCAGGCCGTTGGTGTTGTTCCCGCGCTCGATGTACCGGCCGCGCGCATCCACGTAGGAAAAGTTCGCGCCGAGCTTGAGTTGGTCGGTGATCCGGTGGGAGCCGTTGAACCGAACGGTGACCCGCTCATTGCTATTGTTGGGGCCCGCGAAGATTCCGCGGTTGTACAGATACCCACCCGAGAGGTAGAACGTGGTCCGGTCATTGCCGCCCGACACGGTCGCGCTGTTGTCGGACTTGTACCCGGTCACATAGGCCTCGTTCGCGTGGTCGTACGACGCTGCGCCCGCCGCAATCCGGGGACCCCAGCTGGTCCGACAGAAGAAGTTCCCCCGGCCGGCTGCGCGGTCGCAGTTGCCCGGAGGCCCTCCGAGCGAACCCTGTCCCCACGAGCGTTGCAACGGATAGGTACGGTTGATGTCGTCCACAGAGATCGAGCTGCGGAACGAGTAGCGCGTCGGGCCGGCTGTGCCGCGCTTCGTCGTGATGAGCACGACGCCCTGGCCCGCGCGCGCACCGTAGATGGCCGCGGCTGCCGCCCCCTTGAGGATCTCGACCGACTCGATGTCGTTGGGATTGAGGTCCGCCGCCCGGTTGGCCTGGGTGGTCCCCTCGACGGAGCCGGCGGTCAGGCCGTCGGTGGGATTGAAGTCGGTGGTCGAGAAGCTCGAGTTGTCGATCGGCACGCCGTCGACCACGAACAGCGGCTGGGCGCTGCCGGAGTTGGGCAGACCCACCGTGCGTTGGCCGCGGATGGAGATATAGGAGCCCGAGCCCGGCTCGCCGCTTGAAGCCGTCACGTTGACGTTGGGGGCTTTGGCCGCCAGCGCCTCGACCACGTTCCACTCGTTGCTGCGCTCGATGAGATCGGCGCTGACGGCGTTGCGCACGTTGCCGAGCTTCTGCGTCTCGGTCGCGGTCCCGGCGCCGGTCACGACGATTTCGCCGAGCTGGAGCGGGTTGGCGGCGAGGACGAAGTCCTGCGTGACGCCGCCGGTGACGAGCGAGATCTGCGCGCTCTGGGCCTTGAAGCCGAGACGTCGGGCCGTCAGGGTCACGGGCTGCGCGGTCACCCGCGCGCCGGGAACGAGAATGGTGTAGCGGCCGTCGTCTCGGGTGAGAGCGCCCACCCCGAGCGAGGGTACGGACACCTCGACGAGCGCGAGCGGTACACCCGCGTCGGTCGTTACTGTTCCGGTGATCGTCACCGGCTCCTGGGCCGGCGCCCGCGCCGGCAGAAACGCTACGAGGCCGGCCGCCGCGAGGACACGTCGCACGAACAGGGCCATGACTCCTCCTTCTCGGGGTTTCAGAGACCCTAGGCGGGCGGGCACGCATGGGCCACCGGTTTGCGACGAACGGCGAGGTGGGCGCGACAGGCAGCGGAAGCGCGCGGATGAAGGCGTTCCCCGAAAAACCAAACCCGGCGCCCTGGCACCGGGTTGGTCGGTCGGGCGAAGCAGCCGTCATGCTTCCGCCGCAACCCCAGCACGCTCTCCTCGAGAGCGCGGCGGACAGTCTAGCCGCGTCGCGTGCGGCGGTGAACGGTTGTGCGGCGAGTGGACGGGACCGCGCGGCAGGTCGCGGGGTGGACGGGACGAGCCGTTAGATGCGGCGTCCGAGCTGCGCTTCGAGATGCTCCCGGTAGCCGCGCGACAGCTTGAGCGTCCTGCCGTTGTGCAACACGACGACGTACTCACCCCGGAAGAACGGCTGGAGCTCCTTGACCTTCGCGAGGTTCACGATCGTGGAGCGATGGATCCGGACGAAGCGCCCGGGATCGAGCTGGGTCTCGATGCCCTTCATGGTCTCGCGCAGCAGATGCCACGCCTTTCCCACGTGGATCCGCACGTAGTCGCCCTCGGCGTCGATCCACTCGATGTCGCTCACCGGCAGGAGCGTTACGCGGCCGCCCGACTTGATGACCAGACGCTCGAGATACCGTTGATCGCTCCGCGCCAGCGGGACCGCGGGGGCGACCGGCGCGTATCCCTGGATCAAGGCCAGCAGCTTCCAGCTCAGGTCGCTCAAGCGGCCGTGCCGCACCTGCTGCTTGGCCCGCTCGACGGACTCGCGGAACCTCTCGTCGGTGAACGGCTTCAGGAGATAGTCCACGGCGTGGACGTCGAACGCCTGCAGCGCGTACTCGTCGTAGGCGGTGACGAACACCACGGCCGGGAGCCGATCGCGCTTCAGGTCCCGCAGCACGCCGAAGCCGTCGAGCTCGGGCATTTGGACGTCGAGGAAAACGAGGTCGGGCGCTCCCGTCATGATCGCGGCGGCGGCCTCGCGACCGTTCGCGCACTCGCCCGCCACCACGATCTCGGGATCGCCCGCGAGCAGGTGGCGCATCCCCTCCCGCGCAGCGGGCTCGTCGTCCACGATCAACGCACGGATCGGGTGCACGCTCAACCCTCCCCGCGCCACTCGGCGGCCGCGAGCCGGTAGGGTACGACGATATGCGCCTCGACCCCGCCATCCGCGACGTTCACGACTTCGAAGGACGCCGCGACGCCATAGAGCTGCCGCAGGCGCGCGCTCGTGTTGGCGAGCCCCACGCCGCGGGCCTCCCGGACGCCCGCGGCCTCGGGCATTCCCGCGCCGTCGTCACGCACCGTGAGGTGCAGGCAGTCGTCGATGCGGCGTGCGCCGATCAGCAGGCGGCCCGCGGTCGTGCGCGGCGCAATCCCGTGCCGGATGGCGTTCTCCACCAGCGGCTGGAGGATCAGGTGCGGCACGCGAGCGTCCAGCGCCTCGGGATCGGCGTTCACCACGACTTTCAACCGGTCCGCAAAGCGGATCTGCTCGATGCCGACATAACTCTTGAGGAACTCGAGCTCCTGCTTCAGCGGCACCTCCTGCGTCGCGGCGCCGTCGAGCACGCGCCGCAACAGATCCCCCAGCCCCGCGACCACCCGCACGGCGAGGGCGTCCTGCCCGGTGCGGATCAGCTGTCCGATGGTGTGCAGCGCGTTGAACAGGAAGTGCGGGTGCAGCTGCGTCTTGAGCGCCTGGAGCCGGGCCTCGGAGAGCTGGGTCTCGAGCTGCGATGCGCGCAGCTCGCGCTCGCGCGACTCGCGGTAGTCCCGGACCCCGAAGTCGATCGCCAGAATCGCCCAGTACAACAGCCCGTCCGAGCTGAGCCAAATCGCGAACGACCGCAGCGCGGCGCGGAGCAGCGGCGGTGCGTCCGGCGGCACACCCTGGACCCAACGCGTGTTCACGACGAAGAACACCCCGGTCCCGAACACCACGATCATGCTGGACAGCAGGTTCACCGCCACGCCGAGCGGCCAGCGCCGGATGCCGAACGGCGGAACCCGCCGGCCCAGCCAGATGATCCCGGGCGTGAGCAGCGCCCACACCAGCGCCAAGGGCATCTGGATGCGTAGCGCGGTATCGAACGGAATCGGCTTGCCGCCCAGGCGGGACGCGACCGTTACCTCGGCAGACCACAGCAGCCCCCACGCCGTCCATGCGGCAAGGACCACCCACCATGGTGGATAGGGTGCTGGCGTGCGCCGATCGAAAGTCGCCCCGGCGGACGTGGCCACGGCTCGATTCCGCTCCTCTCCCCGGGAACCCATGGGAGGGTGGACGGCCGCCCCCGGGTATGGATGTGTGTTGATAGGAATTATACCGCGACCACCCACGAACCGGTCCAACGGTCGGGCGCGTCGCTATGCGCCCGGGCCCGGACGGTCCGAACCCCGGTGCGACGAGTGGCGGTATAGCACGACGAACGGCCGCAAAGCGGCGACGAAATGGCTCCCGCGAGCGATTTCTAGAACTCGAGCTCGAGCCCGACGCGCGCCGTGCGACCCGGGCCGTAGAACCGCCAGGGGCCGAAGAACGAGTCGTAGAAGGTGTTAAAGGCGCGTTCCTGCTCAGCCTGTGTGTAGAGGCCATCCCCGTCGCCGAAGCGCCGCTCCACGCGACTCAGCGCGACGCAATTCTCGGGGCTGGACCAGGTCGTGCACGCTCGCAAATCCACGGTGTTGCCGGCTCCCAAGGCTCCGTTGTCCCGCGCCTCGTTCCACAGCGCGAGGTACTCGCCAGTGCCCAACACGGGGTCCCCGACCACGTTGCGCTGGTGCAGTGCGTTCACGACGTCGCCCGTCTCGGCGAA
>DASUAL010000027.1:0-67674 GCA_035763805.1 Gemmatimonadales bacterium
ACGCGAACTCATAGCCCGTGTCCGCGCCGGGGACGGCGCCGCAGAGCGTGTGCTGTACGATGCGCACGTGGATCGCGTGTACCGGTTGGCCTACCGGCTCGCGGGTGACGACGAGCTGGCGCGCGAATTCACCCAGGACACTTTCGTCCGCGCGTTTGAGCGGCTCGGCTCCTTCCGGGGCGAGGCGAAGCTCTCGACCTGGCTGCACGCCATCGCGACGTCGGTGGCGCTGAACGGGCTGAGGAAGGTGAAGCGGTTCCGGCACCGGGAAACGGATCTGGAGCACGCCGACGGGCTCTCGGCAACCGTGCGAGCGGCGGAGCCGGATCTCAAGCGGCGCCTGGCGAGAGCGATCGACGCGCTGCCGGACGGCTATCGTACCGTGTTCGTGATGCACGACGTCGAGGGCTACACGCACGAGGAGATCGGCGCCGCCCTCGGGATCGAGACAGGCACGTCGAAGGCGCAACTGTCACGGGCGCGCGCCAAGCTGCGGGACGCGCTCGCCGACTTCGCAGGAGAGTGGGTGTCATGACCGAAGACCGGTTCGAACGGCTGCTGCGCGACGCGGCGCAGGACTATCACCGCCCGCCCGAAACACCGCGCGAGGATCTGTGGCGGCGCATCGCGGCGGTGCGGGAAGCACGGCGGCGGCGCGTGGCCGTGCGGGGCGGGTGGCTCCGGTGGGGTATGGGCATCGCGGCGGTGCTCGCGCTGGGCATCGGGATCGGTCGGTGGTCGGCGCGCAGCGCGCCGGACATGGTGACGGTCGCCCCGGCCCGCGGCGACCAGGCGGCGCTTGCGTACCGCGTGGCGGCGGCCCGGTATCTGAGCCGCACCGAGACCCTGCTCACGGGATTCCGGACCGAAGCCCGCGCCGGCACGCCCCACGCGCAATTCACCGCGCAGGCCCGCGACCTGCTCGGCACGACCCGCCTGATGCTCGACTCGCCCGCCGGCAAGGACCCTCGGTTGAAGAGCCTCCTCGAGGACCTGGAGCTGGTGCTGGCGCAGATTGCCCTGCTGCCGTCGAGCGGGCAGCGGGAAGACGTCCAGCTGATCGACCAGGCACTGGAACAACGGAGCGTGCTGCTGCGGCTGCGCTCGGCGGTCCCCGCCGGCCCGGGCCCAATGCGCGCGCAAGGAGCACTGTGATGCAGGTGATGCAGCTCGTTTTGGCGTCCGTCGTGGGACTGCAACAGCCGGCCCCCCCGTCGCTCGGGCGGCCGGAGATCGCCGCCCCGGGGCTTTCCGCCCTACGCGCGCGCGCGCAGCTCGACGAGCTGCAGGGCGTCGAGCTGCTTCAGGGACTCGGGGGGCTCGGCGGGCTCGACCTGTTGGACGACCGGAGCTTGGCGCTCTCGCTTGACGAACAGGATCCCGCCGACTCGCTGTATCGCGCCGCGCGCCAGGCGCTGAACCGCAGCCAGTACCGCCGCGCGGCCGAGCTCTTCGAGCAGCTGCGCAGTCGCTACCCACGATCGTCGTACGCGCCCGACGCGTACTACTGGGAAGCGTTCGCACTTTATCGCACGGGGGCCGAGGATGGGCTGCGCGCGGCCCGCACGGCGCTGCGCACCCAAGCTGAGCGTCATCCCGATGCAGCCACGCACCGGGACGCCGAGGTCCTGCTGCTGCGGGTGCAAGGGGAGTTGGCGCGGCGTGGCGACGCCGAGGCGGCCGAGGCCATCGCGAACGAGGTCGACACCATCGCCCCCGAACCCGCGCAGCGCGCCCAGGAGCCGCGGCCCGCCCGCCCCCCACGTCCGCCACGCCCGCCGCGACCACCCGCCCCGCCCCGCCCGGCTCACTCCGGTTGCGACGACGAGGACGACATCCGAGTGGCCGCGCTGAACGCGATGCTTCAGATGGACGAGGACCGCGCGGTCCCAATCCTGAAGACCGTGCTGGCGAGGCGCGACGAAGGGTCTACCTGCCTGCGCCGCAAGGCGGTGTTCCTCGTGTCCCAGAAGCGCTCCGCGGAAACCGAGGACATCCTGCTCGACGCGGCCCGCAATGATCCGGACCCCGAAGTGCGCGAGCAGGCGGTCTTCTGGTTGTCGCAAGTGGGCACGGACAAGGCCGTCGCGGCGCTCGATTCCATCCTGCGACACGCCACCGAAGAGACCCTGCAGGAGAAGGCCATCTTCTCGCTGTCCCAGCAGCGCAGCCCGCGCGCGGCCGCGGCGCTTCGGAGCTACGCGGAGCGCCGTGACGTCCCGCAGCGCATCCGCGAGCAAGCCATCTTCTGGCTCAGCCAGCAGAGGTCGCCCGAGACGGTCGAGTTCCTCAAGGGCCTGTTTGCCAAGCTCGACAACGACGAGCTCAAGGAGAAGGTGCTGTTCTCGTTCTCGCAGATGCGGGTGGCCCGAACCGATCGCTGGCTGCTCGATGTCGCACTGAACAAGAGCGAAAGCGTAGAGATCCGGAAGAAGGCGCTGTTCTGGGCCGGGCAGGGGCACGCGCCCATCACCGACCTCGTGGCGCTGTACGATCGGACGGACGCGCCGGAGATGCGCGAGCAGCTGATCTTCGTGTACTCCCAGCGGCGCGAGCCCTCGGCAGTGGACAAGCTGCTCGCCATCGCGCGGACCGACCCGGACAAGGAGCTTCGCAAGAAGGCGCTGTTCTGGCTCGGCCAGTCGCGCGACCCCCGCGTCGCCGAACTCCTGCTCCAAATCATCAACCAGGACAAGCCCTGACCGCCCGCGCGCTCGTCCTGCTCGCGCTGTGCGGCTCGGCCGCGACCGCCCAATCGCTCGAGCAACGAATCGACCGCGCACCCGACGGCGAGGTGCGTTTCAGCTACGCCGCGCGGCAGGGCGTGTCCGGCAATGGCTGGAACATCATCACCTGGGACTGCGAGGCCGGCCGGTGCAAGAGCCAGCACGTCGAGGGACACTTCTCCGACGTGGACCGGGAAAGTTGGCGGTCCGAGTGCGACTCGGGCCCGGTCCGCATCTCCCTCACGAAGCGAGGGAACGACGTGACCCGACTCCGCACTTATGTCGGCGGCACATGGCGTGCCGCGGCGGGGGCCACAGACCTGGGCACCGCAAGTGCTCCTGAAGCCGCGCGCTATCTGTTGTCCCTCGCCCGCGCCGCGACGTCGGGGGCGCGGGAGAGGGCCATCTTCGCCGCGACGCTCGCCGACAGCGTAATCCTGGGCCCTGACCTGCTGCGGATCGCCCGCGACACAGGAGTCCCCCGCCGCACGCGTCGCACAGCGGTGTTCTGGCTGGGCCAGGCCGCCGAGCAGGCCGCAACCCAGGGTCTCGACGACCTCGTGGCGGCGGACACGATGGACCGCGAGATCCGTGAAGCCGCCGTCTTCGCCCTGTCGCAGCGGCCCCGCGAGGAGGGCGTCCCCGCCCTGATCCGGATCGCCCACACCCACCGTGATCCCGAAGTGCGCCGCAAGGCGATCTTCTGGCTCGGCCAGTCAGACGACTCGCGGGCGTTGGCGCTCTTCGAGGAGCTCCTGACCAGGCCCTGACCGCCGCTTCCCCCTTCCGTCTTACTCCCTCCCCTGTTGTCTTTCCCCCATGCCATTCTGGACCATGCCGCGCAGGGTCGCGGCAGCCGTCGTCGCGGCGATCGTGGTCGCGCTGGCCTGGGCGGCGGTGGTAGTGGCGGTGGCGCTGACCGCCGCCCGCGACCAGGCGAAGAGCGCCGACGCCATCGTTGTACTGGGCGCCGCCCAGTACAACGGCCGGCCGTCGCCCGTGTTCCGCGCCCGGCTCAACCACGCTGCGGCGCTGTACCAGCGCGGCCTCGCGCCGGTCGTGCTCGTCACCGGCGGAGTCGGCATGGGCGACACGCTGAGCGAGTCGGAGGTGGGCCGCCGCTACCTCCTCCGGGTGGGGCTCCCGGACGCTGCGGTCATCGCGCTCCCGGCGGGCTCGAGCACGACGGCGTCCCTCGCCGGCGTGGCCCACTGGTTCAGCGGGCACGAGAACCGCCGGGTGCTGCTCGTGTCCGACGGGTTCCACATGCTGCGGCTCGAGATCATCGCACGTCGGCTCGGGCTGGTCCCCTTCACGTCTCCCGCGCCCGGCTCGCCGATCCGCTCCAACCCCCGGCTGAACGCCGGCTACTTCCTCGCCGAGGGCTTCAAGGTTCCCGTCACCTGGCTCTTCAACCGCTGAGGGGGGCGCAGATGCAACTCGCCACGCGCTCGATCTACGCGGGCCGCGTCGTGCGGCTGGACGTCGACACTGTCCGCTTTCCCGACGGCTCCACCGGTGAGCTGGAACTGATCCGGCATCCCGGCGCCGCGGCCGTGGTGCCGTGCGCATCCGACCCCGCGGCCGGCGACCCCACAATCGTGATGATCAAGCAGTACCGCTACGCGGCCGGCGGGCCGCTCTGGGAGATCCCGGCCGGCACACTCGCACCCGGCGAGACGCCCGAAGGGTGCGCCCGGCGCGAGCTGCTCGAGGAAGCGGGAGTGACGGCGGCACGGCTCGAGCCCCTCACGTCCATCTGGACCACACCCGGCTTCACCGACGAAGTCATTCATCTGTACATGGCAACCGGGCTCTCGGCGCTGACGGCGGCACCCGAGCGCGACGAGTTCATCGAGGTGGTGCCGCAGCCGCTGTCGCACGTGCTCGCCGCGATTCGCGACGGTGAGGTCCGTGACGCCAAGACAATAGTCGCAATCCTTTATATGGCGGGGTTCAAGCTCGGGCTGTAGCGTTGCGCCGTCCCCACTTTGGGACGATATTGGAGGGGCCACCGCGAGGGGTCCACGCCGAAGGCGTTGTCCACAAAGAGCTTGCAAAACAGGGGTGCGACGGGTACGGTTCGTGCCGCATCGTAGTAAGCGTGGCTGAAGTACCGCACGCGGAAGCGTGGGTGTTTCTGTCTGAAACCGTGGGGTGATCGATGCGAGCAACCCTCAAGCGCAAACCCCAAGCCGCCGTCACGGCCCGCGCGCTGGAGCGCCAGGCGCTCCACGAGCTGGACGACGGCCGGCTGGTCCTCGAGCACCTCGGCGGCGACCCGCAGGCGTTCGGCACGCTGGTCGACCGCTACCAGACCCGGCTGCTCAACTTCATCAACCGGACGATTGGCGACCGGGAGCGCGCCGAGGACTTGGTGCAGGAGGTGTTTATCCGGGTGTTCCGGCATCTGCACCGGTTCGACCAGACGAAGAAGTTCTCGACGTGGATTTATACAATCGCCTCCAACCTGGCGAAGAACGAGCTCCGCAACCGCAGCCGCAACCCGCTCGTGCTGTTCCAGACGATCAAGAAGCACTGGGAGGCCGATCATCGGCCGCTGCAGTTCGAGGACGCGTCGGCGCGGCCGGACGACCTGTATCGCAAGCGCTACCTGAAGGAGACCGTGGACCAGTGCGTGGACCAGCTCCCGACCCATCATCGGGCGGTGTTCGTGCTGCGGGAGCTCGAGGGCAAGAGCTACGCCGAGATCGCCGACATCACCGGGTGTAACCTGGGAACGGTGAAGAGCCGGCTCAACCGCGCGCGCAACAGCTTTGCCCAGCTGATCGGACCGCTGCTCCAATAACCTGGAACTCCACCTGGGCCTCACGGTAGAATAGCCGTCATGACGTGCGCCGAGTTTCTGGACCGCTACACGGAGTTCCGTGACGGGCTGATCACGGCCCCAGGCGAGCTCCGCCGGTTCGAGCGGCACCTGGCGCAGTGCCCCACCTGTCGCAGGTACGACACCGCGGTCCGGCGGGGAGTGCTCGCCCTGCAAGCCACCGAGAGCATCGAGCCGTCGCCGGACTTCCGGCGCCGGCTCGAAGCGCGTCTGGAGCGGGAGCGCCGGGCGAGCGCCGAGGTTCGAGCCGGTGCGGGCGTCGCGGCGGCGCTGTTCGTGGCGGCCGCGATCGCGCTGCTCGCCCTCGAAGGGACCCGACGACCCGAAGTGGCGAGCGCCCCAGCGCTGCCGGCCGTCCCCTTCCCCAAGCCAGTGGCCAGCGCCGGCGTTCCGTTCGTCTCGTTCCAGGACCCGCGTGCCAGCGTGGTGTCCGGCAACCCGTATCCGTACGGGACCGCGCTCGTCGAGCCCGCCACCGCCGGTCGCTAGGCGTTTTTTCGATACTGTTGACCTTTCTCCGCGCCCCCGCCCGCGGTAACTTCCGCGCGTATGGGGGCTCTCACGCTCGACGCGCTACACCGGAGCCTCAAACAGCCCGGAACGGCGCCTGATCCGGTCTATTATCTCCACGGCGACGAGGACGTCCTCAAGGACGAGGCCGTCCGAGCCCTCCTCGACCGGGCGCTCGAGCCCGGCACGCGCGACTTCAATTTCGACCGCCGGAGCGCGGCGGACCTCGACCCCGAGAGCTTCCACTCGTTGGTGAACACCCCGCCGATGCTTGCCGCCAGGCGGGCGGTGGTGATTCGTGGCCTCGAAGAGCTCAGGAAGACATCCAAGGTGCGCCAGGAGCTGGTCCGCTACCTCGGCTCCCCGAGCCCGACCACGCTGCTCATCCTCGTCCAGGGGGCCGGGGAGGCGCCGGATGCCGAGCTCGCGCGCGCCGCGACGACGGTCGCGGCGCAGCCGCTCCCACCGGAGCGCGTGCGCAAGTGGGTGGCCCATCGGGCGGGACAACTCGGGCTCGCCCTCGAGCCCGACGCGGCCGAGCTGCTCGTCACGGCGGTTGGGAACGACCTCGGCGCGCTGGGGCGGGAGCTGGACAAGCTCGCCGCCCTCGCAGCCGGGCGACCCGCGACCCGGGACGACGTGGCCGCACTGGTCGGTGTGCGCCGGGGCGAAACACTGGAAGATCTCGTGGATGCGGCGCTGGAGCGGCGGGCCGCGGCGGCGGCGCAGCTCGTGCAGCCGGTGCTCGAGCAGGGGGGAATGACGGGCGTCCGGATGCTCACCGCCCTCGGCACCGCCCTGCTCGGCACCGCGCTCGCGCGGGCGGAGCTCGACCGCGGCGCCCCGCGCGGGCGGCTCGAGGTGATCCTCCTCGGCCATCTCCGCGCGACCCGGCCCTACGGGCTCGGCAGCTGGGACCAGACTGCGGCGTGCTGGGCCGGGTGGGCGGAGTGGTGGACGGCGCCGGGGCTCCGCCGGGCACTGCGGCTCGCCCTCGACGCGGACCGCGCACTCAAATCGACGACGGTGACGGACGAGCGGGGCATCCTGGCGCAGTTGGTGCTGTCGTTCGGGGTGCTCGAGCAGGAGGCGGCGTGAGGGGGGTTAGACGGCTGGGCGGTTGGACGGCTGGCATGACGCTGCTCGTGCTATCCGTCTATCCGTCTAGCCGGCTAACCGCCCAAAGCGACACCATCCGCGCCGCCGCACTCCGCGTCGCGCAGACGCGCCCCGACTCCGCGCGCGCGATGATGCGACGCCTGATGGCTCGGCTCACGCCGCAGGACTCGCTGTACCCGGGCGCGCTGTTTACGGCGGGACGGATCGCCGCGAACGCCACTACGGCGGCCACGAACCTGCAGCGCGTCGTGATCGAATACGGACGCTCGGTGTGGGCGGACTCGGCACTCATGCTGCTCACGCAGCTCTACTTCGCGCAGGGCGATCCGGCAGCGACCGTGCAAGCGGCGGAGCGCCTGCGCCGCGACTACCCCGACTCGCCGCTCAAGTCGCGCGCCGATTTCTGGGGTGCCCGCGGCTACTTCGACCTGAAGGACGACGCGCATGGCTGCGAGCTGATCCGCGAGGCGTTGGACGGGGCCGGAAGCGACGTCGAGTTCAAGAACCAAGTCAGCTTCTACGCCGCACGTTGCACTGGGGTCACGAGCACGACCACTGTCGGACCCGCGGAGGATAGCCTGCCGACCGCAGGGGCGGAGGTGGGGGCCGGCGGCGCCAAGACCTATGGCGTCCAGGTCCTAGCCGTGAAGAGCGCCGCGCAGGTGGACGAGATGCTCACCCGTCTCAAGGTGATGGGATTCGACGCTCGTGTCGTCCGCGACACGAGTGGCTTGTTCAAAGTGCGGGTCGGCCGGTACTCGACGCGCGAGGCGGCCCAGCAGGCGCAGCGCCGCCTCAAGACCCGGCTCGGGGGCCAGCCGTTCGTCGTGGAGGAGCCGTGACGCCGCGGGTCGAGACCGACACGCCCCTGATGCAGCAGTATCGCGAGATCAAGGCGCGCTATCCGCAGACCATCCTGTTTTTCCGGATGGGGGACTTCTACGAGATGTTCGAGGACGATGCGCGGCTGGCGGCGCGGGAGCTCGGGCTGGCGCTCACGTCGCGCAACAACGGCGGTGCCGCGGACGTGCCGCTCGCCGGGGTCCCAGTGAAGGCGGCGACCGAGTACCTGCGGCGCCTGATCGCCAAGGGGCACCGGGTCGCGATCTGCGAGCAGGTCGAGGACCCGAAGCTCGCCAAAGGGCTGGTGCGCCGGGAAGTGGTGGAAACGGTCACCCCGGGCACGGTGCTCGCGGAGGACTGGCTCGAGCGGAACCGGAACAACTTCCTCGTCGCGCTGGACCCCCGGGGCGCCGACGCGGGGCTGGCCGCACTGGATCTGACGACGGGCGAGCTCGTGCTCGAGACGGTACCGACGGAGGAGCTCGCATCGGCGCTCGCTCGCTACGAGACGCCCGAGCTCGTCGTCCCGGCGGGCGCCGCCGTCACGCTGTCGGCGAGCAGGACGCGCACCGAGCGCGAACCGTGGGAGTTCGGGGCCGAGCTCGCGCGCGAGGATCTCGCCCGTACGTTCCGGCTCGCATCGCTGGACGGGCTTGGGATCCAGGCGGGAGACCGGGCCGCGGTCGGGGCGGCGGGGGCCCTGCTGCGCTACGCGCGCGAACTCAAACCCGGCGGGCTCCCGCATCTCGCCCGGCCGCGGATGGTGCGACGGGGCGACGTCCTGCCGCTCGACGAGATGACGCGGCGCAATCTCGAGCTCGTCGAGCCGCTCCGTGCCGGGGCCCAAGGAGCGACGCTGCTCGAGGTGCTCGACCACACGCTCACCCCGATGGGCGCCCGGCTGCTGCGCCGCTCGCTGCTCGCGCCGCTCGTCGATCCCGCGGCCATCACGGCGCGGCTCGACGCGGTCGACGTGCTGTTTCGCGACGCCCGCGGCCGCGACCGCGTGCGGGAGGCGCTGGACGGCGTACGCGACCTCGAGCGCTTGGCCGGCCGAGCGGCGTTGGGCCGCGCGACGCCGCGCGAGCTCGGCGCCTTGCGCGACTCCATCCTCCGGCTCCCCGACGTGCAGTCGGCGCTCGGTGGCGTCGACGCGCGGGGCCGCACGGCGTTGCTCGAGCGGACCGCCGAGCAGTTCGACCTGCTCGCCGACCTGGGCGACGAGCTCGCCCGCGCGCTCGTGGACCGGCCGCCTGCGCAAGCCTCTGAAGGCGATGCGATCCGGGCCGGATACGACGGGGAGCTCGACGGGCTCAAAGGCGCTCGCGACGGCGGGAAGCAGTACATCGCCGGGCTGCAGGCGCGGGAGCGCGAGCGCACCGGCATCGGGTCGCTCAAAGTCGGCTTCAACAAGGTGTTCGGGTACTACCTCGAGGTGACCAACGCCCACCGCGCCCGCATTCCCGCCGACTACGAGCGGCGTCAGACGCTCTCCGGCGCGGAGCGGTTCGTGACTCCGGAGCTGAAGGAGTACGAGGCGAAGGTGCTGGGCGCGGAGGAGCGCATCGCGACGCGGGAGGCTCAACTCCTGGACCGCTTACGCGCGAGCGTCGCGGGCGCGATCGGGCGGATCCAGCTGACCGCCGCGGTCCTCGCGCGGCTCGATGTCTGGGCAGGCCTCGCCGACGTCGCCCACCGCGAAGGCTACGTGCGGCCGGAGGTGAGCGCAGACTTCACCATCGCGCTCGAGGCGAGCCGCCACCCGGTGGTCGAGCGGATGATGCCGCGCGAAGCCTTCATTCCGAACGATGTGCGGCTCGACGAGGCGGGGCGGGTCATCCTGCTCACCGGACCCAACATGGCGGGGAAGTCCACCCTACTGCGGCAGGTGGGGCTGTGCGTGGTGCTCGCGCAGATGGGCTCGTTCGTTCCGGCACGCCGCGCACTGATCGGCGTGGCGGACCGGCTGTTCACGCGCGTGGGGGCGTCAGACAATCTGGTGCGCGGCCAGTCCACTTTCATGGTCGAGATGAGCGAGACCAGCGCCATCCTCCACGGGGCGACGGCGCGGAGCCTGGTCCTGCTCGACGAGATCGGCCGCGGGACCTCGACGTACGACGGCGTCGCGATCGCGTGGGCGGTCACCGAGCACTTGCACAACGTCGTTGGCTGCAAGACGATCTTCGCGACTCACTACCACGAGTTGACCCAGCTCACGGAAGAGCTCGCCCACGCACGGAACTTCAACGTGGCGGTGCGCGAGGCCGGAGACGAGGTCGTGTTCTTGCACCGGCTCGAACCGGGGGGCACGGACCGCTCCTACGGGATCCACGTGGCCCAGCTCGCGGGCCTGCCCGCGCCCGTCGTGGGGCGGGCGTGGCAGGTGCTCCGGCTGCTCGAAGCGGGGCACCACGTGGCGCGACAGCCGCCGCCCGCCGCCGCGGACGCGCACCAGTTGGGGCTGTTCGGGCCGCCGGGATCGCACCCGCTGCTCGCCGCCCTCGACCGCCTGGACGTGAACGCTCTGTCGCCGCTCGAGGCGCTCAACCAGCTCGCGGCGTGGAAGAAGCAACTCGAGGAGGGCACGTGACGGTGTGGCACAGCGTGCTCGCGAGCGCCATGGCGCTCGCGGCAGCCGGATGCGGCGAGTCGGCACCACCGCCGGAGCAGACCGGGGGGAGGGCACCGTCGGCCGCGCCTCCCGATCAGGAACCGCCCGTGGCCGTGAACCCGGACTCGCCGATCCAGTATCCGCCGAGGCTGTACGACCAGAAGGTCGAGGGCGATGTGGTGCTGCGGCTGTACACCGACTCGACGGGACAGGTGATCCCCGAGTCGAGCAAGGTGGCGGAGTCGAGCGGTTATCCCACGCTCGATTCCGCAGCCCTCGCCGGAGCCAGGAAGCTGCGGTTCGCCCCCGCGCGGCGGCGCGGCGTTCCGGTGGCGACGGCGTTCCTGCAGCCGATCGAGTTCCGCCACCCGCGGGCCGGCGACGCCGTGATCAGGGGACAGCCGGACACCGTGAGGGCGGCCCCCGCCCCCGTCCCCGCCCCCGCCCCCGCGTCGGTACGGCGGGATACGTTCCCCCGCATCCTGCTGCCAGACACGAGCGGGGCGCGGGCGGAGACGACCACCGCACGGCCCGACACGACCACGGCGCGACCCGACACCGCCGCGAAGGCGGACACCAGTGCCGTCGCACCCTAGGCCGTACGCCAACGTCCTCGAGACGATCGGCTGGACGCCCCTGATCCGCCTGAACAAGGTGACCCAGGGGATCCGGACGCCGGTCTACGCGAAGGCCGAGTACTGGAACCCCGGCGGCTCGGTGAAGGACCGGATCGGCATCGCGATGATCGAGGCGGCCGAGCGCGAGGGGCGCCTCAAGCCCGGCGGGCTCATCGTCGAGGCGACGTCGGGGAACACGGGCGTGGGGCTCGCGATCGCCGCGGCGGTCAAAGGGTACCGCTGCATCTTCACGATGCCGGACAAGATGTCGCAGGAGAAGGCGCGCCTGCTGCGCGCGCTGGGGGCCGAGGTCATCATCACGCCGACCGCGGTGCCGCCCGACCACCCCGAGAACTACATCATGAAGGGTCGCGCCATCGCCGCGGCACACGCGAACGCGATCTTTGCGGACCAGCACTACAACCCGGTGAACCCCGAGGTGCACTACCGCACGACCGGCCCCGAGATTTGGGAGCAGACCGAGGGGAAAGTGACGCATTTCGTGTGTTCGCCGGGCACCGGCGGGACCGTGAGCGGGGCGGGGCGGTTCCTGAAGGAGCAGAACCCCCGGATCAGGGTCGTCGCCGGCGATCCTGTCGGCTCGATCTACACGTACTACGCGAAGACGCGTCAGAAGATCGATGGCCACCCCTACAAGGTCGAGGGGATCGGCGGCGACAAGATTCCGACGGCGCTGCACTGGGACGTGATCGACGAGTGGATCACCGTGTCGGACAAGGACGCGATGCTGCTGGTGCGGCGCCTGGCGCGGGAGGAAGGGTTGTTCGCGGGCGGCTCGACCGGGGTCAACGTCGCCTCCGCCCTCGCGGTCGCGCGCCAGGTGAACGATGCGCAAGCCTTGGTGGTCACGGTGCTGGCCGACACGGGCGAGCGCTACCTGTCGAAGGTCTACAACGACGAGTGGTTGCGGGAGAATCAGATCCTCGAGGCGGAGCGGGTGACGGTCGTCAGCCTGCTCGAGGCCAAGAACTCGGGCGCGCCCCCGCTCATCTCGGTGGCGCCGACGGCCACGGTGCGCCAGGCCCTCAACCTCATGAGCACCTACAACATCTCGCAGCTCCCCGTGCTCGACGGCGGCGACGGCGTGGGCGCGCTTTCCGAGCAGGCGCTCATGGCCAAGGCGCTGGAGCAGCCCGCGACGCTCGACCAGGCGGTCCAGGAGGTCATGGACGCGCCCTTCCCGGTGGTGGACGCCGATGTTCCGGTCGACCGACTCTCGGCGCTGTTGTCGCGCGAGACTCCTGCCGTGCTGGTGCGGCGCAACGGGAAAATTGCCGGGATCGTCACCCGCTACGACGTGCTGCATCAGCTCGCCGGGATCCACTGATGCGGATCACGGTGCTCACGGGCGGGGCGACGGCGGAGCGCACCGTCGCGTTCGCCGGCGCCGCCCAAATCGTGGAAGCGCTACGCGGACGCGGCCACGAGGTCTACGTCGTCGACACCTGCAGCGGCCTCCTGGGGCGTGACGGCGAAGGGCGGCTTCTCACGGGTGCGGTCGGCAGGGAGCCGCCTTCGGTCGCCGAGCTCGACGAGCGAGAGCGCGACTTCCTCTCCGACGGTCTCGCACAACTCCCCGTCGTGAACGGCGCGGAGGTGTTATTCCTCTGCCTGCACGCGGGACGCGGGGAGGGCGGGACACTCCAGGCGATCCTCGACGTGATCGGTGTCCCGTACTCGGGCAGCGGCGCGCTCGCGAGCGCGCTGGCCATGGATAAGGACCTCTCGAAGCGTCTGTTCCGCGTGGCCGGCGTGCCGGTCCCCGGCTGGTTCATGACGCCTCCCCCCGTCGCGCCGGAGGACGTGACCACGGCGCTCGGCTGGCCCGTCATCGTCAAGCCTTCGAAGATGGGCTCGTCGGTCGGCATGACGCTCGTGAAGAACGCCCGGGGCCTCGATGCCGGGGTCGAGCTCGCGCGCCAGTACGACGACGAGGTGATGGTCGAGCAATTCATCCCCGGGCGCGAGCTGACCGTGGGGATCCTGGGCGACGTGCCGCTTCCCGTGGGCGAGATCATACCGAAGCACGAGCTGTTCGACTATGAGTGCAAGTACACGCCGGGGATGTCGGAGGAGATCTTCCCGGCGAAGGTCGATGCTCAGTTCGCACGCCGGCTGCAGGAGCTGGCGCTCGCCGCGCACCGCGCACTCAAGCTGGGCGGCTATTCCCGCGTCGACTTCCGGTTGAGCCCGGAGGGCGACATCTTTTGTCTCGAGGCGAACACGCTCCCCGGCATGACGCGGACGAGCCTCCTTCCCCAGGCCGCCCGGGCGGCGGGGATCGAGTTCCCGGAGTTGTGCGAGCGGATCTGCCGGCTGGCGCGGAACTCCAGGAACGGGCGCGGGGGATAACACTCGATGGGCCCGCAGCAGATCTTCGGCATGACTCCCTGCGTACGGCGGCTGCTCGTCGCCAACCTAGTCGTCTTCCTCCTCCAGATGACGATCTTCGTCAACCCGGGATTCCTCGCCGCGTTCGGGTTTGTGCCACTGCGCGCGCTGGCGCAGCCGTGGACGTTCCTGACGTACATGTTCCTCCACGCCGGCCCGCTGCACCTGGCGTTCAACCTCCTGGCGCTGTTCGTGTTCGGATCCGCGGTGGAGGAGCGGATGGGGAGCGGGCCGTTCCTCGGCTATTACCTGCTGTGCGGGTTGGGGGGCGCGGCGCTGTCGTACCTGCTCATGCAGGTCCGCGAGGTGCAGCTCGTGGTCGGCGCGTCGGCGGCGGTGTACGGCGTCCTGCTGGCGTTCGCGTGGGCCTGGCCCGACCGCCCGATCTACGTCTTTCCGCTACCGGAGCCGATTCCGGCGAAATGGCTCGTTACGTTCGCGGCCGGGATCTCGCTCGTCCTCGCGCTGGTCCCCACGAACGACAAGGTTGCGCACCTTGCCCACCTGGGCGGCTTCGGGACCGGGTTCCTGTACCTCAAGATCGCGGACTGGCGGCTCGCGCGGGCGGAGCGGCACCTGCGGCGCGCCTCCCAGCCGAGCCTCTTGGTCCAGCCCGCCCGGGCGGCGCGCGGCAGCGCCGCCGCCGCGAAGCCGCGCCGGCCGGAACGCGACGCCGCGCAGGCAGAGATCGACCGCGTGCTCGACAAGATCTCGGCCCGCGGGATCGAGAGCCTCACCCCGGCCGAGCGGCGATTCCTCACGGAGACGAGCCGGAAGATGCGCGACAAGGCCTGACGGCCTATGCTCGCGCTGCTGCTCGTGGCGTTGCCGCTGCAGGGTCCGGGGACGGTCGACCCCGAATCCCTCCTCGCGGCCGGGCGCCTGTCCGAAGCGCGCCGCACCGCCGAGCGCCTCGTCGCCCGAGACCCGAGGGACGCGCGTGCCCGTCTGCAGCTCGCGCGCGTCTGGAACGCCTGGCCCGTGATCGGGCGCTACCGCGCGCTCGAGCAGTTCCGCGCCGCGGAGCGGCTGGCGCCCGACGACCTCGAGCCGCTCCGGGGGCAGATCGAGGTGGGCTACCGGCTCGGGAGCGACGAAGGCGAGGCGATGGCGCGCGCGGCGCTCCTCAAACTGCTCGCACTCCGTCCCGACGACTCCGACGCGTGGGCGCGCTTCACCGAGCTGTATCACAGCGACGACATCCGACGCCGCGCCGAGCGCGTCCTCGCCACTCATCCGGACGACCTCACGGCCCTCGAGCGGCGCGCGCTGATCGCCCTCGCGCTCGAGGAGCCGGCGCGCGCGGACTCGCTCGCCGCCCGCGTACTCGCGCGACGCGGGCCGCACGTCCCCGCCTGGCTGGTGCGCGCCGAGGCGGCCTTTCAATTGGACCGCGACGCCGCTGGCTACAAGTGGTACGACAGCGCGCTCGCCCACGCCGACCTCGACTCGGCCAGCGCCCTCTGGGACAACGTCCGGCTGATCGCGACGCCCGACGAGGCGGCGCGCTTCGACGCCGCCGGCCCCGACGACCGGCGGCGGTTCTTCCATTGGTTCTGGGGCAAGCGCGACCCCAACCTCCTCACCCGGCAGAGCGAGCGGATCGCGGAGCACTTCCGGCGGCTCGCGTACGTGCGGCGGCGGTTCCAGCTGCTCCACCCGCTCAGTCTGTATCACCGCTCCGCGAGCGCCCGGGCGCTCTCCGCGGCCGGGCTCCGGCGCATCCAGCACGAGTTCCTCCAGAACGAGCCGGCCCTCCTGCCGCCGGACACGCCGGGCGCGCGCTCGATCTACAGCCTCGCCGGGCTGGACGCCCGCGGGCTCGTGTGGCTGCGCCACGGGCCGCCCGACGTGCGCCTCGCCAAGGCGTTGGATGCGACGCGGCCACGCGACCTTCCGGGGGCCAGCTCGCTCGACGCGGAAGCGTGGCTGTATGAATCCGCCGACGGGCCCGCGAGCGTCGCGTTCACACGCGCGACTGCGAGCGCCGGACTGCAGCTCGGCGGGGATTACATCTTCACGCCTACAACCCGCCGCCAGCTACAGGACACGCGGCGCCTGCTCACAACCGACCGCACAACGCTGCCGGCCCCTCTCGCCGCGCGCGTGTGGACGGCGTTCTTCCGCGGCCGCACGCCCGGGCGGACGGACGTCTACTACCGGAGCGCGCACGACGCGGCGGGGCTCGCGCTGTGGGACGAGAGCGGCGTGGCCGCGGCGCTGACCGGTGGTGTGGGGCTCCTGCGCATCAGCGTCCCACCCGGCCGCTACACCCTCGGGATGGACGTCGACTCGGCGGGCGTGCTGGGTCGGATCCGCGACGCGATCAACGTCCCGCACTTCGCGCGCGCGGCGGTCCCGACGGTCTCGAGTCTCGTGCTGGCCGCAGCAGACAGTTCCGGAGACCGCGAAGCCACGCTCGCCGGGATGCCGGCCGATCTCGTGTTCCGGTCGGGGGCACCGCTCGCCGCGTACGCAGAGATCTACGGCCTCGCCGCTGACGCGCACGGCGTGTCGCGCTACGTGGCCCGCTACACTTTCGCCGCGGTGCAGTCGCGGCTCGCGCGCACGCTGGGCGGGAGCCATGAGGTGGTATTCGAGTTCACCCGCGAAGCGCCGGCACAGGACCTCGCGGTCGAGCAGCTCGTGCTCGAGGCCGGGCGCGTGCCCCCCGGACGCTACCGCGTGACGCTTGGCGTGACGGACGCCGTGCGAAATGTCAAGGCGGAGTCGGTGGCGGTCGAGATTACCGTTCGCTGATCGTGCTTGTCTTGTGAGCGGCCGCTTCCCAAATTGGGGCCGACCGCTCCATGCTCGTCAATCTCGTGCCGGAGTTCCTCGCGGTCCGCGCCGCGCCCGATCCCACCGCGGCGTACCACGAGTATCTCGAGCGGTACAAGCCGATCTTCACGAGCTACTGGCACAACTACGTGCTGGATCCCACCTCGCCTCACGCCGAACAGGTGATCGCGGCGACGCTGTCCGCGGACCGCGCAGACCTGGAGCGCTTGCTCGAGGATGTGGACGTCGTGGTGATCGCGGAGGACGCGCTGCAGCGCTCGCTCGAGCGCTTCGAGGCGGACTGCCCCGTGGATCTCTATCTGATGGTGGGCGTCGGAGCCGCGAACGCGGGCGAGCTGGTCGTGGGCGGTCGGGGCATCGCGTTCGTGTGCCTCGAGCACTTCACCGGCCGCGCCAACCCGCAGACGTACGGGATGGGGCTCGCCCCCCACCTCCTCCCGCTGTGGATCGCGCACGAGGTGGCGCACGCGGTGCGCTACACGTCTCCGACGAGTCGAGCCGACATGAAACGTCTGGTGGCCGACCTGCGAGGCCACTACGACTACTGGAACACCGGGAGCCGCGCCGCGTTGCGCGAGCTGCTCGTGAACGAAGGGGCAGCGGTCGCCGCGGCGCGGGCCGTCGCGCCGGGGTTCGAGCCGTGGGAGTACTTCGGCTACACGCGCCGCCAGTATCGACGAACCCGCGAGCTGGACGCGTTCCTGCGCCGCGTGGTGGAACCCGAGCTCGACAAGACCGGACTGGGCCTGCGGCTGCGGTTCCTTTCGGGGGGGATGACGCCCGCAGCCCGGCTCATGGGTGGCAAGGTGCTTCCCGAGCGCTCAGGCTATTACCTCGGCCTGCGCCTGGTGGAGAACTACCTCGCCGAGCGGGGGCTCGCATCGACGCTGCGCGCTGCCGCCGACGAGTTCCGGAAGGCCGACGGGCGCGCGCTGGGGATCCAGACCGCGTGAGCCCGCGGCCGAAGGCGGAGCAGCGCCGGAACCGGCCCCTCCGGGAGGTATTGGACGAACTGCTCGCGCACGCACGCGACATCGCCCGGCGCGCCAAGACGATGACGCCCGCCGAGCTCGACTACGCACAACAGCGCCTCGAGTGGCTGGCGGACGAAGTGTGGCACATGGCGACCGCCGGCCCGGCACGCGAGTAAACGCCCGAGAAGAGTCCATTTCGCCAGCCCCGTTCGCGGCCTTGACACCCGTCGGGGCGGCGGGCAGGTTAGCACCCCATCGATACGGTTTCCTAAGAGCTACCCGCAGAGGCGGGACCGCGTGGTTCTCAGACCCCCTCAGCCACGCTGCTCTCAACACCGCATTCGTGACGACCAGCAGGTGACACTCGTGCACCCCATCCGGATCGGGAGGTAGTTATGGCAGCGGATTTCTTCATCGGCGAATCGCTGGTAGGCGACGGGAACGAAGTCGCCCACATCGACCTGATCATCGGGTCGAAGTCGGGCCACGCGGGCCAAGCCTTCGTCAACACGTTGTCGAACAACACCGACGGCTTCACCAAGCTGCTCGCCGTCGTCACCCCCAACCTGCCGGCGAAACCCGACACGCTCCTGTTCAACAAGGTCACGATCAAGAACGCGACCCAGGCCGTGCAGATGTTCGGCCCGGCCCAGGCGGCGGTCGCACGCGCGGTCGTGGACAGCGTGTCTTCGGGCGTCATCCCGCGCGACAGAGTGGACGACTACTGCATCCTGGTAGGCGTGTTCATCCACTGGCAGGCGAAGAACGAGAAGAAGATCTTCGACTTCAACTACCGAGCGACGAAGGAATCGATCGAGCGCGCCCTGAAGGGCCAGCCGAAGGTCGATCAAGTGATCAGCGGCGCGAAGACCGCCACTCACCCGTTCGCAGGCGGCGCCGACAAGAGCTGAGGCTCCGGCGGTCGCTGGATCCCACGGTCGAGGGGCGGTGGCGCTGCCGCCCCTCGACTGTTTTCGCCGTCCGAGGCCCTGGAGTCTGACTCCCGATGCGTAAGCTCCTGCTGCAGCTCGACAGCTCCCGGCTGCCAAGCGTGTTCGATCAGATCGTGGCCTATGACGCCGGCGCGGACGTCGTGATGAGCTACGGCGGCGTGACCGAGCCCGAGGTCCGCGACCTCATTCACGGCTGTCTCTTCACCCGCGGGCCCAAGGATCTCCACAACACCGCCGTCTGGATCGGCGGCACCAACATGGCGACGGGCGAGCAGTTGCTCGCCATGGCGGTGGACGCGATGTTCGCGCCGTTCAAGGTGTCTGTCATGCTCGACTCGAACGGGTCGAACACGACCGCCGTGGCCGCCGTGGTGAAGGTCGAGCAGACGCTCGACAACCTGAAGGGCAAGAAAGTGGTGGTGCTCGGCGGCACCGGCCCCGTCGGCCAGCGCGCCGCGGGTCTCCTCGCCAAAGACGGCGCCCACGTCACCGTCACGTCCCGCAGGCCCGAGCAGGGTGAGAAGGCGCGGCAGTTCATCAATGCCCGCTTCAACGTCCGTGTCGAGAGCGCGACGCTGGCCGACGCGTCGCAGGTGCCGCGGGTGCTCGACGGGATGGAGGTCCTGCTCAATGCGGGAGCCGCGGGGATCCAAATGGTCCCCAAGGCCGCCTGGACCGCGCAGCGGACCCTCAGGGTCGCGGTCGATCTGAACGCGGTCCCTCCGCTGGGGATCGAGGGAGTGGAGGTGAGCGACGCGGGCGTCGAGCGGAACGGCGTCACGGTGTTCGGCGCGTTCGGCGTCGGGAATTTCAAGACCAAGCTCCACAAGGCCTGCGTCGCGCGCCTGTTCACGCGCAACGACCTCGTCCTGGACGCGGAGGCGATCGCGGACGTGGCGCGGGAGCTGATCGCCCAGAAGTTCTGAGCGGCCATGCCGCGCGTCCTGGGCGTCGACCCCGGCACCGTCAGCGTCGACGTCTGCGGGCTCCAGGACGGCGTGCTTTGCCTGGACCGCTCCATCCCCACCGCCGAAGCGCTCGCGGATCCCGCCGCCTTCGTCACGCTGCTCGGCAGCGCGGGCCCGCCCGACTTGATCGCCGGCCCGTCGGGCTACGGCCTGCCATTGATCCCGGCGGCTGCGGCGAGCGAGGAGGACGTGAGGCTCGCCTTCCTCGCCGCCCCGGGCGAGACGGGCGGCATCGGGGGGCTGCGCGACCTCGCCCGTGTGCTGGCCCGATCAGGGCTTCCCGTGGTCTTCACGCCCGGCGTGATCCACCTGGACTCGGTGCCGATCCATCGCAAGGTGAACCGCGTAGACCTGGGCACAGCGGACAAGGTCGCTGCCGCCGCGCTGGGCATCGCGGACCAATCGCAACGATTCGGCTGCGCGCCCGGTCAGACGTCGTTCTTGCTGCTCGAGCTCGGCGGCGCGTTCAGCGCGGCGATCGCGGTACGCGACGGCCGCGTGGTGGACGGCATGGGCGGCACCAGCGGGCCGATCGGCTGGCGCTCGTCCGGCGCGCTCGACGGCGAGGTGGCCTACCTCGCCGGCGAGGTCACGAAGGCGATGCTGTTCCGCGGCGGAGTCGAGTCGGTGATGCGAGGAGACGCGTCGCGCCGGGCCATCGCGCTCGACGCGCTCACCGAGGGAGCGCTCAAGGCGGTGCGGAGCCTCCTCGTGTCGGTTCCCGCCCCCCGCGAGATTCTCCTGTCGGGACGCACGCTGGCCGAGCCAGGCGTCCGGGAGCGCCTCACGCCCGGCCTCCAGAACATCGCCCCCCTCCAGCACCTGCAAGGCTTCGCACGGTTCGCCAAGGCGGCGGCGCAGGGGGCCGCGATCCTCGCCGACGGCCTGGCGGGTGGCTCCTGGCGCCCCCTCGTGGACACCATGCGCCTGCGCGCGGCCGGGGGCACGGTGCTCGACCACCTCGCGGTGGTCACCCCCGCCGCGGCGCGTCGCCGACTGGGGCTCGGTTAGGGGCCGGAGATCGCGTCGCGCTGGGCCAGCCACGCGACCGCGACCGCGGGCGCGCAGTCCGTGGCCCGGGCCCGCTCGGCCTCCGTGGCCGGCACCAGGCAGCCGAACTCGATGCACAGGCGGCCGTGACGCCGCGCGAGCTCTGCTGCCACGAAGCGGCCCACGCCGGCAACCACGACGGGCGCGTCCTCCGTGAGGGTTTCCCGCGACAGCAGGAGCTCCCAGGCATCCTCGATGTGCCTCGCCTGGGCCCGCGCAAGCCAGGCCGCGAGCCGCCGCCAAGCGCGGAGCGGCGCGGACTCGGCGTCGCGCCCCACCATGCGCGCCAGGCGCCGTGCGCTCCCGTCGACGCTCTTCTCCCCGCCGTCGGCCGCCGGGTGCAGATCGGCGCCTTCCGGCAGTTGGCCGGTGAGCCGGTAGACATCGGCCGCGGTAGCGAACCGTTCGGCGATGACGGGCACCCAGTCGCCTCCGAAGGGCACGCGCCCGGCCAGAGCCATGACCGGAGTCCGCACCACCCCGGTGTACAGCAATTCGCCCCCGAGCAATCGCTCGGCATCATCGGCGCCGCGGGCCCGGACCCGACCTCCGTTCACGACCGCGAGGTCGGTGGTCGTGCTCCCAATGTCGACGAACAGCGCGGCCGGCATCCGCGCCGCGGCCACCGCCGCGCTCGCCATCCAGTTGGCCGAGGCGATGCGCCGCGCGGCGGCCGGCGCCCGGCCCGCATCCACGAAGCCGTCCCCCCCCGCGTAGAAGCGCAGGGCGGGTCCGGCCAACCGCTCTCCCAGCGCGGCCACCAGGCGGGTCACGCCGTCCCTGCGGTTCGGAAACAGATCGGCCATCTCCCCGGTCATCGTCGCCGCGTGGATCGGCGCCGGCGCGAGCATTGCGAGCACCTGCTCGAGCGCCACGTCGAGATGCGCCATTCCCTGCCACAGAGGACAGGGCACCTGCACCACGCGCTCGACGGCGCCCGAGGCGTCGAGCCGCGCGGCCTTCACATGGGCGCCGCCCAAGTCCCAGCCGATGACCGGCTCAGACTCCATGACCCGGCTCCGTCGAGACCGTCACGTGCCTCCCCGCCGGCCAGCGCCGACCCTCAATGCGTCCACCCCGCACGAGGTCAAGCACCAGTGCCGCCACGTTGACGCCGAGGGCGCGCCGCAGCCCGCAATAGGAGGTCGTGAGCCGCGGGTTGATCTCCAGCACCACCGGCCCCTGCTCCGTCACCACCAGGTCGACGCCGACATACGCCCGGAGACCTGGAATCGCCGCCGCAATACGGGTCGCGAGTTCGGCGAAGCGCCCGTCCCGATCGGGGACGGCGTTAACCCTGACCGCCGCCAGGGCCGGGCGAGCGTGCGCGACGCGGATCAGTTGGCGGTTGCACGAGAGCAGCCGCGCGCGGCCCTCCGAGCACAACAGCGACAGACTGAGCGCGCACCCGTCGAGCCAGGGCTGGGCGACCAGGCGAGGGGGGCCGCCCGTGAGGCGCTCGCGTGCCGCACCCCAGTCGGGCACGAGTTCCGCACCGTCGCAGCCAGCGCCGTCGTCCGGCTTGACGACCCAGGGACCCGGCAGCGGCGGCAGGCGATCGGCGCGTCCGAACGTCGGGACCGCGGGAATGCCCGCCTCACTGAGCGCGAGGGCGGTGGCGTGCTTGCTCGTCGTCAGGCGCACGGCGTCGGGGCTCGAGCCGAGGAGGACCTTGCCGAGCCCCAGTGTTTCTCGCGCCAACCGTTCGAGAGCTCCGCCGGTCTCCGGCGCGGTCGGCCAGGCCGCGTCCGCCGAGCGAGCCCCGCGCGCGTACAGCGCGAGCGCACCCTCGCCCGGCTCGGGGACGATCGCGCGGATGCCCTCAAGAGGCGGCAGCCGCGGGTCGCGGCTCGCGAGGGCTTGGACGCCGGGAACACGCATGAGGTCATGCACCAAGGCGCGCAGCATCATGTCGCCTGCGCGCGCGAGACTCGGCGGGAGGGGTTCTCCGGCGAGTCCGCCCCCGGAGACGAATTCGAATGCGAAGACGTTCACCCGGTACCCGCCGCCTCGGTGGGCCGGGCGAGCCGCCGGGACAGAAAGTCGTCAACCAGCCGCTCGGCGATGGCGATCCGCGTCACTCCCTGCAGACCCTTCCAGGCCGGCACGCCGTTCACCTCCAGCACGTTCAGCCGGCCGTCGCGGTCGCGGACCAAGTCCACGCCGGCGTAGTCCGCGCCGACGGCGGCGCTGGCGCGCACGGCGGGCCGCTCGAGGTCCCGCTCGAGCGCGGCCGGCGCGCACCGGCCCCCTTGGGCCACGTTGTTGACCCACGTCACCCCGTGTCGCACCATGGCCGCGACCGCGACGCCGCCGATGACGAACACCCGCCAGTCATGCCAGCCCCCCTCGCCCGCGCCGGTCTCGATGTAGCGCTGCAGGTACCACACGCCGTTGCAGTCGGTAGCTCCCGGAATGTCCATACCCGCCTTCAGGCAGCGGAGGCCGACGCCCTGGGAGCCGAACAACGGCTTGACCACCACGTCGTGCCCCGCCGCCGTCTCGCGGAGCAGGAAGGCGCGCGCCTGGGCCGGCGACTCGGTCACGCAGGTGGGCGGCGTGGGCAGTTGCGCGCGATCGAGCAAGAGGCTCGTCATCCCCTTGTCCACGGTGCGCTCGATGGCCCGGGCGTCGTTGTAGACCGGAACGCCGAGCTCGCGGAGGGTGTGCAGCACGTCGAGGCGCAGCACAATCTGCTCGAGCGTTCCGCCGGAGACGCCGCGCACGAATACGCCGTCCGGCAGGCGCTTCTCGAATCCGGGGATGCAGAGGCCATGGCCGCCGTGGGTCAGGTCGATCCGGCAGTCGCGCAGGCTGACGAACTGGACGTCGACGCGGCGCGCCCGGAACGCCCGCTGCAACCGGGCCCCGTGCCAGCCAGGGTCGTCGCTGACGATGGCGACTTGGAGCGCCATGGGTGGGAGTCCTCTCAGGCCGCCTGCTCGGTCATGAGCCGCTGGAGCCACTCCTGCCTCCGACGGACCAGGGCCACGGCCCGCTCGCGATCGGGCGCTGCCGCGTGAACGGTACAGATCGGGTCGCCCGGCGCCAACCTCGTCCCCGGGCTGGGGAGATCGCGACACCAGCGGGGAAACGCGAAGGCGGCACGCACGCGCGCGTGAGCGAGCGCGTACACCACCGCGTGCGCCCGTACCCGGCGCGGAGGCGCGGCACGATCGGGAAGCTCGCCCTCGCAAGCACGCAGATGCCACGCGAACAGCCCCCGCGGGTAGTCCGGATCGTACAGCTCCAGGGTGGCGGTCGGGCGCGGGTTCACTTCCAGGACGAGCCAGTGATCACCCTGGAGCAGGAAGTCCAGGCCGTTCAACCCGATCAGCCCCGTGGCAGCCACGAGCTGGTCGAGCTTCGCCCGGAGATCGGACTCGAGCGCCGCGGGCAGAGCCATCCCGCTAACGGCGCCGCCGTAGAGGAACGGCCGGCCGCGTCGCGCCGGCACGGCCCATTGCTCGTTGAAGCCGATGACCGAGGCGCGTCGCCCGTCGGCGAGAAACAACGCGGAGAGGCTCCGGCCCTGCTCGAAGCGTTGGTAGTAGGCGCCAGGCCCCACCCGGCGACCCTTCGCACGGCGCACGTGGGCGCCACCCGCGCCCCCGGGCTGCTTGACCAGCCAGCTCGCGCGAGACGGCGGAGCGGTGAGACGCGTCTCGGGGTGGCGGATGCCCAAACGATCGAGCAGCGGAAAGAAGCGCCGGGGATCCTTCACCGCGGCGACCACACGGGGCTCGTTCCCGTAGAGGCGGTACCCGGTGGCGAGCCGCTCGAGCAGCGCGACCCGGCCCTCGAACCCGGAGCCGAAGATCAGGCCCGCACAGCGGCTCGAAGGCGCGAGCTCCGCTGCCGCGGCAAGCAGCGCGCGGGCTTCGAATCGCAACCCCCGCCGCGCCACCACCGAGCGGCACGCCCGCGCGAGTGCACGCGTATCGCGGTCGGCGAAACAGTCGATCACCACGACGCCGTGCCCGCTCCGCGCCGCCGACGCCGCGAGCGCCCGACCCGTGACGGCAACGAGGAGATACGGCTTCGTTGCAGCCGACACGGCGCTCTCCCGGCGCGCGTCGTGACTGCCGCGGCAGGTCGCGGTGAGAGACGACTCCGTGCGAGCGGCGTGGCGGGTCATGGTGGTGTGGGCGAGCAGGGACTGCTCCTGGGCTAAACATACGCGCGATCCACCGGCGACGATATCCTCGTCCGTGATTCGGCATTCGAATTGCGGTGTCGGCGGATCGGCGCATCTTACTCGGTACCACCTGGTGTGAAAGGGGACGCATGCCGACCATCGTCACCGGCAACTGCGACGGATGCCGCTTCACCGATTGCGTGACAGTGTGTCCGGTCGCCTGCTTCCACGGCGACGACCGGATGCTCTACATTGACAACAACGTGTGCATCGACTGCGGCGCCTGCATCCCGGTCTGCCCGGTGAAGGCCATTTATGAAGAGGCCGATCTGCCGGAGGAGCTGCGAGTCTGGATCGCCATCAACGCCGAGCGCGCTCCCAAGCTTCCGAGCATCACGGACAAGCAGCCGCCGCTGCCAGGAGCGGAAGCGCGCAAGACCGAGCTGGGGTTCTGATTCCATGGGCGCATCGAGCTCGGGACCGCACCCCCTCAGGGTCGCCATCGTCGGCGCCGGGCCGAGTGGCTTCTACGCCGCCGAAAGCCTGCTCAAGTCCGGACGCGCGGTCCGCATCGACATGTTCGAGCGATTGCCGGCCCCCTTCGGATTGGTGCGGCACGGGGTGGCGCCGGACCATGCCAAGCTCAAGGAGCCGATCCGGGTCTACGACGGGATCGCCCGCGCCCCCGAGTTCCGACTCCTCGGCAACGTCACCGTGGGCCATGACGTCGGGGTCGAGGAGCTCAGGGCGGCGTACCACGCGGTGCTGTTCTGCTGCGGCGCGGAAAGCGACCGCCGGTTGGGCATCCCCGGCGAGGACCTACCGGGAAGCCACACGGCGACCGAATTCGTCGGCTGGTACAATGGGCACCCCGACTACCGGGACCGCCTGTTCGATCTCGGCCAGGAGGTAGCCGTCATCATCGGGCAGGGGAACGTCGCCATCGACGTGTGCCGGATCCTCGCCAAGACGGTGGACGAGCTCAAACACACGGACATTGCCGCCCACGCCCTCGATTGCCTCGCCGCCAGCCGGATCCGCGAGATCCATCTGGTCGGGCGGCGTGGTCCCGTCCAGGCAAAGTTCACGACCAAGGAGTTGCGCGAGCTGGGCGAGCTGGCGGATTGTGATCCCATAGTGGATCCTGCGGACGTGGAGATCAATCCGGAGAGCCTCGCCGAGCTCGAGGAGCGGCAGGGCGGGGTCGCCAAGAAGAACCTCGAGGTCATCAAGGGATTCGCGAGCCGCGCGCGCCGTGCGACGCGGCGGCGGGTGTTCCTGCGGTTCCTTTTGAGCCCGGTGGAACTCCGCGGCGACGGGCAGCTGGAGGAGGTCGTGTGCGAGCGGAACCGGCTTGAGGGTGCTCCCTTCCGGCAGGCCGCGCGCGGGACCGGGGAGCGGGTGACCCAGCCCTGCGGGCTCCTGTTTCGGAGCATCGGCTACAAGGGGGTCGCGATCACGGGAGTGCCCTTCGATCCGCAGCAGGGCATCTTCCCCACAAGGGACGGCCGCATCCTCGATGAGGCCGGCGCTCCGATTCCGGGGCTTTATGCCGCGGGCTGGATCAAGCGCGGCCCCACCGGGATAATCGGCACCAACCGGGCGGACGCCGTCGCAACGGTGAGCGCCCTGCTGGCCGATCTCGGCGCCGCGGAGCTCGCCCCGAAGCCCGGGGCGGAAGCGCTGGAGCGTCTCCAGGGCGGCGGTGGACCGCGCGTGGTGAGCTACGCCGATTGGCTCGTGATCGACCGGGCGGAGGTCGAGCGCGGGGCGCCTAAAGGCAAGCCGCGCGAGAAGTTCACCCGCGTCGCGGAAATGCTGCGGCTTTTGGACCGCCCCCTTTCATGAGGTGGCGGGCCGGGTATACTACTATGAGCAGGCGGGCAGTCGCGGCCGCTTCACGGCTCCGTCCTCGAGTCCACCGGGATCCCTTTGGCTGAGATCATGAAGCTGATCAGCGGGCGCTCCAGCAAGCAGGGCACGGCCTTGTCTGCCGGGAAGTTGGGGCCGGCGTATGCCGAGGTCTCGTCGACCGTGGAGATGAACGTCGAGGACATGGCGCGCCTGGGGCTCAAGAACGGCGGCAAGGTGAGACTTCGCACGCCGGTGGGTGAGGTGGTGCTGCGGTGCAAGGGCCGGGACACGAAGGACCTGCCGCAGGGCCTGCTGTTTATGGCCTACGGTCCGTCCTCGAGTCAGCTGCTCGCGAGCGACACCGCCGCGAGCGGGATGCCGCTCTCCAAGAACTTGGAGGTGGAGGTCGAGCCGGTGCCGGACGAGGCCGGGCCTTGAAGGAGGTAGTGCGATGGGCGAGAACCTGAAGACCGTCACGGATGTCACCTGCACGTTCTGCGGCTGCCTGTGCGACGACATCGCGCTCACGGTGGATCTGGAGCAGAAGCGGATCACGAAGGCGGAGAACGCCTGCGTCCTGGGCCGGGCGTGGTTCAAGGAGCACGGTGTCGAGCAGCGCCCGTTTGCCCTCATCGGGGGCCGCGAGGCGACCACCGAGGAGGGAGTCGAGGAGGCCGCCCAGATCCTGGCCCGGGCCCGGTTTCCCCTGATCTACGGGCTGTCGGACACGACGTGCGAGGCGCAGCGCGTGGCGGTCGCCCTGGCCGACATGATCGGCGGCGTGGTGGACAGCACGAGCTCGGTCTGCCATGGCCCGTCGGTGATCGCGTTCCAGAGGACGGGCAAGAGCACGGCCTCCCTCGGGGAGATCAAGAACCGGGCGGACATGGTCGTCTTCTGGGGCGGCAACCCGGCCGAGGCGCACCCCAGGCTGTTCACGCGCTACGCGGTCACTCCCAAGGGCATGGAAGTCCCCCGCGGCCGCAAGGACCGCACCGTCGTGATCGTGGACGTACGACGCACGCCCAGCACGCCCGCCGCCGACATCTTCATCCAGGTGAAGCCGGCCAGCGATTTCGAAGTGCTGTGGGCGTTGCGAGCCCTGCTCAAGGGGCGCAAAGTCGATCCCGCGATCGAGCAGAAGACCGGCGTCTCCCTCACGGTCTTGGAGGACCTGGTCGCGCGCATGAAGAGCTGCCGCTACGGGGCCTTCCTGTTCGGGATGGGGCTCACCATGAATCGCGGCCGGCACTTCAACGCGGGCGCGCTGCTCGCCCTCGCGACCGATCTCAACGAGTTCACGCATTGGGTGGCCTTGCCGGTCCGAGGCCACGGCAACGTGACCGGCGCCGATAACGTCATCGCCTGGCAGACAGGCTACCCGTTCGGCGTCAACTTCAGCCGCGGCTATCCCCGCTTCAATCCCGGCGAGTTCTCCGCCGTGGATCTGCTCGCTCGCGGCGAAGCCGATGCGGCGCTGATCGTCTCCAGCGACCCCGCCGCCAATTTCCCCAAGGCGGCCATCGAGCAGTTCGGGCGCATCCCCGTGATCACGCTGGACCCCAAAGTCACCCCGACGACCCAGCTCGCGCGGGTGGCGTTCACGACTGCCACATATGGCGTCAACGTCTCGGGCACGGCCTACCGCATCGACGACGTGGCGATCACGCTGCGGCCAGCCTTCGAGTCCCCGTACCCGAGCGACGAGCAGGTGCTGACCGCCATCCTGGACCGGGTGCGCGCGCTCTTGGGAGGAAACCGGCTCCCGCCGGGCGCCCCGGCCGTCGCCCCCGCCCCCGCCCCCTAAGCCGCGAGTCCGGGGGGGAAGCTCGGTGGGATCGCCGCTGCGCATCGTCAACGGCCGGGTGTACGACCCCGCGAACGGCGTGGACGGCGCGGTGCGGGACGTGTGCATCCGCGATGGCGAGATTGTGGTCGACGTGCCGCCCGACGCGAAGCGGATCGACGCGACCGGTATGGTGGTGATGCCCGGGGGCATCGACATCCATTGCCACATCGCGGGCCCGAAGGTCAATCTCGCGCGTAAGGTCCAGCCCGAGAATCACTATGGCGACGTGCAACTGCGCACGCGGCTCACGCGCTCCGGCACGGGCGGCACGGTCCCGTCCACGTTCGCGACGGGCTATCGCTACGCGGCGCTCGGCTACACGACGGCGATGGAAGCGGCGGTGACGCCGCTCGGGGCGCGTCACGCGCTGGAGGAGTTGCACGACACGCCCGTCATCGACAAGGGCTTTTACGTGCTGGTGGGCAACAGCGTGCTGCTCTACCGACTGCTGCACGAGGGGCGGCGCGAGGAGTTCCGGCACGCGCTCGCCTGGTGGCTGAACGCGACCAAGGCCTATGCCCCCAAGCTCGTGAACCCCGGGGCGGACGAGCTGTGGAAGGGGTACCGCAACGCAAACGTCACCAGCCTCGACGACAAGATCGGGGCGTTGGACCTCACCCCGCGCCGGGTGATCGCCGCTTTCATCGAGGCGGCGAACGAGCTCGGGCTGCCCCACCCGGTGCACATCCACTGCAACAATCTGGGCCACAGCGGCAACTTCGAGACGACGCTCGAAACCATGCGGCTCGCCGAAGGCCGGCGCGCGCACATCGCGCACATCCAATTCCACAGTTACGGGGCCGCCGCCGCGAAGAGCCAGAGCAACCCGACGTCGCGCGCGCGCGATATCGTCGAGTTCATCAATGCGCACCCCAACATCAGCGCCGACGTCGGCGCGGTGATGTTCGGACGCTCCACCATCATGACGGCGGACGCCCCGCTTGCGTACATGCTGCGCCGCTTCGGGACCGGCAAGTGGGTCAACGCCGACACGGAGAACGAGAGCGGCTGCGGCATCGTCCCCTTCATCTACCAAGATCGGGTGTACACCAACGCCCTGCAGTGGGCCATCGGGCTCGAGCTGCTCCTGTGCTCGGCCGACCCCTGGCGCGTGGTATTCTCCACGGATCACCCGAACGGCGGCTCGTTCATGAGCTACCCACGGCTGATCCGTTTGCTCATGGACCGCGAATTCCGCAAGGAGCAGATGGCCCGGGTGAACCAGAAGGCGCTCAACCAGAGCGGCCTGCGCGACTGCCAGGAGCGCGAGTACACGCTCTCCGAGATCGCGATCATCACGCGCGCCGGGCCTGCCCGACTCCTCGGGCTCGCCGCCAAGGGCCATCTCGGCGTCGGAGCGGACGCCGACGTCACGATCTACGAGGAGGACGCGAACAAGGAGAAGATGTTTTCGGCGCCGCGCTACGTGATCAAGGACGGGGAACTCGCGATCGAGGATCACGAGTTCCGGGTGAGCCGCGAAGGCCGGACCCTGCAGGTGGCGCCGGAGTACGACCGCGGCATCGAGCAGGTGCTCGAGCCGTTCTTCGAGGACTTCTACACGGTCCGGTTCGCGAACTACCCGGTGGACGAGCGCTACGCGCCTCATGCGCAGATCATCCCGACGGCACCGCAGGCGGCGACCAGCCCGGCCGGAAGCGCGCCCCGATGAGCCTCGACCTCACCCTGCGGGCGGCACCGACGGTTCCGCTCGAGGCCGAGGTCCTGAGCCCCGCCCGCCTGGCCGGCCTGTCGGCCGCCGAAGCCGCGAAGCTCCCCGTGGTTCACGGAAACGAGCGCGCCGACGTGGGCGATTTCTTCCGGATCGGGGGCGCGGCGGACGGGCAACTCGACATCACGGGCGACCTCAGCATGGTGAAGCGGATCGGGGCGGGCATGGCGGAGGGCCGCATGGTGGTGCACGGCTCGGTGGGGATGCACCTGGGCGCGGGCATGAGCGGCGGGGAAATCGTCGTGGAAGGCCACGCCGGCGACTGGGTGGGCGCCGAGATGTCCGGGGGGCGGATCGTGGTCAAGGGGAACGCCGGCCACATGCTCGGCAGCGCCCGCCGCGGCACGCCCGTCGGCATGCGCGGCGGCGAGATCCTGGTATTCGGCAACGTCGGCAACGAGGCCGGCAACGGCATGCGCCGCGGGCTGATCGCGATCGGCGGCGATACCGGCGACTTCGCCGCGGTGAACATGCTGGCCGGCAGCATCGTCGTGCTCGGGCACCTCGGCTCGCGGCCCGGCGCGGGGATGAAGCGGGGCTCGCTCATCGCGATGCATCCCGCGGAGCTCTTGCCCACGTTCAGTTACGCCTGCACCTATGCCCCGGTCTTCGTGCGCCTGTACCTTCGCCACCTGCGCCGGCTGGGCTTCGACATCGCCGACTCCCAGGTGAACGGCTCGTACCAGCGCTGGTGCGGCGACGGGATCGAGCTGAACCGGGGCGAGGTGCTGCTGTTCGATGCCGCGGGGACCGCGTCGCGGGGCTGACCCGACTCCGGAGGGTTGACGATGCTCGTGCGGGGCGTCCTCATCGAGGACACGTTCGCCGAGGCGTTCACCATGCGCGTGGCCCGTCTCATCATCACGGGCCGCACGCCGCGGTGGGCGCGGGAGGCGGCGCTCAAGCTCACCGGCTTCGCGACCTCGGTGATCGGCTGCAAGTGCGAGGCGGGGATCGAGCGTGAGCTCTCCGAGGGCGAGACGCTCGACGGCCGCCCAGGGGTGAGCGTCCTGTTCCTCACGATGGACAAGGAGAGCCTGCCCCAACAATTGATCGCCCGCATCGGCCAGACGGTGCTCACCTGCCCCACCACGGCGTGTTTCGATGGGCTTCCCGACGTGCCCGACCGGCTGCCCGTGGGCAAGGCACTGCGGGTGTTCGGCGACGGATTCCAGGGCAGCAAGGTGGTGGGCGGCAAGCGCTACTGGCGCCTGCCGGTGATGGAAGGGGAGTTCCTGGTCGAGGAGACGTTCGTGATGCAGAAGGGGGTGGGCGGGGGGAACTTCCTGATTCTCGCCACGGACGCGGACGCCGCGCTCGCGGCGGCCGAGGCCGCGGTCGCAGCGATGGCGAGCCAGCCGGGCGTGATCCTGCCCTTCCCGGGCGGCGTGGTGCGGAGCGGCAGCAAGGTGGGGTCGAAACGCTACAAGAAGATGATCGCGACGACGAACGACGCCTTCAGTCCCACGCTCCGGGGGATCACCGAGTCCCAGCTCCCCGAGGGAGTGAACAGCGTGCTCGAGATCGTGCTCGATGGAACCGATGGACCCGCGATCGAGGCGGCGATGCGACGGGGCATCGACGCCGCCTGCCGCCCGGGCGTGAAGGCGATCACGGCGGGCAACTACGGCGGCAAGCTCGGGCCGCACCATTTCCACCTCCGTCGCATCATGGGCGGCGCGCCGCGACCCGCGTGAGCGGCATCCCGCTCGCGTTGAACGATCGCGCCCGGCAGATCGCCGACCGGGTGCTGGCGAACGCGGACGCGATGCGGGTCACGGCCCGCACGCTGGCGAACGGCGCCCGCGTGATCGACGCCGGGATCGACGCCCCCGGCGGATACGCTGCAGGCGCGGCGCTCGCGGAGATCTGCATGGGCGGGCTGGGCGACGTGGACTACGCGCCGGTCCTGATCGGCGGCGACGCGTGGACCGGCGTGCGCGTGTGGACCGACCACCCCGCAGTGAGTTGCATGGCGTCGCAGTACGCGGGCTGGGCGATCCAGGTCGGGAAGTACTTCGCGATGGGCTCGGGGCCGCTGCGCGCGCACGCGCGGGTGGAAAGGGAGTTGTTCGGCAAGCTCGGCTACGCGGAGCAGGCCCAGCACGGCGTGCTGGTGCTCGAGACGCGGGCCGCGCCGACCGACGAAGTGGCCGCCTGGGTGGGCCAGAAGGCGGGCCTCGCCCCGTCGCAGCTCACGTTCCTCGTCGCCCCCACCGCGAGCCTCGCGGGCGGGGTGCAGATCGCGGCGCGCATCCTCGAGACGGGGCTCCACAAGATGGACACGCTGGGATTCGACCTCACGAAGATCGTGAGCGGGATCGGGACCGCGCCCGTTCCGCCGATCGCGAAGAACGACCTGCGTGCCATCGGCCGCACCAACGATTGCATCTTGTACGGCGGGCAGGCGCGCTACACGGTGAACGCCGACGACGCCGAGCTCGCCGAGCTCGCCCCGAAGGTCCCCGCCGCGGCGTCGAAGGACTACGGCACGCCGTTCTACGACACCTTCAAGCGCTACGACGGTGACTTCTATAAGATCGACCCGCTGCTCTTCAGCCCCGCCGAGGTGTGGCTGACGAGCGTGCAGAGCGGCAAGACCTATCACGCGGGACGATTGAATCCCGAAGTGCTGCGCGCCTCGCTGCTGGAGAGCTGAGACGCGCACCTTCACAACCCAGACCGGGAGCGCTCTCATGCACCGTGGAGCTTTCAGCCTGTCCGCCCTCGCCCTCGTGGCCGCGTGCTCGAAGCCGGCGCCGCAGCAACAGCAGCAGGCCGTCGTGTCCGCCGCGGCGCAGTGGACCGTCGTCGTCATGTACAACCACCCCAAGGACACAGCGGCGTTCGAGAAGTACTACGCCGCCACGCACGTGCCGCTGTTCGCCTCCCATGCGCAGGAAATCGGGGTCACGCGCGCCGAGTTGGTGAAGTTCTCGGCGACTGCCGACGGCAAAGCACCGACGCTGTACCGCAAGGCCGACCTTTGGTTCGACTCCAAGGAGGCACTCGAGACAGGGGTGGCCACGCCCGGCTTCAAGGCGGTGGCCGCGGATCTCGCGAACTTCGCCACGGGCGGCGTCACGGTGCTGATCGGGACGAAGACCAACTAGCGCGGTGGTATATTGCGCAGTCGAGGTGAACGGGATTCGGGGATGGCGCGGCTTGCAGGAAGCGACCTTCATCCTCCGACGGGTGGCGCGGCGGTGATCCCGCCCGCGAGCGCGATCCCGGAGCGGCGCGTGGCGCGCGCCGCCGACGTCGTGGCCGCCGCCCAACTTGCCTGCCTGCTCGAGGCGAGCGCGCCCAAGCCCGGAAACGTGTCTCCAGGCGCTCCCTTTCACGACTCGACGTACGACGACTTCCTGGCGAGCGCAGCGGCGATTGGCCCCGCGCTTGCCGCCGCGGGAGACCGCCCGCTCGGCGCCACGATTCGCGCCGCCGTGGAGGCGACCGCCCGCTGGGCCCCGTCCAACACGAACCTTGGCCTGGTGCTGGTGCTCGCCCCGCTGGCACGAGCGGCGCTGCGCCCTGGCGACGCACCGCTGCGCATGCAGCTCGCCGCGACGCTTGCCGAGACCACGGTGGACGATGCGCGCGAGACGTACGCCGCGATTCGGCTTGCGTCCCCCGGCGGCCTGGGAACGGCACCGCAGCAGGACGTCACCGGCTTCCCCACCGTGACGCTGCGAGAAGCGATGGCGCTCGCCGCCGGGCGCGACGCGATCGCCCGCGAATACGTGACCGACTTTCAAGCCACGTTCGACATCGGCGCGCCGGTGCTGCGACGGGCCCGCGGCGCGACGCTGTCCTGGGGCGACGCCATCGTCGAGACGTATCTGACGCTCCTCGCGGCGGCTCCCGACACCCACATCGCGCGCAAGGTCGGGATGGAGGAGGCGGTTGCCGTCCAACGCCGTGCCCGCGCCGTGTTGGACACGGGCGGCGTCCGCACGCCGGCGGGGCGGGAGGCGGTCGCGCGGCTCGATCGCGAGCTGCGTGACCCGGCCAATACGCTCAACCCCGGAGCGACCGCCGACCTCACGGGCGCGGCGATCTGCGTCGTGCTGCTCGAGGGGAGGTGGCATGGCTGCCCGTAAGGGATTCAAAATCGCCGTGACCAAGGACAACTTGGTCTTCGCGTCCGCCCACTTCATCACGTTCCCCGGGCACCGCTGCGAGACGCTGCACGGCCACAACTACCGCACGCGTGTCGTGGTCGAAGGCGGACTCGACCCCGAAGCTCACTATGTGTTCGACTTCTCGGAGCTGAAGCACCTGATGAAACGCCTCACCGACGAGATCGATCACAAGGTGCTGCTCCCCCTCGAGAATCCCAAGATCGAGGTGCGCGAGCACGGCGACTCGGTAAGCGTCGCGGTCGGGGGAAAGCCCAAGTACGTCTTCCCCAAGATCGACTGCGCATTCCTCCCCATTCCGAACAGCACGGTGGAGATGCTCGCGCAGTACCTGGCCGGGCGCGTGTGCCGAGAGTTGGCGTCCTCCGGCCGGGTGGCGCTGCGGGCGGTCGAGGTCGAGGTCGAAGAGAACTTCGGCCAGTCTGCGACTTACCGCGAGTCGCTCGGGTGACCGCCACGCCGCGGGGACCCGCGGCGCCGTGCGGCCTCCACGTCGCCGCCTCCCAACCTCCCGTCGTGCAGCGCCGTCGCCACCAAAGCCCCGTCGCATCCCGCGTCGCTCAGGCGCTCGAGATCTCGCATCGAGCCGATCCCGCCGCCCGCGAGCAGCTCCACGCCCGGATGTGCGCGCCGGATGGCGTCCACGAGCGCGAGGTCGACGCCAAGCCCCGTCCCGATGCGCGCGAGATCGAGCGCGAGCACGGCGGACGCGCCAGCCGCGATGGCGCGCCGTACGAGTTCGAGCGGCGTCCCGTGATGCGGCGCGCCGGACAATACCACCGGCGTGCCATCGCGGAGATCCAGGCCGAACACCACCTGCGCGCCCCGAATCGCCCGGGCGATCTGCCCAAGCGCATCGAAGGACGGCAGAGTCTCGAGCCCAACCACGACGCGAGCCGCGCCGTCCGAGACGCCCTCGCGGGCCCGGACCGGGGTTGCGGCGCCGCTGTCCAGAAGCAGACGGCCGCCCAGCCCGACCAGCGCGCGCACGAGCGCCCGCTGCGGCGCGCCGCCCGCAAGGGCGTCGAGATCAGCAACGTACCACTCGTCACAGCCGAGGCGCTCTCGGAACGCCCGCGCCAAGGCGAGCGGGTCGCCAGCCTGTGCCTCGGGCACGAGCACCGACGGCGCCGGGGCGTACGTAGCGCGTCGGCCGCGGCTCGCACGCACCGCCTGACCCAGCACGAGGTCCAGCACCGGGATCACCTGCACGTGAGGATATCGGTGGAGTGAACACCAAGGCGGCGCGTGTCGCGCACGGTCGCGTCTTCGACACGCGCGTCATGCCCTACGAGATGCCGCGTGAACCAGCCGCGCTCGCGCCGCTGCTCGATCGCCTCGCGCGGCAGCTCGGCGCCGACCGCGGCGACGCCCACGCAGTCATCCGGGAAGCGATCGACCGCGCACGCACCCACCATGCCCCGATGCGGCGGGCCGTGGTCACCGGGCTGGGTGACTTTCTCGCTGCCGAGGCCGCACAGCGTGCCGGCCTTCAGGTCACGCATCTTGCAGACGCGCTCGGTCCCGCCGCGCGGCACGCTCCCGCGGCGGCGGTGGCACTGCTACTTTCGCCCTCATGACGCCCGAGACACGCGCGGTGCATACCATCGTGAAGGTGGGCGGGGGCCTGCTTGGCAGGGCCGGTGCCCTCGACCTCGTCACCGAAGCGCTCGTGGCATTCAGCCGCGGGCGCCGGGTTCTCGTCATCCCCGGCGGCGGTCCCTTTGCGGACGCCGTCCGCACGATGTTCCGCCGCGTCAAAATCGGAGAGGACGCAGCGCACTGGATGGCGGTGCTCGGCATGGACCAGTACGCGCACGCGCTCGCCAGCCGCATGCCAGGCGCGGTGCTCGTGGAACAGCAGACGGACATCGCCGCAGCGCTCGGCGCGGGGAAGCTCCCGGTGCTCGCGCCCTACCGCTGGCTTCGGGCGGCGGATCCCCTGCCGCACTCGTGGGAGATCACGAGCGACAGCATCGCCGCGTGGTTCGCGGGAACCCTGGGCGCACGGCGCGTCGTGCTCATCAAGCCAGCGGCCGGCGCGACGAGGAAGCTCGTCGACGACCACTTTTTGCGCACGCTGCCGCCCGCGGTCGAACATCTGATCATCACGCCCGACGATCTCGGGCAGCTCGACCTGGCGCTAGACGAGGGCCACGGCCGCGGACGGGACCGCCGCGCCGGCCAGGGCCCGTAGCGCCGCGACGCGAGCCGCCGACACGCGGCCGGTCCGGCCGCCCACACACGCGGCCCCTCGCACTCCCACGATGTCAGCCCCGAGCGCACCCGCTGCCGCGAAGTCAGCCGGTCCCAGGCGCCCGGCAACACACGCGAATAGTCCGGACGCGTGCGCAGCGGCAACCCAGTCGCGCACCGCACCGGGCGCGAGCAGCTCGAATAGCCCGACGTCCTTGACTGCTGTGTCGAGCAGGACGCCCGACGCGCCGCTTTCCACCGCCACGGGGAGCAGCGCGTCCGGCGCGAGACACCCCACCCGCCGCCAGTCCGCGTAGCCGACGAGCACCACACGCACGTCGGCTCCCGCGCCCCGCCGGGTCGCGGCTGCTACGCGTCGTGCCGCCCGCGCCGTACCCACGCCACGGAACCCTGCCTTCACGAACTCCACGCCCAACGCCGCCGCCGTGCGGGCCAAGCACCCGAACGCCGCCGGCGATCCCGAGTCACCCAATGCCGCACTCGTGGGACGGCTCGAGCCTACGGCTGCGCGGATCGCGGCGAGCGCGCCCGGTTCCACTGCGCCGAGGGCGCCAGCCTGCGGATCTTTGGCGTCAATCACGTCGGCCCCACCCTCGAGCGCGGCGCGCGCCTCGGCGGCGTCCGTGACGCTCACGAGAAGTTGCATGTCCGGCGGCTCCCTTGTGGCTGTCCCAAAACCGCCGATAGGTTAGGCTTCCGGAGACCCGATGTCAAAACGACAGTCCGAGGGAGTAGCGCAGCCCGCGTCTGCTGGCGCGGAGGCCGTCGCCGGGAGCCCCACGCTCGAGGGAAAGGTGGTGCTCGTGACGGGCGCCTCACGCGGCATCGGGCGCGCCATCGCGCTTGCGTGCGCGGAGGCAGGCGCGGACCTGGCCGTGACCTACCGGACCACGCAGCAGGGCGCGACAGCGCTCGCATCTGCGATCCAGGACCTGGGCCGCCGTGCACACGTGGTACAGGCCGACACCGCCGATCTCAAGGACATCGAGCGGCTCGCGCGAAACGCGTGTGCGGCGTTCGGTCGGGTGGACGTGTGGATCAACAACGCAGGCGCCGATATTCTGACGGGGAGCGCGGCGAGCCGCTCCCGGCTGGAAAAACTGGACCTGTTGCTCGCCGTCGACCTCCGCGGGACGATCCTCGCCTCCTGGACCGCCGCGGAACTGATGCGCGAGCAGCCCGGTGGTGGCGTCATCCTCAACATGGCCTGGGATCACGTGCTGACGGGCGGCTTGAAAGGCGCGTACGCACAACTGTTCTGCGCCGCCAAGGGCGGCGTGTACGGCTTCAGCCGCGCGCTTGCGCACACCGTGGCCCCTCACGTCCGCGTGAACGTGCTCGGACCGGGGTGGATCGAGACCGCCTGGGGCGCCGAGCTCGACCCTGCCGCGAGACAGCGCATCACCGCGTCCATCCCACTCGGCCGGTGGGGCACGCCGGAGGATGTCGCCTCCGCCGCCGTGTACCTCGCATCGGATGCGGCGTCCTACATCACGGGCCAGATGCTGATGATCAACGGCGGGGCGGTCGTCTGACCTCGGTTCGCCTGACAACAAGGAGAGTCGTGTATGCCCGAGAAAGAGCCCACATATACCGACACCCAGATCGAAGCGAAGCTCAAGGACTTCCCCGGCTGGTGGTACGAGGACGGGTGGATCCGGCGGAACTATAAGACCGACGGCTGGCCCACGACGCTGATGCTGGTAAACGCCATCGGCTACATCGCGGAGGCGGCCTACCACCACCCCGACCTGGCCGTCACCTGGGGGCGGGTGATCGTGAAGCTCAAGAACCACGCCGCCGGCGGGGTTACGGACAAGGACTTCGAGCTGGCACGCAAGATCGAAGAGGTGGTGCTCTGGCGGCCAAAGGGCGGGGCGCTCGAGGGGACGCCGAACAAGTTCGTACGCTCCGGCGACCCGCGGTGACCGCGGAGCGGCAGCGAGTCCTGTTCGTCACGGGGAAGCTCGCGGAGCCGGCCCTCCGGCGCACGCTCGCCGAGATGGCCCCGGTGTTCGCGTACGACGTCGCGGTCATGAAGATCACGGTGGCCGCCCTGATGACGACGCCGTGGATCGCCCGGTTCCTGAAAGCACCCCCCGGTACCGACCTCGTGCTGATCCCGGGCCTCTGCGAGGGCGATCCGGCGGTGATCGCGGAAGCGGCCGGGGTCCGGGTCGAGAAGGGGCCGAAGGACCTACGCCAGATCCCCGAGCACTTCGGCCGCGCTGCGGCGGCTCGCGACTACGGGGCGTACGATATCGAGATCGTGGCCGAGGTGAACAACGCCCCGCGCCTCACGCGGGCAGCGCTGTTGCGGGAGGCGGAGCACTACCGCTCGAGCGGGGCCGACGTCATCGACATCGGCTGCACTCCGGGGCGCCCGTTTCCCGAGCTCCCGGACGTGGTACGGGAACTCGCCGCGGCGGGAATGCGCGTGAGCATCGACTCTTTCGATCGCGGCGAGATCCGTACCGCCGTGGAGGCGGGCGCGGAGCTGGTCCTCTCGGTCAACCGCTCGAATCTCGCCGTCGCGCGGGACTTCGCGGGGACCGAGACCCACGTGGTGGTGATCCCCGATTTGGGTCAGGGACTCGAGACCCTGGAGCCGAGCATCGCGGCGCTCGAGCGTTGGGGCGTGTCCTACCTGATCGATCCCATCATCGAGCCGATCGGATTCGGCTTCTTCGCCTCGCTCGAGCGTTTCGCGGAGGTGCGGCGCCGTTACCCCAAGGCCCCCCTCTTCATGGGCATCGGCAACCTCACGGAACTCACCGCTGCGGACACGACCGGCGTGAACGCCCTGCTGCTCGCGATTTGCCAGGAACTCGGGGTGCGCGCGGTGCTCACGACCGAGGTGATCCCGTGGGCACATGGAGTCGTGCGCGAAGTGGACATCGCGCGCCGACTCATGCACTATGCGGTCACGCAGAAGGCCCTTCCCAAGAGCGTCGATGACCGGCTCGTCACCCTGAAGGACCCCACGGTGCTCGCGTACACCGAGGCCGAGCTGCGCGAGCTCCAACGAGTGGTGACCGATCCGAACTTTCGCATCTTCGCCGACCGGGACACGATCACCATTTTCAACGACGAGATCTTCGTTCGTGGCACGGACATCCACGAGCTGTTCTCGCGGCTCGGCGTCGACGAGGCGACCCACGCGTTCTACCTGGGCCGTGAGTTGATGAAGGCGAAACTGGCCGTTACCCTCGGCAAGACCTACCGGCAGGAAGGCGCGCTGCAGTGGGGCTATCTCACGCCCCCCGACGACGGCGGACCGCAGCACGTGAAGCTGACTCGGCGCGCGTCGCGCAGCCGCGCCCGCGGCAGGGCGAAGGGCGGCGCGTGAGCCCGCCCGCCACGCCGCTTGTAGAGGAGCTGGTCCCCGTCCCCGAACCCGTCGACACGTGCGCGCGCTTCGCCGACCTGCCCTTCGTCGCGTTTCTCGACAGCGCGACCGACCCCCGGCAGTTGGGACGCTATTCGTTCCTCGCCGCCGACCCCCCCGTCGTCGTGCGCTCGAAAAGCGCGCTCACGCAGCAACTCGACCCGGCGGGCCGCTGGACCCGGGTAAACGCCGATCCGCTGGCCCACATCCGCGCGCTGCTCGCGGCGCATACGGCTGAACCGGTCGCGGGCCTCCCGCCGTTTCAGGGCGGCGCCGCAGGTTACGTGGGCTATGACTGGGGCGCCACGCTCGAGCGCATCCCGCGCACCCGTTACGACGACCTCGCGACCCCGGACGTGATGCTGGGCCTGTACGACTGGGTAATCGCCTGGGACCACGCGGCGCAGCGCGCCTGGGTGATGTCGACGGGGATCCCGGAGGAGGGGACGGCCCGATCACGGCGAGCGGCCCGCAGGCTGGCGTTTGTGAAAGGGAGACTGGCGGCTAGGCGGGTAGGCGGGTGGGGTAGCAACGCGGTCACTACCCGTCCACCCGCCTACCCGCCTACCCGCCCAAGCGCCCCGTCCTACCCGGTTCCCGATATCGCCGGCGTCCGCTCGACCTTCACCCGGGCTGGATATCTCGAGGCGGTCGCGCGCGTCATCGAGTACGTGTACGCGGGGGACATTTTTCAAGCGAACCTGTCGCAGCGGCTCCAGGCGCCGCTCGCGGGGACGCCGTTCGAGCTGTACCGCCGCCTGCGGCAGCACAACCCCGCGCCCTTCGCCGCTTACCTCGATTTCAGCGACGTTGTGGTCGCGAGTTCGTCGCCCGAGCGGTTCCTCCGCGTTCACGACGGTCGCCAAGTCGAAACGCGCCCGATCAAAGGCACGCGGCCGCGCGGGGTCGGGCCCGAGCACGACGCGGCGCTGGCCCTCGCCCTCGCCGAGAGCGACAAAGACCGGGCCGAGAACGTGATGATCGTGGATCTCTTGCGGAACGACCTGTCGCGCGTGTGCCGGCCCGGCTCGGTGCGCGTCCCGGAGCTGTTCGCGCTCGAGCAGTATCGCACAGTGCATCACCTCGTGTCCACGGTGGTGGGCGAGCTCGCCCCGGAGCACGGTCCGGTGGACCTGCTGCGGGCGGCGTTCCCGGGGGGCTCGATCACCGGCGCCCCGAAGGTGCGGGCGATGCAGATCATCGCCGAGCTCGAGCCTACCCAGCGCTCCGTGTACTGCGGCGCGATCGGGTACTTCAGCGTCACGGGCGCCCTGGACACGAGCATCGTCATCCGCACCTATCTCGTGCGTGGCCGCGACGTGTATTTTCAGGTCGGCGGCGGCATCGTGGCCGACTCGGACCCCGAGCAGGAATACCGGGAGACACTCGATAAAGCCCGCGGCCTCGTCGCCGCCCTCGCGCCATGATTCTGCTCATCGATAACTACGACTCGTTCGTCTACAACCTGGCCCGCTACGTACGGGAGCTAGGGGAAGAGACCGTTGTACGACGCCACGACGCCACGTCGTACGAGGAGATCGAGCGACTCCGGCCCTCGCATATCATCATCTCGCCGGGGCCCTGTTCTCCCGGGGAAGCGGGGATCTCCACGGACGTGGTTCGGCGCTTCGGGCCTACGACGCCGATCCTCGGCGTCTGCCTCGGTCACCAGTGCATCGGCGCGGCATATGGCGCGGGGATCGTGCGCGCCGGGCGGCCGATGCACGGGAAGGCCTCGCGCATTCATCACGATGACCGCGGCGTGTTCGCAGGCCTCCCGAATCCCTTCGAGGCGGCGCGCTACCACTCGCTCGTCATCTCCCCCACGGGGCTGCCGCGCGACCTCCGAGTCACCGCCACGGCGGAGGACGGCGAGATCATGGCCGTCGAGCACGTGCGGCATCCCGTGATCGGGCTACAGTTCCACCCCGAGTCGGTGCTCACCGCGCACGGCTACGTCCTGCTGGACCGGTTCCTCCACGGCGCCGCGTCGCGCGCGGACGCTCTCCCGGACCGCGCGGACGGCACGCGAGGCCCGGCACCGGCGCCGCATTTCGTGCCGCCGCCCGTCGAAGTCGTTCGGTGATCATCGAGTCGATCCTCACGACCATGAACGCCGCGGGGACGGTGAACTTCGCCCCGATGGGCGTGGAGTGGGGCGACGAGGAGATCGTCATCAAGCCGTTCCTTGAGACCACGACGTTCACGAACTTGCGGGAGACGCGGGCCGCCGTGGTGAACCTGACGGACGACGTGATGCTGTTCGCACAAGGCGCCATCGCCACCGTCCAGTTTCCGGCCGTCCCGGCGGCGGTGGTGCGCGGCGTGGTGCTTCAGGCCGCCTGCACCTGGCGGGAGGTGGAAGTACGCTCGCTCGACGCCACACCCCCACGCGCGCGCATCGTCACCCGGGTCGTGCACCGCGGCTTCCGCCGTGAGTTTCTCGGCTTCAACCGCGCCCGACACGCCGTGCTCGAAGCGGCCATCCTCGCGACGCGCACGCACCTGCTCCCTGCCGAGCAGATCCGGGAGGAGTTCGCGCGACTGCAAGCGATCGTAGACAAGACGGCCGGGCCCCGCGAGCGCGAAGCGATGGCGCTCCTGGTCGAGTACCTGCGTACGTCACCGCAAGCCACCCCGGCGTGAGCGAGCCCGTCTTCGTCGAAGCGCCGGCGCGCCTGCATTTCGGCGTGCTTGACCTGCGCGGCGACCTGGGGCGCCGCTTCGGCGGCATCGGCGCGGCGGTCCCTGCCCCGTCTCTCCTGCTCGAGGCGCGCCGCGCCGAGGCGCTTGCAGCGGAGGGTCCCGACGCCGAGCGCGTGCTCCAGTTCGCACGCCGCTTCGCCGCGCACCACGCGTTGGAGCCCCGGATTCATTTCTGTCTGCACCGCACCATCCCTGCGCACGCCGGGCTGGGGTCGGGCACGCAGCTCGCCCTGGCGGTCGCGCGCGCAACGGCCGAGTTGTACGGTCTGCCGCCAAACGTGGTGGGACTGGCACGCGCGGTAGACCGGGGCCGGCGCTCTGCGATCGGCACGTGGACCTTCGCCCATGGCGGCTTTGTGCTCGAGGGCGGCCGAACGCGCGACGGCAACGCAATCGCCCCGCTGCTCGCCCGGCTGCCCATCCCGGCGGCGTGGCGCTGCATCGTGGCCGTGCCGCGGGGCAAGCCCGGGCTCGCGGGGGACGAGGAGGCGGCCGCGTTCGCACGGCTTCCGCCCCCGCCCGCCCGCGACGTGGAGCGCGTCGCCCACCTCGTGCTCATGCAACTGCTTCCAGCGCTGGTGGACGACGACCTCGCGTCCTTCGGCGCCGCGTTGACGGAGGTGCAGCGGGTCACGGGAGGCTGGTTTGCACCGGCTCAGGGAGGCGTGTTCGCCCCGGGCCCAACGGGGGAGCTCGTGGAACGGCTGCGGGAGGGGGGCGCCGTCGGAGTCGGCCAAAGTTCCTGGGGGCCGGCAGTGTACGGGATCCTCGGCGACGAAGAGCCCGCCCGGGTGCTCGCGGAGCGGGTGCGGCGGGTCCTGGGCGGGGGAGGCGTGGTGTACGAGGGCGGTTTCTCCGCCGCGGGCGCGCGCATGTGGCGCGGGGCGAGGCCCGTTTCATCCCGAAATGCCTAGGCTTTCGGGCCGATTGACAGTCCAGGGAACTGGAGATATAACCACACTGTCCCGGAGCTACTTCTTCGGTCGGAGGGAGTCAGGCGATGGCTGTGGCCTGTCGGGAACGCGGCCCTCCGGGCGTTGGCCACGAGGGGCCCGAAGGCTGACAGGCAAGTTGTGTGGACCACTTTTTTCACCACCCTCATCCTCAACATGAGGTCAGCTATGAACCGCTTCAAACTGCTGTCCGGCGGAATCGCGGCGGGCTTGATGGTGCTCGCGGGGTCCGCTGGTGCCCAGAATCCGGGCGAGTGGACGATGCCGGGTCGGACGCCCGACCTGCAGCGCTACAGTCCGCTCACCCAGATCAACCGGGCAAACGCTAAGAACCTCAAGGCCGCGTGGACGTTCTCGACCGGCGTCTTGAACGGCCACGAGGGGAATCCGCTGGTGATCGGCAACGTCATGTACGTGCACGGCGCATTTCCGAACCCTGTGGCCGCGCTCGATCTGACGAAGCCGGGCGCGCCGATGATCTGGAGGCACGTGCCGGCCCAGCCGCCCGAGGCGAAGCCGATCGCGTGTTGCGACCTGGTGAACCGCGGGCTCGCGTACCATCCGAGCGGCAAGCTGTTCATCGAGCTGCTCGCAGGCGACCTGCTGGCGCTGGACGCGAAGACGGGCAAGCAGCTGTGGCGCGTCCCGCACGCCGACTACAGGACCGGCTCGACGATGACCAACGCACCGATCGTGATCAAGGACATCGTGATCGCCGGGATCTCGGGCGGTGAGTTCGGCGTCCGTGGTCGCGTGAGCGCGTTCGACGTGAACAGCGGCCGGAAGCTGTGGACGATGTACAGCACCGGCCCGGACGCGGAAGTCGGAATCGTCGGCGACGCCAACCCCAACTATGCGTCGCACCGCGGCAAGGATCTCGGCGTCACCACGTGGCAAGGGGACGAGTGGCAGCGTGGCGGTGGGACGACCTGGGGCTGGTACTCGTACGATCCGCAACTGAACCTCTTCTACTACGGCTCGGGCAACCCGGGCAGTTGGAACCCCGATCAACGGCCTGGCGACAACAAGTGGTCGATGACCATTTGGGCCCGCAATCCGGATAACGGCGAAGTGAAGTGGGCATACCAAATGACGCCGCACGACGAGTGGGATTACGACGGCGTCAACGAAATGGTGCTCGTCGACCTCACGATCGGCGGCAGGCCGGTGAAGGCGCTGGTGCATTTCGACCGCAACGGCTTCGGCTACACCCTCGACCGGTCCAACGGCAAGGTGCTCGTCGCCGAGCCGTTCGGACCGGGCGTCAATTGGGCCTCGAAGATCGATCTCACAACCGGCCTGCCGGTCCGGAATCCGCAATACGGGACGACTTCGAAGAAGAACACCGAGAACATCTGCCCGGCCGCAATCGGCTACAAGGATCAGCAGCCGGCGGCGTTCTCTCCGCAGACCGGCTGGTTCTACGTCCCGACCAACAACATCTGTATGGATTACGAGGGCGTAGAGGTGAAGTATTCGGCCGGTCAGCCCTACGTGGGCGCGATCGTGCGCATGTACCCGGGCCCGGGCGGCAACCGTGGCGCCTTCATCGCCTGGGATCCGACCGTGGGGAAGATCAAGTGGTCGATCAAGGAGAACCTCGCAGCCTACGGCGGCGCTCTGGCGACGGCTGGTGGCGTGGTGTTCTACGGGACAATGGAAGGCTGGCTGAAGGCTGTTGATGCCCGCACCGGAACCGAGCTGTGGCGGTTCAAGACTCCGTCGGGCATCATCGGCAACCCAATGACCTATCTCGGGCCCGACGGCAAGCAGTACGTCGCCGTGCTCTCGGGGGTAGGTGGCTGGGCCGGGGCCGGCGTCGCACTCGGCATCAGCCCGGAGGATCCGACCGCCGCGCTGGGCGCGATCGGCGCCTTCAGCGACTACACCGCTATCAGCAACGCGGGCGGCACACTGCTCGTGTTCGGACTGTAAGGCTGGCGCTGGCGTAGTCTCTCACGGGTTTTCGCAGTCGGCAGGGCACCCGGTGTCGGAGCGAACTGACTCCGACACCGGGTGTAGTGTAATACCTGTAATATGATGAAACATCCCGTTCCGTCTCCTGCATCAGCAAGGGGAACCATGACGCCGACACGAGCTCGTTTCGCAGGGGCGGCGATGCTCGCCGCAGCCGCCGTGGCCCTCATGGCAAGTGCACCGCGGCGGCCCCCGGCCGAGCTGCGCGTCTGCGCCGACCCGTACAACCTGCCGTTTTCCAACGACCGCGAAGAGGGTTTCGAGAACAAGATCGCGCGCGTGATTGCACGCGACCTCAATGCCTCCGTCGTCAACTATTGGTGGCCGCACCGGCGCGGGTTCGTGCGGAATTCCCTCTCCGCCGGCTACTGCGACGTGATCATCGGCGTCCCGGTGGGCTTCGACCCCGTCGCCATCACCAAGCCGTACTACCGCTCGACCTACTACTTCGTCTACCGCGCCGACCGCGGCTTGCCGATCCGCTCGCTCGACGACACGGTGCTGAAGCGCCTGAAGATCGGCGTGAACATGATCGGGTACGACTACACGAACACGCCGCCGGCGCATGCGCTCGGGACGCGCGGCGTCGTGGGCCTGGTCGGTTTCGGGAACTTCCTGAACCCGGACCCGCACGCCGATCATCCGCAGGACATCATTGACGCGGTCGCGAAGGACTCGATCGACGTCGCGATTGTGTGGGGCCCCAAAGCGGGCTACTGGGTGAAGCGGGAGCCGGTAGAGCTCACGATGGTCGCGCTCCCCGACTCCGATCCCGTCTCCGGCATGCCGTTCGCCTTCAGCATGGCGATGGGCGTCCGGCACCGGGACAAGGCACTCAAGGCGCAACTCGACTCCGTGATCGACCGGCGCCGGGGCGAGATCATCAGCATCTTGCAGCAGTACAACGTGCCGATGCTCGAGCTGCATCCATAGCAGCGCCGCTCGGCTGCACCGTACCGCAAACCAGGGAGACAGGGACGTGAAGAGCAAGCATCTAGTGAGGGCCGGGCTACTGGGCGCGTGGCTCGCGGGCTCGGCCTTCATCGCGTGGGCGCCGCGCAACGCCCGGGGGGCGGGCGCAGCAGGCGCCCCGGCGGCGGGGGACACCACACGCGACAGTCTCCTTGTATCGGATTCGATCTATCAAGGGTGGAAGTGGTGGCAGGTCTACTGCTTCCGCTGTCACGGCGAGGACGCGATGAACCCCATCCTCCCGGCCGCGCCAGACCTGCGCTGGTCCCTGAGCGCGGAGGGGAAGCACTACCCACGCGACTCTTTCGAGTACACCGTGCTGAACGGCCGCCTCGACAAGGGGATGCCGGCGTGGAACGTGCTGCTCGACACGGCAGCAGTGAAGCAACTGTACCTCTACACCAAGGCGCGCAGCGAAGGCTGGCTCAAGCCCGGGCGGCCGCATCGCGAGTCGGACCTCAAGCAGAGCCAGTGACCGCGGGCGCGACGCGGATGGTCCTGGCGGCCGCCCTTGCCGGCCTCGCGACCGCGGTCGCCACGCGGGCTGCCGCGCAGCGGCAGCTGACCCGTGAGCAGGTCCTCGCGGCACTCGCCCAGGCCACGCCACAGGCGCCTGCCGACTTCACGGGCAAAGACCTCTCAGGTCTGGACCTCTCCGGCGTGGACTTCAAGCGCGCCAATCTCACGAAGTGCCAACTGGTGCGGACCAACCTGACGAAGGCGCAGCTCTTCTCCGTGACCCTTACGGACGCCGTTGCGACGGAGGCGGACTTCACGGGCGCGAACCTCGACGTTGCGGTGGCCTACCGCGTCGATCTGCGTCACGCGATCCTGCGCGACGCGAGCATCTTTGCCGTGATCCTCTACGACGCGGACCTCTCCGACGCCGATCTCACGGGTGCCCGGCTCATCGCGCCGATGAGTAACGCCAAGGCCGCGCGGGCCAAGCTCGTCAACGCCAACCTCGGCGCGGATCCGGCGAACCAGGGGATGGGTGTCATGCGCACGGACGCCACAGGCGTGGACTTCAGCGGCGCGGATTTCACCGGGGCGAACCTGCGCAAGCTCCTGCTCGTCCGGGCCAACCTTACGGGCGCCGACCTCACGAATGCCGACGTGACGGGGGCGGATTTCTCGGGCGCGATCCTCAAGGGCATCCGGGGCCGCGATCGGATCCGGGGGCTCGATCAGGCCCTCCACGTCGATCAGGCGATCTTCAACGACTGATCGGGAAGCGCCCCTCAGCCCAGGGGCAGCCTCGCAAGCCAGGAGCCCGGGCGCCGCGCGCGGACCCACCGGTCCACTCCCCACGTGCGACCCGCCCGCGCGCCCAAGATGACCACGAGGCTCACGATCAGCATGTAGTGGAACCCCTGCTGGGCCGAGCCCTGCCACTGCACGGCCAGACCGTAGTTCACGACGAGCAACAGACCGACGCCCGCGGCGACCGTCGTAAGGCAGCCGAACACGAGGCCGAGTCCCACCGCGGCTTCGCCCAGGGCGGTGAGCTGCGCGAACAGCTGGCTGTTGGGGATGACGCTGTGCTGCAGGAACTCCCGAAAGAACCCAACTGGATTCCCTTCCGCGTATTTGCCGACCAAGATCGGCATCACGTGAATCCAGCGGTCGGAGGCGGTGGGAACCGGGAGGAAGCCCCACAGCAGGGTCACAGAGAGCTTCGTGAACAGGGCCTTGACGAACCACAGCCCCACGGCGATCCGGAGGACCGCGAGCCAGCGCTCAGGGGAGCGCATCGCCGGAGCGCCAGCATGCGTATCCATGGCGACGGGAGCTGCAAAGATGGCCGCCAGCGAGCCGGTCGGCAAGCAAGCTCATTTGCCCACGCAGAAGCTCGCGAACACGCGGTCCAGCACGTCGTCCGGTGTGACGGCGCCGATCAAATCGTCGAGCGCGCTGACGGCCGCGGCTAGGTGCGTCGCCGCCGCCGCGGCGTCCACTCCCTGCGCCCGCGCAGCGCCGAACGCCTCGACTTCGGCGAGCGCCCGCTCGAGCGCCACCCGGTGCCGTGCCCGCGTGACGACGGGCTCAACATCGCCGAGCTCAAGCAACCGTCCGAAGGCGGCCTCGGCGAGGCGGCGCTTCAGGGCATCGACGCCCTCCCCAGACACCGCGGAGACCGGGAGGCGGTCAGGCAGTCGGGCGGTCGGCCGATCGGCGAGATCAATCTTCGTTTGCACCGTTACTACCGGCGCTCCACACTGCGCGAGAAACGCGGCTCGCTCCGACTCTTCCCCCTTCCCCTTGGTCCCTTCCCCGACTTCTTCGCAAAACAACACTAGGTCCGCGGCTCCGAGATACCTCCGGCTCACCTCGATCCCGATCCTCTCCACCCGATCTTCGCTGGCCCGCAACCCCGCCGTATCCACGAGCCGGAACGGGAACCCCCCGATCACCGCGTGGGCCTCGATCGCGTCGCGGGTCGTTCCCGGCACCTCGGTCACGATGGCGCGCTCCCGGCCGAGCAGCGCGTTGAAGAGGGAAGACTTCCCTGCGTTCGGAGGTCCCGCGATCACGAGCAGTGCGCCCTCCCGCAGGCGCTCTCCCTCGGGCGCAGTCGCGACGAGCCCCGCGATCCGCTCACGCAGCGCGCGCCACGCGGCCTCCACGCGCTCCGGCTGCACCGGGCCCTCGTCCTCCTCGGGGAAGTCGATGTCGTAGGCGATCAGGGCTTCGAGCTCGAGCACCTCGGCACGCAGCGCCTCGAGCCGACCGGACAGGCCGCGGTCGAGCTGGTGGAGCGCCCGCTTCCGTTGCGCGGGCGACCCGGCATCGATCAGGTCCGCGGTGGCTTCGGCCTGGAGCACATCGAGCTTGCCGGTGAGCACGGCGCGCCGGGTAAACTCGCCCGGCCGCGCGGGGCGCGCGCCCGCCGCCACGAGGGCAGCGACCGCCTCGGCGGGAACGAGCAACCCGCCGTGCGTGGAGATCTCCACGAGATCCTGGCCGGTGTAGGAGCGGGGGGCCGGGAAGCACGCGGCGAGCACGTCGTCCACGGGCTCAGCGGACGCCGGGTGGACCAGCCGCGCACGCAGCGCGACGCGAGGGCGGTCGGCATGGAAGGGACGGAGGCAGCGCGCCGCGACCTCGAACGCGCCGCGGCCCGAGAGCCGAATCACCGCGAGCGCGGAGCGGCCGGGCGGCGTGGCCAGCGCGACGATCGGATCAGACAGCACCGGCTATTTGGGCGGTGACCCCCTCCCTTGCTCACGCAGCCGGCGACGGGCGATGAGGTACTGCTGTGGGATCGAGAAGATATTGCTCACCGCGTAGTACAGGTTGAGCCCGGACGCGAAGTTCACGAACAGCACCGTCATGAAGATGGGCATGAAATACAACAGCATCTTCGCCTGCGGGTTCGGCGGCACGCCGATCTGCCCGACCTTCGTGAGCACGAACATCGAGAGTCCCATGACCACAGGGATGACGTAGTACGGATCGGCGCGCGACAGGTCGGGGAGCCACAGGAATGGGACGCCCCGGAACTCGATCGTGTTGGCGAACACGAAGAACAGCGCGAACAGCACCGGCATCGGGAGCAGCATCGGCAGACAGCCGCCGAACGGGTTGACGTTGTGCTCCTTGTAGATCTTCAGCATTTCGCGCTGCAGACGCTCGGAGTCGCTCTTGTATCGCTCCTGCGTGTCCTTGATGAGTGGCGCCACGGCCTGCATTCGGATGCTCGCTTCCATCGCCTTCTGGTTCAGCGGCCAGAGCAGCACCCGCACGAGGATCCCGAAGATGACGAGCACCCACCCGTACGCGAGGGTCAGCCGATCGTGCATCCAGATCAGGATGTTGACCACGAGGATCGACACCGGCTGGATGACGCCGCTCATGAAGCCGCCGTAGGGATTGGCGTCGTCGAGGTCGTGGCCCAGCTGCGCCAGGCGGCGGTACTCGAGCGGTCCCGCGTATATCTGGTATCGGAAATCCCCCGCCGGCGGCACGGGCAGCGTGAGCGCCAGCGCCGCGCGCGTCGCGACCGGTGACCGGCCGCCGAGGAACGACGATGTCGTTACGGTCGTCGGGCCGCCCACGGCGATGCCGCCGCCGAAGCGCGGCTGGTTCTCCTCGAACGCGAGCGCCACGGCGAGGAAGTACTTCGACTTGAGGCCGGCCCACGCGAACGGCCCGTCGAGCAGCTTGACGGTACCGGGTTTGAGCGACGAGAAAGCCGTGCTCTGCACCTTGGCTGCCTTGGCGACGACGGCGAAGTGCTTGAAGTCGTCTATCGTGTCCGCTTCGACCGAGCGCAGCCCGTCTCCCAGGCCCACGAGCATCACGGCGCCAGCGGGCCCAAGCCCCGAAACCACGCCCCGCACCCGGAAACGGTATTCATCCGGGAAGAAGACGTACTGGAGCGTTACCCGCGCACCGCCACGCCCGGCCGTGAGCGTCAGCGGCACACTGTCCTCCGCGACGCTCAGCACCGGCGTGCTGGGCGTGAACCGCCAGCCGGCGAGCGAGATCGTGTCCGTACCGACAATGAGGCAATGGGCAAGGAGCGGCCGGCCGGCCGGCACGAGCTGCACGGGGCGGCCCGAGTCGACCGGCGCAAACGACTTGTAGTCAACGAGTTCCGCACGCACGAGCTGGGCACCCACGGTAGTGAACCCGAAGCGGTAGGCGGGCGACGTCACCCAGACCGTGTCGCCGGGGCCGTCAGCCGGGGTGGTTGTGGGACAGACGGACACCGGCGTCGGTGCGGCCCGCGCCGGGCGAACCGGCTGTGTTGGCGCGGCGACGCTGTCGACCGCTGCACGCCGCTTCAGGGGCTTGGGCGGGAACAGGATGCTCGGCAGGACTGCCACGATGAGCATCAGGACGATTGCGAGAATGACGCGTCGTTGCACCGTTCGTCTCTAGGGCACCGGATCGTACCCGCCCGGATGCAGGGGATGACAGCGCAGGATGCGCTTGACGCCGAGCCAGCTCCCTTTGAGCGCTCCGTAGCGCTCGACGGCATCATGTGTGTAGTGCGAGCACGATGGCACGAAGCGACACTGCGTAAGCACGAAATGCGACAGCGTCATCTGGTACGCGCGGATCAGTGTCATCACCGCGAGGCGCGGCCAGCGATGGACGCTCATGTGACTCGGCTCACGACCACCTCTGCCTCGGCGCGCAGCACGGCGAACGGGACCGCATACGCGACGCGCTTCGCGCGCACGACGAGATCGACGGATGGCAGCGTCGCGAGCGCGCCACGTCTCAGCGTTTCCCTTAGTCTGCGGCGCAAGCGATTGCGAGCCACAGCGGTGAACTGGAAGCGGGGGACGATGATTCCGATCCGCGGGTGGCCCGCTCGGTTTGGGCACCAGGCGATGTCGAGATGCGGAGTGCGCAAGCGGCGACCCTGCGCCCAGCAGGCTTTGAGCTCCGCGCCGCGCCCCAGGCGCATGCGGCGCGGAAATCGCTCGCCCGTTAGCGACTCCGGTGCTTGGACGGCAGGCGGACGGTGAGGCGCTTGCGCCCCTTCTTCCGGCGGCGGGACAGGACGGCGCGGCCCCAGGTCGTTTTCATCCGCGCCCGAAACCCATGCTTATTGATGCGCCGCCGATTGCGCGGCCGATACGTCGGACCCATACATTCCTCGCGTGAGGCCGGGAAACGTACACTGAATTCGGCGGAGCGGTCAAGGTTGACTTTTCCACATGCCAGCCGTAGTTTCGGGCCGCCCTTGCTGGACGTCCCACCTTTTCGTCATTCGTGGATGGAGCAGTCTACTAAAGAAGCCTGGAAGCGTCTCCTCGATGAGGCGCGGCGCGAACTACCCGACGCGACGGTGCGCACGTGGCTCGAGCCGGCGGTGCCGATCGCACTGGACGACGATCGCCTGATCGTGGGCGCGCCGGATCAATTCGCAGTGGAGTGGAACGAGACCAAGCACGCGGGGGTCTTGGCACGCGCCGCCGAGCGCGTGTTCGGCCGTCCCACCGCCGTCGTCTTCCGGGTGCAGGAGGACCGCCAGCAGCGCCCGCAGATGGACTTCTTCGTCGCGCCGCGCGAGGCGGGCGCCGCGGCACCCGACAAGACGGCGGTGCCCACGACGCCGCTGAACGAGCGCTACACGTTCCAGACGTTCGTGATCGGGAAATCGAACGAGCTCGCCGCCGCCGCCGCGCACGCCGTCGCCGAGGCCCCCGGCAAAACGTACAACCCGCTGTTCATCTACGGGGCGACCGGCCTCGGCAAGACGCACCTCATGCAGGCCATCGCGCATGCCGTGCTCGAGAAGTACCCGGGAACACGCGTCCACTACTTCGGCGCCGAGCAGTTCATCAACGAGGTCATCGAGTCGATCCACGCCCGGACGATGTCGGAGTTCCGGCGACGCTACCGGAATGACGTGGACCTCTTCCTCGTCGACGACGTGCATTTCCTCGAAGGCAAGGAGATGACGCAGGAGGAGTTCTTCCACACCTTCAACGCGCTGTTCGAGGGACACAAGCAGATCGTGTTGACATCCGATCGGCCGCCCAAGGAGATCCCGGGCCTCGAGGATCGACTCATCTCGCGTTTCGAGTGGGGGCTCGTGGCCGACATCGGGCACCCCGACTTGGAGCACCGGATCGCGATCCTGCGGAAGAAAGCCGAACAGGATCACCTCGAGCTCACCATCCCCGATGACGTGCTGCGGTTCATCGCGGAGCACGTCCGCACGAGCGTGCGTGAGCTCGAAGGATGCATCATCAAGCTGCTGCTCTTCGCCTCGCTCAAGAACCGCGAGGTCACGATCGAGCTGGCCCGGGAGGCCCTCTCCGACAAGATCCGGCAAGGGGAGGGGGAGTCGAGCTACGGCACGCAACCGACTCCGAGCATCGACCGAGTGCAGGAGGTAGTGGCCCGGCGCTGGGGCGTCACGCCCGAGGGGCTGCGCTCCAAAGCCCGCACCAAGACGCTGACGATCCCACGGCAGGTCGCGATGTATCTCGCACGCGACATGCTGGGGATGCAGCTCGTCGAGATCGGGCAGGCGTTCGGCGGCCGGGACCACTCGACCGTGATCCACTCGGTCGACAAGGTGGAGCGGCAAATGATGCGGGACCGGACGTTCAAGGAGCGCGTCGAAATGGCGCGACAGGAGTTGTCCGCACTCTAGCCAACACATGGGCGCGGCGCGTGTGGGCAGGTGTGGGAACGGGCGCGGGTCGTGGGGAACGCGCCGAATGCCAACAGTCCCAACATTCGGGTCATGTGCGTGCGGGCTGGTATCCCCCTGCAGGTGCCCGGAGTTAGGCCGATTCACCAACATTTCCCCGCGCTCTACTACTACTACTAGTATTTCTATCTTAGTAGAGTAGTAGATTCTTTACCCACACGACGGACGAGGCGACAGGCCGGATGAAGTTCACGATCACTCGGGAGCAGCTGCAGGAAGGGTTAAGCGCCGTGGCAGCCGCAATCCCTGCCAAGACGACGCTGCCCGTTCTGGCGAATGTCCTCGTCGAGGCTACGAAGCAGGGTATCCGCTTCTCGGGGACCGACCTCGACATCGCCGTGAGCACGGTCGTTCCCGCGGACGTGGACGCCGACGGGGCCGTGACGCTGCCGGCCAAGAAGCTCGTGGACATCGCCCGCGAACTGCCCTCCGGTCCGGTGCGAGTCACGGCGGCCGGCGAGTCGCGCGTGGGGATCGAGTGCGGTCGCTCGAAGTTCAAGCTTTTGGGGCTGCCGCGGGAAGAGTTTCCGTCCTTCCCGGCGGTGAAGTTCGACGGCGCCTGGAAGGCGAGCGCTGGCGTGGTGCACAAGCTCGTGGGACACGTGGCGTTCGCGGCCTCCACCGAGGAGAGCCGACCGATTCTCAACGGTGTGCTGTGGGAGCTCCGCCCCGACCGGATGCGCATGGTGGCCACCAACGGCCACCGACTCGCCAAAATGGACGTGCCGGCCACGGGCGGCTCGACCGCCGACCTCATCGTGCCGCCCAAGGCGCTGGAGCAAATCCGCCGCTTGTTCGCCCCCGACGCGGATATCGAGATCGCGCGGAGCGACAACCACATCGGATTCCGAGCGGGCGGGACGCTGGTCTTCTCTCGCCTGATCGAGGGGCCGTACCCGAACTACGAGCAGGTGATCCCGCGGGAAAACGACAAGGTGGCGACGGTCGACAAGAGCGCGATGGCCGCGGCGCTCCGCCGCATGAGCGTGGTGGCGAGCGACCAGACGCACCGTATCCGGCTCGCGTTCGCCGGCGGCGCAGTAAAGTTCTCGGTGCAGACGCCGGACCTGGGCGAGGCCCAGGACGAGCTGGCGGTGACCTACGAGGGCGAGCCGCTGGAGATCGGGTTCAACGCGATGTACCTCCTCGAGATCCTCAAGTACATGCCCACCGACGAGGTGCGGCTCACCCTCAAGGCGCCCGAGCGAGCGGCGACGGTGGAGCCCGTCGGCTGGGATGATCCCGCCAGCCTCCTGGCCCTCGTGATGCCGTTAAGGCTGGTTGACTAGACTGTCCTGCAAGCTGTCCAACGGCAGGGGAACCTCGATCTGCAGTGATTCAATCGGCGGCACGATCACCGGCGGCACCAATGGTAGTGAGTCTGCTTCCTCTTCCCGCGGGATGTGCACATCGAGCCCGCGATAGCGCGCGAGGATGAGATTGCGGCGCGCCATCATCCGGTCCGGCCGGAAGGTCGGGTTGGAGGTGCGGGGATGCGGGAGAGTCGCCGCGAGAGCGGCGGCCTGCGCCTCGTTGAGCCGCGCCGCCGACACTCCGAAGTACGCGTGGCTCGCCGCCTCCACGCCCCACACACCCGGGCCCCACTCGACCACGTTGAGGTAAAGCTCGAGGATCCGGTCTTTGGGGAGGGCCAGCTCGAGATGCAGCGCCGCGACCGCCTCCTTCAGCTTGCGGAGCGGGTTGCGCGAGGAGGACAGGTAAAGGTTCTTGGCGAGCTGCTGGGTGATGGTGCTCGCTCCGCGCAGCCGGTCGCGCCGGCGCCACGCCGTGGCGATGGTGCTCCAAAACCCCTGCCCGCGCCCCACGCCCAGCGCGTCCGCGATCTCAGCAGGATCGATACCGTGATGGGAGTAGAACCGCGAGTCCTCGCCGATGATGACCATACGTTGGAGGAGGGGGGAGACGTCCTTGAGCGGGGTGGGGCGGATCGTCGCCCACCCGGTCGCCTGTCCGCCGATCCCACGATCCGCCTGCCGCGCGCGCATCATCGCCGTCACGCGCGGCCAGTGATCGCGCCACCACAGCGGCGGTGGCCAAACGCCGAGCAGCCACACGAAGGCGACCGCGAGCGTCCCTAGCGCCACGCGACGCGCCTTCCTAGGTTTCGCGTCCGCCATGTCGCTCGACATCGCCACGCTCCGCCGGCGGCTCCAGGAAGCTCTCGGGGACGAATTTACCGTCGGCACGCTGCTGGGCGAGGGCGGCTTCGCGGCGGTGTTCCGCGTGCGCGACCGCCAGCACCACCGCGACGTCGCAGTCAAGGTCCTCGACCTCGGTCTGACTCCATCGCCCTCGCTCGCCGAGCGGTTCGTGCGTGAAGCCCGCACCATCGCGCACCTCGAGCACCCCCACATCGTGCCGATCTACCGCGTCGGCGGCTACAAGAACGAAGTCCTCTACATCGTCATGCGCTGCGTCGACGGTCCGTCGCTCCGCCAATTGCTCGACCGGCGGCAGCGGCGGCTTCCCGTCGGCGACGCGGCGCGCATCGCGCGGCAGGTTGCCGACGCCTTGGGGCACGCGCACCGCCACGGCGTCGTCCACCGCGACGTGAAGCCCGACAACATCCTGATCGACTCCGGGGGCCACGTGCTCGTGACCGACTTCGGCATCGCCAAGGCGGCACAGCAGGCCTCGAGCCAGCTCACCACCGAGGGCATGGTGGTCGGGACGCCGCATTACATGAGTCCTGAGCAGGCCACCGGTGAGGCCGTGGATAGCCGGGCGGACATCTACGCCCTCGGCGTCGTCCTGTACCAAATGCTCGCCGGTGCGCCTCCCTTTGACGGGGAATCGGCCCAGCAGATCCTCATGAAGCAGGCGACGGCCGATCCCACGCCGATTCACCAGCTGCGCGACGGCGTGCCACCGGCGCTCGCCACGGTGCTGTACCGGATGCTGGCGAAGGATCGGGCGCAACGCTACCAGACGGCGGAGGACGCGAGTCGGGCACTGGTCGAGGCCGTGCCCACCGCGGCCCGCGACCGCGTCCGCCTGCGCGACGGCGTGATGGCGACCGCGACAAAAGCGCTCGTCGGGCTCGCGTTCGTGACGCTGCTCGCCGGCGGCGTCGGCTTGAGCTGGACCGTGTTCAGCGCCCCGCCGAGCCTCGTGGCCGTCGCACCGGTCCCCGCCAGCGTCACCACGGCGCTGCGGCAACGGCGGGCGCTGGCGGCGCGGGACACGCCCGTGTTCGCATTCATCCCCGACGGCCCCCAGGACTCCGTGCTGCTCGTCGTGGCGCAGCGGCGCGTGGTCGTCGTCACGCCACGCGGCACGCGCGGCTACGCACGCGACAGCGTCGCCTACACGTTCGAGGCCGCATGGCAAGCCGGCCCACAGTTTCGCTTCGTCCTGCTGCCCGCAAACGGGCGCCGTGACACGGTGTTTACGAGCTTGTCGCCTCGCGGTTTCTGGGAACTGTGGCGCCATGTGGATCGGCTCCTGCCCGCCGACTCCGTGGGAGGGGCCGGCTTCGAGATCCAGGTGGGACCGCTGCCGGGCGGGAGGCGGCCGCGTTATCGGGTAAAGCGCCGCGTCGAGACGCCGTAGAGACCGAGCGCGTCGATCCCGTCCACGTCGCCGGGAGTAGTGATGACGGTGCCGAGCACGTCCTGCCCGCCAAGCGACAACCCAAACACGAAGCCGGCCCGCCGCAGCGAGCGATCGGTGTCGAGGCGCACGACAAATCGGAGGGGCCATCGGGCACCCTCGCGCAGTCCCGCCCGCCCGCCGAACGAATACCCCAGCACCCCGGCGGACGTGATGCGGCTGTGGGCCGAGAGCGCGGCCCGCGAGGCCACCAGGTGGACGGTGCCGCTCGGCACGTACGTGACCGGCAGAGCGGTGCCTCGCACGACCGGGTGACCGATGTTCTGGACCGTTCCCCCCATCGACAGGTCCGTCGTCAAGTCGTACGTGATCCCCACCTCCCAGCCCGTTTCGGACGCCTCACCGCGATACAGCGCCGTGGCCAAGCCTGCCGCGAGCCGCTTGTGACCGCCGGCGAAACCGACGCGGTAGGTGTGCCCGCGGCTCCCGCCGGCGAAGACATCCCGCTGATAGCCGAGCGAGAGGCCGCGCGAGTTGAAACCAAACGTGAGCTGGCGCAGCCTTCCCGCCGCCCCGGGGTCGCCGATCGTCAGGCCCAGTTGGACAGACGCCTCCTCGAAGCGCCCGAGCCCTGCGGGGTTGACCCAAAGGGCGCGCGCATCGGCGACGTCCGTCGGGTGGAGATACCGCGTCGCGAGATTGGGCGCGACCTGCGCCCGCGCCCCTGCCGTCGTGAGGAGAAGCAGCGCGGGCAGGCCGGCCCGCACTACGGCAGGACCGTCACGGCGGTGCGGGTCACCTGGATCACGGGGATCGCCACGCCCTGCACGGGGAGGCGAACGGTCAGCGTCGTGGAGTCGCGGGACTCACCGCCCAGATAGCGTCCGTCAGCGGCGATGAAGGAGACTGCAGTCGTACTCCCCGCGCCCGACAACTCGAACGGCTGGCCGGCGTTGGTTCCGGCGCCGGAGACGCGGTAGGTGGAGCTGCCCTCGAGACGAAGGCTCCGAGTTCCCTGGAGGTCCTCCCAAGCGGTCGCCGCTGACTGGATGATCGAGTGCCGCGAGACCTCGGACCCGGGGCCCTTCTGAGTGGCCTCCACGGTGTCGGTCCAGGCGGCGCCGAGCGTCAACCCTTCGGGGGGAATGCGCGGCAGGAAGTCGCGGAAATTGGCGACCAGCTGAATCAGTGACTGCGCGAGGGCGCTGTCCGACGGCACAGCGTTGAGGAACTCGCCCCGCGCTATCAGCCGGCCGCTGAAGATCAGTCGCCGCGCCCGGCGCACGTTGTCCGCCACGGGCTGCGGGGTTCCCGAGTCGGGGACGATCGAGTCGATCGTAAAGGTTGCCGGGTAGCCGACGCTGTCAGCCGGTCCCGTGATCGTCGCTGCCACGTAGAGTCGGGCGCCCAGGTCTTGCGTCTGCTCCTGACCCGCGAGCGCCTGCTGGATACGCAGCCGTCGGTGCATGACATATCGCAGCGCGCTCGGGCCGTAGCGAACGACTTCGGGCGCCCTCGGCCCGAGGGCCGGGGCAGCCGCGGGGTCGCCGGCAGGCGCGTCGGGGCTGGGGACCGTGGGGGCCGGAGCGGCTGCGGTCCCACGGCCTCGCGGCGCGCAGGCGGCGGACAGCGCCGCGCCGATCACGAGTAGCCGACCTACCATGAGTAGCCGACCTACCATGGTGCGTTCCCTATGTCCTTTGGGACGGGGAGGCGCGCTCCGCCTTGGTGCGCCCGAAGATGGCGACCATCTCCGTGCCCTCGCTCGCGACACGCAGGAGCTTCCAGCCGCGCTTGCGCATGTCGGCGCGCCAGCCGATGAGCTTTTCCCACTCCTGCGTCGTGGTGCGGAAGACCCGCAGGTCCGCCACCTGTTCCCACTGCGGGGGGTACGGCTTGGATGACGAGGTCATGGAGAGGCGGGCGGTAGGGCCATAAGCCGAGTTCTGTTTGCTCGCCTGTGGCGGGCAGATGGTCATCTCTCTGGGATGGCTGTCGCCAACCACCTCACGCGGCCTACCCGCAGCTCAAGCGACCCGGGCCGGATCTCGCTGCTTACTTGGCCTTGCTCCGACTGGGGGTTACCGTGCCACGCCTGTTGCCAGGCGCGCGGTGGGCTCTTACCCCACCTTTTCACCCTTACCCTTGGATAAAGGGCGGTCTTTTTTCTGTGGCCCTGTCCGTCGCCTTGCGGCGCCCAGGCGTTACCTGGCAGTCTGCCCTCTGGAGCTCGGACTTTCCTCAGCGCGCCATCCTGCCGGCGCACCGCGACCATCGCGCCCTACCGCCACCCGGTACAAAGGTACCGGCCTCGCAGGGGTCCCGGCAAGCCTAGCGCGCCAGTCGCCTCGCGAGCCGAGCCAGGCTGTCGCCGGGAAGGCGCGCGGTCGTCGGCCTGGGAGTACCCGGTCCGCTTTCCTCTCCTGGGACCCAGAAACCGTCGTTCTCCTCGAATACCATGCGCTTGAGCCCCACGAGGTCACGGCTCCGAAGGAACGCCGGTGTAAGCTCCACCGCGTGCACCGTGTTGAGGCCTCGGGCCCGCAGGCCGGTGAGGAGGTGGCGCATCCTCACTTCCGGCGTGAGCAAGAGGAGCGGCCGGTCCGGTAGCCCGAATCCGCGCAAGATGCCGAGCGTGAACCAATCAGCGGGCGCCTGCGGCAGGCGGAAGGCGAAGTAGAGGTCGCGCCGCTGCCGAAGGGCTCGGTCGCGGAGCATGGCGGCGCGCTCGGCGACTAGGTCCTCCAGCGCCCGGTAGTAGAGCGAGAGCAGCCCTGTCTCGCGCAGTGTGGGGTAGCGCTCCGGGTAGGGCAGCGAGTCGAGCTCACCGCGGCGGGTGAGTCGCGTGAGTGCCTGACGCCAGGCCGCGTCGCAAAACTCCTGCCCCATCCCATAGCCTCGCCCGAGTTCGAGCCCGAGCGCGATCACGAGAGTGCGCTGCTCTGCGGCGAGGCGGACCAGCGCCCCGTAGGCGGGAGCGAGCCCTTCCCCCCAAAACGCGGAATCGAGCGCGCACGGCGCTGGGATTTGCTCGCCGCGGGCTCCGCGCGAGGAATCGGCGCGCGGTGGGTGCCCGTTGCCGTAGTCCAACACCGGAATCCACGCTACGCTGGTCGGCTGGAGTGCCTTGACCGCCTCGGACCAGGCGCGCCGCACCGCTAGGCGCTCGTCCCAACGCGCGCGCAACGAGTCGGCGCTGGCCGGATCGGCGTCACCCGCGAGCAGGTTGAACCCGCCGGCGTCGAGCAACGTGACGAGCGAATCGAGCGCCGCCGTCGGCCGTGGCACGCGCCGGCCGTCCCGCGTCGCGAGGAGCGGCAGCCAGAAGACGCGCATCCCCTGCTGTCGGAGCCAGCCCGGGGCGTGCGCGGCTCGCGCGAACGCCGGGTCGGGGATGAGCGGCAGTGCGGCGGTGCCGGCGCTAGCCGGCGGCTCGAGCCGCGGCGCCAGCAGCTCGACCGGGAGTGGGGCCTGCTGCAGCGCGAGGGGCACGCCGTGCGCCGCCGGCGGTACGTGCGCCCACTCGGCGGGACGGCGCGTCCAGCGCGCGAGCGCGGTGAGGAAGTCGGTTGTGCCGGCGAGGGCGCGAGCCCCGAGGGTCGGCATCGTGGAGGGTCGATACTGGGGGCCAATGGTGCCCAGCGCGTGCCGGCTGATGACCACAGCGAGCCCGTCGCCGATGCGCGCAGCCGCGGCGATCCCGGCGTCGGCGCGGCTGGCAAGGCCGGCGGGCGTGCGCACGAACGCGTCCTGGCTCGTGACAGCCAGGAGCTGCCCGCGGTCGCCCGTCAGCACCACGTGGTTGCGGTCCAGCGGGAACGGCGCGTAGACCGATCCGAGCGGTTCGTCCCCGACGGGCCGGGCGACGGCCCACGGTTGCGGGCGGCCGGTGGTCGATACGCGCGCGGTCGTGTCCTCGAGCACGCGGTCGCCGATCGACAGGTGGGCCCCACGCGACTCGAGCCACCGGTTGGCGGTCCAGCGGTCGAGGTATCCTTCCCCGTCGCCATCGTAACCCAACACCACGACGCCTCCCCGTCTGACCCACTCGTTGAGGAGCACGAGGTCACCCGCCGTGAGCGCGTCCGAAGGGGCCTCGGGCTCGCGCCCGAGCAGGAACACCAGCGTCCGGTAGCGCGCGAGGTCCGCCCAGGTGAGGTGCGGGTAGAAGCGCCGGTACTCGACCTCGTAGCCTGCGTCGCGCCACGGCTGTGCGGTGCCGCTCAAGACGAGCGGATCAGAGAGCGCGAGGTCGAGCAGCAACAGGCGGCGCGCCTCGGGCTGGCAGGCGGAGGTCGCGACTGCAAGGGCCAGGAGGGCGAGCGCAGGACGGATCACGGTGGCATGAAGTCTAGCTAGAGACCGCCTCATCTCGGCTGCGACTCCTCGACTAGCCGCTGAAAGCGTGGATCATTCCGCAGAGGGTCAAACCCGCGATTCCGCAAAGACGTCCTGAGTCGATCAGGGCCCACCGGGAGCCGGGCCAGGGCAGCGAGCGCTCGGTCGCGCTCACCTACGACAACAAGCGCGGTGACCGTCCACAAGTGTGAGTCGACGTCGCGGACGGGGTCCACGGTGGCGAGCTGCTCACGAGCCGCCGCGGTGTCACCGGCCAGGGTCTCGACGATCGCGAGGACCGCGCGGCTGGCAGGCCCTCCGCCGAGCCGAGCAGCGTGTTCCGCGTCCGCACGGGCGGTCCCAAGGTGTCCCAGATAAGCACGGATTTCCGCCCGATGCTCGTACCCGTGGGCGAACGCGGGGTCCACAGCGAGCGAGCTGTCCGCCCACCGCAGGGCTCTGGTGTCGCGGCGCTCCAGGAACTCAAGCCACGACAGGGTCGCCAGCGAGATGGCGCGATATGGGTCGAGGGCTACCGCGCGCTCGAGCGCGACGCGCGCAAGACTGTCGGATCCCATCCCAAGGAGCAAGTTCCCGTACACGTTCCACGCTTCGGCGTTAGTGGAGTCGAGTGCGAGAGCGCGCTCATACGCGGCTTTCGTCTCGGCGCTGCCCCGACCAGCCGGGTTCGAGAGAATGCCTCTGGCGATCCACCCTTCCGCCGATCCAGAATCCAGGGCGAGAGCCCGGGCCTCGGCCGCGAGCCCGCGGGCCAGCACGCTGTCTTGCGACAGCCCCGGCCATTCCCAGTTCCGCGCGAGGGACAGCCCGACGGCGAATGCGAACCGGGCCCACGCCTCGGTGAATTCCGGGTCGAGGCGGACCGCGGTCCCGTACTGGTCCACGGCCAGCACGACGGCGCGCGCGGTGCGCTGCGCCAGATAGTAGTTGCCCCGGAGGAAGTGATCGTACGCTCTGATGCTGCGAGACGGACGACGGGCCAGCGCCTGCCGCTCGGGCGGCGCCAGGCGGCCGGCGATTGCCGTGGCGACTGCCCGCGCGATCTCGTCTTCGATCGCGAGCACGTCGGCATCCCGGCGGTCATACTGCTCGCCCCAAACGTGGACACCGTCCGTGACGCGAACCAGCTCGACCGTGACCCGAACGCCGCTGCCCATGCGCCGCACGCTCCCCGTCACAAGATGGGCGACGCCGAGCTCCTGGCCGAGCACGGCGGGGCCGCGGGTTGCCGCCTTACGCACGCGCTGCACGGCGCTGCGAGACTTGACGATGAGGCGCTGCACGTGACCGAGTCGAGTGATCACGTCCTCGGTCAAGCCATCGGCGAGATAGGCGTCCGCCGTGTCCCGCGACAGGTTGTCGAAGTAGAGCACCGCCACGCTGTTACGCGCAGGAGCCCCGGCGGCGCGCGGCTGAGGCCGGCACGGCGGTGCGGAGCCGTCGGGGCATTGAGCCGCTAGACGGTTAGGCGGATAGACGGTCAGTAGGCTCCCAGCAACGACGACCAGCTGCCTAACCGCCCAACCGCCTAGCGGCTGTCTCATCGCGGCCGCGACTCCTCGACCAGCCGCTGGAACCGCGGGTGGGAGCGCAAGGCGTCGAATACCGGCAAGCGCAAGAAATACGATAAGAACCAGCCCCGCGGTTTCACCTCTTCCAGCACGTCGATCGCGCGCTCGCGGCGTCTGGCAGCCACAAAGGCGGAGCTCAGCCAGTGTCCCTCGATCGCGCCGAGAACGGGAGGATTTCCAGCCCCGGCCATAACGCTGTCGATGCGAGCTCCGGCTGCGAGCGTGTCGCCCTCGTATGCCTCAACCGCAGCCAGCGCCGCTTGGCCAACACGTCCCGCGCCGAGGCGGATGGCGGTCTCGGCATCTGCTCGCGCCCGAATGGTCTCTCCGAGCAGCAGGTGAGTCCTCGCGCGGGCGGCATAGCCGTAGGCGAACCCGGGATCGACCTGCAAGGCGCTGTCCTGCCAAAGGCGGGCCTCCGCAGGGCGTCGATAAATGAGCATCAGGGTGGCGAGTTGCGCTAGCGTGATCGCCCGCTCGGGCTCGAGCGCCAGCGCGTGCCGGTACGCCGCTGAAGCGGCGGAATCTTCCTCGAGCGCGACGAGGATCTGCCCATACTGGTGATACGCCTCCGCGTTACCGGTGTCCAGGACGATTCCACGCTCCAGCGCGTCCTTGGAGTGCGTCAGGCTCGTCGGATCCCGTTGCGCCAAGAGATACCCTCGCGCCATCCACGCGTCCGAAGCGGTGGAATCGAGCAGAGTGGCGCTGTCCGCGGCCCGAAGTCCCTCGGCGAGCAGGCTCTCCGTGGGCAGGCTCGGATGCTCCCACCCCCAGTCGAGGAACAGCGCGTAGGCGTACGCGGTCCGTGCCAGCGCGCGGGGAAACGCCGCGTCCAGCCGCGTCGCGTCCTCGTACTCCTCGATCGCCCGAGCCGCCGCCCGTGGCGTCCGCTGGGCGAGCAGGTGGTTGCCTCTGAGGAAGTGGTCGTACGCCTCGGAGCTTCGAGTGGAACGGGCCGCGAGCGCCGCGCGCTCGGCCGGGAACAGTCTTCCCGCGATCGCGGTGGCCACGGACCGGGCGACGTCCTCTTGGATGGCGAGGAGATCGACATCCGTCCGGTCGTACTGCTCGCCCCAGATCCCTACGCCGCTCGCGGTTCGCACGAGTTCCACTGCCACTCGCACGCGCTCTCGCGAGCGCCGCACGCTCCCGCTCACCAGGTGCGCCACGCTCAGCGCTCGGCCCAGCGATGTAGGATCGAGGGAGGTGCCCCGGTACCGCTGGGTCGCGGTGCGAGACTTCACGGCGAGTCGCTCGATTTGTCGGAGGCGCGCGATAAGCTCCTCCGTCAGCCCATCGGCCAGATACTCGTCCGCCGTGTCGCGCGACAGGTTATCGAAGTAGAGCACCGCGACGCTGGTGGGCGCAGGAGTTGCGACGCGTGGCGGTTGAGGCCGGCACGGCGGCGGGGAGCCGTCGGGGCATTGCACGACGGCAGACAGGTGGACGGGGAGACCGGCGGACAGAAGGCCTGCTATCACCGCGACCCGCCGTCCTCCTGTCCGCCAGACCGCCCGCCCGCCGGCTTTCATCAAGGCCTTAACTAACGCCGTCCGCGGGCGAGCGGCTGCACGCAGCGGAACCCGGTATTGAAAACGGCGCTCCGGCGGTCCGGAATGGCGGCGCGATAGAACGCGGCGGCGTTCGCCGGCGGCGTGTTGAACGCCCCTCCTTTGATCACGTGCCCAAGCTTACCTTGCGGTGCGGTTGCCGTCGTGGCGGTCCACTCCCATGCGTTGCCCACCATGTCCACTGCCCCGACCCACGATCTGCCGAGCGGAAACGCGCCGATGGGTGCGAGGGTATCCGTGGCCCGGGCCGCGTTCGCCCGGCCGGGTAGCCAGTCGTTTCCCCAGGGATACTGACGGGCGTCTGGGCCACGCGCCGCCGCCTCCCACTCGGCCTCGGTCGGGAGTCGCGCCGCCGAGTCACGCCACCGGCAGAACGCCTGGGCCTCGGCGGAGAGGACCCCGGTGACGGGCCAGCTCTCCGGCGGACGGACTTGCCAGGGCGCTGGCGCGCCGCCGGCTCGCATGAATCCCTCGTAGGCAGAGACGGTCACTTCGGTGGAGTCGATGTAGAAGGAGTCGAGCGAGGCGAGCGCCGCGTCCCGCCCGCCGCCCACGACATACTGGCCGCCGGGCACGAGCACCGTACCGGTCGGTGGCTGAGCGGTTCCGGAGCCCCAGGGCGGCCGCGTCGCCGTCCAAACGGCTGCAGCGAGAGCCGCGATACCGATACCCGCCAGGGCCGCGCGGCGGGGCCACGGTCCCGACCACGCCGGCCGCACTGCGGTCGGCCGGACGAGCATGTCCACGAACGCGCGAGCCGACGATGGCCGGTCGGTCGGGAGCTTCGCCAGGCCTGCGCGGACGGCGCGCTCGATGTGAGGCTGGACGTCGGGCCGAACGGTCCGGATCGGGCGCGGCCGCTCGGTGAGCACGCGGGCCAGGACCGCCTGGGCGGTATGCCCCGTGAAGGGCGGCTCGCCGGCGAGCATCTCGTACAGCACTGCCGCCAGCGCGTAAACGTCTGTGCGCCCGTCGAGGCGCTCCGAGCCGCTCGCCTGCTCCGGGCTCATGTACTGCACGGTGCCCACCGATACGCCAGTCGCCGTCAGGCTATCCCCCGCCGGGCCCGCGACCGCCTTGGCGATCCCGAAGTCGGCGACCAGAGCGTGCCCACCTGACAGCAGGATGTTCTCGGGTTTCACGTCGCGATGGAGAATCCCTCGCTCGTGCGCGTACTGGAGGGCGTCGCTCACCTCCGCCGCGATGCGGAGCGCTTCATCGACCGGGAGCGGGCCTTCCCGACGGAGGCGGTCTGCGAGCGACTCTCCCTCCACGTACTCCATGGCGTAGTACAGCAGTCCGTCGGCCTCGTCGGCCTCGAACAGCGGCACGATGTGCGGGTGGGAGAGCTGGGCCTCGACCTGAACCTCACGCCGGAAGCGGTCAGCTCCGAGGTACTGGCGCGTCTCGGGCGGCAGGACCTTGATCGCGACCTGCCGCCCCAGCTTCAGGTCGGTGGCGAGGTAGACGGCCGCCATGCCGCCGTGGCCCAACTCGCGCACCAAGCTGTAGCGGCCCGCGAGGGCGCGGGCCAGGCGGTTGAACAGGGGGTCGACAGTCATGACCGGGTGTAAGTCGCAATCACAATGCCCCTTGCATCACCCGGTCGCAAGCAAGTCCTGTGTGCTTAACTACCCCACCGCGAACGGCAGCAGCGCCGCCCGGGTCTCGCCTGCCGTCTGCCAGCGCTCGTCGCGGGCCTTGGCCAGCGCGCGGGCGATAACCGCCGCGAGCTCCTTCGGCACCTCGCGCCTCAACCCCCGGATGTCGGGCGGCTTCTGGTGCCGCTGCATCTCGAGCACTGCGGCCGCGCTCACCGAAGAGAAAGGCGGCCTGCCCGCCAGGGACTCGAACAGCACGACGCCGAGCGAATACACATCCGTGCGGCCGTCTACGTCGGGGTGGCCGGCCGCCTGTTCCGGGCTCATGTACTCCTCGGTCCCCACGACGAACCCGCTGCGCGTCACGCGGTCGTCCCCGGAGCTCGCCACGGCGCGCGCGATGCCGAGATCCACAAGCACCGCGCCCTCCGGGGACAGTACGATGTTGTCCGGCTTGATGTCGCGGTGGGCGATGCCCCGAGCGTGCGCGTGGTCGAGCGCGTCGAGCACGTCGCATGCGATGCGGGCAGCACGTGGGATCGCCAGCCGCTGCTCGCGCCGCAGGGCCTGGCGTAGGCTCTCGCCCGGGACGTACGGCATCACGTACCACAGCAGGTAGTCGGTTTCGCCGCTGTCGATCAGGCGCGCGATGTGGGGATGGTCGAGCTGGGCGGCGTAGCGGATCTCGCGCAGGAACCGGTCGGCGGCGACCGACACGGCGAGCTCAGGATGAAGGACCTTGATAGCGACCTTCCCGCCGCTTTGGTCGTACGCGCCGAAGATGGACGCGTTGCCGCCCCGGCCCACCGCCGTGATCACGGTGTAGCGGTCGCCCAGCGCCTTGCGGACCCGTTCGATCAGGTCGCGGGAGGGCATCCCCGCCTACCCTGTGCCGCGGATCAGATCGTGAGCCAGCACCATTCCTTGGTCAGCGCCGTCCTGTTCATCTGCACACCGCGGCCCTTCGTGATCAGCAGGTTGTTCGAGTGGTTGTAGCCGTACCCGCCGGCGGGGTCGTACAGCCCCGGCTCGTTCGAGAACATCATCCCCTCTGCGAGCACCGTGGCGTCCCCGAGCGAGACGTAAGGCTTCTGGTGACCTTCCATCCCGGCGCCGTGAGCCGGGCGGTGGTACACGAACCGCTCGAGCCCGGCGCGCCGCGCGATCTCATGCACCTTGCTGGCGACAGTGCGACACTCCACGCCGGCCTTCGAGTACTCTTGCTGCGCCAGCGTCATCTCGGTGTGCACGTCCCACATCTTCTTCTGCGCGTCCGTCATCGGCGCGATGTGACAGGCGCGATAGCCTTCGCCGCCGTAGCCGCCGATCCGCACCATGATGCCCGAAAACTGGATCGCGTCGCCCCGCCGAATCTTCGAATGGAAGAACTGGTTGGGGTGCGGGTAAGCCGTCCCGACGCCGGTGCGGCATCCCACGGAGACGTCCACGCCAACC
>DASUAL010000028.1:0-28225 GCA_035763805.1 Gemmatimonadales bacterium
GGGGGGGCGACCCGGCACGTGCGCGGTCCTCCCGCGACGGCTCGGTGTCGCTCAAACACTTCGCGCTGCTGCGCGACCCCGCCCTGCGAGACCCGCGCGGTTACATCGTGCCCGCGCACCAGCCGGACTTCCCCACGGCGACGAAGTTCATCAACGCGCTGATCAGGAACGGCATCACGGTGCTGCGGGCGACCCGGGACTTCGAGGTCGCGGGCAAGCGATACCCCGCTGGGTCGTACGTCGTGAAGACGGCGCAGGCGTTCCGCCCGCACATCCTGGACATGTTCGAGCCGCAGCACCACCCCAACGACTTTCAGTATCCCGGCGGGCCGCCGATCCCTCCGTACGACAACGCCGGCTGGACGCTGGCCTACCAGATGGGGGTGCAATTCGACCGCATCCTCGACGGGTTCGAGGGGCCGTTCACGACGGTCGAGGGTCCGGCGACGCCGCCGCCCGGCACCGTCGCCCGCGCGGAGGGCGCCGCGGGCTTCCTCCTCAGTCACCAGTCGAACGACGCGGTGATCGCGACGAACCGGCTGCTCGCCAAGCAGCAAGCGGTGCACTGGCTGGCGCGGTCGCTCGAGGCGAACGGGAAGACGTACCCGGCGGGCACGATCTACATCCCGGCAAACGTCGTGACGGTACCGCTGGTGCAGCAGCTCGCGGTCGAGTTGGGGCTCTCGTTCGACGCAGTGGTGAGGGCGCCGGGCGGCGGGGTGCTGCGCGCGCGCCCCGTGCGGGTTGGCCTGTGGGACCGCTACGGCGGGTCGATGCCGTCGGGGTGGACCCGCTGGCTGCTCGAGCGGTTCGAATTTCCCTTCGAGGTTGTGTTCCCGCCGGGCCTCGATGGCGGGAAGCTCGTCGAGCGCTTCGACGTGCTCGTCTTTCCGGACGGCGCGATCCCCGACAGCGACCGGGTGGGGCCGAGCACCGTGGCGGGCGCGCCGCCCGCCCCCGACCCCGCCCGCATTCCCGCGGAGTATCACAGCCGGCTCGGCCGCGTGACCGTCGCCGCCACGGTGCCGCTGCTCCGGCAGTTCCTGAGCGACGGCGGGACGATCATCGCGATCGGCAGCTCGACGAGCATGGGACGGCACGCCGGCCTCCCCGTCTCGAGCCACCTGGTGCAAGACGGCAAGCCGCTGCCCCGCTCCCGGTTCTACGTGCCGGGATCGGTGCTCCGGGCCCGCGTGGACACCACGCGGCCGGTGGCGTGGGGCGTTCCCGAGCAGGTAGACCTGTTCTTCGACGAGAGTCCGGTGTTTGCCCTCGCCTCCGAAGCGGGTCGCCTCGGTGTCCGACCAGTGGCGTGGTTCGACAACGACCGGCCGCTGCGCTCCGGCTGGGCATGGGGCCAGGAGTATCTGAAGGACGGAGTCGCCGTGGTGGAGGCGGCGGTCGGGGACAAGGGCGGGAAGCTGTACCTCTTCGGCCCCGAAATCCTGCAGCGCGGCCAGCCGCACGCGACGTTCAAGTTTTTCTTCAACGCGATCCACCTCGCGGGCGCCGTGGCAGCGGAGCAGGTGGAGACCGGCTCCAACTGATTCCCAAACCCGAGCCCGGGTCTCCTCAGGGCGCGGCGCCCTGACGCCAGTCGAGCAGGATCTTGCCCGTGTTCCTGTTCTCGCGCATGCGCTGAAACGCGTCCGTCGCGCGCGCCGGCGGGAACACGGAATCCACCGCCACGCTGAGTGCCCCGGCGTCGAAGGCGGGGAGCACCTCCTGACGGAACCGCGCCACAAGCGCCGCCTTTTCCTCGCGATCGCGCGACCGGAGCGTCGAGCCGATGAGGCGCGCCCGCTTCCTGAGGACCAGCGCGAGGTCCACCTCCGGGCGGGCCCCCCCCATCATGGCGATCAAGATGATGCGGCCTCCCGTCGCGAGGACCGCGAGATCCCCGGGGAGCGTCGCCGCGCCGACCGGGTCGAGGACGACGCCAACGCTGTCCGCGCCCCAGCGACTTTCGATCTCGGCGACGAAGTTCTGGCTCGCGGCATCGACCGCGATGTCGGCGCCCGCCCGGGCGAGCGCCGCCAGTTTGGCGCGAGTGCGGGTCGTCGCCGCGACCCGAGCTCCCCGCAGCTTCGCGAGCTGGATCGCCGCGAGTCCCACCCCCGAAGCGCCGGCATGGACGAGCACCGCCGCCCCGGGAGATACCGCTCCCTCGACGACGAGGTTGACGAATGCCGTCAGGTACGCTTCCGGGATGGCGGCAGCTGAGACCGGGTCGATGTTCGCCGGCGCCGGAAACACCTGTCCTGCGGGGACCGCCACATACTCCGCGTGCCCGCCGCCCGCAAGCAGGGCGCACACCTTGGCTCCCGTCTGCTCGACGATCCCCGAGACTTCCAGCCCGAGGATCTCGGACTCTCCGGGCGGCGGCGGGTACCGCCCGGCGATCTGTGAGAGATCGGCACGGTTGAGTCCCGACGCCGCCACGCGCACCAGCACCTCCCCCGCCCTCGGCACTGGCACATCCACCTCGCGCAGCGCGGTGACATAGCGACCGTCGTGCTCGCTGACATGGAGGTACTTCATTGCGCCAGGTATCTTAACCACCTCTCCATCTTGCCACACGCTGGGAGGCAGACACCATGAAGCGCTGCTGGGCGCGCGATGACGACCCCCTGATGCTCGCCTACCACGACACCGAATGGGGCGTGCCGCTCCTCGGGGACCGCGAGTTGTTCGCGAAGCTCGTGCTCGACGGCTTCCAGGCGGGCCTCTCCTGGGCGGTGATCCTGCACAAACGGGCGCGCTTCCTCGAAGTATTCGACGGGTTCGACCCGGAGCGCATGGCGCGCTACGATGCCAGGAAGATCCGGCAGCTGCTCAAGGACGAGGGGATCGTGCGCAACCGCCAGAAGGTTGCCGCGGCGATCGCGAACGCGCGCGCGTTCCTCGAGTTTCAGGAGAGGGAAGGCTCGTTCGCCGGGTTTCTGTGGCGGTTCGTGGGCGGCGCCCCGAAGCAGAACGCCCGGCGACGCCTGAGCGACCTGCCCGCCCGCACCCGTGAGTCGGATCGCATGAGCGCGGCTCTCAGCGAGCGCGGATTTCGGTTTGTGGGGCCCACGATCTGCTACGCGTTCATGCAGGCCGTGGGGATGGTGAACGACCATCTCACGACCTGCTTTCGGCACGCCGAGGTGCGGCGGCTCGGGAGCGCGCGATGGGCCGAACGCGGCCGCTCGTGAGAAGGCGGACGAAGCTGTAGGTTAGTAGGCGTTTCCCCACGCCCAAGGAGCAACTCGATGGCACCCGTCACACTCGCGCGCTTCGTGCAAGAGCTGGAAAAGCTGAGACAGGACATGGATGCGGGGAAGCTGAAGTCCAGCGAGTACGATCAGCGCCTCGCCCGGGCGATCCGGGAGCTCCGGGAGCAGAAGCTGGACGCCGACCGCGCGGCGGTCTCGAAGGCGCTCGCCGACGCCTTGCAGCGCGGCGCCATCACGCCCGCCATCAAGACACACATCGAGAAGCGACTGGGGCTCGCCTAGGCGTCAGGCCGTCATCTTTTGCAGCGCCGCCTCCACCCGCTGCCGCTCCACCGCCTCGCCCAGCGACTCGAAGATCTCCCGAGCGCGCTCGAGGTAAGCCCTGGCCTCCTCCTGGTGGCCCAGCCGGTTCCGGAACAGGCCGTACTCGAGATAGACATGCGCCTCGATCGCGGGCGAGCGCTCCAGCATCCGGCACAGCTCGATCGCCTGCTCGAAGAACACGAACCCTGTCTCGTCCTGCTGCTGTCCGCGCAGCCGGCCCATAATCGTGTAGATCTGAACCAGCTCGCGCTGGAGGTCCCCGGCAATCGCCACCTGTTCGGCGCGCCGCATCTCCGCCTCCGCCTCGAGGAGACGCTCGGCGTCGAGATGCAGCTCCGCGAGGTTCAGGCGGATCGCGACCTCGGTGCCGATGTCGCGTGGCGGTCGCTGCGCCCAGGCGAGCGCTTCGTGGTAGGCGGCCGCGGCCGCGGCCTGCCGCCCCGCTTCGGCATTGAGCTCTCCCTCGGTGCTCAGTGCGCGCGCCATCTCGACCGCCGCGCCCGCGGACTCGAAGCACTCGCGCGCCCTCCGCAGGCGCTCCCCCGCGGCCGCCAGGTCGCCCTGGCGCCGGGCCAGCACGCCGAGCTGCCGCTCGAGCCGGCCCATCTGCAGCGCGTCGCCCGACGCCTGAGCCAGGCGTAAGGCGCGGGAATACCACGCGTGCGCCCCCGCCCACTCGCCCTGGGCGAGCGCCGCATCGCCCAGCCCCTCGCAGGCCGCGATGGCGCCGACCTGGTCGAACTCCGCTTCCGCGAGCGCCAGCGCTCGCTGGAAGTGGCGGGCGCTTTCGGCGTAGCGGGCGAGCGCGAGACCGATCTGTCCCACCGAGCGCAGCGACTCGACTTCGGGACGGCGGTCCTGCAACGCCTCGGCAATCCCGAGTGCGACCGAATACCACGCCTGCGCCTGGATCAGCCGGCCGACGCTCTCCTCGCGCTGCCCGGCTTTGAGCAATGCGGTCACAGCGCCCGGCCCGTCCCCGCGCTGTTGACACTGGAGCGCCTCGACGTAGGACTGGTACAGCCCCTGCAGGTGTTCCGTGATGCGATGAAACGCCACCGGCATCCGTCGGCGCAGCTCGTCCGGCTGGATACCGCGCTTCCCCAGCGTCAGATACGGGCCGGAGCTCGACCACAGCGAGCGCTCGTCGGGTCGCGAGATCGCGACCAGGAGGGCGCGGAGGGGCGCGAGCGCCTCGAGCTCCGGCAGCAGCGCGAGCGCCTTCTCCACCCGCACGGGCGGCAGCGGCGGCGGACTCACAGGCCGTATTCCTTCATCTTGCGCGTCAGCGTGTTCCGGTGGATGCCCAGGACCTCCGCCGCTGCACCGATCTGCCCGTTGGTGTGCGCGAGGACGCGAGCGATGTGGCGTGCCTCCAGTTCCGCGAGCGTGAGCAGGGCACCCCCGGATCGCTCCGGCAGGGCTGCCTCCTCGCCGCGCAGCTCGTCCGGCAGGTGGTCCACGCGCAGCGTATCGTCCGTCGCAACGATGACCGCTCGCTCGATGACGTTCCGCAGCTCGCGCACGTTTCCGACCCACGCATGGTTGCGCAGCAGATCGAGCGCGCGATCCGAGATCGCCCGGACCTGCTTGCCGTACCGCTCCGCGAACTGACGTACGTAGTAGGCGGTCAGCAGGAGGAGGTCGTCCCCACGCTCCCCCAGCTGCGGGAGGCGGATCGTGACCACCGCGAGGCGATAGAACAGATCCTCGCGGAACCTCCCCTGTGCGATGGCTTCCCGAAGGTCGCGGTTCGTGGCGGCGATGAGCCGCACGTCCACGGGGATCGTCTCCGACCCGCCGACTCGCTCGACCTCACGTTCCTGCACCGCCCGCAGGATCTTCGCCTGGAGCGCGAGGCTCATGTCCGCGACTTCGTCGAGGAACAGCGTCCCGCCGGCTGCCTGCTCGAAGCGGCCGATCTTGCGCGTGACGGCGCCGGTGAAGGCGCCCTTTTCGTGGCCGAACAACTCGCTCTCGAGCAGGTTCTCGGGTATCGCCGCGCAATTGACGGCCACGAACGGGCCGGATCCTTTCGGGCCGTTCAGATGGATCGCGCGGGCGACGACTTCCTTCCCGGTGCCCGACTCGCCCTGGACCAGCACCGTCGCGGCGCTGGGAGCCACCCGGGCGATCAACTTGTACACCTCGAGCATCGCCGGGCTCTGGCCGACGAGCGCATACTGACCCACGGCGTGCGACTCGACCTCCGAGAGCGCGACCGGCGTCTCTGTGGTGCCGGAGCGCACCCGGCGCAGGGCGCGGAGAAAGTCGTCCTTGCGGACGGGCAGGGAGAGCAGGTCCAGGACGCCGAGCTTCTCGGCGCGCAGCACGAGTCCCATCGAGGGGCCGCTCGCGACAGCGATGAGGCGCGGCCCGCCCGCGGCCCGCCGCAACGCGTCCATCCACCAGGCGAGGTCGTCGTCGCCGTGCTCCCCCAGCACGGCGACAACGACATCCCACCGCTCGGCAGCGAGCCGCCGCACGGCGCGCGGCAGGTCGGGGACGCACTCCAGTGCGCCACTGCCGTCGCTCGTCCACTGGCGGATGCTGTGGAACAGCGCCCCGCTCCCTCCGCCCTCAGCGCCCACCCCGAGAATCCGCAGCGCCTGCGCGTTCGCCTTCCGCGGCGTGACCGGGAGGGCCGGAGGCTCAGGAGCGGCGGGTCGCGTCATCGGGCGGCTCCCAAACGGCGCGCGACCAGCACGAGCGCATCATCCGTACCCTTCGTGTAGCGGGCCAGGATCTGATCGGCCAGCTGTTGCGGAGACGCATCTGCGGAGACCTCACGCGCGAATCCATCCTGGATTCCATCGGTTGCGAAGATCAGCGTGTCCCCGGGCGCGACCGCCACGACCTCGGCGCGCGACGGGGGAAGCGCCGAGCCGACGATCCCACCGCGGGTCACGAGACTCGTCGGGCGCGCTGCCGGATCGGCGTGCAGGAGCAGGCCTTCCACGTTGCCCACGCCGAGCCAGGTGAGGGAGCCTCGGGGAGCCTCGAAGAGCGCGAGGCTCATCACGACGCCCCGGGTCCCATGCAGCGCCGTGTGACAGCGCCGGAGCAGAGGCAGGAGGGCGTCGTCGGCGTGCCGGTTCAACGTGGCGACGGCCGTGCGGGCGGCCGCGGCCGCTTCCGCGCCGTGCCCCAAGCCGTCCACGACCGACACGAGCACGCCCCGGCCCACCGCCTTCACCAGATGGAGATCGCCCGATTCCCGCTCCCCAGCGATGGCGAGCGCCGCGACGCCCCACTCGATGAGGGAGGACGCGCGTCGCACGGAGGCATCAGGCATGCAACCGGCGCCATTTGCTCATGATCACGACGGTCCCCTTCCCCACCGCCGACGCCACGTCGAAGTCGTCCATGAGGCGCCTGGCCCCCGGCAAGCCCAGCCCCAGCCCGCCTGAGGTGGAGTGCCCATCCTGCAGGGCGCGCTCGACGTCGCGGATGCCCGGCCCCTGGTCGCGGGCGACGACGACGACGCCCTGGCGGTCGCCATTTGTGACGACGCTCAGCGCGATTTCGCCGCGCTTCGCATACATGATTATGTTGCGCGCGATCTCGGAGATGGCGGCTGCAATGACGGTCTGGTCGCCGCTCGAGAAGCCCGCGCCGGCGGCGACCTCCCGTCCCTTCTGACGGGCGGTCACGACGTCCAGGTCGCACGTGATCGGGACCAGGACCTCGTCAGCCACGGTCCATGCGCCCCGGTGCGCGTCGGTCGCCCAGCCGCTCCTGCTGGTTCAGGAACGCGAGGCCCTCTTCGAGGTCGAGGGCGGTCGAGACGCCCTTGAGCGTCAGGCCGAGCTGCACCATGGCGAACGCGACCTCGGGCTGGATCCCGACGATGACCGTCTCCGCGCCGCGCAAGCGGGCCATGTGCGCGATGTCGCGCAACGTCCGGACGGCGAACGAATCCATCACGTCGAGCGCCGTCACGTCCACGATGACACCGCGAGCGCGGAACCGCCCGACCCGCTCGATCAGCGCCTCCCGCAGCTGCGACAGATCGGCGTCCGTCAGCGCCGACTGGATGGACGCGATCAGGTAATGACCCTGCTTGAGGATCGGAACTTCCACGACACCCTCCCCCTTATGGTGTGGGGTGCGCGCTCACGCCTTGGGCGTGAGCTCCTCCAGTGGCAGGACCTTGTAGCCAAGAAGGCGTTCCGCCTCTTCGATGCCACCTTGCAGGTCGCCGACGGTGGCCATTTCGCTCAGATCGACGCCGATCGTCACGAGCGTCTGCGCGATCTCCGGCGAGAGGCCCGTGACGATCACGGTCGCCCCGAGCAGCCGGGATGCCTCGACCGTCTGTACGAGGTGGTTGGCCACGTTGGAGTCCATCGCCGCGACACCGGTGATGTCGATCACGACCACCTTCGCGCGGTTGGTGCGGATCGCGCGCAGCAGCTGCTCGGTGAGCTGGCGCGCGCGCTGCGGGTCGATGACGCCGATGATGGGGAGAATGAGCAAGCGCTCGCGCACCTGCAGCACCGGCGTGGACAGCTCGCGGATCGCCTCCTGCTGCTGCCGGATGATGCGTTCGCGCTCCTGCACGAAGCCCACCGCCACCGTGTTCGCGATCCGGTTCGCCGCGGGCTCGTAAGCATCGAGAATGCGGTTCAGCTTGTCGAAGTCTTCGTGGTACTTGGCGAACAGGGAGCGCGCCAGCACGTCGCGGAGCAGCAGCACGATGCCGACCACTTCGTGTGTCTCGACACCCCGCGGAATGATGCGCTCGGACAGGTTGCGCGCGTATGCCTGCAGCGCCTCGAACGTCCCGGTCTCCAGCGCCTCGACGTAGTTGTCGTACACGGAGGTCGCCTCGGCGAAGATCTCCTCCTCCGTCATCGCCGTCAGCAGCTGGGCCCGGGTGATGCGGCGGGCCCACTCCTCGCGCAGCTGGGTGCGATTCTGGCGCAAGTGCGCCACGAGCTCGCGTAGTAGGGCCGCCGTGTCCTGCGAGGGGGCTGGAAGGCCGGCGGGGGGCGACTCTCGATCCTTCGGCTTGGTGGCCATGGCGGCGGATTCCTGGATGGGGAATGTTGCCGCCACGCAACGGCAAGGCTAGTGCCAGGTCGCGACCCATGTCGAAGCGGTGTAAGGAGCTACGGGACTTGCTGTTAGGTCCTCGCACCGCGCTTCTCATGTTGCGTCAATGCGGCATATTGGGGCCTCACTTGTACTGGGCTGCACAAAAAAAGGGCACCGCGAGCCGCGCCCAGATCCGCCCCGGCTCGGGGGACGCAATCTACACACGCCTGGGGGATCGAGCACCTGACCCGAGCGATTGGTGTGGGCCCGCGCTCGGCGCCGCGGCGATCCGCGACCATCAGCACGATCGCTCTGTGCCTCTGCGTCGGCAATGGCGACGATGCCGCAAATCGGTGCAATCGAGCGCGGGCGATGGATGCAGGTTGGTGCGACGGGCGCCCGGCACGGACCCCCGGAGTGCCGAAAATGCCCGCATTCCGTGCGCTGCAGACTTGCGACATGTGGCCCGAACCCTGCGTAAGAGAGGGCCAAACCGATTCGGAAGCGACTCGATGTCCATGCCCTTTGCACAAGACGGCGTCGCCGGACCCGGCACGCGAAACAACGGGAAGGAACTCGCAGCTCTGCTCTCGATCGGGCCCGAGGCCAAGGCGCGCATTCGCATCCTCGTCGTCGAGGACGAGCACACGCTGTGCGAGAGTTGTGCGACGCTGCTCCAGCACGACGGCTACGACGTGGCGATGTGCAGCCGTGGCCAGGAGGCGCTGGAGCTCCTGAAACGCCGCGCCTTTGACGTGGTGCTCGTGGATCTCTACATGTCGCAGGTCAACGGGCTGGCGCTGCTCCGGCAGGCGCTCGCCATCAATCACGACACCATGGTGATCGTCATGACGGGGAACCCCAGCGTCGAATCGAGCGTCGAGGCGCTGCGACAGGGCGCGTTCGACTACATCCCGAAGCCGTTCTCGGCTACGCATCTGCAGGTCCTGGTCGGACGGGCGGTGCACGCCCTGCTCGTGGCCCGCGAGTCGCGGGAGCAGCAGGCGGAGCTCGAGCGGCGCCACGCGCATTCGGACAACATCACGCTGCTCGGTACCGCGCCGGCGTTCCGCCGGGCGATCGAGCTCGCGCGCAAGGTGGCCCCGACCGATGCCTCCGTGTTCATCACCGGGGAGAGCGGGAGCGGCAAGGAGCTCGTCGCGCAGTTCATCCACCACCACAGCCGGCGGTCGAGTCGGCCGTTCGTCGCGGTCAACTGCGCCGCCCTCCCCGAGGGGGCGCTCGAGTCGGAGTTGTTCGGGCACCGCAAGGGAGCGTTCACCGGGGCCGTGCGGGACAAACCCGGCCTGCTCGAGGCCGCTCACGGAGGCACCCTGTTCCTGGATGAGCTGATCGAGATGTCGAAACCGATCCAGGCGAAGCTGCTGCGCGTGCTCCGGGACGGGATCGTGCGACGGGTCGGCAGTGAGACCACCGACGCCGTCGTAAACGTCCGCTTCATCGCCGCGACGAACGGCGATTCGGAAGCGGCCGTGCAGGCGGGCGACCTGCGGGAGCACCTGTACTACCGCCTGCGGGTGGTGCCGATCCACCTGCCCCCGTTGCGCGAGCGGCCCGAGGACATCCCGCTGCTCGCGGACCACTTCCTCGCGACGTCCTGGGTGCGTCACCGCAGCAAGGGAGCGCCGTTCCCGACGCTGACCGACGCCGCGATGCACGCCCTGTGCGCCCGTCCGTGGCGCGGTAACGTGCGCGAGTTGCAGAACGTGATCGAGCACGTAGCGGTCGTCATGGAGCCGGGCGCGGACATCCGACCCGAAGACCTGCCGCTCGGCGGCGGCGAAGAGCCGGCTGCCGGAGCGAACCCGGCCTCGCTGATCTCGACGCTGCTAGAGGAGAGCTACCACGCGGCGCGGGACCGCGTGATCGCCCAGTTCGAGCGCCAGTATCTCACGTGGCTCGTCAACCGGGCCACCGGAAACATGTCCAAGGCCGCCCGCATCGCCGGCGTGGACCGCACCACGCTGTATCGACTGATGGAGCGCCACGGCCTGCAACGCAGCCCCGGCACGGGCTGGGTGATCGGGCGCGAGCCGACCCCCGCCCCGCCGGCGGAGGCTCCGGTGAGCACCGAGGGAGCGATCGCAACCTGAGGACCACCGCCGAACTGCTGGAGTGGCCCACCCCCCCAAGGTGGCCCCGCGCCGGCCCCCGCTCCCGAGCCCGAGGACCTCGCCACCTGCCTCGCCGGCCCGAACGGGCACGATCTCGTGGTGGAGGTGGCGCACGATCTTCGCTCGCCGCTGACATCGATCTGGAAGCCCGGGCTGGTCCAGGGGGGCGGCGTTAGCCGCCATGCTGCTCGGGTGGATTGCGGGAGCGATCCGGCGGGCGGCGGGCTACCTGCTCCCGGCCGCGGGGCGGCCCCACACCGTGTTCACGAGCTCGACCACGCAGCGCTCGATCCGCGCGTAGCTCTCCTCGAACACCTCGCGCGGTTGTTCGACCGGGTCCCGGATCGTGCGGGTCTCGGCCGACAGGGGGTCGAGGTCACCCAGCACCACGACGTCCCGTGGCAGCCGCCCGAAGCGATCACACACAAAGCGTCGTTGCATCGGGTCCATCACGAGAATGAGATCCGTGGAGGAGGCGAGGTCGGCCCCCAGCAGCTTCGAGCGGTGGGTAGAGAGATCTACACCGCGGCGCGCGGCCACGGCCACGGCCTGCGCGGGACAGGGCCGGTCGGGACCGATGAACCCGGCGGACTCGACCCGCACGCCCCCGTTCGTCCCCGCAAGCTTCCGCCTGAGCACGGCGGCGCCGAAGGGGCTACGGCAGATGTTCCCGTGGCACACGACCAACACCGACAGGGGCGCGACCCGGCCCGAGAGCGTCGCGCGCACCTGTCGCCGTCGCAGCAGATGCAGTACGCGTGCGGGCACGCGCCGGAGCCGCATCAGTAGCCGCGGCACCACCCACCTTCCCCCCGCTCGATTGTGTGCGCCATCTCGACCACGGGAGTGCAAGGTTCGAGCCTGACCGGCCCACCGCAATACGCGCCTGGCCGCTGATCGCCCAGATGTGAGGTATTTGTTGCTCCGGTGCCACAATTCCAGAGCCGCACGCCGCTTCGCGGGCGCCTGGCTTGAGATGTGCATTGGGCGGCCGGGCCAGGCTAGCGTTCCGCTTATCGAAACGACTCAGGGGAGGTTCACGCGGCATATGCGATACCTCGTGACCGGAGGTGCAGGGTTCATCGGCTCGCACGTGGTCGAGCATCTCGTGGCGGCCGGGCAGGAGGTGGTGGTGCTGGACGACCTCTCGAGCGGCCGGCTCGAGAATCTCGCCGGCGTGCGGGACGCAATCCGCTTCATCGAGGGAAGCGTGACCGCCCTCGGAACCTGCCGGCGCGCGGTGGAAGGGGTGGACTGCGTCCTGCACCAGGCGGCGCTGACCTCGGTGGAGCGCTCCGTCCGCGAGCCGCGCGTCGCCCACGAGGTCAACGCCACGGGCACGATCAACCTGTTACTCGCGGCGCGTGACGCGGGTGTGCGCCGCGTGGTGTATGCGGGCTCGACGTCGGCCTACGGCAACGCCGCCGAGCTCCCGAACTCCGAGAACCAGCTGACGCGGCCGCTCTCACCCTACGCCTCGTCCAAGCTCGCTGCGGAGGAGTCCTGCCGGGCGTTTCACGCGACCTACGGCATCGAGACCGTCGTACTCCGGTACTTCAACGTGTTCGGGCCGCGCCAGGACCCGAAGTCCCAGTATGCCGCGGTCGTGCCGCGGTTCATCACCGCGGCGCTGCGCGACGAGCGCCCCGCCATCTACGGCGACGGGCGCCAGACGCGGGACTTCGTGTACGTCGCAAACGTGGTGCGCGCCAACCTGCTCGCCAGCCGGGCTCCGGCCGCGCGCGTCACGGGGGAAATCTTTAACGTAGGGTCCGGGCGGAGCGTCAGCGTGATCGAGCTCTGGACCAAGATCCGGGAGCTGGTCGGCGTCGATCTCGATCCGGAGTACCGCAGCGCACGCGCCGGCGAGGTGCGGGATTCGCTCGCCTCGGTCGACAAGGCGCGAGACCTGATCGGTTACGAGCCGACCGTGACCTTCGAGGCCGGCCTGGCCCTCACCGTCGCCCACTACCGCCACGGCAACGGCGACGGGACGCAGGGTGATTCAATGAAGCGCCGCGCGGCCCTGCAGAGCGCCGGCGGGAGCTGATCCGCGCCGCAGGCTCAGCGGACCGCGACGCGCTCGAGCACTTCGCGGAGCTCGTCCAGGCTGAACGGCTTGCGAAGGACCGGCCGCTCGGAACGCTGCAGCTGGTCGCGCGTCTGCGCCGAGATCGAGTCACCCGTGGTGAAGACGATGTGGCGCTCGCGGCCTTGCCCCTCGATCCGGAGCTGCTCGAACAGCTCGAACCCGGTGTGGGTTTCCTCGAGGTGCACGTCCACCAGCAGCGCGTCGTAGCGGCCCTTCGGGTCCGCCAGCCGGCGCGTCGCCTCGTCGTACCCGGCCACGCTCGTCACCTCGTGACCCAGCCGCTTGGCGAGGAGCACCATGCCGCGCCGCACGCTCTCCTCATCCTCGACGACGAGCACCGAGAGCCGGCGCTCCGCCCGCCGGAACCCGCCGCCCGTCGTCACGGCGGCGCGCTCGGTGTCCATCGGGAGCTCGAACGAGAGCCGGGCGCCACCCCCCTCCACGTTCTGCATCCATATCCGCCCGCCCATCGCCCGCACGAGCCCGAAGCTGATGGCGAGGCCGAGCCCGGTGCCCCGGTCGCCTTTCGTCGTGAAGAAGGGCTCGAACACCCGATCCAGAATCTCCGCGGGGACGCCGGGACCCGTGTCCTCGACCGCGACCGTGACATGGTCGTCCGCGCGCCGGGCGGTGACCAGCATCTGCCCGGGGCGACCCGTTGCCTCGACGGCCTGCCGCGCGTTCACCACCGCATTGAGCATGACCTGCTGCAGCTCCTGCGGGTCCCCGATGACCGCCGGGAGATCGTCCGCGATCGCGAGCGCGACCCGCATCCTCGCCTTCTTGAGGGCGCTTCGCTGCAACGCGAGCACGCGCTGGACGATCTCCGCCAGGTCGACGGCGACGCGCACCCGGGGCCGCTGCCGGGCGAAGTCGAGCAGCGTCTGCACGATCCGTCCGGCGCGCATCGCCTCCGTGCGAATGATCTGGGCGCTCTCCTTCAAGTCGGCCTGACCGGGGTTCATCGCCAGCAGCTCGGCGAAGGCGGCGATGGCCGCGAGCGGGTTGTTCAGCTCGTGGGCGACGCCCGATACGAGGGCCCCGAGCTGCGACAGGCGGTCGGCCTGCAACAGCTTCCGCTGTAGCAGCACTTCGCGCGACACGTCCACCGCGAGCAGGAGCAGCTTGGGAAGCGCCTCGACCGGGTCGACGTTGACGATCACCGCCTGCACTTCCTTCGCCGGCTCCCCGGCGAGCTCGACGGTGAGCTGCAGCTGTTGCCGCTTCACGACCGCGTCCCGCAGCGCGCCGGCGAGAACCGCGCGCTGCGGCTCGGGAGTCCAGTCCGCGAGCACACGGCCGCGCAGGTGCAGGGGCTCCGGCGCGCCGAGCAGCCTCGCGCCTTCGGGGTTCACGTCAAGGATCTGGCCGTCCGCCGTGAGGACCAGCGCCGGCGTCGGCAGGGAATTGAATAACTGGAGGTACAGACGCCGCTCGGTCTCCAAAGCGTCGAGCAGCTCGGCGGCGCGAGACTCGGGTGTCAGCTCGTTCATGGAGGTCACCGCCCTGCGTCACGGAATCGGTCGATGCTTCGAGCCTCTCGTTTCTAGGATGTGTAAGCGAGGGGTGCGGCATCAAGTGCGGCGCCGGCGCCACAAGTGATCTGCGTCACCAGGGCCTCGCCGCGGCCTCCGCAGGCGCACCGGGGCGGCGCTTGCCTTATATTGAGGCTCGACCACGGCCTGTCGGAGGGCCTATGCCGAGGACCTTGCTTGCAACACTCGTCCTGATCGGTCTCGCCGCCTGCGCGGGAGGCGCCGAGCAGCCGCCGGCGAAGGCGGCTACCCGGAGCCCGACCACCTCCCCGACCGCGACCGGGTCGTCCACGACCCAGCCGGGGACCTCCTCCGCCCCGGCCAAGCGCAAGGCCGCGGCGCCGGCGGACACCTCGAGGCGAAACCCGCTGCAAAACGACTAGCCGGCGACGAGCCTGGAGAGACCACGAGCCCCGCAGTGCCTGCGGGGCTCTCGCGCTTGCGTGCGCAAGCTCAACCCTTGCCGGCTAGCCCCGCTCGTTTCGCAATCTCGGCCTCGGCGCTCCTCACAATCTCACCCCAATCCAGATGCTCACAAGCATAGCCGTGGCCGGCCTGCTCGCGGCCGTCGCTATGCCCCTGCAGCAGTCGCAAGAGATTGGCGGCAAACAGCTGTGGTTCGGACCTGGACTGATAGGTCAGATGCGCGAAGTCCTTGAGTTCGCCAACGTCGTTGCACGCCACTCGCAGCCCGGCCGCAAGGTACTCACGCAGCTTCAGCGAACAGCGATACTCGTTCACGAGCCGGGGTGAGAAGTACAGTACCGCAGTCTGTGCCACCGCCAGATACGCGGGCACGTCTTCATGCGGGACCTCCCCGGTAAAGCCGACCTGGGCCGCCACACCCATCTCCTGCGCCATCTGGCGGTAGTGGTCCAGGAGGGGACCACCACCCACGATCAGCAGAAACGCATCGGGAAGTCGCTCCACCACGTGCCGCCAGGCTGCGAGAACCGGCTCCAGGTCGCTGGCAACGTTCAAGTGCGCCGTGTAAATCCCGACGCGCTTGTCGGCGATGCCGAAGCGCCGATGGATGTCGGACGTCTTGGCCAACACTGCTGGGTCGTTGAAAACCTTGGCGTTCACGCCCTGCTCGATCCGCAGCAGCTGCCCCTGCCGACACCGCATCTCGGTGAGCAGATAATCCTTCAATCGAACGTTGTGGTAGCTGACGATGCGGAAGATTCGCGGAAACGGCCGTTGGGAAAGCTCGACGATCCGCGCCAGCCAGCCGGTTCGGTAGGCATGATCGACGTCGTCCACGTCGATCCAGGTTGGCATGCCCCGAAGTTTGCAGATGAGCAACGGCAGGGTGACGTTGAGGTGTGGCTTGAAACCCGCCGCCAGGTCCCCCCGGCGGGTCAATGCAAACCAGCAGTTGGGAATAAGCGTCAGGGCCAGCTCGCCGATGCTGCCCGGCTTCCCGTGCGGGCGCGGGGGGGGCACCACCACCTCATAATCCGATTCTCGGAGGTACCGCAGGAAAGCCGCCGCGCGAAGATTGGTCGAGTAAGCAGAGAACCACAGAATCCGGCGCGAACGCACAGGAGCCGCAGAAGGTCAGCGCGGGCGCTTGTGCCTGAGTGCGTGCAACGCTTTGGGAAGCGCCCGGGTGGCGAGCGCCTTCGGTGAATGCTGCAGACTATTGCCGACGAAGCATCCGTGGATACAGTCGCATCGATCCTTTTTGATCTGGGCGATTTCCTTCTCCATCAGCCCGGTCGCCATCGCCTTGCCGTAATCGAAGTCGAACCGTCGCAGGTCCACCACTTCGCCGCGATGTTCGCACGCCCGCAGGCTGCCGGAGCCACTCACAACGAGGATCTTGCTGCCGGCCGTGCACGGGAAAGGCCAGAGGTGACCCATGATGCGCTCCACCTTGATCTCGGAAGTGGTCAGGCTGTAGGCGTAGGTCGCCAGGTTGCTCATGGTCTCGGGGATGTAATTGAACTGGGCCCGGTGACGACGGGCTCCGTTCATGTAGTAGAGGCCATAGGAGTACTCGACCAGCTCGTGGTACTGTTGCGCGATGTCGGTCTTCTCCGGCGCATCGTGATGGGCGCCCAGCCACGACAGATCCCGCACGATCTCAAGGGCGTGCTCATCCAGCTCGTAATGCGCATAGAAAAAGTCGATCGTGGCCCGCATCTCCCCGATGTTGTCCGGGGTGACGACGCTGTTCACGCGCAGGCGCAGGTTGGGATACTTTTCGCGCCACGGCGAGAGGTGCTCGATGGTCTTGCACAACGCGGCAAACGAACCCTTCGTGCCCTTCGTCCGGATCTGGTCGTGCGTCTCCGCCAAGCCGTCCACGGAGAAACTCAGGGTGAGCATGGCGTCGCGCTCCTGCTCCAGGAACGACTTGCACATGCCCTCGGTCCGCTCCAGGTACCACCCATTGGTCGGAATGTAGATCGAGCGAATCGCGTTGTTGCGGACGAATGCCAGCATGATCTCATCGAGCCGCGGGCGAATGAACGGCTCTCCACCGGACAAGAGCAGCGCCCGAAATCTCGGCATCGTGGCGCTGAGCTTGAGCAGCGCGTCGAAGGGGATGTCCTTGGTCTGGTTGAGGTTATCCGCGTAACAGCAGAACCAGCACCTCAGGTTGCAGGCGTTGGTCACGAAGAGGATCAGGCTGTCCAACCCGGTCGGCTGAAAGACCCGACGGATCTCCGGAAGGACTCCGCTCACCTTAGACATCACCAAATGCTCACCCGTGCGATCAGTAGTCGTGCCTCTAGGCGGGGAAGATAGTCGAGTGCCAAGGCACGGGGTAGCCGACGCTCGCGCTCACGAGCCTGGCGCGGCGGCCTTGGCCCACGCGCGCACCGGTCCCCCAGCCACGAGATCGAGTCGCGGCTCATTGCAGTGCGCCGCGATGACGTCTGCGGCACGATCGCGCAGCTCCAGCACGTCGCGCCACGCCGTACTCGCGGGCACCAGCGCGGAGCCGATCCATACGCCGATCGGCCCCGGCCGTGGCAGCCACACGCCGTCCCGGAGCACGCGCCGCGTGCCCCGGAGGGCGACCGGAACCACGGGCGTGCCGGTCGCGGCGGCTGCCTCGAAAGCACCGAGGCGGAACGGTCGCAGCCCCGTCGCGGCAGTGAACGTCCCCTCGGGGAAGTAAAGCACCGAGGTCCCGCCGCGGATGACGCGGCTCACCGCTTGGGCGTCCGCTACGCTCTGCTTCGGGTCCCAGCGGTCGACCGTTGGATGGCGCTGCTTGCGTACGAACGTTCCCACGACGGGCCATGACAGCACCTCCCGCTTCGCCACGAAGACGAAGTCGAGCGGCACGAGCGCGACGAGGGCGAGGCTGTCGACGTAGGAGGCGTGGTTCGCCACCAGAATGAAGGGGCCACGCCTGCGGAGCTCCTCGAGCCCCTCGACCGACAGACGACACCCGACCAGACGCAAGATGAGCCGCGACCCGAAGCGGCCCAGAGTGAACGTGCCGCGCCGGCTGGGCAAGGCGGCCACGAGCGCCCAGGTGACGAGCAGCAGCGGGATGAGGACGACCAGCGACACGATGCCGAGATACGTCAGGTAGAGCGCGCGGCGCGCGCGGGCCAGCCACGACCGGAGCGGGCCCAGAGCCGCGCCACGGAGAAGCGCGAGACGCCGACCGAGCGTGATCCGCCGCTTCGCGCCGAGCCGCCCCGCGAGATAGAGCTCCTTCGTCCTGCCGCGTCGGAGCTTGCCGCTGGGCGTCTTCGCCACCGACCCGGGCGCGAGGAGGACGACCCGATCCGGCGGAATGCCGGTGTCCGCCGCGACTCGAGCGATCACCGCGCCCTCGAGCCGCGACAGCTCCTCCGGATCGATGATCCGGGTCTCGGCGACCACCACCAGGGCTTCGGTGCCCAGCGCCGGGTCGGCGACTCCGAACGCCGCGACGCATCCCTTGCGGATGCCCTCGACCGAGCCCGCTACCTCTTCGATCTCCTCCGCCACCAGGTTGCGGCCACCCTTGATGATGAGGTCCTTGCGGCGCCCGGTGATGTAGAGCTCGGCACCGCTCTTGTAGGCCAGATCGCCACTGTCGAGCCAGCCTTCGGGGAGTGTGATCGCGGCCGTGGCCTCGGGGTTCCGGAAGTAGCCCGACATCGCCGACGGCCCGCGAAATACGAGACGCCCGACCACGCGGTCGGGCACATCTTCCCCTGACTCGTCCACGATGCGCACCTCATGCCCCGGCAGCGGCGACCCGACGGATGGGAAGCGAAGCGGCGAGCGGTCCCCGGGGGCGGCGGGCTCCGCGCGACCGTGGCTTTCGAACGCCTCCCGCGCGACGCGATCCACCAGCGGGTCCCGTCCGAGTGGGGGGATACACAGCCCGACCGTACACTCGGCGAGGCCGTACACCGGGACAAAGGCTTCGCGTCGGAACCCGTAACGCTCGAAGCGCCGGGCGAAGCGGTCCATCGTGTCCGGACTCACCGGCTCGGAGCCGTTGAAGGCGCAGCGCCAGGACGACAGGTCGAGGCCCTCGATGTCCTTGTCAGAGACCTTCTTCACGCACAGCTCGTAGGCGAAGTTCGGAGCCCCGGAGAGCGTGGCCCGCCGCTCGTGAATCGCCCATAACCACCGCTCCGGCCGCGTGAGGAAGGCCAACGGGGACAACAACGCAAGCGGGATCCCGTAATAGAGGCAGAGCAGCCAGGCGCCGATCAGTCCCATGTCGTGGTACAGCGGCAGCCAGCTCACGCCGACGTCGGTGGGTCTCAAGTCCATGCCCGCGATGACCGCACGGATGTTGGCGAGCAGGTTCGCGTGGGTGAGGAGCACCCCCTTCGGGTTGCCCGTGCTCCCCGACGTGTACTGAATGAGCGCCGCGTCACTCGCTGAGCCCATCGGCCGGCTCGCCGGCCGTCCGAGCCGGGAGAGCTCACCAGCCGTGGTGACTTCCTCGAGCGAGGGCACCGCCTGCCGAAGCACGTGGACGACCGGCATGACCTCGGGGATCGTGATGAGGTAGCGAGCGCCGGCGTTCGCAAGGATGCCCGCCTGCCGCGCGAGGTATTCTTCCAGGCGGTCGAGTCGCGCGGGAGGATAGAGTGGCACGGGAACGGCTCTCGCGACGAGGATCCCCTGGAAGGAGCGCAGGAAATCCATCCCCGTGGGCAGCATGAGCGCGACGGTCTCGCCCCGCTCCACACCCCGCTCACTCAGCCCGCCCGCCACCGAGGCCGCCTCCGCCCACAGCCGACCATAGGAGATTTCCTCCACGCGACGCTCCGGCTCATACAGGTACACGTGGGGCCGGTCGCAGTCCGCGAGCGCCCGACGCCACAGGGCCTCGTCAACCGTGGCAATGTCCGTCGGGGCCTGCGACGCGGCGGGGAGGGCAGCCGCAGGGAGAGCGGCGCGGAGCGGCGCCGCGGTGCCGGATTCGATGATGGCCTGCGTGATCTCGCGCGCCGTGTCGAGGAGGAGGAAGCGATCGGGCAGCTCGCGACCGAATGCCGCCTCGAGCCGGAGCAAGAACTCGACCCGCTCCAGGCTGCCCAGCCCGACCTCACGCTCGAGCGAGGCCGTGGGCGAGACGGCGCGCAGGGCTCGCGGCCCGCCGAGCTCCAGGGCGAGCTCGCGGAGGACCTCGAGGACGCGCTCGAGGGGGCTCTCGCCCGTCACATCTGGAGAAGGTGCGCCGCTCACGGCTGGAAGGTGTCGATGCCTATCACTCGTCGCCAGCCGGCCCTAGCGAGCGCTCCCGCGGGCGGACGGGCGGGTACTGCTAACGGCGCCGCTTGCGCTTGCTCCGACTCAGCTCGCGTCGCGCGGCGGCGGCGCCGGCTGCGACCGCGGCAACCACGGCCGCCCGGCTCGCCGCCTTGAGCACCCGACCGGCCTCCTGAAGTCGCTGCTTCAGCCTCCGCCGCCGCGCGGCGCTTGCGGCGCGCTTGCGCGCTTCCCGGATCAGCCGGTCGGCTTCGCGCGCTGCCACCATGGCCGCCTGCTTGGCGCGCCGCGCCACATCGAGGGTGGCCTGCCTGAGGCGATCGTTGGTCGTTGAGATCTTCAGTGCCATGACTGCCTCCTTGTCCGCGCAATATAGCCTCGCGGCGCAGAGTGGGGCTCGATGCGGCGCTCGGCGCAGAGCCGGGGCGCCATCCAGGTGGCGGCACTCTTCCGCGTAGCCGAAGATCTGGACGTCCACCTACCACGCGATCCCGTAGTCCTCGCCGTCGTTGCTCGAACCGCCCCAGAACGCGCCGTGCTTCCAGTCGAACCAGATGGCATTGATCGGCCCGGAGGTGCGCTCCCGGAAGTCGAGGCGGTAGCCCATGGCCCGGAGCTCGCGCCGCACCCATGGCGGCGTATCGTCGCGCAGCGTGAGACGTCCCGGTTGCGCCTCGTGATCGCCGAACGAGTTGCGCATCTGGTAGCTCGTGATGTTCGCCGCTTCGACCGCCTCCTGCACGTCCATGCCGAACTCGACCACGTTGAGGAAGAACTGCAACAGGTTCTGGTCCTGCGTGTCGCCGCCCTGCACGGCGAAAGCGAGGAACGGCTTGCCGTCCTTGAGCGCGAGACTGGGCGTGAGCGTGACCCGCGGCCGCTTGCCTGGCGCGATCGCGTTGAATGGATTGTCCGCCTCGTCCACCACGAACTGCTGCGCCCGCTGGCTCACCCCGATGCCCGTGCGGCCCGCGATCACCGCCGGAATCCAGCCGCCCGACGGCGTGACCGACACGACCCATCCCGACGTGTCCGCGGCCTCGATCGAGGTCGTGCCGCGGCGGAACGCCTCGTCGAACAGCCCGTCGGCCGCCGCCCCCGACCGACCCTCACCGTCGCCGTCCGTCAGCGGGGTCAGCGGCCAGTCCCGCAGCAGCCGCAGGAACGGGTTAGCGCCGCCCTGGAAGGGATACGGATCGCCCGGCTTGATACCGGGATCGTTCCGCTCGGGGTCGATCAAGGCCGCGCGCTGCTTGGCGTACTCCTTGGACAGCAAGCCCTGAATCGGCTCCTCGGGCGGGAACGCCGGGTCGCCGTAGTAGAAATCCCGGTCCGCGAAGGCGAGGCTCATCGCCTGATACAGCGTGTGGATGTAGCGTGTGCTGTTGTAGCCCATGGCTCTGAGATCGAAGTTCTCGAGGATGTTGAGCGTCTGGAGCAGCGCGGGCCCCTGCGTCCAGGGCTGCAGCTTGTAAACCTCGATCCCGCGATACGTCGTCTGCACGGGCTCCTCGACCTTCACTTTCCAAGTCGCCAGGTCCTGCATGGTGACCAGCCCGCCTTCTTCCTGCAGGCCGCGCACGAACTCCTGTGCGATGTCGCCCTTGTAGAACCGGTCGTAGGCGGCGGAGATGGCTTCGCGCCGGCTCTTGCCCCGGCGCAGCGCCTGCTGCTCCGCCTCGACGAGCTTACGCAGCATGGCCGCGAGGTCGAGCTGGCGGAAGATCTCCCCCGCCGCCGGCGCCTCGCGCGCCTCCCCCAGGTGCGGCAGCATCACGGCCCGCGAGTAGCGCCAGTCCTTCAGGCGCCGCTTGTTGCGCTCGATCGAATTCGCCATCTCTTCGTCGATGGGATAGCCGTCTGCCATGCGGATCGCGGGCTCGAGCACCTCCCGCAAGCTCAGCTTTCCGAACTCGCCAAGCATCACCATGAGGCCGCCTGGCGTGCCGGGCGTGACCGCGGCGAGGGGGCCGTACGCGGGCGGGTACTTCATCCCTTTGGAGCGGTAGAAGGCGGGTGTCGCGCCCGTGGGCGCCACGCCCAACGCGTTGATCGCGATGACCTTCTTGGTCTGGGGGTTGTAGATCAGGGCCTGCGTCTCACCGCCCCACGAGAGCACGTCCCACATCGTGGACGTGGCCGCAAGCATGGCGCAGGCGGCGTCTACGGGGTTGCCCCCCTTCTGGAACGTCATCGCCCCGGCAGTGGCCGCGAGCGGCTTGCCGGTGATGGCGATCCAGTGCCGGCCGTGGAGGACGGGCTTCTGCGTGCGCTGGGCCTGGGCAGTGGCGGGCAGGAGCACGGCGAGGGCGACGACCATGATACGCTTCACGGTGACCGACTCCGGCAGAGAGATGCAGGGAGGAACATAGCCGGCAGACGGTGCGGCCGCAGGGGTCCCGCTGAAAGCATGGGCGCGGCGCAACGCAGCGCTGAAGCGCAGTGCCTCTCAGGGCCGCCCAGTGCCGAGCCCCGGTAGCCCATTCGCTAGATCAGGACGGACCACGGGAGGGACACCAACCGCACACGGCAGCCTTGGTTCTGAAAGCCGCACCGCTTAGCGGAAGCACTGGTTGATACCACGGCGCCTATGGCTCTCCTGATTCTCGGGCAGCCGCCAGTGAGGGGCAAGACGTACCCGCGTATCTACTCAACCAGTGACCCCTTGACCCCATGCGCTCGAGCTATCGGGGCAGGCACAACACAAACGCCCCACAGCAGACTTCGCTGTGGGGCGTGGTTCAAGACGGGCGGCGGCTTACGCGCTCTTCACGACCCTCTCCAGCCGGAGCTGCGTCACCGCGGCGCGCACCGTTTCGGTGATCTCGCGCTCTTCGCGCAGCGTCCCGATGAGCGCCTCGGCCTGCTTCGTCTGGAACTCGAGCGACCCGGCCTGCTCGACGACCTGATCCATCAAGGCCTTCTGGCCGTGGAGCGTCTCGAGGCTCGACTGGATGTCCGCGAGCAGCCCCTCGACCCGGCCCAGCCGCTCCTCAGCCTGCTCGACCTGCCGCTTCCGGTGCTCCAGCCCGTTAGCGGCGTCATGGACGTGGCTCACCAGGCCGAGCACGTTCTCAAGCGTGGCGCGCGTCTGCGTAACCTCCTCTTTGGCAGCGGCGATGGAGCGCACGTCGTCCACGGTGCGTTCGGCCACCTCGAACAACCGGTGCATATCGGCCTGCAGGGCGTCGAGGGTCGCCTGCCGCTGGGTGACCTGCTCGAGCGCCCGCGTCAGGTGCGACTCGACCGTCTCCCATTTCGCGAGCCGCTCCTCGAACTGCGCCATCCGCTTCTGCGCGAAGCGCAGGCTCCCGGCGCGGCTGTCGAGTTCGTCGAGCGTCGCCGTAAGGTCGGTAAGCCGGCCACCCGCGGTCGCGAGCGCCGCGGTGAGCTGCCCGGCCCGCTCGTCCAGTTGCTGCGCGGTCGCGGCCGCCTCCTCCCGGAGCTGCGACGCCCGCTCCAGGTGCTCGGTGGCCTTGTCCAGCGCGCCCTGGCGCAGCTCCAGCTCCCGGCCGAGGGAGCGAGTATGCTCGGCGAGGCCCTCGAGGCTCTGGGCACGCGCTTCGAGCGCCCCGACAGCGGCGTCCACCTCGGCGACGCGACGCTCCGCCCGCTCCGCGGTGGCCAGGGCTGTCGGGACCAGCCGCTCGATCCGCCCCGCTTCCTCGGCGTGGGCCGCCACCGCTTGAAACCGCTCGTCAGCGCCGTCCATCCGCGTCAGCAACCCGCGGCTCCGCTCCTCGAGCTGCGTGCCGAGCGACGCGAGCTCGGAGAGCCGCGTGTTCAAGTCCTCGACGAGCTGGCGGCGCGCCTCGATCTGCGCCATGGACTGGGACAGCCGGTCGGCGTCGGCCCGCACGACCTCGACCGTCGGCTTCATTTCCTCGATGGCCGCGAGCTCGCCCCGCAGCGCGTTAACCGAATCGGTCGCGCTGGCCAGCCACGCCTTCGTGGCGGCCTGGCCCTCGCGTACCCGGGCGATCTCGCTTTCGGCGACCTGCACCTGCTCAATGGCGCCCTTCACGGCCTCGTGGGTGCCCTTGAGGCTCGCGACGTCTTGCAAGACGGCTGCCACGACGGGTTCCGCTTTCTCGAGCCGCGCCACCCGCTGGGTCATCTCTTCCACCGTCTCGCCGAGCCGCCCGGCATGGGCCTCCACGGTGCGCACCCGCTCGGCCTGTGTCTCCAGCTGCGTGATGTTCTCGGCAACGCCGGTCAGCTGCGCCGCCAGGCCGTCGGCCCGCGAGCGCACGTCCGCGATGGTGCGGCTCGACTCCTCGAGCGACCGGAACCGCGCCTCCATGTCCGTGAGCCCGCCGCGGAGGTCGAGGATCCGCTGGCTCACCGCGTCGAGCCCCTGGTTCTCGAGCTCGAAGCGCTTAACGGTGCGCTGGACCTCGTCGCGCAGCGCGGCCAGGCGTCCCCGGAGCTCCTCGTCGGCCCGCTTCATGTCGTCGTGATGCCCGCTGATCTCCTCGGAGCGCTCCAGCACGTCGCGGTGGAGCGTCTTGAGGTCGTTCACCTTGGCCTCGAGCTCGCCCAGGCCCTTCGCGCTTTCCTCGTGCTTGCGGATCTTGGCGTCGACCTCGCGCATGAGGTCGTGGAGGCGGGCCACCTGCGTGGTGGCGCGCTCGACGACGTCGCGCTGCTGCTCGAGCGCCGAGACCTTCTGGGTGACGGAGTCGGCGAGCGACTTGAGCGTGCCGAGCTGCCGTTTGGTCTGGACCGCATCGGTCGCAGCCTGGGTCAGCTCCTTGAGCGTCTGCCCGAGCGCGGCCACGCGCGACTCGGTCGCCGCGACGCCGCCCTGGACCTGCTGTTGCCGTTCCTCAAAGGCGCTGAGTCGCGTAGCGACCGCCTCGCTGGACCGGCGGAGCTCCTCCTGGCGCTCGCGCACCCGGTCGAACCCTTGGGTGACTTCGCGCACTTCGCCCGTGAGCCTGTCGGCGTCCATGCGCAGCGCTTTGAACCCGCCGCCCAGCTCGAGGAAGCCGGCGAGATCGTTCTTCAAGGCGAGCGCGCGCTCGAGGGTGCCCCGCAACTCCTCGATCTCGGTGCGCAACCGCTTTGCGTCTTCCGAGGTGTGCGTGAGCTGGGTCTCGGTGCGCCGCTGGACCTTCGAGACCGCCTCGGTCTGTTCGTCGAGCGTCGCGAGCACAGGGACGAGCCGCTCCAGCGCCTTGACCCGCGTCTGGAACTCGCTCACGGTCTTCTGGGCTTCCGTGATCGGCTGCGTCAGCTGGGTCAACTGTTGGGCGGACTCCCGCGCGGCGTTCGTCAAGGTTTCGAACGCGACGCGCTCGCGCTGCATCTGGGCGAGAATCGAGCGGAGCTCGGCGGGGAGCTGCTCCGCTGTGGTGTCGTGCCCAAAGAGCTTCCAGGCGGCCATGATCGCTCCTCACGAAAGAAGTGGGCCTCCAGGTGCGGTGGCGCAGGAGCCCAGTGCGCCGCACTAGCGACGTTGCATTTCACGATGGGGCGGGTGGCACTACCCCGTCCGGCCAACGGCGTCAGTGCCTAGCCCGCGTTGGGCAAGCGATGTGCCGTGCTGGGCGCTGCGTGTTAGCTGGGGCAGGACAGAGTGTTACGCCGGAGCGTGGTGGCCGGGAGGCGCGTCCCAGTTCTCGTGTCCTGCCCAACGGCTTGCAGAATCCGCTGGTGGGCTGCGAAGACGGGTGACCCGACGGCGCGTGACGCGCGTCACCGGTGGGAAGTCCGCACGGCTCTGTCGCCACCGGCGCGGCGCCCCCAGTGCCGCGAGCGGAGATTCGGCGGCGGCGGGCCGCTACGCTCCTGTTTTCTTGCGTTGATGTCCTTCTACACCTCGATCTCGAGCTGCTGTGCTGTACGTCGTACTGGTCCGAAATCGAAGGGACCCGCCGACACTGACGTTGACACTGCCCACACGCTTCGCCTGTCACTACAAGGCCCCGGCAACCGTGCTCAAGTGCCCGTACACGGCTTGGGAAGCGGTCAGCAAAGCTGCGCGACTGGGCCCAACGCGAGCGTCGGTCCCTTACTCACGATAGCTTCGGCTTGGGCGACGGCTCGCCCATTGCGATCGAGCACCGCGATCAACGGCGGGTGCCACTGCTGGCCAACAACAATGCCGTGCATGTCCATCGCGCGGGTGAGCTGACCGGGTGCCCAGCGATACAGAGTGACGGGAGGAAACGGGCTGTCCACTCGCCGGAGGAAACCCGGGAGCGCCATGATCGCGCGCGGGTTCTCGTCAGTTGAGAACGCCGCTATCGTAGCACCTTGGGACTGGCAACGTCGGAGGAGGGTGACGGTCTCCGGGAAACGCGCTTGGGTGCTGTCGTTCGACGTGGTATAGAGTAGAACGACCGTTGGCTTGCCAAACGACGCGGCGATGCGCGCCGATGCCTCAGCGACTGTAAGGCGTGCTCCCACGACCGTGTCAATGGCGATTGGAGGGCGGGCAGCCGCCCGGCTAACAGGGATGGGGCGATTGTCGCCGCCCGCGACGCGTACAGATGGCCCGACGGTGATGTAACGGTGTGCGAATGTATTCGTAAAGTCGTCGTCCCGCAGGGTAATGGTCCACGTCCACCTCCCGCCCACGTACTCTCGCGTGTTCCGCACATCGGCAAACGCGTCCCACTGCCAGCCGGCAGCGGTCTTCCTGAAGAAGTGCGGGGACACGAGCGGGTCGCCCGTGAAGTACAGCAACGCGAGCGAGTCATGCGTTAAGATCTTGTACGTAAGACCGTACTCTAAGAACAGGATGTAATCCGCAAACGCGGGCGTAATGGGAAATCGCGACAAATACTGCTGCCCCGCCGGCGTGAACAACGAGAGATCGGTTTCCCCCCGTCCCCGACGCAGCCATTCCAGGTAGAGCCGATACGTCTGCTCAACCGTCGGTTGTGGTCGGAAGAGCGCCCGCGCCTCGTGCGTGGCAACTCGATTCAGAAACCCGGCGGACCTGGCCGGGTCCCGCATGTCATCGGCGGTCGCACCTCCGCCCGTGGCGAGCCTGCGGCGATCTTTGATGAACTCGGCCGCGCGGGGGTCGTAGTCTTCTCCCAGCGCCGCGCGCCGCAGCCTGGCGTGCAATATGAACATCGTCAGGCGCAGTCCGAGGGCCGGATCGCCGGCCGCGAAAAAGCTTCGGACGTGGTCCCGCATCAGATAGCCCACGAAGCGATCGGTGAAGATGTGCTGGAGGGTGGGACCGACTTCAATCCGAAGCTGTTGTGCGCGCACGTCATAGGCGAACAGAACCCCGTGTCGGTCGAGATCACGCCCAATGCCGAGCGCGCGTGCCTCGCGGGCCGCCTCGAGTCAATGAACGCCGTGCGGTCATCGATGTGGTGGATAGAACGGGTGCTGCGGGCAGAAGGGGCGCACGCCAGCAGTACCGAGACGAGGAGGGCGAGGAAGGCGAGTCTCAGTATCGCGGCCTCGTCTTGACGAGTCAGGCGAGTATCTGAAGAACGGCGTGACGAACGTCGCGCCAACCGTCCGCTACGGTTCCACGCGACGTTTTCGCGCGACGCCTCTGCATGACGTCTTTCCCTTGACGCCTCTTTTGTTTCATGGGCCTGAGTGGAGTTGAACCACTGACCTCACGCTTATCAGGCGTGCGCTCTAACCACCTGAGCTACAGGCCCCGCAACGACTTACGACCCTGACTCGAGGGCTTTGTTGACCGCTGGGCGAGCGCTCTAACCACCCGAGCTACGGGCCCGCAGCAACTTGCGACCCCTAACGCGCGGCGTTGTTTGCCGGTTTGTTTGCCGTAACAGCCGCTCCCCAAAACTTAGCAGCCTGCCCCCCAACGCGACACTCCACGGCCTCGACCCGGAGCGCACCCCGTCGACGGGCGAGCGCTCGCACGCCTCGGGGTCGTGCGGAGCCCTCGATGGATCCCGCGCTCCCACCGACGATCACTGGCAGGGAATGCGATAGCTCTCCTGACCGTGGCGGGAGAGTAGCGTACCAGCCGTTCTACAAGCGTTTGTCCGGGCATGAGCGGACACAGATGTCAAACCGACAGGGCGCCGATGCTCGTCGAGACGCCACCTTATTCAGCCTTCCACGCCGCCAGCGCGCCGACCGCCGATCCCCGCCCGGTCGAGCACCCATTCGAGCGGACACACGCGCGTGAAGCTCGACTGGAACAGGTTGAGTCCCACGAAAGCGGTGAACCACAGCCAGTAGGGGCTC
>DASUAL010000029.1:0-2357 GCA_035763805.1 Gemmatimonadales bacterium
GGCGGTCCGGCAATTCCTGGGCCTGGGGCTGAACGAGGCCGCGCCCGATCACTCGACGATCTCGCGCACGCGACGCTTGATCGATGTCGAGGCGCATCAGGCGGTATTCACGTGGGTGCAAGAGCGCCTGGTCGAGGCCGAGCTGCTCCGGGGCCGGACGCTCGCCGTGGATGCGACGACCCTGGAGGCGAACGCCGCGATGCGGAGCATCGTGCGGCGGGACACCGGGGAGAGCTACCAGCAGTTCCTCACCCGGCTGGCCAAGGCCTCGGGCCTCAAGACGCCGAGCCGCGCGGCGCTGGCCCGGCTCGACCGTCGGCGCCAGAAGCGGACGTCCAATGCCGAGTGGGTGAATCCGTCGGACCCCGACGCCAAAGTCACTCAGCTGAAGGATGGGCGGACGCATCTCGCCCACAAGGTCGAACACGCGGTGGATCTCGAGACGGGCGCGCTGGTGGCCGTCACCCTGCATGGGGCCGACGTCGGCGACACCACGAGTGTGCTCGCAACGACGCTCACGGCGGCCGAGCAGTTGGCGGCCGTGCAGGCCGCGGCCCCGACGGCGCTCGTCGGTGATCGGGGCTACCACAGCAACGACACCCTGCTGACGCTGCGGGCCCTGGGCATCCGCGCCTACCTCGTCGAGCCCGATCGGGGCCGGCGGTGTTGGCGCGAGGCGCCCGAAGCCCAGGGCTTGGTCTACGGCAATCGCCGGCGGGTCGCCGGGCCGCGCGGCCGGCGGTTGATGCGGCGCCGCGGCGAGTACGTCGAGCGGACGTTTGCTCATGTCTACGACACCGGCGGGCTGCGGCGGGTTCACTTGCGTGGCCATCCCAACATCCTGAAGCGATTGATCGTGCACGCCGGCGCCTTCAATCTCGGGCTCCTGATGCGCTCCGCGATCGGCCGCGGGACGCCCCGCGGCCTTCAGGGCCGCCGGCGGCCCTGTTTCGTGCTCTGGCTGACCCTGTCGTGGCTCTTCGCCGAGTTCCGAGCGTCTCTGACGAGCCGCAGCGCCCCTCCGCGATTGCGAGTGGGCGGCGGACTCCCGCTTTGCTCGTTCGCGGCAACATGCCCCGCGTGATGTCTTTCACCACGGGCTGCTAGGCCGACGTCTCGGCTAGCCCGGCCTTGCGCAGGCCGTCGAGGAAACGCTCCTGGTCGGCCGCGCGGCGAAACGGGCGCATCAACCGGGGATCGCGCAGCGTCAACCCCGGAAACTGACGCATGCACTCGTCCAGGGCGATCCGCGCCTCGTCGAGGCGTCCGGCGTGCCCCAGGGCTGAGGCCAGGATGACGTGGGCATCGGCGAAGGCCGCATTCCACCCGATGGCCAGCCGCGCGCTCTCCGCGGCCTGATCGAATCGCTCCGCGCCAAGATGCGCCCAGCCTTCCACGACCCGCCAGATCACCATCAGGAGGTCGCGCGGGCTCAGCCGGATCGCCTCCTGGACAGTCTCGATCGCGCGATCGTGCTCACCGCCGAACGCGTGAACGACCGCGACATATCCATGCGCGAAGCTCGAGTTCGGGTTCAGCTCAATGGCGCGCCGCAAGCGTCGCATGGCCTCGTCGTGTCGCCCCGAGAACAGATCGTGAATCGCCAGCGAGGTGTGAGCGGCCGCATCCTGATCGTCGGACTCCACCGCTCTCTGCGCCAGCTCGCCCATGCGAGCCATCGCGGCCGCCGGCGAATCCGTCCAGCCGAAGATGGCGGCGAAATGAAGGGAGAAGGCCAGGTCGCCGAGGGCGACCGCGTTGTCCGGCTCGTGCAACAGCAACTCCTCGACCAACCGGCACGCTTCCCGGAAATCCACCGCGGTGAATCGCCTGATGTGCCAGTGGGCGCGCATGATCCGATCCCACGTATCGAGCTCGGTGGCCTTCTTGCCCTTTGAATGCTGGATCTCCGCCATCACGATGCCCGGCGCGATGGAGCCGATGATGCTTCGCGTGATCTCGTCCTGGACCGAGAACAGGTCGACCAGCGCACGATCGTAGCGCTCCGCCCACACGTGGCGGCCGGTCGCGGCGTCGATGAGCTGGGCCGTGACCCGGATCGTCGTGCCGGCCCGTCGCACGCTCCCCTCCAGCACGTAGCGGACGCCGAGGTCCTTCGCCACCGTCCGCACGTCGATCGCCTGCCCGCGATAGGTGAACGACGAGTTCCGCGCGATCACGAAGATCGAATGGAACTTCGACAGCTCGGTGATGACGTCCTCGCTGATGCCGTCGGCGAAGTACTCCTGCTCGGGATCGCCGCTCATGTTCGCGAACGGCAGGACCGCGACGGAGGGCCGATCGCGTCGCGCCACCGCACGCTGGCCCGCGTCCGACGCGGGTGACAGGACCTTCAC
>DASUAL010000030.1:0-51624 GCA_035763805.1 Gemmatimonadales bacterium
ACAGATGGCAAGCAAGCCCACGTCGAAGTTGCACACCCCCGCAGCCCGGATCTTGCCCTCGTCGAGCAGCCGGATCATCGCCTCCCACGAGTACTCGACCGGCGTGCCGGTATCGTCGGGCTGGTGGAACTGGTAGAGATCAATCTGCTCGACTCCCAGGCGCTCGAGCGACGCCTCGCACTCGAGGCGGATCGACTCCGGCCGCAGGTCCCGACGCGGCTCCGCCAGGGGGTTGCCGGGGTCGCACACCAAGCCGCACTTGGTGAACACCAGGGGCCGGTCCGCAGCGGGCAGATCCTTGAGCAGAAGCCCCACCAGGTGCTCGGCGTGCCCCAGACCGTATGCCGGGGCGGTGTCGATCCAATTGACGCTGAGCTCGATGGCACGACGCATGGCAGCAAGCGATTGCCTGTCATCTTGCCGTCCCCAGCCGTACGCCCACCCCGGCCCCCCGATCGCCCAAGTGCCGAGCCCCAGGGTGGTGATATCGAGCCCGCTCACCCCCAGACGTCGCGTTCGGAGATTGGTCATTGTGCAAATCCATAGCGGCGGGGCCGTGAACAGGGGGTGAGGAGCGCATGAAGAGACCCGCGTCCCCGCTGTGCGGCCTTCGAGGCGTTCAATCGCATTTAACCATCCCTTCAGTCGGAGGGTAGTTGATTTGTCAGAGCGCGGCACGCGCGGAGAACGAATAATGAACGGCACACGGAACCAGAGGCGGCGCAGGCCAAGCCCCGTGGCGGTGTTTCGACCGGCGGTGCTATGGGTGCTTGCCTTCGCCACTGCGGCCATGCTCTTCCGGGTCATCCAGGGACGGGAGAAGCGGCTGGAGATCACGTACTCCGACGTGACGCGCGAGCTCGCTCGCGACAACATCGCCGCAGTCGAGATCGTCGCCGACGAGCGCAGGCTCGCAGGAGAGTTCAAGAGCTCCGTGCGGATCGCAGGGCGCGACGTGCGGGAATTTCGGGCCAATCTGCCTTTCGACGATCCGGCGCCGCTCGTGGCGCGGCTCGAGCAGCGGGGCGTGCGGATCCGCGCCGCCAAGGCCGGCACTTCCTGGCTCGCTATTCTCCTCGCGGCGATTCCGTGGCTGCTGATCGGCGGATTCTGGCTCATGCTCATGCGGCAGATGCGGGTGGGAGGCCAGCGCGCACTGTCGTTTGGCCGCATGGGCGTACGCCCCGTCGCGAGCGAGCAGCCCAAGGTGACATTCGCCGACGTCGCGGGCGCCGAGGAGGCCAAGGCCGAGCTGCAAGAGGTGATCGACTTCCTCAAGGACCCGGCGAAGTTCCAGCGCATCGGCGGGCGGCTGCCGAAGGGCGTGTTGCTCGTGGGCCCGCCTGGCACCGGCAAGACGCTGCTCGCACGGGCCGTGGCCGGGGAAGCGGGGGTGCCGTTTTTCTCGATCTCGGGCTCGGATTTCGTCGAGCTGTTCGTGGGAGTAGGCGCGGCTCGGGTGCGGAGCTTGTTCGAGCAGGGGAAGGCCCAGGCGCCGTGCATCATCTTCATCGACGAGCTGGACGCCGTAGGACGGCAACGGGGTGTAGGCGTCAGCGGCGTCCACGAGGAGCGCGAGCAGACCCTGAACCAGCTGCTCGTCGAGCTGGACGGCTTCCAGCCTACCGAAGGGGTCGTCGTGCTCTCGGCCACCAACCGGCCCGACGTGCTGGATCCCGCGCTGCTGCGGCCCGGGCGGTTCGACCGGCAGATCGTGGTCGAGCTCCCGGATGTCCGGGCGCGGGAGCAGATCCTCGCAGTCCACGCCCGCAAGATCCAGCTCGCCGGCGACGTGGAGCTGGCGACGATTGCGCGGGGCACGCCGGGCCTGTCGGGCGCCGACCTCGCGAACCTCGTCAACGAGGCCGCGCTGTTTGCCGCGCGACGCAACAAAGACCGGGCCGACCGGCGGGATTTCGAGGACGCCAAAGACAAGATCATGCTGGGGGTGGAGCGGCGGAGCGTGGTGCTGTCCCCCGAGGACCGACGGCTCGCGGCTTACCATGAGGCGGGACACGCGCTCGTGAGCCTGTTGATCCCGGGCCTCGATCCGGTGCACAAGGTCACCATCGTGCCCCGGGGGCGCGCGCTCGGTATCACCTTCGCCTTGCCGGAGGAGGACCGCCGCAGCTATACCCGGGCCTATATCCTCGGCCGGCTGGCGGTCGCCTATGGCGGCCGTGTCGCCGAAGAGGTCGTGTTCGGCCCGGATCGGATCACGACGGGCGCGGCGAACGACTTCCAGCAGGCCACCGAGCTTGCCCGGCGGATGGTGACCCAGTTCGGGATGAGCGAGATCGTGGGCCCCATCGCCGTAATCGAGCACCCCGAGCTCGCACTCGTCGGGCGCGACGTCGTGCCGCGATACGAGGTGTCGCAGCACACTGCCGAACTGGTCGACCGCGAGGTCCGTCGCATTGTGGAAGAGGCCTACAAGCGCGCGATGGGGCTGATTCGGGCGAACCGGGCCACGCTCGATGCGCTGGCGAGCGCGCTCCTGGAGCGCGAGACCTTGGAGCGAGCCGAGGTCGAGGCCATCGTCGCCGGGACGCCGCCGCCACGAGCGGCTACGGCGGAGCAGCCGGGCGCCGGGCCCGCCCCGCACCCCGCGCAGGCCGCCTGAGGTCAAACAGACCCAAGATTTACGCGACCGGCGTCGCCGCCATCGTTTCAGCCTCCGCTTTGATGTTCGCGAGGGCCCGTCGCATGAAGAACGCGGTGAACGGACGGACGACCCGGTACCAGCGTCGCAGGTGCGCGCGCGCGGAATCGTCCGTGGCGGCGACGCGCGCCTCGAACCGCAACACCGCCTTGCCGCGCCCGAAGCGCTCCACCCAGAACGCGATCGCCAGCTTGGCATACTTGGGCTCGTGGAACGCGCCGAACTCGGGCGGTGTGAGCGGCAGGAACTCGACATGCGGCTTCCAGAGCTTCCCGATCGTGCCGATCACGATCGCCCTCCCCTGCCGCTCACCAAGCAGCGCGAAGTTGCCCGCTAGCGCCTCGGACAGGGTGAACGTCGCGTCGGGCGCGAGATGCTCGACGCGGTGCACCACCTCCCGGATCGGCCGCGGCACGTCGCGCATTTCCGAGACGGCTCTGGCCACGGGGACGATCGCACGCACGAAGTCCGTTTCGCGCATGGCCCGACACGTGTCCTCGCGGGATGCGGCTACGGCGATCCGATGCCGCTCCACCACGTCGTAGTGCCGGAGATGACCGTCGATCAACACATGGCACCTCCCTCCTCTGTCGCTTCACGCTCTGTCACCCCAGCAGCGTAACGCCGCAGGGCCGACGAGGGGATGAGGTCAGTCATAAGAGTTCGTCACGCGAGTGGCGGCTCGGGTTGCGCGCGTGAAGCGATCTTCGCGGTCGCTTCACGCGCTGGGGAGGCAGTCCCGCCCAGGTTACGGAAGGCCCCTTGCCCTCCCGTCGGGCGCTGGGGAGACCATAGCCAGGAGGGACCCGTGGAGCCCCATGCAGGACTTTCCGCCTGCGTGCTCGCGCGCCGCAGAGGCGAGCCGGTCTTCGAAGAGGACGCCTACCCCGAGGAGCTGCAGGAAGAATACGAGCAGGGGGGAGAGTACGACGAGGAAGAAGAGGAGGAGCTCGAAGAGGAGGCGCGGCGCAAGGCGGAAGGCCACGAGGAAGAGGAAGAGGAAGAGGAAGAGGAAGAGTACGAAGAGGAGGAGGAGGAGTACTGGTAAGGAGGTCGGCCGGCCATGTTTGAGACGTTGATCGAGTCTCGGCGCAAGAGGGATCGGAAGAAGTCGATCGGCGTGGGCGTGGTGTCGCTCGTGATCCACGCCGCGGTCATCACCGGTGCGGTCATCGCGACCTTGAGCGTGGGCCGCGAAAGGCTCGCGGTGAAGGTCGACACCACGATGGTGTATCTCGCGCAACCCGAGCAGCCGCAGCCACAGAAGCCGCTGCCGCAGCCGGTGCAGCTGGACGTGCCGCTCAGGGGCTTCCAGACGGTCGTTGCACCCACCGAGATCCCGTCCACCATCCCACCCCTGAATCTCCAGGAGAAGTTCAACCCCAAGGATTATTCCGGGATCGGCGTCGAAGGCGGTGTGGCGGCAGGCGTTGTGCCCACGGGCGAGGTGTACCTGGAAGCCATCGTCCAGGAGAAGCCCGCGTTGCTCTCGGCGCCGCAGGTCCGTTACCCGGAGCTGCTCCGACAAGCGGGGATTCAAGGCCGCGTCGTGATTCAGGCGATCATCGACACGACCGGTCGTGCAGAGCCCAACTCGATCAAGATCGTGCGGAGCCCCAACCCCGGGTTCGATGAAGCGTCGCGGAATTGGATGTTGCGCGCGCTATTCCGTCCCGCGCGTGTGCGTGGGCGAGCGGTGCGCGTGCTCGTCGAAATGCCGATCGATTACCGGATCACCCACGCGTAGCCGCCGCTTTCTCCGGCCAGAGCTCCAGGAGCTCCTGGGGGAGGATGCCGCGGACATCGAGGATCTCGCCTTCCGAAACGTGGCTCGCGAGCAGTCTGAAGACCGCTCGGGTCACACGCTCCGCGTCCGCACCAGGAATGCGCCGCTCCAACGGCTGCTTCACCAAGGCGAGGAATTCCTCCTTGGTGCGCGCCTTGACCGGCGTCCCGCTCGGGTTCCAGCCGTCATAGTACACGCCCTTGATGAGGAGCGGGAGTTGCGCGGCGAGCTGCGCGGCCTCGTTTACCGGAAGCCGATCGCGCAAGGCGTGCAGCACTGAGCGGAGCGCGTGCAACGCGTGACTCACGTCCGCCCAGGAGAGCTCGTCTGCAAGCTCCTTCACCCACAGGCCGCCCTTCTGGAGGGCCTTGTCCCAAATCTGCGATGCTTGCGTCATGTGTGCCTCCCCGGGGTTCGACGTCAGGCGGCCCGCGCGCAGTGCGCAGGCGCCGCACGGTTTCTAGCATAAGCGGCGGGCAATGAAGGGACGTTGAATCCGTCCTGAAACCGCCGCACGGCGACGGGGAGTCAGCTTTACCGGGGGTAGCCCCGCATTACCATCGCGGCGTAGCCGTTCTGGGGATCGTGACCGGCATCGAGCAGCTCTTGCACCTTGGCCGGGCCCCGATTGTAGGCGAGCAGCGCCAGCCGCAGCCTCGCCTCCGGGCTCCCTTGGTAGCGCTCCAACAGATCCCGCAGGTAGCGAAAGCCGAGACGGAGGTTCGTGCGGCGCTCGTAGAGCTGCTGGGTCGTGAGCCCGGGCTCGTACAGCCGCGCCGTGCTCGGGAGGATCTGCGTGTAACCGATCGCCCCGGCGCTGCTCTGCGCCGCCGGAACGAAGTCCGACTCCGCCTTCACTAGCCGGAACGCGAGCCCCGGATCCACTCCTTCGGCGAGGGCGATGTCGTGGATCGCCTCGGCGAGGTCGGCGGCGATGCCGTAGCGCGTCGAGTATTCGATTATCGCTTCGGCGCGCTCGAGCTGCAGCCGGGCGAGCGTGAGCTCTCCCTGCGTCGTCTCGAGCGACTGCTCGAGGGAGGGCGGCTCGGCGAGCAGCGCCGGCGCCGTCGGCGGGTCGCCGGCCGTGGCGCCTCGAGTCCACCCGCCGATGCCGCTCACGATCAGCACGCCCAAGAGGATCATGCCTCCCTGCAGCACCAAGTCGTTGGTTTTCGCGCGCATCGCCCCTCCTGTCTGTGCGGGACGCCTCGGGGACGGCCGTGTGGCCGGCCGGCGAGCCGTTCCTTGGCCTCCTGCGGGGTCATGATCACGCCGGGCGCTTGAACCCATTCCCAGCATTCATGCGAAGAACGCTTCATCTCGCCACGCGTCGTGTGAAGGAAGCTGCACAGTGGTTTCCTTGCGGTTTCAGGGACGGGGGGTAGGTTAGCGGGAGTTTCTCCAGAGGAGGCGGGGAGGTTCCAGGCCCGGCAACGGAAACGGAACCGATGATCCGCGTGATCACCTCCTCTGGAGTGGTGAGGCCAATCGCGCGCCTCACCCACGTCGGAGCGGCGCCCCGACGTGCAGTGCAAGAGGTCGATCCGCGATTCGACCGATCGCAGCGCCCGCACCGGTGAACCACGAGGTTGGTCAAGCCTCATGGGGATGGAAGCCGGAGCTCCCAAGGCCAAACCGCAAACGCAACAGTTAGGCGGTCGCCGAGGGAAGAGGAACGGGGAAGGGAACTCTCCGACTCCGGGTAACCGGTGCGTCGGGCGGCCCGCACTCGACAAAGAGGCGGGCCGCCCGCTTTCTGCGGAGCGGCGACAGCGACGGCGGGTCTACGTTGGGGTCAGCGGCTACAACTATCCGCACTGGCGCGCGTTGTTCTACCCGCCCGATCTGCCGGCGCGCCGCTGGCTCGAGTACGCCAGCCGGCAGTTCAACTCCATCGAGCTGAACGGGACGTTCTACAGCCTCAAGTCGCCGGCCGTGTTCCGGCGCTGGGGGGCCGAGACGCCCGGCTCCGGTTTCGTCTTCGCCGTCAAGGGGAGCCGCTTCATCACGCACAACCTGAAGCTCGCCCGCGCCGCGGGAGCGCTCGCCAACTTCTACGCGAGCGGGGTGCTCGCGCTGGGACGGAAGACCGGTCCCTTCCTCTGGCAGCTGCCCGCAACGTACCGGTTCGACGCCGAGCGGGTGGAGGAGTTCCTGCGGCTCCTGCCTCGTGGCACGACCGCGGCCGCGCGGCTCGCGCGCCGCCATGACCGGCGCCTGAGGGGTGGTGTCCTCACGCGCGCCCTGGCTCGGCTTCGCTACCGGCACGCCTTCGAGGTCCGACACCCGTCCTTCCTCACGCGGGAGTTCTACGATCAGCTCGAAGCTCACGGCGGCGCGCTCGTCGTCGCCGACACGGCGGGCACGTTCCCCTGCGTGGAGGAGCTCACCGCGGACTTCGTCTACGTCCGCCTCCACGGCTCGCGTGCCCTGTACGCGAGCGCGTACACGGAGAGCGAGCTCGACCGCTGGGCCACGCGGGTGGAACAGTGGGCCGGCTCGCGTGGCGGCCGTGCCGGCCGTGACGTGTACGTCTATTTCGACAACGACGCGTTCGCGCACGCGCCGCACAATGCCCTCGCGCTCGCGAGGCGCCTGGGCCGGAAACCGTAGCCGGCCTCCACATCTCTTCCGACGGATCTCAGCGCCGCTTCACTTCGAGGACGCGATGCTTGTTCTGATACCTCGAGATCGGGCCTCGCTTTCCGAGCGGGGGCTGGGCCGACGACCCGATGCAGGAGGGACCATGACGACCAAGCAGGAGCTTACGGCGGCGACCCAGACGACCGCCCGGGCGCAGGCCACCACCCCCCCTGAGCCGCGGATTCCCGAGCCGGCGCATCCCCACAAGCGCCGCGAACCCCTGCCGTGGCATCGGCCCAAGCCGGCAGAAGAGGATGTCGCGGCGCCGGCCCGCGTCCAGGCGATCCTGGAGAGTCAGAGCTACACCCAGGCCGACCAAGACGTGGATTTCTTGAACCGCGGCGAGGTTCGCGGCCTGCGGTTGCAGCTCGACTATTCGAAGCCCGAACTGCTGCTCGAGCAACACGGCATCCGCTCGACGATCGTGGTCCTGGGCAGCACGCGGATCGTGGAACCGGCGGCGGCGCGCCGCAGGGTGGCGGCGTTGCGCGCAGCATTGGCGGGCGACGCCGGTAATCGCGAGTTGGGGCGTCGGCTAGCAGTAGCGGAGCGGGTTCTCGCCAAGAGCCACTACTACGAGGTGGCGCGGGAGTTCGCGCGCCTGGCGAGCGGCAGGGCCCAAGGGCCGCCCGGCTATCGTCCCGTCATCCTGACCGGGGGCGGCCCCGGGATCATGGAGGCCGCCAACCGTGGGGCATTCGACGTCCACGCCAAGTCCATCGGCCTGAACATCAACCTGCCGCATGAGCAGTATCCGAACCCCTACATCACACCCGAGTTGTGCTTCCGCTTCCACTACTTCGCCGTGCGCAAGCTGCACTTTCTGCTGCGGGCCACCGCCCTGGTCGCGTTTCCCGGCGGCTACGGCACCTTCGACGAGCTGTTCGAGACCCTCGCCCTGATCCAGACGCGCAAGATCGAGCCGCTCCCCATCGTGCTGGTGGGTGAACGGTACTGGCGCAAGGCGTTCGACGTGGACTTCCTGCTGGACGAGGGTGTCATCGAGCAGGAGGATCGGGAGCTGTTCTGGTTCGCCGAGACGGCGCAGGAGATCTGGGACGGGATCGTGCGGTGGCACACCCTCAGCCGCGCGTCAGTGACGCGGGCTCCCTAGGGTTCCTCGCGCGCGTGCTTGTGGGGCGCTGCATGCGGTAGAAACCGAGAATCTCCCGCTCCGACGTGGCGTCTTCCGGCGCTCTATCCGTCCGCACGCCGTCGAGCATACGGGGGAAACGCAGCGCGTACCCAGGCTCCTTGCCCGACTTCCCGCAGGTGTGACGCGGTGAGCGGGTGATTTCATCGGCCAGCACCTCGACGACCAGCTTCGGCTCGACCCAGACGTCGGGGGTGATGATCGAATCCACACGGCGCGGCTTCGCCGGCGTCGACTGACGGTCGAGCAAGGTGCGCAGCGCCCGCCACTCGTGCTCGGACGGTCCCGAGCCGATCTTCGCCACCGTCCGGAATCGGTCGCCGCGGGGGTCGTAAACGGCGGCGAGGAGCGAGCCGATGCCGAGTGCCGCGCGCCTCCCGCGCCCCGCGAGGTACCCGACGAGCACGACGTCCACGGTGTCGCGCAGCTTGGTTTGGTAGGCGCGCTTGAGCTTGACCCAGTCGTATCCTCGAGCCCCTGCGCGGTAGGGCGCGTCCGGCCGCTTCGCCACGACACCCTCGAGCCCGCGCCGAACCATCGCGTCGAAATACGCCTGGAGCTCGGTGGCGCGCCCGGTCGTCAAGCCTTCGGTGACGGCCACAGGATCGCCGGGCGACGAGTGGACCAGAGCCGCGAGGCGTCGATGTCGCTCGCGCTGCGGGCGGGGGAGATAATCACGCCCGTTCGCGTACAGCAAATCGAACGCGAAGAGGCGCAACGGGTGTCGGGCGGCGGCCTCGGCGATCCGGTACTTGCGTTTGCGCGTCATCGTGACCTGAAAGGGGAGGAACCGCCCCGTTCGCGGCTCGTACACGACCGCCTCGCCCTCGATGATCGCCCGGCACGCGCGCAGCTGGCGGCGCACGCCGGCGGTGAGCTCCGGAAACATGGTGCTCACGTTCTCGAGGCGGCGGCTGAAGGCCCAGACGCGGTCGCCATCCCGGTGCAGCTGCAGACGGAAGCCGTCGTACTTGGGCTCCGCGGCCACCGTCCCGAGCCGCGCGATGATCGCCTGCGCCGATGGCAGCCGCTGGGCGAGGGCCGATCGGACGGGGACGCCGACGCGTGGGGCGATCCGCGTCAGCCCGCGCTCGCCCCGGGTGTAGGCAAGCCGCACGACCCCGCCCAGGTCCGAGCGGACGTTGTACGCGCGTTCTATCAGGCCTCGCTTGCGACGGTCACTCAGCGCGCCGGCAGCCGCAGCCTCGATCACCGTCGCGTCGCCGATGCCGAGCCGCAGGCGGCCCTGGACGATGCGCACGAGGTACCGCGCTTCGCGCGCAGCGGCGCGACCGAGCAATGCGACCAGCACACGGATCTTGCGATCGACCGCCCCCGGGCCGACCGTGCGGGCGACCTCGAGGAGCGCGTCGTAGGCCTCGCGAACCGTGAGCCGGCGTCGCGGCGCCGCGCTGGCGAGCGACTCCGCAACGAGCCCGAGGTCGCCCAGCCGCCTCAGCCGCCGGGCGAGCGCCGCTGCGCTCGATCCGTACGCTCGGGCCAGGACGCGCAGCAGCAGGCGCTCGCCGACGCCGAACTCGATGCCCTCGTACGCCGGCCCGAGCTGCCCTTGCAGCAGGTACACGACCGACTCACGCTCGGACGGAGCGACCCGATCGAGCAGCTCGGCCACGATCCGAATCGCCGCGAGCCGGCGGCCGCTCGCCTCGAGGCGCGCGAACGTCTCCGCCAGCGTCCTCAGGTGCATCGGGCTTTGACTCTACGCGGAAAGGCTTCCATTTACGCTCATGGACGTATGTTCGCGAGCGCCTCTCGAGGTCGGGGAGGAGTGACTGCACAAGCCTCGCTGGCCGTGACGATCGCGCGGGTCCGGGCGGCGGTCACGCTGGCACGGGTGTGGCGGCACGGGCCGTGACCCGGCGCCCTTCGACCTCGAACGCGGCGCCGAGCACTCTTTCCGACACGTAGATGTTCGACCGGGCGTGCCCCGTGACCTCGGACGTGAGTAGGGAGCCTCCCGACACCGCGAGAAACGGGATCAGCTGATCGGCGAGGTGCCGGTCAACGGCCGCTCCGGAGGCAATCTCCCCCTGCAGCGCGTGCGCCGCGTCGCGTCCCACGTCTTCCGCGCGTTTGCCCCGCTCGCCGAGCGCCGAGGCGCCGAGCGAGGCCCCGCTCGGAGCGAGCGTCCACAGGGTGATGCCGCTGCCTGGGCAGTACGCCTCCGCGTATTGCAGCGCGATATCGACGGGCACCGCGAGCGGCGCGAGCGCCAGCCGCGCGGCTTCAGCCTGCCGCTCGGCGACGCGCCGTGGCGCGAGCATGCGAGCCGCGTGGCTCACGCCCCGCACGGCGGTAAGACCGCCGGATTGGACCAGGGAGAGGGACGCGTGCGGCCCACCAGCCCCGACGAGCCGCATCTCCAGGCGACCGCCGCCCTTGGGGTAGTAGCCGCGGCGGACCACGGTGAGTCTCGCGGCGCCGAAGTGCGCCAGCGCGGGCAGCGTCACCGAGCGGAGATAATCGGCGGGCGGGCTCCAGGGCACGTCTGTTCCACCGACGACCGTGAGCTCGAACTCCCCGACGCCACAGAGACAAGGAAGGAGCAGCGATTGGAGCACCAGCGTCGCCGCGCCGGCCGTTCCGACATCGAACAGGTACGAGCCACTATGGAGCGGCCCGGGCTCGAACACCAGCTCCGTCGACCGGATCGCCGCGCCTTCGACTCTCGCGCCGGTGATCGCGGCGACGGCCTCCACGGCCTTGAGGTGCTGCGGCTTCATTCCCGGCTGCTCGCGCCCCGCCCGGATCCGAAACAGCCGCACCGCCCGCCCCGCATACGCGGACAGCGCCAGCGCCTGGCGCAGGATCGCTCCGCCCCCTTCGCCGAAGGCGCCGTCGATCTCGATCACGCGGCCCAAGCTAGCGCTCAGGCCGTGAAGTCACGGTGAGGTCAGGCGTAAGTATCTCTTTTCCCGCTGGCTTTCTTCCCTCCAGCTTCACGGTCCCGTCACCCGTTCTGCGTCAAATCTCTTACAGACTGCGTCCCGGGGCCTTGTGGCGCGGCACGGCCCTGGAACCATGCCAATCATGGAGGGGATTGTGAGACACGTCGACCCTGGTACCGACGCACTCGATCGGATGTCGGCCCAGACTTCACGAACCGGCTTGGGCGGTCACGTGCGGACCCTCGAAGACGTGTTGAGCAAGCGCCGCTCGGTGCGGCGGTACGGCGCGCGCGCCCTTTCCGAAGACGACATTCTGCGGCTGTGCTGGGCGGCCCAAGGCATCACGCACCCCGAAGGCTACCGCACCGCTCCATCGGCGGGCGCCCTGTACCCGCTGGAGCTTTCCGTCGCCACAGCCGCCGGCCTCTTTGCCTACGACCCTCCCCATCACCGCCTGGTCCGTCGCACGGCCGACGACCTGCGGCCTGCGATGCAGTGGGCCGTGGCGGCCCAGGAAGCCGTCGGGGACAGTCCGGCGGTGTTCGTGATCTCGGCCGTTCCCGCCCGCATGACGAGCAAGTACGGCAGCCGCGGAGAGCGATATGTCCACCTCGAAGCGGGTCACGCGGCGCAGAACCTCCTGCTGGAGGCGACGGCGCTCGGCTTCGGGGCCGTGCCCATCGGCGCGTTCGACGACGCACGGCTTCGAGAAGTCCTCGATCTCCCGGGAACGTACGACGTGCTCTATCTGATCCCGGTAGGGGAATCGGCCGAGTGAAGTGAGGGGATGCGCCGCCTCACCAGTTGGATCGCGCTCGGCGCCGCCCTCCTCGGGCCGCGCGACCTCTTCGGAGCCGCGCCGCTGCTCTGATCTTGAAGCCGGAGTCGCTCCGGCAACCGTCCCCTGCGCTCGCCTCGTCCCACGGCGGTCACGGGACCGTCGTCGGCGACACCTGCACGTGGGCCTCGACGAACCAGAGCCACTTGTCGATTCCGCGGGAAATTTCGGTGCAGATGTCCGAGCTGCCGCGGTCGCCGAGGTCGTCGGTCTCGTCGATCGCCCGCCGCATCCGCGCGCCAAACTCCGCCAGGGCGCCGGCGAGGGCGTTGACGTGCTCAGGACCGTCGGCGATGGCACGGGGGTAGCCGGTCAGGTCCGACCGTTGGGCGACGATCGGCACGGTGCCTTCGGCGATCCCGCCGAGCTGCACGACCCGCTCGGCGAGCAGGTCGGCGTATTCCTCGATCGCGTCGTGAATGTCGTCGAACAGCTTGTGCAGGGCGATGAACTGCGATCCCTTCACGTTCCAGTGCGCCTGCTTGGTCTGCGCCGCGAGATCGATGGCGGAGGCGAGGCGCTCATTCAGAAGACCGACGACCTGCTCCCGCACCGCCTCGGGGAGGTCGTTGCTGGTTGCATAGACCAGGGATGACACGATGCCCTCCGGTTAGAGGATCACCAGGGAAGCTACGCAAGCGACCACAGAGCGTTTCGGAATCGCGCATGAGGAGTTGTTCAGACGGACCTTCGCGCGAATCTCATGACGGTTTCACTCCCCGAGTGCCAGGGTCCACGATCCGGAAGGGGCCCGACGAGGAGGGAGGTGCATCATGGCCGGAAGGCCCATCGTGGTGGGCGTCGACCTGTCACCCGAGTCGCTCCGTGCGGCCGAGCTCGCGGCACGGCTCGCCGACGCCGCGGGGGGACAACTCATCCCGGTTCATGCGGTGCCGGTCGTCCCGCTTGCCACCGGTCTGATCGGCCTCGAGCCGAGGCCGCTGTTCTCGCCACGACTCCAGGACGAGCTGACACGCGCCTCACGAGACCGGGTCGTGCGCACACTCCAGGGCGTGCTGCCCGCTGCGACCGTCGAGCGGCTCGAGGTGGACACCGGCCCGGCGCCGTTCGTCATCGCAGAGGTTGCCCGTAGGCGGCGGGCGGAGGTGGTGGTGCTCGGCGGCAAACAGCACGGGGCGTTGGCTCGGGGACTTGGGCGCAGTACCGCACACTACCTGGTGCGGAGGCTCGACGTGCCGGTCCTCGTCGTCGGAGACTCCGCCGCGCCCATCGCCAGAGTGCTCGCCGCCGTGGACCTCTCGACGGCGTCGCTGCCCACCATCAAGGCTGCGGAGCGGTTCGCTCACCTCTTCGGGGCCCGGCTCCGCCTGTTGCACGTCGTGGAGCCCCTCCCCTTCACCCACCTGCTGCCTCACACACTGGATGAAGCCGAGTACCATCGGCGTTCACGGGAGATCTTCGACCGCCTTGCGTCGCCCTTCCAGGCGGTGGCCCAAGAGGACCGCGTGGTCCGGAGCGGGGTGCCGGCCGAGACGATCGCGGAGGAGGCGGGCGCCTGGCATGCGGACCTGCTGGTCGTGGGATCACACGGCAAGGGATGGGTCGACCGCATCCTCGTCGGAAGCACGACGGAACGGCTGGTGACGGAGCTCCCCACCTCGATCCTGGTGGTTCCCTTGCAGCGGATCCGCGGCGAGCGCCCTGCGAGGGCGGGAGTGAAGGCGCGACACAGACGGAGGCGGCGCTGACGAATCGCGTGCGAGTCTTGGCGGGCGACATCGGGGCGACCAACGCGCGGCTCGCGGTCGTGGAAATCCACGGCGCCGAGACCCGCGTGCTGCAGGAGCAGCAATTCCGCTCGAGAGACTTCGCCGGACTCGCGCCTGTGGTCCAACGATTCCGCGCGGCGACACGCACCGCGCCCGACCGGGCATGCTTCGGCGTCGCCGGGCCAGTGATCGATGGCGAGTGCCGCGGGACCAATCTCCCGTGGACAATCAACGAGCGCGAGCTGGCTGGAGCCATCGGCATTCTCCGGACTACGCTCATCAACGACTTCGCCGCCGTGGGACACGGGATCGGCCTGCTCGGCGCTGCCGATGTGGAGACGCTGCAGCCGGGGGAACCCGTGCAGCATGGCGTGATCGCCGTGATCGGTGCCGGGACGGGGCTCGGCGAGGGGTTTCTCGTCTGGGACGGCTCGCGATACCGAGTGCAGGCGTCCGAAGGCGGTCATGTCGACTTCGCTCCTCGGGACGACCTCGAGTGGCGGCTGTTTCAAACCCTCCGCGGCGAGCTCGCGCATGTCTCCTACGAGCGAGTCGCGTCTGGACCGGGCCTCGTCGACATCTACCGTCACCTCCGCGCGACCGGCCTCATCCCCGAGGCGTCGGCGGTCCGGGCGGAGGCGGAGCGGGAGGATCCGGCGGCCGTCATCGTGCGGTACGCCCTGGCGGACGCCGATGCGTTGTGCGCGAAGGCCTTGGACGTGTTCGTGTCGGTGCTCGGCGCTCAGGCCGGGAACCTCGCTCTCACGGTCCTCGCACTCGGGGGCGTGTACCTCGCGGGTGGGATCGCTCCACGGATCGTCGCCCGGCTCAAGGCCGGCCCGTTTCTCCAGTCGTTCCGGTCCAAGGGCAGGTTGTCCGGCCTCCTGACGCGCATGCCCGTGCGAGTCATCATGAACCCAAACGTGGGGCTGTTGGGCGCCGCGGCCGTCGCCGCGCGGTGACCCGCTCAATATCCGGGAGTAAGGCTCAAGTGTACGTACCACCCCTTGCCCGGCCGGTCGAACGGCCGCACCACGTCCAGCTCGCCAATCGCGAAGCCGAAGAGGTTGAGGCGGAGCGCCGCTCCGGCGCTCGTCACCGGCCGCCGGTCGCCGCCGAAGAACGACGCGTTCTCCCGGTCCGTCCATGCCACGCCCCCGTCGGCGAACAACGCCATCTCGATCGGGAACGCGCCGTAGTAGCCGCTGCCTGCGTGGAGCACGCCGAGCAGCGGGAACCGGAGCTCCACGTTCCCGACGAGCAGGCGGGAACCGAGCAGCCGGTCGAAGACGGGACAGCTCGGGGAATCGGTCGGGCACTCGCTCGCACTGAAGGAGCCGATGTCGTAGCCGCGGACGAGACTCGGGTAGCCGAGGAACAACGGACTAAGTCGGGGGTCTGCGGCGCCGCTGCCGTAGCGCCCGTAGTGGAGGACCCGCGCCGCGAGCGTGAACGGGCGTATCGGCATGACGTAGCGGCGGTAATCGGCGAGGACGCTGACCCAATGAATCGTGCCCACGGTGGGGTCCGCCTCGAGGCGGTAGCGCTGCCCCAGGATCGGGCTCGTAGCGCCGAAGAACGAGTTGTCGTACACGAGAGCGGCGCTGGCCGTGGCGAGGTTGATGGCGCTGGGCGCGGGCAACGAGGTCTTCCTGTCGAAATAGACGACGCCGGTCGAGAGCGACGTGGCGCGCGTCTCGAGCTCGGCGTCGAAACCGATGTTCTGGACGCCTAGCGCGAACTCCACGCGCTGGGCCGTGTTGAACGGGTACGCGGCGAGCACCGCCAGCTCGCGGTTGGTCTGGCGCAGCAGCTCGAACTGCTCGATGTACACCAGGTCGCCGAACATCGTGTCGATCGCGGCGCCATAGGCCCCGGCGTAGAAGGGCACCTGCTGCGCCACGACGCCCCAGTTCCAGCGGCGGCGCGTGTTCTGATAGCCCACCAGGGCGGAGATGTCTTTGAATCCGCCGTTGATCTGCAGCGCCGTCACCAACTCGCGGTTGCCCAGCATGTCGCTCCAGTACAGGCCGACCCCGCCTCCCACGAACGTGCCGAACGAGCTGACCCCCACGGCGAGCGACGGCTGGGACACGTAGTCCAGCGAGAACCGCGGCCGGTACGCCTGCGTGACGAACGCCGTGTCGCCGGGAAGGCCGGAGTCCGCGCGCGCCAGCATCGCGAGGACCTCGCTCGGCACCCGATCCCGGGGCGGGAGCACCGCGGGACTCTGCGCCATCGGCGGCGCCCGCACGGCCGTGCCGGCGAGAACGGACGCGGAGTCCACCACGTACACGTCGTAGCCGCGCCCACGATACACGCTCAGCGCCATCGCCCCCGCCCGTTGGGCCACCGACAGCGCGGGGCTGATGCCCGTGATGCCACTCGCGCCAGTCTGGAGATCCGTCACCTGGAACAGCGCGCCGCTTGAGAGCGCGAGCCGGTACACGTTCGAGATCCCGTTGTGGTCCGACACGAAGTACACGCTCCTGCCATCGGGGGCCCACTGCGGATCGATGTTCTTCCCGTCCGCAAAGCCGGGCAGCTCCCGGACGCCGCCGCTCGCCACGTCGAGGAGCGCGAGACGGTAGTTCCCCGCTCGCAGGTCGGCGAACGACGTCGAGAAGCGGTCGGTGGCGAACGCGATGGTGCCGCCGTCCGGAGACCAGGCCGGCTCGAAGTCCGCGTACGCGTCGTCCGTCAGACGCTCCAGCCGATTCTCCACGAGGTCGTAGCGGAACAGGTCGGTGAATCCGCCCACCAGCGCGGAGAAGGCGATGTAGCGGCCATCGGGGGACCAGGTCGGATTGAAAACCTCCCCGAGGTCGGGCAGCTTGATTTCCCGCTCCACACGGTCGCTCGGGACGTCGAGCACCGTGAGCGCCGCCTTCCCGCCGGTGACGGCCCCGAAGGCGATGCGCCGCCCGTTCGAGTCCCACGCGCCCGCGGAGTTGATGAACTCGAGGCTCTGATAGTGAGGGTCCAGCGCCGTCTTGACGATCCGGCGCTGGATCTCCCCGGTGCGGGCGTCCGCGAGATACAGGTCGATCGAGAAGAGGTCGCGCTCCGAGAAGAAAACGACCTGGCTGCCGTCGGGGCTGAGCGCCGGGGCCACGTTGAGGCGGGCGTCGCGGCCGCCGCCGACGAGCAGGCGGCCGTACTGCTCGGGCGGCTGTGTCGCCTGGAGCCACGGGCCGTACTCGGCCTCGACGGCGGCGTGCCAGCGCAGCGCGAGGGAGTCGGCCGGGATCCCGGTGAATGCGAGGAGCGCGCCTTCGGCGTCACCGGAGCGCCCGGCCTTCCGCAGGATCTCTCCCGCCGCACCGTCGCCGAAGCGGCCGCAGATGAACGCCCAGAACGCCTGCCCGTACCGGTAGGGGAAGTACCGCGGGTCGTAGAGCTGGCGCATGGTGGGGAGCTCGTGGCGCTGCGCCGCGTCGCGCAGCCACATCGCCGTGTTGGGATCGACCGGGCCGAGAGAGAGGTACTCCGCCATCCCTTCGATGAACCACAGCGGGAGACGCGCGGCGCCCGGCGCGCGGAATCGGCCACCGCGCTCGCCGGTCATGTCGAACTGGAACGCGTGGACCAACTCGTGACCGATCACGTGGTCCGTCTCGGCGAGCGGGCCGGCGAGCGGCAAGACGACGCGACGCTTCAGGACTTCCGTGACGCCGCCCGTGCCCTCACCGAGTTCACCGGAAACCACGTTCGTCTGCTCGAAGTCGGGGTGGCTGCCGTAGAGGATGAGCGGCTGGCGACCCCGTAGCTCGTGCTGCAGGACCTGCGAGAGCCGTGTGTACCACCGCTCGGCCAGCCGCGCAGCCTGCTCCGCGGCCGCGCGCTCGGCGGGATAGAAGTACACGTCGAAACGCGGAGTCTTGAGAACCTCGAACCGAAAGTCGGCGTACTGCACCTTGCTGCGCCCGAAGTACTGGGCGGCGGCCGGCGTCGGCGCGAAGACCAGCAGAGCCACCGCGAGCGCTCCGGCCGGCGTCACGCCACGAGATCTTGTCGTGATCACACTCGATTCGCGTTCATGGAGGCCGCTTCAAGTAGCAAACGGCGTCGGGAAAGCGACGTGAACGCCTCCGGAGGAGTCCTTCATGCTGCCCGACGCGGAGCAATCTTCGTGCTGTTTTCACGGCCACTTCACGCCGGCGGGGAGATACAGTAGGGAGGCTGGCACGGGAGGGCTGTGCGCCGCCGGAGGACCATACGATGACCGACGCCATGGTGAATTACGTGATCCCGTTTCGAGAGCTCACCCTGGACGACCTGCCTCGAGTCGGGGGCAAGAACGCGTCGCTCGGAGAGATGCTCCAGGCCCTGGCTACCAAGCGGGTGGCGGTGCCCGAGGGGTTTGCCCTCACCGCGGAGGCCTTCCGGGCCACCGTACGCGAGGCCGGGGTCGTCGACGAAATCTACGGCGCCTTGGACCGGCTCGAGCCCGACAACATCCGCCAACTGAAGGACGTGGCGCATCGGGTCAGGGAGCGGGTCCGCGCCGCACCCCTGCCGGCAGCCGTTTCGGCTCAGTTGGCCGCCGCGTACCGCACGCTCTCCGACCAGAGCGCCGAGGAATTCACGGATGTCGCGGTGCGCTCGAGCGCGACCGCGGAAGACTTGCCGGGCGCCTCCTTCGCGGGGCAGCACGAGACGTTCCTCAACATCCGCGGGCTCGCGGCCCTCGACGGGGCCGTCCGCTCGTGCTTCGCCTCGTTGTTCACCGACCGGGCGATCGTGTACCGGGCGACCCACGGGTTCGCCCACCGCAACGTCGCCATGTCCGTCGGGGTCCAGAAGATGGTGCGCAGCGACCTCGCCTCAGGCGGCGTGATGTTTACGCTCGATACGGAAACCGGGTTTCGCGACGTCGTGCTCATCACCGGGGCCTGGGGCATCGCGGAGACGGTGGTGCAGGGACGGGTCCGGCCCGACGAGTTCTGGGTGCACAAGCCCACCCTCAGGGCGGGTTTTCCGTCGATCATCCGGCGCGAGCGAGGCACGAAGGCCGTCAAGCTGATCTACGCGGAGGGCGCGACAAAAGCCGTGCAGGAGGTCCGGGTAGCGGCGGAAGACCGGCTGCGGCTCGTGCTGTCCGACGACGAGGTGCTGCAGCTCGCCCGCTGGGGCCTCATCATCGAGGATCACTACTCCGCCCGGGCGGAACGCCCCACGCCGATGGACATCGAGTGGGCAAAGGACGGGAGGCTCGGCCAGCTCTACATCGTCCAGGCGCGTCCGGAGACCGCCCACGCCCGGGCGACCGGCCCGAAGCTCGAATTGTACAGACTGCGCGAGGCCGGTCGGCTGCTGCTGCACGGCAAGAGCGTGGGCAGCAAGATCGGCGTCGGCCCGGCACGGGTTCTCCAGTCTCCGGCCGAGGTTGGCCAGTTTCACGAGGGTGAAGTCCTCGTGGCTCCCATGACCGATCCCGACTGGGAGCCGGTGCTGAAACGCGCGGTCGCGGTCGTGACGGACGAGGGCGGTCGCACCTGCCATGCGGCGATCGTGTCGCGCGAGCTCGGCATTCCTTGTGTGGTGGGCACGGGGAACGCCACCCACACTCTCTACACGGGACAAGACGTGACGGTGTCGTGCGCCGAAGGCGACGACGGCAAGGTATACGAGGGCCGCCTCGCGTTCGACCGCGAGGAGATCGATCCCGCCCGCCTACCCGCTTCCCCGGTGCCCCTGATGCTGAACCTGGGGAACCCCGAGAACGCGTTCCAGCTGTCGCGGCTCCCCAGCGCCGGCGTCGGGCTCGCGCGGATCGAGTTCATCGTGTCCAGCTGGATCGGCATCCACCCGATGGCCGTCCTCCATCCCGAGCGGGTCGACGATCCCAAGGTCGTCGGGGCGATCAAGCGCCGGAGTGCCGGCTTCGAGACGGCGACCGAGTTCTTCGTGGATCGCCTCGCGTCGGGCGTGGCGCAGATTGCAGCGGCGTTCTATCCGCGTCCCGTCGTCGTCCGTTTCTCCGACTTCAAGACCAACGAGTACGCCGGGCTGCTGGGCGGGAAGGGGTTCGAGCCGACCGAGGCGAATCCCATGATCGGCTTCCGGGGGGCGTCGCGCTACTACGATGAGCGATACCGCGAGGGGTTTGCGCTCGAATGCACCGCGATCCGACGGGTCCGAGAGACGATGGGGCTGACCAACGTGAAGGTCATGATTCCGTTCTGCCGGACGGTGGAGGAAGCCCGCAAGGTCTTGGAGGAGCTCGAGCGGAATGCGCTGCGTCGCGGACAGCACGGCCTCGAGGTGTACATGATGTGCGAGATCCCGAATAACGTCGTCTTGGTCGAGGAGTTCAGCGAGCTGTTCGACGGCTTCTCCATCGGCTCCAACGACTTGACCCAGCTCGCCCTCGGCGTGGATCGCGATTCCGAGATCCTGGCTCACCTGTTCGACGAGCGCGATCCCGGCGTGAAGCGCCTCATTCAGCTCGTCGTGGACGGCGCGCACCGGCACGGGCGGAAGGTGGGCATCTGCGGTCAAGCCCCGAGCGATTACCCCGGGTTCGCCGAGTTTCTCGTATCGGTCGGCATCGACTCGATTTCCCTCAACCCCGACGCGCTTCCGGAAGTCCTCGAGCGTCTGACAGCGCGCGCCACCCCCACCCCCACCCCCGTGCCCAACCTCGCCAGATCGCCGGCCCTGGTGGCGCGGCTCCCGAGACCCGGATCTCCCGTGCCAGCGGCGGGACCTCGGGAGTCATGATCATTTCGCAAGCGATGTGGGCGCCCGTCTGCTGGTGAGGAAGCGCGGCCTCGCCTCAGCCGGTGGGTGCATCGGCTCCTTGGAATCGGCGGAGCGCCGGCGCGTAGTAGTCTTGCACGTACTGCATCACCATGCGATGAGCCGTGAAGTTCCTGCCGCTCTCGTAGAGGGCGTGCTTCATGCGGTGAACCCAGCCGTGCGGAATACCCGCGACGTCCCGGTCGTAGAACAGCGGCACGATCTCCCGCTCCAGCAGGGCGTACAAATGCTCGGCGTCATGCGCGTCGGCGTCCGCGTCGGACGGCGCCGGCGGGATCGCCCACCCGTTGGCGCCGGTATGGCCCTCCGTCCACCACCCATCGAGGGTGCCCACCTGCGGGATGCCGTTGAGCGCCGCCTTCATGCCGCTCGGACCACAGGCTTCAAGCGGGACACGGGGGACGTTGAGCCATAGATCCACACCCTGCACGAGGCGGTGGGCCGTGTGCAACTCGTAGTCTTCCAGGAATGCGATCCGCCCCTCGAAGCGTGGGTCCCGGCTATGGGTGTACACGCGTTGCAGGACGAGCTTCCCCTGCTCGTCGGCCGGATGGGCCTTACCCGCGAACACGAGCTGCACCGGGCGCTGTGGGTCGACGAGGAGGCGGTGGAGCCGATCAACATCACGGAACAGCAGGTCGGCGCGCTTGTAGGTGGTGAACCGTCGCGCGAAGCCGATGGTGAGCGACGCCGCGCCGAGCAGCACTCCCGCGCCGACCAGATGGGCCGCGTCGCGCCAGTGCCCGGCGAACCGCCACCGCACGTCCTCACGAATGAAGTCGAGGAGCGTCGCCTTGAGTTGCGTGTGCGCGGCCCAGAGCCGAGCGTCGTCCAGCGACAATACCGCCTCCCACAGGCTCGGGTCGTCGACGATCCGCTCCACCCAGCCCGGGCCGAGATGGTCGTCGAGGAGCGCCTTGAGAGCGTGGTTCATCCAGGTGCCGACGTGGATCCCGTTGGTCACGTGCCCGATCGGGACATGCTCGGGCCCCCGCCCGGGCCACAGGACCGCCCACATGCGACGGGTCAGGTCACCGTGCGTCCGGGCGACGCCGTTCACCCGCCCGGCCAGGCGCATCCCCAGCGCGGTCATGTGGAAAAGGTCGGGGGCCAGGGCGGGATGCCGCCCCAGAGCGAGGAATCGATCGCGATCGATGCCGAGCTGCTGCGGGTACGAGCCGACGCACTGCTCGACCTGCTCGTGGCGGAACACGTCATGACCGGCCGGTACGGGCGTGTGCGTGGTGAAGACCGCGCTCGCCCGCACCTGACGCACCGCGTCGTCGAAGCGCACGCCCGCGGCAACGAGCTCCCGCACTCTCTCCAGGAACATGAAGACCGTGTGCCCTTCGTTCGCATGCCAACCGCCGGGATCCAAGCCTACCGCACGCAGCAGGCGAACCCCTCCAACACCGAGGATCCACTCCTGGCGCAGCCGAAGCCCCGGCCCTCCGGCGTAGAGCCTGTCGGACAGCACGCGGTCCTCAGGGTCGTTGCGTTCGAGCCTCGTGTCGAGCAGATACACCGGCACGCGGCCGACCATCATCCGCCAGGCGCCGACGTAGACCGGACGGCCGCAGGTCTCGATGGCTGCGAGGTGGGGTTCGTTGCCCGGACCCAGAACGGGGATGAGGGGGCTGACAGCCGGATCGAAGACTTCCTCGGCATCCTCCTGGCGCCCGTCGAGGCGAATCCGCTGATCGAAGTACCCCTTGGTATAGAGCAGGCCGACGGCCACGAGCGGGACTCCCAGGTCCGAGGCGGCCTTGCAGTGGTCGCCCGCCAGCACCCCCAGGCCGCCCGAGTAGATCGGCACGGAGTTGTGAAACCCGAACTCGGCGCAGAAGTACGCCACCGGCGGGTCTTCGAGGTCGGCGTGGGACCGGCGGTACCAGGTATCGGGGCCCGACGTGGCACGGTGCAGCTTCTCCAGCACGGCATCGTACCGCCGCATGAATCCGGGGTCGCCGGCACACCCGTCGAGCCGTGCGGGATCGACGCGCAGGAGCAGCTCGATGGGGTTGTGCCGCGTAAGATGCCACAGTGGCTGATCTATCGCCCGAAACAGCGCCCGCGCCTCGCGATCCCAGCTCCACCAGAGGTTGGTCGCGATACCGACCAGTCCCTCCAAGCGGCTCGGGAGATGCGGGACCGCGACGGTCCTCGTGGCCATGACGGGCGCCATGCTCCCCCTAGAGCGCGCTCGGCGCGGGGCGGCGCGTGGCGCGAGGGCGCCTGGAGCGGACAGGGGCGAGCCGCGCGGCGGCGCGACGACGCGCGTGGCGCACGCGCTCGGCGAGCCCGCGGCCGTACACCTCGCGGTACCGCTCGGCGGAGCATGTCCAGCTGAAGTCGTGCGTCATGGCGAGGCGCACGTGCGCGTGCCAAGCGTCGTGCCGGCCGTACAGCGCGAGCGCGCGGGCCAGGGCGCTGTCGAGAGCGTCCGGCGTGTACGCGTCGAAGAGAAAACCCGTTTCTTCATCCGTGATCGTGTCAGCCAGACCACCCACTCGGCGGGCGACAGGAAGCGCGCCGTACCGCTGGGCGCGCATCTGCGTCAGCCCGCAGGGCTCGTACAGTGACGGCATGAGCAGGATGTCCGCCCCCGCAAGCAGCCGGTGCTCGCGGCGGTCGCTGTACTCGAAATCGGTCGCGATGCGGCGGGGGGCGGCGCGCGCCAGGTCGGCGAGGGCATGCTGGTAGCGCGCCTCGCCCGTGCCGAGAAAGACGAATTGCGCCTCCGTCGTCCGGATCAACTGGCTCGCGAGGACGAGGTCGAAGCCCTTCTGCGCCACGAGGCGGGCGCTCATCGCCACGACAGGCACGTCCGGTCGCGTGGGCAGCCCATAGGCGCGCTGGAGAGCGGCCTTCGAGCGCGCCTTGCCCGACAGATCGTGGACCGAGTAGGCCACCTCCAGGTTGCCGCTCCGGGCCGGGTCCCACAGCCCATCCGCGATACCGTTCAGCACGCCAACGAAGCGGTCTCCCAGGCCGGCGAACGAGTCATGAAGCCCGAAGCCACCCGTCTCAGTCCGCAGCTCGTGCGCATGAGTCGGGCTCACCGTGGTGGCCATGTCGGTGAACGCAAGGCCGCCCTTGAGCCAGTTCACGCGCCCGTACCACTCGAGCCTCCGCCAGTCATACAGGTCACTGGGCAAGCCCACGTCGCGCAGTGACTCAAAGGGAAAATGTCCCTGGAACCCCGCGTTGTGCACCGTCAGCACGGTGGCGATGGCAGCGTAGCGTGGGTCCGTGCTCAGCGCGGTGCGGAGGAACACCGGCGCCAGCGCCGTGTGCCAATCGTGCGCGTGGAGGACGAGAGGGTGGGGAGCCAGCACGGGCAGCGCGCGCAGCGCGGCGAGCGTCAAGAAAGCAAACCGCCGCGGGTTGTCGCCGTAGTCGCCGTCTCCGTTCCCGTCGCCGTAGATGCCCGGGCGGTCAAAGAACCCCTCGTGCTCCACGAGCACAACCCGCGGGCCCCCTGAGTCTCCGACGACCTCCCACAGGCGGCCGGTCTCCTCGCGGGGGCCGATGCGGAGCGCCAGCTCCGGCCCGAGCGGCGTGAGCTCCACACCGGCACGCCGGATCGCCCGATACAGCGGCAGCACCACGGTGGTCGCAACATCGCGTGCTTGGGCCGCCGCGAGGCCGGCGATCGCTTCCCCGAGCCCACCGGTGCGCGCCAGGGGCCAGTACTCGGCGGCGAGATGCACAACGCCCGCCGCAGTGGGCCGGCGAGAACCAGGAGCCTGCATGACACACCCCTCGAGCCGGGATATCGATCAATGGAGCAAGCGGGCGTTGAGGTGCTTGTGAACGATTTGTGAGGGATTCCTCATTGCCCATGAAGAGACCTGAACGGCCCGCTCACGTATGCTTCATCAGCTTGGAGCGATCCTGCAGCCATGACAACTCACTCCGCACCATGGCGCGCGAGGCGCGGCAGCGCCTATTCGCTGGATGAGGCGGCGCGGATCTGCGCCGGTCTCCGCACACGGGAGCGACCCAGGTGTCCGCACTGCGGCGCGCCGCTCGTCCCGCTCGTCGGGACGCAGGAGAACGAGGCGGTGTGCCTGCTCCGGTGCGAAGCCTGCCGACGGGCGCTCGTCGTGCAGGGGGCGCCGGGCGGCAGTCCCAGCGAGTAGACCGTCCGGTACGGCTTGCTCGATCAGACCCCCGCGGGCGCGACGATGGCGCCGGCCGGGGACGCGCCAGGCGCGCGACTGACCGCCGGCACGTTCAGCGCCCGTTCCTGCACGAACCGTTTCAGAACCTCGGCGAGCGTCGGCTCCCCGAGCTCCTGCAGCTCGTAGCGGACCCGAACGGTCGGTTTGTCCAGGGTGACGAGCCGCGTGAGATCGACGGGTGAGCCGATGACGACTAGATCCGCGGGCGTCCGGCGAATGGTCTCCGCCAACTCCCGCACCTGCTCCTCGCCATAGCCCATCGCCGGCAGCACGGGTCCCGTCGCCGGGTACGTGGCATACGTGTCGCGGATCGAGCCTACCGCATACGGTCGTGGATCCACGATCTCGGCCGCGCCGTACCGCTTCGCCGCCACCCAGCCCGCGCCGTAGGGCATGCCGCCGTGGGTCACCGTGGGACCGTCTTCCACGACGAGCACCCGTTTGTGGCGGATGTCGGCCCCGCCGTGGACGAAGATCGGGCTCGCCGCCTCGATGATCGCGGCGCCCGCGTTCAGCTCCCCCACGACCCGCCGCGCCGTTGCGATCTCGGCGAGCGATGCAGTGTCGACCTTGTTGATGACGACCACGTTCGCCATGCGGACGACGGTTTCCCCCGGGTGATAGTGGGCCGAATGGTCGGCGCGATGGGGATCCACGACCGCGATCAGCAGATCGGGCACGAAAAAGGGGAAGTCGTTGTTGCCGCCATCCCAGATGAGGATATCCCCTTCACGCTCCGCCTCCCGCAGGATCCGTTCGTAGTCCACGCCGGCGTAGACCACCCGACCGGCCCGCAGCAGCGGCTCGTACTCCTCGCGCTCTTCGATCGTCACGCGGTGGCGGTCCAGATCGTCGAATCCGGCGAACCGTTGCACCGCCTGGCGCGCGATCTCGCCGTACGGCATGGGATGGCGCACGACCACCGGACGAATACCGAGCCCATCGAGGATCGCTGCTACGCGACGGGTCGTCTGGCTCTTGCCGGCGCCGGTCCGCGCGGCGCACACCCCCACCACCGGCACGCGCGCCCGAAGCATCGTGTGCCGGGGTCCGAGCAGCAGATAATCGGCACCCGCGGCGAGGGTGCGCGAGGCCAGGTGCATCACGTGCTCGTGGGAGACGTCGGAGTAGCTGAAGACCACCACATCCACAGGGAGCTCACGGATGAGACGCTCGAGCTCCTCTTCTGGCTCGATCGGGATCCCGTCGGGATAGTCGGGACCCGCGAGCTCGGCCGGATAGCGGCGCCCGGCGATGTTCGGAATCTGCGCGGCAGTGAACGCCACCACCCGATATGCGGGGTTGCCGCGGAACCGCACGTTGAAGTTGTGGAAGTCGCGGCCTGCGGCGCCAAGGATGAGGACGCGCTCTTCCGATTCGGTCATGACCATGTACCCCTGGTCTAGTCCTTCCCCGCCGTCGGCTCCAGCTTGATCTCCCGGCGCCTGGCCTTCTTGACCTTCGGCAGGGTGATCGTGAGCATGCCGCGATCATATATCGCCTTGATAATGCCGGCCGCCGTATCCACCTCGGCAGGCAATTCCACCGCGCGGAAGATCTCGTTGGAGCACCTCTCCGAGTAAACCGTTTTGCCGGTCTTCCGCTCCTCCGTAGACTCGCGCTTGCCACTGATCGTCAGGCGACGCGGCTCCACATTGACCTGGATGTCCTTTTCCGTGAAGCCCGGGATCTCCGCGCGGACCGTCAGGGCTCCTTCCGCCTCGGAGATTTCGAGGTGGAGCGGATGCAGCACTTCCGCTTCGGCCTGGAACCAGTCGTCCAGATCCCGACCGAATCTCCGGCCGTTGCGCTCGAAGATGTCGAACGCGCGGCGTGCGATCGCGTCGAACGTCTCCTTCATGCGATCGAACATCTGCTCGGTGCTCACGAGGCGGAGGGGTGGCGCTTGCCGGGCTTGCTCGACTGCCGTGGATTGCTCTTTCATGGTTTCCTCCCGCTGGTTGGCTTCATTGTCGCCCCTCCAGAGTCACCTTCGCTTCCAGCCCGCCGGGGACGTCCCGCACGCGTACCTGGTGCGGCGCGGCGGCGTGAAATACTGCAGGCGGCTCGCCTGCTGACACCCCCCGCGCGCGGGCGTGGATCCCCGTGTCTGTCGCGCGGACGGCCGCGAACTCCACCGGGATCCACCACTCCGCTTGGGCGTGGAACAACAGCTCGTTGAGCCAGTCGACGAGCAGGCTCGTGCGATCCGCCGACTCCACTGCCAGCTCCCGCCACCGTCCCGACGCGGCCGTCGGCGCGCCGCGCAACAGCTGCTCGCCCAGCGCGCGCCCGGCCTGCGCGAGGAGGTCGGGCCACGTCGGTGCGTGCACCCACAGCTCAAGCTCCCCACCGTGCTCCAACGCCTCGTGCCAGGGGCGCCTGCCGCCCGCCAGAACGGTGGCCGTGGCCATGGGTCGTGGCCTACTTGTGCCCTTCCACGAGGAACGAGACCTTCGCGTTCACTCGGTACTCCGTGATGCGGTCGCCTTCGACCGTGGCGGTGAAGTTGTCGATCCAAAGCGTCTTGATGTTCTTGACCGTCTTCGCCACTTCCTTCACGGCACTCTGCGCCGCGTCGTCAAAGCTCTTCTCGGACTGCGCGACGACCTCGATGACCTTCACGATGCTGCTCATGCGCTCAACCTCCGGTTCTCGCCGCCGTTCATCTAGTGCTCAGAGTGTTCACCTGACGGACTGAAGCGAGGGTGAACCTCGCGATATGCGATCTTCATGTGGCTCTGTTGTCTGAGGGCCTGGCGCGGTCGGTTCCAAGCGCAATCTTTACAGTGGCGGCGCACCGCGCCGCCACTGTCCGCCAGGAGGGCGCTATGGCCACGTGCGAAGTGTGCGGTAACGACTACTACTTGTCCTTCGAGGTCGTCGCCGCGGGCGTTCACCACGTTTTTGACAGCTTTGAGTGTGCGGTTCACAAGCTCGCGCCGATCTGCGACCACTGCGGCTGCAAGATCGTCGGTCATGGGATCGAGGCGAAGCGAAAGTTCTACTGTTGCGCTCATTGCGCCCGCGCAGAGGGCGTGACGACAGTCGTCGACCATGTGTGATGGGCGCCCCAGCGTCCCCGGACCCTGAGGCCCTTCACGATTCGCACACGATGTGGGTATCGGTTTCCTTCACGTTGGCGATCTTCTGGATCTTATCCAGGACCAAGACCTGCAGAGCCTTCGCATCCGCAGCCTCGGCCACGGCGATGACGTCCGGCAAACCCCAGCAGATGTCAGCCGATTTGACGCCGGCGATGCGGCGCAGCTCCTGCACCACGTCGGCGGGCTTGCCGACGGTGACGTTGATGAAGACGTAGGCTTTCATTGGCGGTCTCCGAAATTGATGAGCGAAGGTAAGCACCCAACGGCTGAGAGCTTCCGGAATGGCGTGTGAGGCCTTCTTCAGAAATGGCGAAGGCGCCCCTCAGGCTTCTCTCAGGTTCACTTCATCGCGCCGCCGCTAGGGTTCATGATGACGCTCTGACGAAGGAGGCGCCCATGCTCACACTCAGTGCCATCAAGGCCGACGTCGGCGGCATCGGCGGTCACACTATGCCCTCCCGGCGCATGTTCCACACCGCGCGTGACGAGTTGCAGGGCGCGGTCCGCCGCGGGATGCTCACCGATTTCGACGTGACGCACACGGGCGACGACATCTGTCTGTTGATGATCCACCGCCACGGGAGCGATCATCCGGAGATCCACGACTTCGCGTGGCACGTGTTCAAGACTGCGACGGCGATTGCGGCGGAGGAGGGGCTGTACGGCGCGGGGCAGGACCTCCTGAAGGATGCCCCGTCGGGCAACGTGCGCGGCGCAGGTCCGGGTGCGGCCGAGATCACCTTTGACGAGACCGCGACGGACCGCCCCGCCGAGGCTTTCCTGGTGTTCACGCTCGACAAGTGCGGACCCGGTGCATTCAACTTCCCGCTGTGGGCCGTGTTCACGAGCCCGCTCTACTGCGCGGGCCTGATGCTGCCGCAGATGCGCGCCGGCTTCCGCTTCACCGTGATCGACATGGAGCATGCGGACGGGGACCGGGTGATCACGCTTGACGTGCCCGAGCGGCACCTCGACCTCGCGATGTTGCTGCGCGACGAGAACCGCTTCGGTGTCCAAGCGATCCACTCGCGGCGGGCCGTCAACCAGCAGGTCGTGGCGGTCTCGACCGACCGGCTGCACACGATCGTCGGGCAGTACAAGGGGAAGGACGACCCCGTGGCGCTGGTGCGTACCCAGAACATCTTTCCGGCTCTGGAAGAGGTGGTGAGCCCGTACGTCACGGCGCACTATGTCGCCGGTGACGCGCGCGGCAGCCATCACATGCCGCTGATGCCCGCTCCCGTGAACACGGCCATCACCGGACCGTACTGCCTGCCACTCGTGGCCTGCATGGCGTACTCGGTGAACCGCGAAGGCCGGCTGTCGGAGGGGCTCGACGTGTTCGCGAATCCCGTCTGGGACGCGACCCGGCTCAAGGCGCAGCAGAAAGCCGACGAGATGAGGCGCCAGGGGTTCGTCGGCGCGGCGATGCTCCCGATGCAGGAGCTCGAATACAGCGAGCTGCGAACCGTGCTCGCGGGACTCGAGCGAGAGTTCCGGATAGTCGAGCGGCCGGCTCCGGCGTTGGCCGAAGCGGAAACCGGATGGGGCGGAGGGACCTGAGAGCGACGGCGTGGAGGGTCACGTCACGACGCCCGCGTAGTGGAACCGGGCCTCCCGCTCCAGGCGCGCGAGCTTCAGGATCTGGCGGATCTCCGCATCGCCCACCCGAGTGAAGTCGGCGTAGCAGGACACGAGCGCTCGGAATTCCTGCGGCCGGACGAGGCAGACGACCTCGTCCGCACAGGCGCGCACTCTGTCACAGGCATCCGGCGCGCAGACCGGTGCGGCGAGGACGACACGCGCGGGATCCTGCCGCCGCACGACCTCGAGGGCGACGCGCGCCGTGGCGCCCGTGACGATCCCGTCGTCGACGATGATCGCCGTGCGGCCGTGAACAGGCGGCTGTGGTGAGGCGCCCCAGAAGTCGCGCAGCAGGCGCTCGGCGACCCTCCGTTCGCGCTCGAGGCACGCGTCGATGTACTCTCGGGGAACATTGACGAGGGCGGTGGTTTCCTCGTCCACGTGGCGAGCTCCCGGCGCCACCGCGCCGATCACCAGTGTGGGCTGGCCGGGGGCCGCGATCTTGCGGACCACCAGGACGCCGAGGGGCGCCTCCAGGGCGTGCGCGACCTCGTATGCCACGGGCACGCCGCCGCGCGGCAGCGCCAGCACGACCGGCGCCCGCGATCGGTACTCCGCGAGCCGTGCGGCGAGCCGACGGCCCGCGGCACAGCGGTTGGCGAATATGGTGTGCTCGGCGGGGAGCGTCGCCGGCGACGTCACTGGTCGAACCCCGCGGTTGCGGCGCCGAGCGCCTGCAACGTTGCGGCGAGCTCGAGCAGCCGGTCCTCGACGAGCCGGTTGAAGCTGCCCTCCGGATAGGGTCCGCCAGTGACTTCCCGTTCGCCGGCCGGCAGCCCGGTGAGCAGCTCGAGGCCTTCGTCCACGATCCCGATTGGGTAGATGTGGAACGCCCCCGCCGCAACGCTAGCGACGACGTCGTGCCGCAACATCAGGTGCTGCACGTTCCCGGCCGGGATGATGACCCCCTGGTCCCCGGTGAGGCCGCGCGCGCGGCAGACATCGAAGAAACCCTCGATCTTCTCGTTGACGTTGCCGACGAACTGGATCTCGCCGTGCTGGTTCACCGAGCCGGTCACGGCCAGGCTCTGCTTGATCGGCACATCCGCGATCGCCGACAGCAGCGCGAACAGCTCGGCCGCCGAGGCGCTGTCGCCCTCCACGGCCGCGTAGGACTGCTCGAACACGAGGCTGGCGGACAGCGCCAGAGGCCGGTTGGGCACGTAGCGGGCGCCGAGATAGGCGGCCAGAATCAGCACGCCCTTGGAATGCACCGGCCCGCCGAGCTCGACCTCCCGTTCGATGTCCACGACGTCTCCCCGGCCCATGCGTACGCGGGCGGTGATCCGGGTCGGGCGCCCGAACGCGAAGGTTCCGAGCGGCGAGAGGGCGAGGCCGTTGACCTGACCGACCTTCGCCCCGTCGGTGTCGATCATGATGGTGCGCCGCGCGATCTCCTCGTGCACGCGGTCCCGCAGCCGGTCGGCGCGGTGAATCTGGGCGTCGATCGCCCGCTGCACGTGCGCGGCGGTCACGACCTCCGCTCCCGCGCAACCGGCCCAGTAGTCGGCTTCGCGCAGCAGGTCCGCCACGACGGCGATCCGGGCGGAGAGCTTCTCCTGATGGCCAGCCAGGCGGGCGCTCTGTTCGAGCACCCGCGCCACCCCGGCTCGGTCGAAGGGCTTGAGACGCTCCCGCCGCGCGACCGTGGCGAGGAGCTGCGCGTAGCGCCGCACGTTCGCGTCGGTGGCGTCGATCTGGTCGTCGAAGTCCGCGGTCACCTTGAACAGCTCGGCGAAGTCCGGTTCGAGGGCACACAACAGGTAATACAACAGAGGCTCACCGAGCAGGACGACCTGGGCGTTGAGCGGCGCGGGCTCCGGCTCCAGGGAGACGGTGCTGACGAGGCCGAGCGCCTGACCGAGAGACTCGATCCGAACGCGATGAGACTGCAGCGCGCGTTTCAACGCATCCCACGCGTAAGGCGCCCGGAACAGCTTGTGCGCCTCGAGCAGAAGATAGCCGCCGCTTGCCCTGTGCAGCGCGCCGCCCTTGATGAGCGTGAAGTCGGTCACGAGAGCGCCGAACTGCGCCGTGTGCTCGACCCGGCCCGTGAGGTTGTCATACGTCGGATTGTCTTCGAACACCACGGGCGCGCCCTTCTCCCCACCGTTGTCCACGATGAGGTTCACCCGATAGCGGCGGAGCGGGGACGGCCTAGCGAACGTACGGGGGAAGTCCTCAAGCAGGGCCTCCGGCAGGCCCGTTGCGGGCTCCAGCCGCTCGTGCGCGTGTTCGATGACGTCGCGCTGGACGCGTCCCAGGTGTTCGAGCACGCTGGGGACCGAGGCGTATTTCCCGCGCATCTCCTCCATCAGGTGCTCCACGACGCGCCCCGTGACCTCGGCGCTGAGCGCGCGGAGCCGGTCGCGGCGCTCGCGCAGCCACTTGGGCAGTTGCCGGATCGTCCTCTCGACTTCCGCCTGGAACGCGTCGGTTTTCGCCTGGAGCCGCTGTTGTTCCTCCGGCGGCAGGCCTTGAAACGCCGCTTCCGTGAGGATCTCGCCGTCGCGCTTCGCCGCTACGACGAGCCCCGTCGGAGTGTGCACCACGGCGAGCCCGGCGGCCGTCGCACGCTCGGCCAGCTCTTCGAGGGCTTTTTGCGGCTGCTGCTTCATTTCGCTCTCGATGGCCTGCCGGCGCTGCTGGTACTCCTCGCTCTCGAACGCGCTCCCAATCGCCGTGCGCAGATCCTCGGCGAGATGCTCCATGTCGCGGCTCAGCGCAGCGCCCGTCCCGGCCGGAAGCTCCAGCAGGCGGGGCTTCCGCGGATCGTCGAAGTTGTGAACGTAGCACAAGTCCGGCGGCACCGGCCGCGTGGCAGCATGCCGCCGCAGCGACCCGAGGACCAGCGTCTGCTTCCCGGTACCCGGCGCGCCGTGGGCGAAGATGTTGTAGCCGTCGGGGCGGATGCCCATCCCGAATTCCAGGGCGGCGATCGCTCGGGGCTGACCCACCATCTCGGTGAAATCCTCGACCTCGGCGGTCGTCTGGAAGTCGAACTTCGCCGGGTCCCGCCGGCGGTACAGGGCCTGGGGGAGCAGCTCGTGCACGCTCAAGATGTCGTCTCCGGGAAGGACGGATTGTCCATTCCACCCCAGTGTGGCCGCCCCCCGCTGATGTCACCCGGAAGCTTGCGTGAAATGCTCTTCACAAACGCGTGAGCGGGCGGGCAGCCCCCCCCGGCCCCCGGGCCCTCGAGCTCGTAACTCGGCCCCCGGCTTACGCTGACTTTCCCGCAGGCCTCACGACAACTTCACGCCTGGGTCCTCAGGTTTTCAGCTGCGACCCACGCGAGGCATCCCAATGAACACCAGTGACAAGCTGACGACGCGCGAAGTCCACATCCCGGCCGGCGCCGTGACCCTACCGGGAACGCTCATCCTTCCAGCGGACTGCGCGCGCGTGGTGCTGTTTGCCCACGGCAGTGGCAGCAGCCGGCACAGTCCCCGCAACCGGTTCGTGGCTGAGGTCCTCCAGGAGGCAGGCACCGGCACGCTGCTCTTCGACCTGCTCACCGAGCTCGAGGCGCACGATCGCCGCAACGTGTTCGACATCGAGCTTCTGGCCGAGCGGCTGGATCAGGCGCGCGGCTGGCTGGAGGCGGAGACGGCACGGGAGCATCCGGCGCTGGGATACTTCGGCGCGAGCACCGGCGCCGCCGCGGCACTCGTCGCCGAGGCGAACAACCCGCACTCGGTCGCGGCGATCGTCTCCCGGGGCGGCCGACCCGATCTCGCCGGCGAGGCGCTCGCGCGAGTTACCGCGCCGACGCTCCTCATCGTGGGCGGGGCCGACTACGACGTGCTCGAGCTCAACAAAGAGGCGCTGGATCGGCTCCGCTGCCCGAAGCGACTGGCAGTCGTTCCCGGGGCGACACACCTGTTCGAGGAGCCCGGCACGCTCGAGCAGGTCGCGGATCTCGCGAGCGAATGGTTCGGCACACGCCTCACACGGTCTGTCGCAGCGGCGGAACGCCAGCCGCGTTAAGATAGCTTCACCGGATCTTTGAGCTGGGATCACGCCGGCGAGGGTAATGTGGTGTACGCGTAGGGCGCCGTGCAGTCAGCAGGTTGTCGCCGACAGCAGCCGTCAGGCTGTCACGGCATCTGCGAGGCTGAGCCGGACGGCCGACCGGTCGACCAGAAGGCCAGCCCCCTGTGAGTGGGCGGTGGTCCACTCGCGCGACGCCCTACGCAGTCGTCCTGCCGTCCACGCCTCACTGCTCAACACGTCGAGTGAAACAGTCCCGCCACCGGCCCCGTTGCGGTCAGCTCGTTGTAGAGTCGCACCGCCGCCTCGGTGCGGAGCACGTGCGCCGTGACCCCGCGGTCCCGCAGCATGCGCAAGGTCTCGGGGTGAACCCGCAAGCGTCCGAGCATTCCCTGTGACAGCACAACGATCGTCGCTCCGTGATCCAGCAGCTCTTCGACGTCCGCTGGCTGGATGCCAGGCGCGTGATCGGTCCCGGTCTCTCGCCAGTCCCATGCTCGCGAGCCGCCGGGATACAGCTTCGCATCCTTGAAGGCGGTGCCTTGCCCTTCCACCTCGAGCCGCCCCCAGGAAAGACGAGTCACCCGCGGAGACCGCCGCTTCTCTGCCCTCTTCACCACGCCTTCACGCTCCTCTCACCTCCAGCGGGCAATTTACCACGTGGGCACTCGACCCGGAACGAAACGGAGACGCACGATGGCGAAGCGACGGGGTCCATTCAAGGGAGCACCGCAGAAGAGCATGACACGGCGACGGCGCATCGCGGTCGCGGCTGCTCGACGAGCGGCGAAGGTCACGATCCAGAAAACCGATCGCAAGCAGACCATCAGGCAATCCGGGCGGCGCCGCGGCGGAAGGTGAACGGCAAGGAGACCTGCGTCGAGTTCCTGCAATGGGCCCTGCCGCGGCTCGGCCTCACATGGCCGGGCTTCCGGCGAGTACACCGGCAGGTGTGCAAGCGCATCGGCCGCCGACTCCAGACGCTGCGCCTCTCCGACGCGCGCGAGTACCGCGCGTACCTCGAGTCCCACCCCGACGAATGGGCGGTCCTGGACTCGTTCTGCCGGATCTCCGTCTCGCGGCTCGCGCGGGACCGGATCGTCTTCCAAGGGCTTGCCCGGACTGTGCTGCCAGAGCTCGCTGCAGACGCGCAGGCGCGGGGGGCGCGGGAGCTGCGCTGCTGGAGCGCCGGGTGCGCATCGGGGGAAGAGCCGTACACCCTGCGCATTTTTTGGAGGCTCGAGCTGGCGCCTCGTTTTCCCGATCTGGTTCTCACGATCGTGGCCACGGACATCGACGCGGCGCTCCTGGAGCGGGCGCGCGTCGCCCGGTACCGCAGGAGCAGCCTGCGAGAAGTCCCTGCCGCCTGGATCGACGCCGCATTCACCCGCTCCGAGGACTGGTTCGCCCTCCGGCCCGAATTCCGAACGGGCGTCGAGCTTCGCCACGAAGATATCCGTGAGCAGATCCCCGGCGGACTTTTCGATCTGATTCTCTGCCGCAATCTGGTGTTCACCTACTTCGACGCTCCCTCGCAGCGCCGCACGCTCGACCGGATGCTCGCCGCGCTCCGGCCCGGAGGGGCGCTCGTCATCGGGTTCAAGGAGCGTCTTCCCGAAGGGACGACAGGCCTCGTTGCGTGGGCCCGGGAACTTGGAATCTTTCGCAAGTCACCGGACCTCGAGCTGGCGCTCGTCTTGGCTCGCCCGAACTCGACCGCTCTCGGGCGTCGCGGAGCGGGCTGATGGAGCTGTCGGTAGGACCGATCCGAACCCCGCCGGTGGAGGCGCTCGAGATCGAGATCGTCGAGCGCAAGGGACGCGGCCACCCGGACACCATCTGCGACGCCCTCGCGGAAGAGTTATCGCTCTCGCTGTGCCGGTTCTACCTCGAGCGGTTCGGGATGGTGTTGCACCACAACGTCGACAAGGTCCTCCTGTGGGGAGGTTCGGCCCGCCCCGCGTTCCGCGGCGGCGAGGTGCTGGCGCCGATCGAGATCTATCTCGCCGGGCGCGCCACAAGCGAGTTCCGGAGCGCCCAGGTCCCCCTGGAGGAGCTAGCCGCCACCGGCTCTCGGGCCTGGTTGCGCGCCAACTTGCGGGCCCTCGACCCGGACCGCCACGTGAAGATCCACTGCCTGGTTCGGCCGGGCTCGGCGGACCTCGTCGATCTGTTCCTGCGCCAGCACCGACTGGGGGTCGCACTCGCGAACGACACGTCGGTCGGCGTGGGGTATGCGCCGTGGACCGACCTGGAAAACGTCGTGATGGCGGTCGAGACGCGACTGAACTCGAGCGAGGTGAAGGCGACCTGCCCGGCGGTCGGCGAGGACATCAAGGTTCTGGGAATCCGCCGGGGTGATCACATCAGCCTCACCGTCGCGTGCGCTCTTCTCGGGCAGCTGCTCGCGGACGTGAGCGACTACGCCCGCCACAGGGAGCAGGTGCGCGCGCTCGCGCTGGAGGCGGCGCGCGTCCTCACCGACCGGGATGTCGCCGTGGCCGTGAACACCGCCGACGACCTCGCCGCCGGGAGAGTCTACACGACCGTCACCGGCACCTCGGCGGAAGCGGGCGACGACGGGCAGGCCGGCCGCGGCAACCGCGCCAATGGGCTGATCACCCCGTATCGCCCGATGACGCTCGAGGCGGCGCCCGGCAAGAATCCCGTCACCCACGTCGGCAAGCTTTATCAGGTCGCGGCACGGCGCGTCGCCGAAGCGCTGGTCGCCGGGCTCGAAGGGGTCACGGCTGCGGAGTGCTACCTCGTCAGCCAGATCGGCCGGCCCGTCGCCGACCCGCAGGTTGCGGACGTGAAGCTCCGGGTCGCTCCCGGCGGCCGTCCTTCCGACTTCGCTCCCCGTGTGGAGGCGATACTGCGCGCCGAGCTCGGTCGGCTCGAGACGCTGTGGCGAGAGGCGGTCGAGCGCGGAGTGCCGGTATACTGACGGCGCCGGTCCAGGATGCCTGGTTCCAGCCTCCGCCTGACGCTGAGTTTCCTCGGAACTCGCGGCTACACCGAGACGAGGACCTCGCGCCACCGGCGCCACAGCGCGGCGATGGTCGGCTATCGCGACCGCCGCGTGATGATCGACTGCGGTGAAGACTGGCTCGGCAGGTTTCAGCGCCGGCGCCCGGATGCGATCGTTGTCACCCACGCGCATCCCGATCACGCGTGGGGTCTGCGAGATGGCGCGCCCTGCCCCGTCTTCGCCACTCGTGACACGTGGGATCGTCTCGGCTACGACATCGCTGACCGGCGGATCATCGGCCCGTACACGCCCGTTCGGATCGCCGGGATCACGTTCGAGGCGTTCCCCGTCGAGCATTCGACGCGGGCGCCCGCTGTCGGGTACCGTGTCACGGCGGCGGGGGTTGCCATCTTCTACGTCCCCGACCTGGTCTACATATACGAGCGCCGCGCCGCACTGGCCGGCGTGCAGCTCTATGTGGGTGACGGCGCGACCGTGACCCGTCCCCTGGTTCGTCGGCGCGGTCGCGTGCTGATCGGGCACGCGTCGATCGGGACCCAGCTCGGCTGGTGCGAAAAGGAGGGTGTGCCCACGGCGATCTTCACCCATTGCGGGACCGAGATTCTCAAGGCTGACGAGCGCCGTCTCGCCGCCCGGATTCGGGACATGGCACGGGAGCGCGGCGTCGAGGCCGCCATCGCTCGCGACGGCCTGCGGCTAGCCTTGAGGTCCACGGGCGTGTGAAGGAGATGAGCAAGGGCGGCCCGCACTCCGAAGCAGTTCGGAGGAGCGGGCCGCCCCACGCACCGGTTACCCGGAGTCGGAGAATTCACTTCTCCGTTCCTCTTCCCGCAGCGACCGCCTAACTGATCGTTTACGGTTTGGCTTTGGGAGCTCTGGCTTCTATCCCCAGAGGGCTGACCACCCTCTGGTTCACCGATGCGGGCGCTGCAAGTCGGTCAGATCGCGGACCAACCTCTTGCACTGCGCGCCGGGGCGCCGCTCCGGCGTGGGTGAGGCGCGCGATTGGCCTCACCACCCCAGGCAAGCTGATCACTCGGATCGTCGGTTCCGTTTCCGTTGCCGGGCTCGGAACCTCCCCGACTCACCTGGAGAATGACCCATCCTACCCCCTCTTCCGTGAAGCGGCCGTGAGACGCCCGTGTAGGTTTCCTCACATCGCCCCGGCACCCGAGTCACGCGCCCTCGAGCTCCAACTTCAACGCGAAGAACTCGAGCAGGTCCTTGAGCGTGACGACCCCAACGAGCCGCCTGTCCTCCACCACCATGAGACGGGGCTGGCCCGTTCGCTTCATGACCGCAATGGCCTCCAGCGCGTCGGCGCCGGGGCGGATCGTATTGTCCGGCCCGCACGACTCGGCGAGCGACCCCACCGTGCGCCGCGGCCATTCCTCGCGCGGGACGCCCTTCACGTGTCGGGTCGTGACGCAGCCGACGAGCCGCCCGTCTTCGACGACGGGAAAGAGCTGGTGGTGGTACCGGTAGATGTAGGCCTCCACGAGCTCGGAGAGCAAGACACCGGGGGATACGGTGACGGGGTCGGCCGTCATGAAGCGGCGGACCGGTTCCCCCTCGAGCGCCTGCCGCAGCAATACCTGCTGATACGACACAGTGGACGCGCGCCGCAGGAACAGCCCGATCAGGATCCACCACATCCCGCCCACGAGATTTCCCCTGAGCACCGCCACCGTGCCGGCCGCCATCAAGGCAAGGCTGAACCCGGATCCGGTGCGCGACGCGATGCGCGTCGCCCACGCCAGGTTTCCCTTCCATTTCCACAGCGCCGCGCGGAAGATCCTCCCTCCGTCGAGTGGGAACGCAGGTAGCAGGTTGAATGCCGCGAGCACGCCGTTCAGCACCGCCAGGTAGCGGATCACCGCCACGATCGGCGCCGGCCAGAACCCACGGGCGAGGCCGCTGATCCAGAACCCGAGCAGAGCGATCGCGATGCTCGCGAGCGGTCCCGCGGCGGCCATCCCAAGCTCCGCTCGCGCGCTCGTCGGCTCCGCGCCCATCTCCGCCACACCGCCGAAGATGAACAACGTGATCCCGCGCATCGGAATCCGGTTCCGACGGGCGACCATGGCGTGGAAGAACTCGTGCACCACGATGGACGCGAACAGGCCCAGGGTTCCCGCCGCAGCCATCGCCCAGTAGGTCGCGGGCGTGAGTCCGGGATGCAGAGAGGGGAACGCTCCGGTGGCCAGGGACCAGACCACCAGCCCGGCGACGATAAACCAGCTTACGTCGAGCCGGATCGGGATCCCGAACAGCCTGAACAGCTCGATGCGGGCGCCGAACATGAACATCTCCTCGCTCACTCTAGTCCGAGCAGTTGAGGAGTCCATGAATCTGGAGTGAAGCTCCCGTTCGAACGCACCCTCAGGGCATTGCCCGCGCTTAGCTTTGAGCATCATGTGCCGCGCCTTCCGCCCCACTCTCGCCATGTGCGTCGCGATGACGCTTGGCGGGAGCCATTACGCCTCTGCTCAAACCCTCTCGGATTCCGTTCGCCTCCGCCTCCGAGATCGTCTCGCCGCCGGACCGGTGGAGCTACAGGGGTTCTACGAGCGGCGCTCGTTCCAGCCGGTCTGGAGCGGTGACGCGGGGCTCCTGCCTCGAGCAACCGAGGTCGCCGCCGCCGTGCACGACGCCGCCCGCGAGGGCCTGCGCGCCGGCGACTACACGACGCCTGCGCTCCGGTTCCTGCTCGATCCGGACAGCCTCGCCGCCCTCGACCTCGGGCTTACTCGCGTCGCTCTGGCCTATGCCGCCGACGTGGCGAACGGTCGCCTGGATCCGGCGGCCGTCGACACACTGTGGAGCGCCTCCATGCGCGGACTCGACCCGCCGTCGTGGCTCGCAGCGGCGCTCGACGGCGACAGCCTGGGCGCGGCGCTCCGGCAGCTCGCCCCGCCGCAACCGGCCTATGTCGCGCTCCGTGCCGCCTTGGCGCGCTACCGCGCCCTCGCGGCCTGGGGCGGCTGGCCCCGCCTCCCCGCGGGGAGGGCGCTCGCCCCTGGCGATCGGGGGCCGGAGGTGGCGCCGTTGCGGGCGCGACTCATGGCGGCGGGGGACTTGGCACCGGACGGCCTGGGTGGGGACGAGTTCGACGCGGCGGTCGAGGCGGCGGTGCGAGCGTTCCAGCACAGGCACGGGCTCGAGCCGAACGGCGCTGTCGGCCCGGGCACCGTGGTAGCACTGAACGTCCCGGTCCAGGATCGGATTCGCCAGATCGAGCTCAACCTGGAGCGCTGGCGTTGGCTGCCGCGCGAGCTCGGCGAGCGCTACATCATGGTGAACAGCGCGGCCTTCGCGCTCGAGGTCGTGGAGGACGAGCGCCGCGTGATGACCCTGCGCGCGATCGTCGGCCGGCGCGACTGGCCCACGCCCATCGTCAGCGGCCGCGTCACGGTCCTGCAATTCGCGCCCGTCTGGAACGTCCCGTGGGCGATCGCGGCCAAAGAAGTGCTCCCCCAGGTGCGGAGCGCCCCGGGATATCTCGAGCGCGAGCGCATCCGCGTGTTCCGCGATTCGGCTGGATCCATGGAGATCGACCCCTCCACGATCGACTGGTCCCAGGTCAGCGAGAGCACGTTTTCATTCCTGCTACGTCAGGACCCCGGCGGCACGAACCCGCTCGGCGGCGTCAAGTTCGCGTTCGCGAATCCATTCAGCGTCTACATTCACGACACACCGCTCCAGGCGCCGTTTCGCGAGCGCGCGCGCGCCTTCAGCCATGGCTGCATCCGCGTCGAGCGGGCGGAGCAACTCGCCGAGTACGTGCTGCGCGATCCGGCGCTGTGGCCGCCGGACTCGATCCGCGCCGCGATGGCCCAGCCGCAGGAGCGCCGGGTGGCGGTCGCGGAGCCCGTGCCGGTGTACGTCGCCTATTGGACGGCCTGGGTGGGAGAGGACGGCAGCGTCGAATTCCGGGACGACGTGTACGGGTGGGACGCACGCCTCGCGGCCGCGCTCGCGCGGCGACGGTAGAGGGAGCCTTCAAGGCTGCCGGATGGCGCGACGCTGAAGTTCTCTTCCTCTCCGCTTCACGCCGGGTTGGGGCCCCGGGTGTTGATTGCTTATCGATGGGCAGGCGGAATGTGCTTCCACTGTATTGGACCCAGGTCGAGAGGAGGGCTGTGGCGGTGACCAGGCAGCAGATTAGGGCGGCGGCGAAGGAAGCGACCGAGCGCGCTCAGCGCAGGGGCAAGGCGGCCGCAAAGGAGCTCGCGGTGCGGCTCGATGCGGCGCTCGTCCGGGCGGGCAAGGCGGCCCAGGAGCGCCAGCAGAGACGGATCATCAAGCGGACGCTCAAGACGGCGGGCAAGGCCGCGGTCGTGGCGGGTGTCGCGACGGCGGCGGTCTTGGCGGGCCGCGTAGTGGTCAGGAAGGCCCGGGCTGGCAAGGCGTAGCGCCTACGCGCCGCTCAGGGCGCGCAGGATACGCTCGAGGTCGACGTTCGGTGCGATCAGGCAGATGTGCCCGTGCCCGGGGAGGGTATGCACCCGTGCTCCCGGGATGCGTGCCGCCATGTAACGTGCCTGAGCGACGGACGGAACCAGATGGTCCCGCTCGGACGCGATGAACAGCGTGGGCGCGCAAATGGCTTCCAGCCGGTCACGCACGTCGTAGCGCGTGAGGATGCGGAGCCGAGCGAGATACCCCTCGCGGGTCGTGCCGGCCGTGAGCCTCAGGAACTCCCGCATCTCGCGGCGGTGCGTGTACCGGGAGTGGAGCAGGAAGGCCGTGGTCCGGCGCACCAGGGACATCGTCCCCCACGGCAGTACGCGCAACGCGAGGATCGCGAAGTGCAGCGACGCCTGGGGGAGGAAGCGCGGGAACGAGTTGATGACGACCAGCGCGCGCACGAGCTCCGGGTGGGTGAGGGCGAGGCTGAGCGCGACGGCCCCCCCGAACGATTCGCCGCCGACGACGGCTGGCGCACCTCGGGGCGCGACCGCTCGGATCACCGCGGCCAGGTCGTCCACCAAGATCGCCATGCTGTCGGCGTCGTCCCGCAGTCGGTACGTCGCCACGCGATACCGGCGGGCGAGGAGGGGCACCTGCCGGTAGAACAGTCGGCCCGTTCCGTCCATCCCGGGCACGAGAACCAGCGGAGGCCCTTCGCCGGCCAAGGAGAGGTTCGGATCGTACGCGGCTTTGCCCGGAGGAACGCGGCTCATGGAGACCGGGTCGCAGTCACGCGCTAAACATAGATGGGCGAGCGGAGGCCCCGGGGGCCGCGGCGGCCAACTGCGCCGGGCTGGCCGGGCGGGCCGGATCGCCTGGGCGTTGCTGTCGGGCTTCGTCGTCGAAAGCGTCGTCTTCGGGCTCTCGGTGCTCCCGGCCGTGCTCTTCTGGGAGTGGCACTTCGGCTGGCGTATCGCCCCGTCTTGGCTGCGCATCGTCGTGCTCTCGATGTCGTTCGTGCCGGCCTACCTGCTGTTCGCCCTCGGCCTGATGGTGTGCTCCGCCCTGGCGATGCGCCTCGTGGGCTGGCGCACGCCGCCGAACGCCGAGATGCGGATCGCCGACCTTGACTGGCCGTTGCTCCGCTGGGCGCGCTACCTGGCCTCCGCACACCTCGTCCGGCTGTTCGCCGGAGCGCTGTTCCGCGCGACTCCCGTGTGGACGTTCTATCACCGGCTGAACGGCGCGCGGATGGGCCGGCGCGTCTACGTCAACAGCCTCAACCTCATGGACGACAACCTGCTCGAGTTCGACGACGGGGTGGTCATCGGTCACGGAGTCCACCTCTCGGGGCACACCGTGGAGGGTGAGGTCGTGAAGACCGGGCCGGTGCGCCTGGGACGCAACGTCACGATCGGCGTGGGCAGCGTCGTCGGCATCGGCGTCGAAGTCGGCTCCGATACGACGGTCGGCGCGCTGAGCGTCGTTCCCAAACACCAGCGACTAGCGGCGGGGGCGGTATACGGCGGCGTCCCGGCGCGACGGCTGGACGCGGCGGAAGCGCCACGATGACCTTTACGATCGGATGGCGGCGTGCCCTGCTGGGCACCCTGTTGGTCGGGCTGTTCGCGTTCGTCGCCTTTTCCGAGGCGGGCTACGCCGCGTTGCTCCACGCGCTCGCGACCGTCGAGGGCATGGCCGCGACACATCCCCGCTGGGCGGCCGGACTGGTGGTGCTCTTCGCGGCCGTCGCGGCGATGGTGGCCTTCCTCTCCACATGGCTCATCGTGCCGTTCGCGGTTTACACCTGGGGCACGGCCGGGGCGCTGCTCCTGCTGTGGGTCGGTTGGCTGCTCGGCGGCGTGGTCTCGTACGCGATGGGTCGGTTCCTCGGTCGCCCAGTCGTGCAATGGCTCGGGTTCGCCCCGCTGCTTGCGCGTTACGAGGACCGCGTCTCCCGCCGCACGCCGCTCACGTTCGTGCTCCTGTTCCAGCTGGCCCTGCCGTCCGAGATCCGCGGGCATCTCTTCGGCCTGGTCCGCTACGCCTTCGGCCGGTATCTGCTCACCTTCGGGCTGGCGGAGCTGCCGCACGGCATTGCGACAGTCTTCCTCGGTGCGGGCGTCGTCGAGCGCCGCGTCACGCTCGTCCTGGCCATCGGCGCGGCGCTGGTGCTGCTGAGCCTGTGGGCCTCGTACGCGCTGCATCGGCGCCTGGCCGCCAGCGACACCGGCGGCTCCAAACCTACGAGCGCAGCAGCGTTCCCGATCGCACGGCGTTAGGCGGCAGTCAGGTGTTACCCGGCGCCTGCGCGCTCGGCTCGGCGAGCGATGCCGCGCAGGTGCTTGCTCACCATGACCGCGTGCGCAAACCGGCCAAGCCGTTTGGCGAGCCATTCCGGAAGGCCATAAGGGCGGTAGGGACTTCCCACACGGCCGCGCTCGATCAGCCGCGTGGAGCCCGGCTCGGTCGCGCCCTCCCATCTGCGCCAGCCAGGGCCACACTCATGGGTGCACCTTTCCCAATCCGGCGGGGTTGAGCGCCGCCAGCAACCGCCAGACCAGCGCACCGCCCGCGACCGTCAGGGCGACGAAGAAGAGTGTGTAGGCGGCGGGGGCGGCGAACCCTTGCCGCGCAGAGAACCAGATCATGACGGCTACCCAGAGGCCGATCGCCGCCGCTTTGACGAGCAGGACGGACGCCAGCACGTAACCCCACGGCCGATGCCGCACCAACTGCACGGCCGCGAGCACCATCGCCGGCAGCACGATGCCCAGGTCGAAAACGTGAACGATGTTCGTCGGGGCCTCGAACTGGACCACACTCGGCGGCACTGTGCCGCCCAGCAGCGCGCCCACATCCTCTGCGAGCCACATGACCCCCACTATGACGGCGATGAGAATCAGGTACGCCGCCACCGACCGTACGGGCAGCCGCGCGGTGAGGCCAGCCCGAATCCGGTCGGCGTCGGTCCCCACGAGGCCGATGATCAGCGCGTACAGCGAAAGACCGAAGAGCGCCACGTACACCAGGAACAACTGGTTCCACCGCACGCCGAGCGCGTACATCCCGTAGTCGTAAACGAGGTAGCCCAACGCACCGAGCCATAGCAGGCGACCCCGCAGGGATCCCCTCTGCATCGCCACGGTCGTCACAGCGAGCAACGGGATACCGACGCACAGCGTCACCAGATCGGTGCCCAGGTTCTGGGGCAGCACGATGGCCGGGTCGCGATAGATCGACGGGACCAGCAGGCCAATCAAGTGAACCGGCAGCGCGAGGATGACGATGAGCGTCGACAGCCACAGCTCGCTCCGGCGGCTCATGCGGGCACCGCCGCGCGCCGCTCCGCCGCCGCCTTGATCCTCCGGAGCGCTCGACGCATGACCAGCGCGACACCGGGCCGGATCAGCCGCCAATATCTCCGGAACTTCCGGCGAGCTGCCTCGTCCGTCGTGGCGGTCCGAGCCTCGTAGCGCACCATTGTTCCGGCGTCCGTCGGTCGGACTGCCAGGCTGAGCGCGACCTTCGCGTAGCCCGGCTCGTTGAACGGGATGAACTCCTCGACCGTCACCGGTCGGCCGCCGTAGTCCCTCCGCCAGAACCGGCCCACCGAGCCGACGACGAGCTCAACGCCGGGCTCCTCTCCGAGCGATAGCCACCCCGGCACGTGGTGTGCGATGTCGCCGAAGGCCACCTTCGGTGGTGCGGGCGGCGACTGCTGGCCGCGCGCCAGCCGCGCGATCCGTAGCGGTAGCTCGCGCAGGGCGAAGAGCGCGTTCACGACGGGGTCTCTGAGGTCGGTCTCGCGGATGGCGGCGTAGGTCTCGTCCTGCGGAGCCTCGACGCTCGCCTCGCAAACGTGGCTCACATCGAAGCTGGGGAGACACCGATCGATCAGCATGGCCAATCCTCCTCGACGAGTGGTGATCCAGTCTAGGGAGGCGGGATTGAACGCGATCTGAGACGGGGATGAAGGGAGGCTCAGCCGCACCTCAGCGCGCCTTCAGGTCGCCGCAGTTAGAACGGAGTAACCCCGTACCAGGAGGTACACGATGTCGCACCAACAACCCACCGGGCCGTTTTGTCAGAGCTGCGGCATGCCGCTTGGGAAACCGGAGGACTTCGGCACGGACATAACGGGCTATCGGGTGAACGACTATTGCCACTTCTGCTTCAGGAACGGCGCGTTCACCGAACCCCAGGTCTCTATGCAGGCCATGATCGACAAGTGCGTCGACATCATGGCCAAAGGCGGGATCATGCCGGAAGCGCAGGCGAGAACACTCATGACCGACGTGATACCCAAGTTGAAGAGATGGCGGGTGATGGCGGGTGCGGTCTAGGTCGCATGCGAATTCACCGGTCGCTATCCATGAACGGGGGTCTGGTTGGCCTCACCTCATCCACGCCACTGGAGGGACATCCGTGACGTCGAGCAAGATCAACGCGGCCTGGCACGCCAAGCACTGCGCGTGCCGCCCGATTCACCCGAAGCTCCAGGCCGAGATGCGTTCCGGGCGCGCCCGAGCGATCAGACGCCCCAAGCGTGGTGGCGAGGGCCCCCTGATGCTTCAGCGCACGACTTTGATGTTGAAGTCCGCCGTCTTGAGCGCGCCCCTGAGCCGCACCCACAGCAGCACGTAGGACTCCGTCCCGCGGGCCGCCGTGATGTCGCCCAGGTCGATGACGCTCTTCCAGCCGAACCACGTCTTGAGGATCTCTGTGACGCGCGCCTTTGCGGCGCCGTCGTTGCCGCATACGAAGAGGTCGTGCTCGCCTTTCACCCGACCGGGGTTCACCATGACCTCGGCGTTGATCGTATTGAGCGTCTTGACGACCTTGGCGTCGGGGAAGGCACGCTGGATCTGCTCGCCCAGTGAGTCGTCGCCGCGAAAGAACAGCGTCGGCGGCATGCCCTTGGAGAAGTCGAGTGGATTGGAGATGTCGATGAGGATCTTGCCGCTCAGGTTCCCGGCGCCCGCCGCCTCGAGCGCCTCGAGGGCTCCGGCGCCCGCCGTGCAGTTGAACACGATCTCGCCGTGCGCCGCGGCATCGGCAAAGGTCCCCTGCGACGCCCGCTTGCCGGCCTGCCTCGCCCACGCGGCGGCCTTCTCGTTGGTGGCGGAGCGGGCACCCATTCTGACGTCGTGGCCGAGGGCCACGAGCTTCGTCGCGACCGCGTTCCCGACCATCCCGGTTCCCAGCACTGCGATTCGCATGGTTCGGGTCCCCGATGCGTAGTGATTTGGCTTCCCGTTCAATATCCAAACGACTCAAAGGGATTTGCAGTGACCGGCTGTCGCGAGCTTCCGCCTCAGAGCGTCGACGGGAACGTCTCGGGCACCTCACCGCGCTCCCACAGACCGGTGCGCTCGAGGGGCTCGACGGCTCGGGTGGTGTCGTAATAGAGGATGCCGTCGAATTGCTGGGGCAGCCGTGCGTGGAAATAGTGGCTCAGCCGCTCCGTCTCGGGGCGGTAGATCACGCCGATGGCCCGCTCCAAGCGCGACTCCTCGAGCTCGCTCGTCGCCGGCCCTGGCCTCGTGAGGTCGAGCAGGAAGTTGCGGAGCCCGACCTCATGGAACAGCGCCTCGTAGCTGCCCGACAGCGCCGGCCGCACGATCTTGCGCTCGGCGGGCTCGTCCCAGTCGGACGCGGCTGTGACGGTTCCTCCGTAGGTCGCGAACCCCACCAGGACCGCGTCGCGGCCGAAGCGCTCGCGCACGAGTTGTCCCACGTTGAGTTCTCCACCCGCACTCATCTCCGTCGCCCGCGCATCGCCTAGGTGGGAGTTATGCGCCCACAGCACGACCTTCTCCCGCCGTCCGCGGATTTCGTGGAAGGCGACGAGGGCATCGAGCGTCTCGGCCATGTGCCGATCCCGCAGGTTCCATGACGCGGCCCGATGCCCGAACATCGCACGGTAGTAGCGCTCTGCGTTCCTGACGAGCCTCGCGTTCTGCTCGGCGAAGAACACATCGTCTGGCTCCAGGCGCCCGTCGCGACGCGCATAGTCCGCCGCCGAGCGGCGCAGCTCCGTCAGCTGCTCCACGACCGCCGCTTCACAGGACGGGGCGACGCCGAGGCTCGCGGCGTAGCCGTACGCCTGCGGATCGCCACCGAAATGGTCGAAGCAGGCGTAGCGCTGCTGGGCACGGACCGCCGCCTCGGGGTCGACGACGCGCAGAAAACCCAGCACGGCTTCGATGGACGCGTGCAGGGCGTAGAGGTCCAGACCGTAGAAGCCGACCTGTGCGGCGTCGGAGAGACCATCGTTGTGCGCCCGGAGCCAGCCGACGAAGTCCAGCACGTCGGCGTTGCGCCACATCCACTGCGGGAAGCGCCTGAATGCTCCCAGCGCTTCGGTCGCGTCGGTGTCGCTTCCCCGGCCGCGCACGTACCGGTTCACGCGGTAGGCGTCGGGCCAGTCCGCTTCCACAGCCACGGAGGTGAAGCCCTTCTCGCGGATGAGACGCTTCGTGATCTCGGCCCGTATCCGGTAGAACTCGTGCGTACCGTGCGACGCCTCGCCGATGAGCACGAAGCGCGCGTCGCCGACGAGCGCGAGTAGGGGGTCGAAGTCCTCGGGCGCACCGACGAGCGGGCGCGCCGCCTGGCGGATGGCGTGCGACGGGGCTCGGGTGACTACGGCGGGCATCATCCGATCCTCCCCGGCTCGTGCGCTTCGCGCTGGTCAGACGCGGGAAGCGCGGCGTGTGGCGGCAGAGCGGCAAGAAATCGCCCGAACCAGCGTGCCGCCAGATGAGCGACTGTTTCGAGCGCGCCTGGCTCTTCGAACAAGTGCGTCGCGCCGGGCACGACGACCAACCGCGTCTTCCCGCCGAGGCGCTCGCGCGCATCACGGTTCAACGCGATCACCGGCGAGTCCGCGCCACCGGCGATGAGGAGCGTCGGCGCCGTAACCCGGCGGAGCGCGTCGCCGGCCAGATCGGGCCGGCCGCCGCGCGACACGATGGCCCGGACCCGGGCCAGGTCGGCCGCGGCCACGAGCGCGGCGGCCGCCCCAGTGCTCGCCCCGAAGTAGCCGATCGGGAGATCGGCGGTCGCCGGATAGCGCGACGCCCACGCCGTCGCCCGTTCGAGACGACCGGCGAGCAGCGGGATGTCGAAGACCTTGGCGCGGTCACGACCCTCCGGGTCGGTGAGCAAGTCGAAGAGCAGGGTTCCGTATCCCGCGTTGACCAGGATCTCCGCCACGAAGCGGTTGCGGGCGCTGAACCGCGAGCTGTTGCTACCGTGCGCGAAAATCACGAGGCCGAACGGCTCGGGGGGCAGCGTGAGTATGCCGGGCAGGCGCTCCCCATCGGCGGGGATGACGACGGGCTCGGGCACGTGGTCGGCGCGGTGTTCCATACTCCACGATCCTCCGGGATCCACCCAAACCTCGCGCAGGCGAGGTGAAGAAGTCCTGAGGGCACTGCGAAGGATAATGGAGGACGAAACTAGGGCGGACGGGGCTAAGGAAGCCACCGTGCCGCTTGGTTCAGGTCATGTTCGGTCCGTACGGGTTACGAGACTTTCCTGATGCTGGGAGCCGATTCGCGACCGCTCAGGTGCCGCCCGAACCAGAACGCCGCCAGGCCCGCGACGTTGTCCAGCGCCCCGGGCTCCTCGAACAAGTGCGTGGCCCCGGGGACGACGACGAGCCGCCTGATGCCGCCCAGGCGCGCGAGCGCGGCCTGGTTGAGGCTCAACACGCCGAAGTCGGCCCCGCCCACGATCAGCAGCGTCGGCGCCTTGACCCGCGGCAGGAACTCCCCGGCGAGATCGGGGCGGCCGCCACGCGAGACGACCGCGCGAATCCTCGGCCCCGCGCCCGCGGCGGCGACCAGGGCCGCCGCGGCACCAGTGCTCGCGGCGAAGTAGCCGATCGGGAGATCGGCCGTCGCCGGATAGCCAGCGGCCCAATCGGTGGCGCTGTGCAGCCGCCCGGCCAGCAGCAGGATGTCGAAGACGTTGGCCCGATCCGCCGCCTCGCGGTCGGTCAGGAGGTCGAACAACAGCGTTCCGAAGTTCGCCGCGACGAGCGCATCCGCAACCCGCCGGTTGCGTGCGCTGAACCGCGAGCTACCGCTCCCGTGCGCGAACACCACTAGCCCGAGCGGGTGGGGAGGCAAGGTCAGAATTCCGGGAAGCCGGACGTCAGCCGCGTGGATGACCACGGGCTCAGGCAGATGGTCGACGACGGTGCTGGGCAGCTCTGGCGCATTCATGGCCAATACCTCCAGCGGCAAGCTGTCACCGCCGCCGTGAAGTTCCGGTGAAGCGCCGCTGAGCTTCGCGTCACCCATCACGAAGGCCTCACACGGATTTCACGTCCCTGTCACCTCGGCAAGGGCATGGTTAACCGCACGTATGGGCACCGCTTCCGAGCTCCTCGAGCACACTGCAGAGGTGAAGCTGCGGGTTCGCGCGCCGTCGTTCGGCGAGCTCGCGGCCGAGGCCGGGAGGGCCGTGGCGCGGATCGAGCTGGGAAGGGTCCCGCCGCACGCAGAAGGGCCGTGGCGCGAGCTGGAGATCGGCTCCGCCGACCGCGAGGCGCTCCTCGTCGACTGGCTGAACGAGCTGATTTTTTTCGCGGAGACCGAGCGCTGGGTGGCGACGGAATTCGAGGTGCAGTCAGCCACGGACACCCTGCTGCGGGTGCGCGCGCGGGGAGCGATCGTAGAGGAAGCGCCCGCGCGGATCAAGGCGGCGACGTTTCACGGCCTCAGGATCGTCGCCGTCCCCGGCGGCCTCCAGGCTGAGGTCATCTTCGACGTGTGAGGGAATGATGTCCGCTGTCCAGGCCGTGTCGCACGGCCAACTCTGGTACGAGATCCCCGCGACGGCGCGGGCCGACATGCTGGTCTCGGCACGTGTCTATGCCGACGCCGAGCTCTGGAGCCAGATCTCCCGCGACCGCTCGATCGACCAACTGATGAACGTTGCCACGCTGCGGGGCATTGTGCGCTGCGCCTACGGGATGCCGGACATGCACGAGGGGTACGGCTTCCCCGTGGGCGGGGTAGCAGCGATGCGAGCATCGGACGGCGTGATCTCGCCGGGCGGCGTCGGCTACGACATCAACTGCGGCGTCCGGCTGCTCGTCTCGGAGCTCGAGGAGGCTGCCGTGCGTCCGCGCCTCAAGGAGCTCGTTCACGAGCTGTCGCGCAGCATTCCGTCGGGCACCGGCCGCGGCGGGCGACTGTCGCTGAGCGACGCCGAGCTCGATCGGGTGCTGGGCGAAGGCTGCCGCTACCTGCTCGAGCGGGAGTTCGCGACGCTGGACGATCTCGACGTAACCGAGGCGAACGGGCGCCTCGGCCGCGCCGATCCCGGCGCGGTCTCCCAGCGCGCCAAAGCCCGCGGCCGCGACCAGCTCGGCACCCTCGGCTCGGGCAACCACTTCCTCGAGGTCGAGATCGTGGAACAGATCCTGGACCCGGCTTCCGCCCGCGTCTACGGCCTCGAGCCGGGCCGCGTCGCGGTGCTCATCCACACCGGATCCCGCGGCCTCGGACACCAGGTGTGCACGGACTACGTGCGCGTGATGGATCAGGTGATGCCGAAGTATGGCATTACGCTCCCCGACCGAGAGCTTGCTTGCGCGCCGTTCGCGTCCCCAGAGGGACAGCGCTACTTCGGCGCGATGTGCGCGGCCGCGAACTTCGCCTGGTCGAACCGACAGACGATCACGCACCGGGTGCGCGAGGTGTTCGGGCGCTACTACGGCGATGCCGGACGGCTGCGGCTGATCTACGACGTCGCCCACAACATGGCGAAGCTCGAAGAGCACGACGGCGAGCTGCTCTGCGTCCACCGCAAGGGTGCCACCCGGTCATTCGGTCCGAGCCACCCCGAGACGCCGGCCCGGTACCGGTCCGCCGGCCAGCCGGTGTTCATCCCCGGCAGCATGGGCACGAGGTCGTACGTGCTCGCGGGCGCGGACGATGGGCTGGCACTGAGCTTCGGTAGCTCCTGCCACGGCGCGGGCCGTGCCATGAGCCGCCACGCGGCGAAACGCACGAGACCCGGCCACGAGGTTCGCCGCGAGCTGGAGCAGCAGGGGATCGCCGTCGCCTGCCCTTCGAGCGGCGAGCTTGCCGAGGAGGCGCCGTTCGCTTACAAGGACGTGGAACGCGTGGTAGATGTCGTACACCGAGCGGGGCTCGCGTGCAAAGTCGCGCGGCTACGCCCCATAGGAGTCGTGAAAGGATGACAACCTTCATCATGCTCACCCGGGTCTCACCCGAGGCGATCCGCTCACCCCACGCGGTCGAGACCCTCGAACGGCAGGCGATGAGCGCCGTTCGCTCCGAATGCCCGCAGGTGGAGTGGCTGCACAGCTGGGCGGTCCTCGGACCTTACGACTACGTCGACGTGTTCCGCGCGCCCGACGTCGAGACCGCAACCAAGGTCGCGATGCTCGTGCGGATCGCCGGGCACGCGACCACGGAGGTGTGGGCGGCGACCGAGTGGCCCAAGTTCAAAGCGATGGTGCGCGAGCTGCCCGAGGTCAGCGGGCTGATCACGGCAGGAGTCTGACTCCACCGAAGGGGGAATCATGGCGACGACGAACACCACCGGGATGCAGCTGTTGCGGAAACTGCAGGAGCTGGAGCATCGGCTCGAGAACCTGGCGGGCCACGTGAAGGCCCTGCAGCGGCACACGGCGGAGCTCGACGACCTGCGGAACGAGGTCGGCAAGCTGAAGCTCGAGGTCGAAGAGATGCGCGAGGAGTGAGGAGGGGCCCTCATGGTCTGGAAACCCATCATCGTCGCCGTGGACGACTCCC
>DASUAL010000031.1:0-2309 GCA_035763805.1 Gemmatimonadales bacterium
AGAACTCGTACGTGCCCGCGGGCCGGTTCGATGCCCGCGCCGTGGCGGACCTCGCAGCCGAGCTGGACGCCGTGCGGCGCGCGACAATCGCGCTGCTCCGAGGCTTCGACGCGGCAGCGCTCGCACGCCGGGGCACGGCGACCGGCCCGGACGTATCGGTGCGGGCTCTCGCCTACATCATCGCCGGCCACGAGCGGCACCACCTCGCGATCCTGCGGGAGCGCTACTTGACATGAAGCCCGCGGTGGGACAGCGGGCCCACCGCAGTGTGACGCTCACGCAGTTTACGGCACCCGTCTTCATAGGCGACACGATCACGGCGGAGGTCGAGGTCGTGAGCGTGCATGAGAGCAAGCCGGTGTGTCAGCTGCGGATCCAGGTGAGGCGCGAGACGGGGGAGACGGTGCTCGAGGGAGAGGCGTGGTGCTACACCTTCGACGGCGCGGCCTGACTCAGAAGCGGACGCTCAACCCAGCGTACACCTGGTCGTACCCGTCCATCCCGCCCCGCTGCCGCGTCACGGACGCCAGCGCGTACCACGCGCGCGCGAGGGTCACGTCGATGTCGGCCCCCACCCACGTCACGGCAGTGTGTGGGGGGTCGGCCGCGGGATCCTGCTCGGCGCGCAGGCCGCCGTTCAGCTGGAGGCGCAACCGGGTGCCCGGCTCTAAGCTGAGCGCCGCGGAGTTCAGCCAGCCGGTGAGCTGGGGATTGCTGTAGCGCGTACTCCGCGTGCGCAGGCTCAGGCCGAGCGTGGTGATTCGGTCGGCACCGAGCGAGAGGGTATAGGACTCGGCGTGGCCGGCCGGGCCGGCGCTGCTCGACCGCGCGTCGACGCCCAGTCGGAATCGCCGGGTGGGCTGTACCGACACCCCAGCCCAGGCGCCCTGCCGGTAGGTGTCATCGAACGCCGTCTCCGGGTTCACGACGTCGCGATACAACCGGACGTTGCGCCGGTTGTCGAAGCCGGCGTCGAGGGTCACGGCCCCTGTCACCCGCAGGTGGAAGGTGGCGAAGGTGCTCGTGGGCGAGACCGCGCGCATTCCCGGGAGCAGCTTCCACGGCCGGTAGTAATCCAGCTCCTGGGTCACGAACGCGGAGAGCCGGCGGCTCAGATAGGAGCCCTGCACGAAGGCAAACTCGCGGTTCGCGTGGGCGTCTTCATACGACCCGCTGGCGCCGAGGGTCAGCGACCAGCGCGCGGCGGCTCCAGGCCGGCTGTGACGCTGCGTGTAAATCCCCGTCTCCAGGACGGCGCCCGAAAAGCCGAGTTGCAACGGCTCGGGCTGGGTCCCCGCGAAGACGCCGGTGCTCCAGGTCGGCTGGTGTACCTCGGCCATCACCCCGTCGAACAGGCCGACGGAGGCGAGGTTCCCCGAAACCTGGCGGCCGACGGTGAGACGCGCGGGCGACCCCGGTGTCTGGAGCGACAGGGCCGCCTGATACACGCGATTCCGGCCGCCGCTCGCCGTACTTCCGTCCGCGAGGATCGTATGCGTGTGCCGGGCCCGCACATCCACGGCCACGTTGAATGAGGAGGCCCCCGGCGGCCCGGCGAGCCGCAGATCGAGCGCCGGCTGCGAAACCCCCGCGCCCGTGCCGTCGCTCTGCCGCATCACGAAATACTGTACGCCGATCCGGCCCCGCAGCCCGGAACGGGGCCCGGCGCGACGCGCCGGCGGCGGCGAGTGCTGGCGTCGGAGTGCGAGGGACGAGTCCTGCGGCACGGCGGCCGGAACGAATCGCACCGTGTCTCCCACGGCGAGCGTCATGGCGGCGCTCACGATGTCGCAGGAAGCCCGGTGCGACGCGAGGAAGGCGACCTTCAGCACGCCGATAGTCGCTCCTCCGCGAACCACGTCCATGCGCGCACCTTCCCGCAAGCCGTCCAAGCGTCCCGCATTCACATATGCCGATGCGCTCGTCAGGTAGGTGACCTGGGCGGTCCGAACGGCGGCCGAGTCCTGGGCCGCGGCCGGCGCGGCCAGCCCCGCGAGGCAGGCGATGAGACCCGCCCGGCATCGGGCGCGGGTCACGGCTTCCGCCCGTTCGGATGGCAGGCATAACAAGTCGTACTGGTCCACACATAGCCACTCACCTCCGAGTGCTTCGGATCCGTCTTGGTTTGCGTATGGCAAACCGTGCACACAAAGACCGCATAGTTCGGGGGATTGGTGTGGCAATCGGTGCACACGTCGGCACCGTGATGCGGAATCGGGAACCACGTGTGGTTCAACGCCCCGCCCGTCCAGCCAGTCGTCGTGTGGCAGTCCTGGCAGGTCGTTTGGAACCCCGCCGAGCCGTGATTC
>DASUAL010000032.1:0-58766 GCA_035763805.1 Gemmatimonadales bacterium
GCCGTGTTGATCAGCACGGCGGTCGGCCGCATCAGCCTCAGCCGCTCCGCGTTGATCAGGTGGTGCGTTTGCTCGGTATGGGCCACGTGGAGCGTCACGACGTCCGCCTGCCGCAGCAGCTGGTCCAGCGGCAGCAGCTTCACGTGCAGCTCGGCCGCCCGCTCGGGGGCGATATAGGGGTCGTGCCCCAGCACCTGCATGCCGAACGCGCGGGCGAGCTGGGCGACGTGACCCCCGATCCGTCCCAGCCCCACAATGCCGATCGTCTTGCCGCGGAGCTCGGTCCCCTCGAACCGCTTGCGATCCCACTCGCCGCGCCGCATCGCCTCGGCCGCCCACGGGATATGCCGCACCAGCCCGAGCAAGAGCCCCATGGCGTGCTCCGCAGCGCTCACCGTGTTCGCGCCCGGCGCGTTCATCACCGCGATCCCACGCCGGGTGGCCGCGTGCACGTCGATGTTGTCCACGCCCGTGCCAGCGCGCCCTATCACGCGCAGGCCGGGCGCCCGTGTCAGCAGGTCCGCGGTGACGCGCGTCTCGCTACGCACGATCAGCGCGTGCGCGCTGGCGAGGGCGCGCTCCAGCTCTTCCCGGGGCTTGCCACCGAACGTCGCGACCTCGAGCTCCGGCGTGGCCGCCAGCAGCTTGAGCCCCGCCTCCGCCACGCGGTCGGCGACCACGACGCGATGCGTCATCCCAACAGGCCCCCGAGCACGCCCAGCAGCTCCTCGAGCGCACCAACGGTGTGATCGCCCATGTGGCCGATGCGGATGGTGGTCTCCCTGAGCAGGCCGTACCCCGAACCGATGGTCCAGCCGGCCTCTTTCAGGGCGCCGACGACGGTCTTGGCGCTCTTGCCTTGCGGCAGCCTGAGGCACGACACCGTCCAGCTGCGGCGCCCCTCGCGCGGCAGGTAGGGGATGCCGCGCTCCTCGCTCCACGCCTCGACCCGCGCGCGCATCGCCTCGTGGCGTCGCCAGCGCGCCTCCACACCGCCCTCGCGCTCGATGCGCGCGAGCTGGGTCTCGAGCGCGTAGAGGAGCGAGATGGCCGGCGTGTTGGTGGGCTGGTGCTTGGCCGTGGCCTCCGTGAAGCTCACGAGGTCGAAGTACAGCCCGCGGTTGGGGACGGTCTTGGCCCGCGCGAGCATCCGTTCGGAGGCGACGCCGAGGGCGAGCCCCGGCGGCAGCGCGAGGGCCTTCTGCGAGCCGGTGAGGGCGAAGTCGAGGCTCCAGCGATCCGTCTCGACGGGCGACCCTGCCAGCGAGGTCACCGCGTCCACGAGCAGCATCACGTCGTCGAACTCGCGCACCACGGCGGCGAGTGACGGGAGGTCGTGCAGCACGCCGGTGGACGTCTCCGAATGCACGACCGTCACGGCGTCGACCGGAGTGCGCCGCAGCGCGTCCCGCAGCATGTCGGGCTCCACGGCGCAGCCGAGCGGCACGTCGAGGCGGATGCACTCCTTGCCGCACGCGCCGACGAGGTTGGCGAACCGTTCGCTGAACGAGCCATTGACGAGCGAGAGGGCCCGGCGGCGGACGCCGTTGCGAACCGCCATCTCCATGAACCCCGTCGCGGACGTGGTGCCGACGAGGACAATGCGGGTGGTGCGGAACAGGTCGGCGAGCGGCGGCTGGATCCGGGCGAGCAGCTGCTCCATGGCGGCCGAGCGGTGTCCGATCATGGGCCGCTGCATCGCGGCGAGGACCTCCGGGTGGACGTCCGTCGGTCCGGGGAGAAAAAACCGCCCGAAGGCGGGGGCGGTCATGCCATGGCGCGGGCGAGCTGCTCGACCAGCCCCTCCTCCACGACCTCCTTGGTCTTGACGAGCCGCACGCCCTCCTCGCCCCACTCCTTCAGCAGGTGCTCGGAGGCGTCCTTGTCGATCCCCTTGACTGCGTCGGTCACGACGAACAGGCGGGTGTGCGGGCGCCGCTCCAGCAGACCTTCGATGGCCGCCTTGTCGCAGACATCGGTCGCGACGCCGTAGAGAACGATGTCCTCGGGGTCGAGCACGTCGAGCACCGTGAGCACGTTCTCGTTCGTGAATACGTCGAACCGATGCTTGTGGAACAGGATGTCGCCCCGGTGCGCGCGGACCCGGTCGGCCAGTGCCCGGGGGTCCGTCTTCGCGGGCTCGATCACGAGCGGATCCGTGAGCGTCGTCTCGGGGATCTTCTTCTGCCCCTGCGTGCCGCGCATGCAGTGGGGCGGGAACGTCGTGTTCCAGTCGGGCTTGTCGGAGATTTCCGGATGACCCGTCACGTGATCGTCGGCGCTCGCAACGATCCGGATCCGGTGACCGTGGGCGTAATCGGTGAGCTTTTGCAGGTTAGCGATGATGTACTCGGCCTCGGGCACGTACAGCTTCCCGTCGGCCTTCATGAAGTCGTGCTGAGTGTCGACGTCCCAGAAGATGACGCGGGGCATGCCAGCCTCCACACTGCGAGAGAGCCCCGGGAATCTCTCCGAGGATATGGGAAGGTGTCAACAGCGGATGAAGGACGGGCTACAACCGGAGCACGACGGCAACCTCGTCACAGCAATTCTGCCGCGGGCACCGCGCGCAATCCGCCCACACCTTGAGCGGAAAGTGTTCCTTCTCGGCAGGGACGAACCCGAGCCTGAAGAAGAACGCGGGCTTGCGCGTGAGGGCGAGCACCTCCGAGAGGCCCTGCGTGCGGGCCTCCGCGATCAGGGCCGCGAGCAACGCCCGGCCGACGCCCGTACCCTGATGGTCCGGGTGCACGGCGAGCCCCGCGACTTCACCCAAGTCGCGCGAATAGATCTTCAGCGACGCACAGCCCGCAATGCCGCCGCCCGCCGCTTCGGCCACGACGTACTCCTTGATGTGCCGGCACAGGTCGTAGTTGCTGCGCGGTAGGAGGTCGCCCGTGGCGACGTAGGGGGCCATGAGGCACTCGAGCTGTGGCACGTCGGCGAGCCGCGCGGCGCGTACAAGAGGGAGCAGGGAGCGGGGAGCGGTACCCTCCTTGGCTAGCCGTGCCTCCGGCTCGCCCCGCATGGTACCGCTCCCTGCTCCCTGCTCCCCGACGAGCGGCAAGGCGCTCATTGCAGCACCGCTTCCAGGATGTCCACCCCCCGCTCCAGCTCCTCAGGCGTGATCACGAGCGGCGGCACCAGGCGGATCACGTGCGGACCGGCGGTGACGACGAGCAGCCCGCGCTCCCGCGCGGCGGTGACGAACGGAGTGGCGGGTTCGGAGAGCTCGATCCCCCACATCAGCCCGCAGCCCCGCGCTTCGCGCGCGAGCGGCGAGCGCGCGGTGAGCCGGGCGAGCCGCGCCGCCAGCCAAGCGCCCTTCTGCCGCACGGCGGCCAGAAACTCGGGGTCGGCGATCGTGCGAACGACGTCCAGCGCCACCGTCGCGACGAGCGGCCCGCCGCCGAACGTAGTCGCGTGGTCACCGGGCGCGAGCGCCCCGGCGATCGCGTCCGTGAGAAGCACTGCCCCCATGGGCAGCCCGCCCGCAAGCGGCTTCGCGAGCGTCAAGAGGTCGGGGACGACGCCGGCCTGCTCGTAGGCGAAGAGGGTTCCGGTCCGGCCCAGCCCACACTGCACTTCGTCGAAGATCAACGCGACGCCGCGCGAGTCGCACAGCTCGCGAACGAATGCGAGCCATTCCGGATCGATGGGACGCACCCCACCCTCTCCCTGCACGGGCTCCACGATCACGGCAGCGCTCCGGGAAGCGGAAATCGCGTGATCGACGGCCGCCCAATCCTCCCGCGGCACGATCCGGATACCAGGCACCAGCGGCTCGAACGGCTTCCGGTATTCCGGTCGATCGGTGGCCGCCAGCGTCGCGAACAGGCGGCCGTGAAACGCTCCAGTGAACGCGACGATATCGCTCCTCCCCGACCACTTGCGGGCGAACTTGAACGCGGCTTCGTTCGCCTCGGCGCCCGAGTTGCAGAAGAACACCCGATCGGCGAACGAGCGCGCCACGAGCTCCTCGGCGAGGCGCTCGCCGGGGTCCGTACGGTACAGGTTCGACACGTGGATCAGCCCCGTGCCCAGAGCCCGTTCGATCGCCTGGCGCACGACGGGGTGGTTATGGCCGAGCGCGTTGACCGCGAGGCCGGCGACGAAGTCGAGGTACCGGGACCCGTCGGCCGCGACGAGCTCCGCCCCGTCCCCCGCGACGAAGGTGGGGCCGACACGGGCGTACACGTCGAGCAGGGCCGACGTGGCCGGCGTGGCCTGCGCGGCGGGCGTGGCCGAGCCGGTCGCGGTAACGGCGGTCACGCGACTGGGACGGCGGCCGGGAGGATCCGGGTGCCGGCCGAGGGATGCCCCAGCAGGTGGAGGTCGCCGATGCGGACGGCTCGGGCGCCGAGCTCGAGCGCCGCGGCCGCCGCCCGGAGCTTCGCGGCCATGCCGTCCGTGGCAGCGCCGAGCTCGATAAGCGTCTCGATGTCTCCCGCCGCGAGCGCTGGTTGAACGACGCCGTCCACAGTGACGCCCGGCACGTCGGACACCAACAGCAGCTCCATGGCGCGCAGCGCGCCCGCGATCGCCGCCGCCGCGGCGTCGGCGTTCACGTTGAACGGCAGACCGCCCTCCGTCCCGGGCGCCATCGGCGCTATGACGGGCGTGAGCCCCGCGAGCAGGAGGCTGTGGAGCAGCGAGGCCCGCACGACGACGACCTCGCCCACGTGTCCGAGCCCCCCGGGTGCCGGCCGCGCGGTGAGCAGTCCGCCATCCACCCCCGATAAACCGATCGCATCGAGTCCCGCAGCTCGGGCCGCCGTGACCACGAGCCGGTTCGCCGGTCCTGCGAGGACCATCTCGACGACCTCGGCAGCCTCAGGGGTCGTGACCCGCAGCCCGTCGCGCTTCTCGACGGGCAGCCCCAGCCGGCGCGAAACCGCGCTCACCGCCTCCCCCCCGCCGTGCACGACCACGACCGGCTCCAACGCCCTGAGGGCCTGGGCGCACGCCGCGAGCCAGCCGGGGCGCTCGAGCTGGTTGCCGCCGAGCTTGACGACGCGGACGCTCAGCACGCGAGCCCCGCGGTCTCCGGCAGCCCCAGCATCACATTCATGTTCTGGATCGCCTGCCCCGCCGCGCCCTTCACCAGGTTGTCGATCGCGGCGATCACTGTGAGCCGCGGACGGCGGACGTTCGCGACCGGCACGACACCGATGGCGACGCGGTTTCGGTACACCACGTCCTTGAGCGCCGGCAGGGTGCCGTGCATGACGACGACACAGGGCTCGTCGGCGTATACCGCGTCGTACAACCCTTCCGCGGTCGCCTGATCGAGCACCCGCGTGAGCGGCACGTGGATCGTCTCGAGAATCCCCCGCTTCACCGGGAGCAGGTGCGGCGTGAACACGAGGTCACCGGTGAAGCCGCTCTCTCGCGCGAGCGTCGCCCTCAGCTCCGGGAGGTGTCGGTGCGTGTTGCCCGCGCCATAGGCACGGAAGTCCTCGGCGACCTCGCCGAACAGGAGCTCGCGCGCGGGCGTCCGGCCGGCGCCGGTGACGCCCGATGCGGCGTCGATCAGCACCTCGCGTGAGGCGTCGATCAGGCCCCGCTGCGCGAGCGGGATCAGGGCGAGGAGCGCCGCCGTGGGATAGCAGCCGGGGTTCGCGACCAGCTCGGCGGCGGCCACCCGGGGCCGCGTCACCTCGGTGAGGCCGTATACGGCCTCGGGCGACAGCCGGAAATCCGCGGAGAGGTCCACCGCTCGCTTGCCCGCCGCCCGTGCTTCGCGCACGTAGCGGGCGGACACGCCGTGCGGCAGGGCGGAGAGCACGACTTCGACCCGACCGAGGGGCGCATCGTCGACGTGGAGCAGCCGGTGGCCCTCGACGACCTCGCCCGCCGCGGTGTGCGCGGTCGCGAAGACAACCGAGGCCCCCGGGTGCCCGGCGAGGAGTCGGAGCAGCTCCTGGCCGACGTACCCGGAGGCCCCGAAGACGCCGACGGGGACGGGTGAATTAATATTCATTCCTCCGAAACAATATGCAGGCCCGCATTGGAGGGCAAGGGCCCTCCGCCCTCGGTCGCTCTCGGCGTCTGGGGCTCGGGTCCGATCGGGCATGGATCCCCTGGCCTCGAAAGCCCCGCCGTTGGGCGACGGGAACCATTGTGGGCATATGGTTCATTCATGAATTGTCATGGAGACGCTCGCGATCTCAAGCGGATTCAGCCTATGAGGCTCCCGCGTCCGACCCGCCTCGCGCATGCTGCCCTCGGGGCCGCCGGCGTCGTGGCGCTGCTCGTGCTCGAGCCAGAGCCGGCGGCCCTCGTTGGGGCGCCGTCCGTGGGGGCGCGCGCGCTCGTTCTGTCGGATCAGGCGCGGCGCCACCTCCGCCTCCAGTATCGGTCGTATCGCACCGAATTCCTGGCCTGCATGATCGGCGAGATCCGCGGTCACACCGTCATCGTGCGCCGCATCGCCCCGGCGGATGTCGATCCCGCCCGGTCGACGCCCACGCACGTCCTGCCACGACACACGTGTGAAGAGGCCGGGTGGTCCGGTACCGTGGGCGTCATCCACAGCCACCCGGGCGGCGAGCGCTGCTACTACTACTTCCCCGGGACCGGGGTCGCGACCGCAGACGCCGAGTCGTTCGCGCGACAGCCGTACCCGGTGGACGCGATCATGTGCGGTGACGGCATCGTCTGGATCAACCGCGACATGGTGCAGCGGCGGCTCCCGCTCGAACAACTGCCGACGACCAGCCGGCCGACTACGCGACGCGAGAATGCACCGCTCGCTCTCCAGTGAAGAGAGGTGATCCATGAGCTACATCGTGTTGACAGGACGGTTGCTCTATTCCGCGATCTTTATCGGGGCCCCTCTCGCCCATTTCTCACAGCAGGGCATCGGCTACGCCGCGCAGCAAGGAGTGCCGGCAGCGGGGGTTGTTGGCGCGCCGAGCTACTCCACCTGCTCCAGCCGCGGGTTCAGTCGGTAGGATCTGCCGACTTTCGCGCAGGGTTTTCCCTCGACGCGCACCACGTCGGCCGTGAAGTCGAACCGCCCCTGGAACAGGCTCGAGCCGACCCCGTACATGTCCACCGGCACGCCTTCCTCCTCGAAGTGGCGGATCTTGTCGACGTTGAAGCCCCCGGACACGACGATCTTCACGTGCTTGAACCCCTCTCCATCGAGCGCGCGCCGCACGTTCCAAACGAGCTGCGGGTTCACGCCGGTGGGCTTGAACGTCCCCATCTGCGGAATGACCGACTTGTCGACCAACGTCTCGGAGGTGTCGATCCGCACGCCGTAGAGCCGCTCGCCCAGCGCTCGCGCGACCTGCAGCGAGGTTTGGACGCAGTCGTTGTCGAAGTCCACGAGTGTGATCAATCGTACGCCGGGATCCATATGCTCCGCGAACTTCCGCGAGGCGAGCGCGGTGTCACCACCGTAGGCCGCGATCAGGGCGTGCGGGACGGTCCCGATCCCCTCCGAGCCCCACCAGGACGCCTGGGCGTCGGTCGAAACGCCGATCGCGCCCGCGATGTGCGCGGCGTAGCCGTCTCCCGTTTGGACCAGCCAGTGGTCGTGCCGGGCGGGAAAGAACATGACCTGCTTGGGCCTCGCCGCCTCGACCACGCGCCGGGTATTCGTGCCCACCTTGGTGCGCCGGGCGAGGACGCCGAGACACAAGGTCTCCAGGTGCGCGAACGCGTCGTACGGCCCTTCGATGAGGAGCACCGTTTCCCACGGCTCGATCTCGTCCCCGTCGTACAACGCGTGGACCCGCAGCTCGGGCCACGTGGCGCTGCAGAGCTTGAGGATCGCGATCGCCTCGTCGATGCCGCCGAGAAAGGCGTGGGCCTTGCCGAACACCTGCATGGTCACGCAGGGCCGGTGTTGATCCTTGAGCAGGAGGTCGCGGGCGCGCACGAAGTACTTATCGGAGTAGTAGCCTTCCCGCATCTTCTCGACGGGGAGATGGAAGATCGAGGGATCGAGTCGCGGCTTTCGCGGCATGGCTGAAAACTTACCGCGCTCAGCGCGCGCTGGGCCAGGCGAAGGTAGCGACGAGCGTATCGCCCGCTGCGAGCGCCATCCGACGGGCGATGTTGTCCAGGCGGCCACAGCGCACGCCGGCAGGAGCGGGCGCATCGGGGACGGTGACGCGCAGGCAGATGACGTCCGCACCGAGCGCCAGCGCGCTGTCGCGCCCGCTCTGGGGCGGGTCCGGCCGCACCAAGCCGACGTCGAACGCCGATGTCGCGGCACCCAGCGTGAAGCTCACTCGCCGGCCGGGTGTGTCAGGTACGAGGTCGAGCGCCCGGGTGCTGCTCGCCGTGTCGCCGCGCACCAGCGCCAGACGGACCATGACGCGGCGCGGCTGCGCGACCGCCTCGGCGCCGAAGGCGAGCGAGCTGTCGAGCACGGTGACCTCTTCGCTCGGCCGGGTCTCCCCCGCCGCGAACTCTCGCGTCACCGTGATCTCCACCCAGAGGTCGCGGCGCCCCCCCCGCCCCCCCCGCCCCCCGCGCGACCCGGTCCCGAGGGGGTGGAGCCGGACGGTGCCGCCCCACGGCAACCGCGCCGAGCGGCGATAGCTGTCCTCCTCCCAGAGCGGCAGCCCGCGCCGCGAGTTCCCCGCGAGCCGCCGCCCGAAGAATATCCCGGAGAGCGTCACGGTGTCCGGCTCGGGAAGGAGGCCGAGCAACCCCCGCACCTCGGCCGTCTCAGTGCGGAGCGAGAGGCGCACGTCCGTGCCCAGGGGGCCGGCCACGACGCTCGTGGCGAGCGGCCGCGTCGCCGGGCCCGCGCGCTCCAGCACGCGGAGCCGGTAGCTCACGCGATAGTTCCCCTGCGGCAGCGCGGCGAGGAGCGCCGCGGCAACCAGGCTATGGCGCCACGAAGGTCGCACGCGTGGCCTCGAGCGAGCCCGTGCCGGGCCGGCCCCATTGAACGTGGGCCAACCAGCCGGCCGCCGCCCCGGCGGCGAGGCTGATCGTCATCCAGAGCGCGAGGGCGCGCCCGCGAATCGCCGGCCGGGGCACGGTGCGGGCGTGCGGCTCGCCGGCCGAGCGTGCGAATGCCACCCGCATCTCGATGTGGCTCACGCGTGCCTCGGCGCAGTGTCGGCAGCCGGCGACGTGGCGCGCCAGGGCGGCACGCTCGGGAAGGCTCAGCTCGCCGTCCAGCTCCAGATCGATCTGCCGCACCCAGTCATCGTGCATCAGGGAAGCTCCTCCCGCACCCGGTAGCGCAGCGCGCGCCGCTGCATCCAGCGCACCGCGAAGGCGTCCGCCAACGATCGGAACACGCGGTTCCACATGCCGTACTTCGTGCGCCCGAACCGCCGCGGCCGGTGCTGCACCGGTACCTCGGCCACCGTGCCGCCGTGCAGCTTGATCAGGGTCGGTAGGAAGCGGTGCATCCCGTTGAACAGCGGCAGCACCCGCACCGCGTCTGCGCGGAACGCCTTGAGCGAGCAACCGGTGTCGCGGATCGCCTCGCGGTTGAGCCGGTTGCGCACGCCGTTCGCGATGCGGCTCTGGAGCCGCTTCCAAGCACTGTCTTGGCGGTTCAGGCGGTAACCTACCACGGCGGCCGTGCCGCTCCGCTCGAGCTCGTCCACCAGCGCAGGGACGTCCGCCGGGTCGTTCTGGAGATCCGCGTCGAGTGTCACGATCACGTGCCCACGAGCGGCCCGGAACCCCGCAGCGAGCGCCGCGGTCTGCCCCGCGTTCGCGGCGAAGGCGACGATGTGCAGCTCGGGGTGCTCGCGCTTCAGCGCCTTCAGCACATCCAGGGAGCCGTCCGTCGAGCCGTCATCCACGGCGACGATCTCGTAGCGCCAGCCCCGGCCGGACAGCGCGCGGCCGATCTCCTGGATCAGGATCGGCAGGTTCTCGCGCTCGTCATACACCGGAACCACCAGCGACACGTCAGCCGCCGCGGACATACTTCAGTTCCGGGGCGTCGGGGTAGCGGCTTGCGAGTGTCGCGATCAGGGCGTCTGCTTTCGCGGCGTCCTTCTGATGGGTGCGATAGATCTCGGCGAGGCGGATGCCAGCGAGAATGGCGCGGTGCGTCGCCGGATCGGCGGCGAGCAAACGTTCGAGCGTCGCCGTCTCCTGCTCGATGGTAATGCCGGTCCCCGGGGGCATGACGCCGCCCGTCAACGCGCTCCCGAAGAACCGGCCGAGCGGCGAGACGAAGGTGTCGAAGAGCTGCCCGAAGAAGGTCCACGCACCCCAGAGCGCGAAGAACAGCGCTAGCAGCTTCCAGGCGACATTCCCCGTCGTCACGAACGCGATCGCCAGCGACACCGCGGCCGCGACGGCGGCCACGCCGAGGATGCCGCGGATGACTGCGCTCGGGCTGGGCGGATCTTCGTAGTGCACGGTCGGAACGTTAGGGCCGGCTCTCTGACGGAGCAAGTTGACAGGCGCCGCTCGAGTGCGTAAAACCAAGCACGTCATCCCTGCAACGGAGCGCGAGGCGTGTCCCTTGTCCTGTCCCGTCGCGAGTTCGTTTCGTCCACGGCCGTCGGCATGGCCGCCGCCACCGCCGTCGACATCCCGTACGCGATCCGTCCGCCGCAGCCCCTGCCGCCCGCCGGCCGCTGGGCGGCGAGGCCGGTGGTCGTCTCGAGCAGCAACGGCCTGCGCGCCGTGCAGAAGGCATTCGACATGCTCATGCAGGGTGCCGACACGCTCGACGCGGTCATCGAAGGCGTGAAGATCCAGGAACTCGACCCCAACGACGACTCCGTCGGTTACGGCGGGTTGCCCAACGCCGAAGGCGTCGTCCAGCTCGATGCGGCATGCATGCACGGGCCGACCAAGCGTGCCGGCGCGGTAGGCGCCCTCGAAGGCATCAAGACGCCGTCCGAGGTCGCGAAGCTCGTGCTCAAATACACGGACCACATCTTCCTCGTCGGCCCGGGCGCCAAGCGGTTCGCGCTGCAGTACGGTTTCAAGGAAGAGAACCTGCTCACCGAGCATGCGCGCGAGGAGTGGCTGCGCTGGCGCGCGAACTTGAACCCCGAGGATGACTACCTCGACGTGCCGAAAGACGAGCGCCTGAGCGTGCGGCCCACCGGGACGATCAACTGTGACGCCGTCACGCCGCAGGGCGACCTCTCCTCCGTGACCACGACCAGCGGGCTCGCCTTCAAGATCCCCGGGCGTGTCGGCGACAGTCCGATCATCGGCGCCGGCCAATATACCGACAACGACGTCGGTGCAGCAGGCTCGACGGGCCGCGGCGAGTCGAACATCAAGGTGTGCGGCGGGTTCCTGGCGGTCGAGTTCATGCGCCGGGGTATGCGGCCCACGGACGCCTGCCTCGAGACGCTGAAGCGGGTCGTACAACTGACCGAGAAGCGGCTGCTCGATCCCGACGGCAAACCGAAGTTCGGCCTCAACTTTTACGCCGTGAACAAGCGCGGCGAGTTCGGCGCTGCATCGCTCTATCCGGGGCGCTACGCCGCGCACGACGGAACCGAGGCGAAGCTCCGGGATACCGCGTATCTCTACGAGCGCCGCTCTGCGGGCCGTTAGCGCGGCGCTTGGGTTGCTCGCGGGCGCCGCTCCCGCGCTCGGCGCCCAGCGTTTCTGGCGAGACAACCTCTATCCCTACGCCTGGTACACCACTATCGACGGGCTGTGGGGAGCCGTCCACTACGGCCGCTACAGTCCCGTGGGCTTCGTCGAGCGCCCCGAGCCGAACCTCGCGGCCGTCAACTTCGACATCGGCGCGAGCACCCAGGGAAGCCGCTTCTTCGTCGCCGATGCGCAGGCGCCGGCGTGGTGGGACGGATGGCGAGCGAGCCTGGCGATCACCACGGCGCGGGCCAACCGCCTCGGCTATTACGGAATCGGCAACGACACCCGCTACGTCGCCGACAGCGCCCGCGTCCTTGGGACCCACTTCTATCGGGTGAGCCGCACCTCCACGAGCCTGCGCGCCACGGTCCAGCGTCGTGTCGCTGGTCCCGTGCGGGTCCTGCTCGGCACCCACGTCCAGCATACCGACTTCCGTCCGCTGCCGGGCCAGAGTGTGTTCCGCCGTGACCTGACATCGGGCGCCGTGGATCCCGCCACCGTCCCGTTCGACGACCGGGTCGTGCGCGCGGGCGTGGTCTTCGATACCCGCGACCACGAGATCGATCCTCATTCCGGGCTGTTCGTCGAAGCGTTGTTCGCCAGCGGGAAGGGCTACACCCGGACCACAGCCCACGCGCGGGTCCAGGCGCAACCGCTCCAGAAGCTCGTCCTCGCGGGGCGACTCGGTGGCGAAGGGATGGGTGGGCAACCACCGCTCGCGGCCAAGCAGGAGATGGAGTCGAGCGAGCGGTCGTTCGTCGTCCTGGGGGGCTATCGCTCGCTGCGCGGATACTACGAGGGGCGCTTTACGGGGCACGCCAGACTGCTCGGCGGCGTGGAAGCGCGCTACGCGCTGCTCTCGGTGCCGAGCGTGGTCGAGCTGAAGCTCATCGCTTTCCTTGACGCAGGCCGCGTGTTCGGGCCGCAAGAGCGCTTCCGCCTGACCACCGCCGGACTCCACACGGGTGGCGGGGGTGAGATCGCGCTCCGCTTTCTCCGCAACTCCCTCGTCGTGGTGGGCGTGGGCGCGGGGAGCGAGGGAGTGCAGCTCCTGTGGGGCACGACGTGGAGTTACTGAGAGGTGTCGGGTATCAGGTGTCGGGTGTCGGGTGGCGCCCGGCCTGACACCCGACACCTGGAACCTTAGATCTCCCGAATCTCCACCCCGCGTTTCGCCATCTCGCTCAGGTATTCCCCGAACGGCACCGCCTCGTCGGGGGTGCGCACCCCCTTCACCGTGATGCGGCCGTCCACCTGCATGAGGCCCGTGACTGCGAGGGAGTAGCCGGTGGTCCGCATCATCGCGCTGAGGCCATGGGCCTCGTCGTAATAATCGAGCAGCTGCCATGCCGCCTGCTTCCCGTTCCGCCCCCGCACCTCCACCCGCAGCGCGACGAGATCGCGCCCCTCGGGCTTCGTGAGCTTGGATGAAACCGCGGCGATGAAGACGTCGCGCGGCGCGACCTCCTTCCCCCCCACGTTCACCGGCGCGAGGTCGAGCAGCCCCAGCTCACGGATCGGGCGCATGATGGCCACGTGGCCCGGGTAGCGCAGCGTCTTGTACTCCATCGTGCGGACCTTGCCTTCGTAGGTCCACGGCATAGTCGAGATGCCACCGCCCGTGTGGAACGCCTCCAGCGTGCCAACGGGTGGCGGGAAGGTCACGTCCTCGAGCTCGGAGAGCGCGTCCACGCGCGTTGGCTTTCCATCGCGCAGGACCCACGACGAGGTCGTGTAGTAGTCCAGCGCTCCCTCGAGCGAGTACACGATCTGGTAGTTCAGCGGCGGTTCAGGGCGCTGCGGCAGGCCGCCGACGTAGATCTTCACCGCGTCGGCGTGACCGACGCGCCGGATGCCCTCGGCGGCGAGGATGTTCACCATCCCCGGCGCGAGGCCGCAGTCCGGGATCACGGAGATGTTCTGTTTCTTCGCTTCGGCGTCGAGTTGGCGTTGCTGGAAGACGATTTCCGTGTTGCCGCCCAGGTCGGCGCAGTGGACCCCGACGTCCACGGCCGCCCTTGAGATGTCGAGGTTGAAGTAGTACGGCGCGGCGTTCAGCACCGCATCGTGTACTCGCACCGCAGCGCGCACAGCCGCGGCGTCCTGCACGTCGAGCTTCAGGAGAGCGAGCCGCTTGCCCACGTACGGCTTGAGGAAGGCCGGGATGCGGTCGGGCTTCAGGTCGGCGACGGTGACGTGCTCCACTCGCGGTTGCTGCAGCAGATCATAGGCACAGGCGGACCCCTGGAGCCCCGCGCCCAAAACCAGCATGCGCATGGCGCAATTTCCTCCGAGCGTGCATGAGGGGGACGACGAGCGGGCGGAAACCTAGCGAGGGGGGGCGGCCGGCGGAACCCCGTCGTTCACACGGTGAGGCGTCGGGTCCCGCGGAGCGACGGTGCTGTTTTGTCGCGAGGCGGGACCCGGACGGCCGAACCACTGACCGGCGCCGGGGCGAGTGCTGGGTTAGATTCGCGCCCGATGACCCAGGCCGATCTCACCCGTCAGCGTCTCGTTCGCGCCGCGCTGGAGTTGTTCACCGGCCAGGGTTATCACATCACCACCACACCCGACATCGCGAAGAAGGCGGGCGTGGCGGAGGGCACGATCTACCGCCACTTCGACTCGAAGCAGCACCTCTTGAACGAGCTGTACCGTACGGCAGGCCGCTGGGCGGCGCGACTCGTCAAGGACGCGGACGCGCTCAAGGTGGGGCCGCGCGAGAAGCTTGCCGAGCTCGGGCGCGGGCTGGCCGCCGGAGCCGGGCGGGAGCCCGAGGTCACGCGCCTGTTCTTCGTCCAGCGCCACGGCGAGTTGCTCGACGACGAGAGCCGCAAGGTAGCGCGGGATTTTCGACTCGGGCTCGAGGCCCTGATCGCCCAGGCGAAAGCCGAAGGGTCGGTGAAGCCCGGCGCGGCCGAGGTGTGGGCTGCGGTGTGGCTCGGCGTGGTCACGCTGGTGATCGACCGCCTGTCGGGCAAGGAGTGGCCGGAGGGCCACGCCGGCGTGCAACTCGCACTCAATGCGGCCTGGGACGCGATCGCAGAGACCAGGCGGCTAGACGGCTAGGCGGTTAGACGGTTAGGAACGACGGCCCGAGGAGCGGATCCCAAGCCATTCAACCATCTAACCATCTAACCGTCTAACCGTCCAGCCGCCGCAGTTCAAAGAGCGCCATCTCCGGCGGCGCGAACACGCGGATCGGCACGCCCACGACTCCAATGCCCCGGCTCACATACAGCTGGCTGGTCCCCCGCTGGAAGTGCCCCATGACGTACTTCGTGATCAGCCGGCCGGCCGACCACCCGACGAGCGGCAGGTAGAGCTGTCCGCCGTGGATGTGTCCCGCCAGCGTGAGCGGGATGCCGCGCGGCGCGGCCGTGTCCCACGCGCCCGGACGGTGCGCCAGCAGGATCTTGAACGCACCCGAGGGCGCGGCCCGGAGCGCGGCATCAACGTCGTGTGGTTGCGGGTCGTCGGCGGTCCAGCTGCGCGGGTCGTCGATGCCGAGCAGGGCGAGGGTCGCGCCGCCGCGCTCGAGCACGTGGCAGCCATTTTTCACCACGACCTGCCCCGCGTCCCTGCAGCCGCGGATCACCGCTTGCTCCCCGGTATACCGGTCGTGGTTACCCATCACCGTCACCACGCCGAGCGGAGCCCGGAGGTCGCGGAGGGCCCGCACGTAGGGTGCAATGTAGGACGGCGAGATGTCGATCATGTCGCCGGTCTGCACGATCAGATCGGGCCGGAGTGCGTTCGCCTTTGCCACGATCTCGCGCATCTCATCCTCGCCGAGGTGGATGCCCGCGTGGAGGTCCGAGAGGTGAAGCACGCTGAGGCCTTCGAGGCCCGGCGGCAGATCGGGGAACAGCAGCGTGCGGCGGGTGATCTCGGGCAGGCGGTAGGCGCTCCAGATGCCGTAGGTGGAGAGCGCGGCACCGGCAGCGGCGTACGAGTAGGTGGCACGCGCCAAGAACTGCCGACGCGTCATACGGGAGCGGGGAGCGGGGAGCGGTTCCTTTCGGCGCGCGGCAGAGTCGCGGCCTGCACCGAAGAGTATTGCTCCCAGCTCCCTGCTCCCTCGAACGACGGCCTTCCCGATCACGTACACCGCCACCAGGGCGCAGAAGATCCACCCCAGGATCTGCCAGGCGATCCACGGGCCGAGGTACGGGATTCGTCCGATGCCCCACACCGACCCGAACAAGGCGCGACCGGCGACGAAGATCCATGGGAGGTTGCCGATCACGAAGACGGCCGCGAGCGCGCGGCGCACGAGCCGCGAGTGACGCGGCCAGGTGGGGTCAGCAAGCCGCTCGCGCAGATACAGATAGATCAGCACCTGCGGCGATACGAACAGAAGCAGATAGATTAGGCGCGTGATCATGTGCTCAGTCACCGTCCTCGGTCTGGGCCTCGTGGCGCCGCTCGCGCCGCTCGCGGCCCAGCAGCTCAGCGCCACCGAGCGCGCTGCGGCCGTCGCCACCATCTGGGCGGAAGCCCGCTACAATTTCGCCTACTGGGACCACGTGCAGGCCGACTGGGACTCGGCCCTCGCGGCGACCCTGAAGCTCGCTACCGAGCCGCAGTCCGACATCCTCTTCTATCGGCGCCTCCGGCGCTTCCTCGCCCTGCTCGGCGACGGCCAGGCCGCGGTGATCCCGCCCGCGAACCTGCGCTCACGCATCGCCCGGCCCCCGCTGCTGCTCGAGAGCGTCGAGCGCCGGCCGTACATCCTCGATTATGCGGAGAACGACGAGATGCGCGTCGCGCGCCCCGAGCGGTTGGCGGAGATCGTCGCGGTGCAGGGTCTTCCCGCCGAGAGCTGGATCCGCGACTCCGTGCTTCCCGAGATTGCGGCGGCGACGCCCGCCGACCGCTGGCAGCGCGCCGTGGCGTGGATGCTTCAGGGCGAAAAAGGCACGCTGCTGCAGCTCTCGCTCCGCCTCCCGGGCGGCGTGCAGCGCGGCATCAGCGTCACGCGCAGCGTCTCCCTCAACGACCGCTGGCCGCTTGAGCCGCCGCAGCTCCAAATCGACTCCCTCCCGGACGGCGTGGTCCTCGTGCGCATCACAGCACTCGCGGACGAAGATGTCGTGAGGCGGTTCGACCGCGCCTTCCCCGATTTCATCGGCGTGAACGGGCTGGCGCTCGATCTCCGCCGCGCCGCCGGAGGAACCGGCGAACACGGATACCAGCTCCTGGCGCGCCTCACCAATACGCCGTTCCCGGCCGTGCGCTGGAAGACCCCGGCGTACCGGGCCGTCTTCCGGGCCCGGCGCCTGCCCGACTCCGCGATGTACTGGTACGGCCCGCCGCCTGCAATCGTTGCACCGCGCGTTGACCGGCCTCCCTACGGCGGCCCTGTCGCGGTGCTCGCCTCGAGCGCCACCACGGGAGCGGCGGAGGACCTTCTCGTGGCGTTCCGAAACACTGGGCGAGGGGTGATTATCGGCGAGCCGTCCGGCGGGAGCCCGGGCGAGCCGCTCGAAATCCAACTCCCCAAGAATTGGACCGTCACGTTCTCGGTCACGCGGCACGCCTTTCCCAACGGAGAAGAGTTCGCCGGAACGGGCATCCGCCCGGAAATTCCGGTGTCGAGGACAGTGGCTGACGTGCTGGCGGGGAGGGACGCAGCGCTGGAGCGGGCGCGAGAATACCTAGAGGCGGTAAGAGGCGGTAAGAGGCGGTAGGGCGGTAGGAGGCGGTAAGAGGCGGTAAGAGGCGGTCAGGGTGCCGCGTCCCATACCGCCCCATACCGCCGCCTCCTACCGCCTCCTACCGCCCGAGACTCTCCGTGAAAAACCGAATCACGTCTCCCCACGCGCTGTCCGCGACTTCGGGCGGCTCGCGCGAGCGCAGGAAGCCGTGCCCCACGCCGGCATAGATGGTGTAGCGGTAGTCCCTGCCGTATTGCCTCACCGCTGCGTCCACATCCGACAGCCCGGCGTTGATGCGTGCGTCCTTCTCAGCATAGACCCCGAGGCCTTTTGCGCGGATCCGCGCGATCGCAGCCGCATCGGGACCGGGCCCGTAGCAGACCACGAACGCGCGCAGCGAGGGGCTGTTGGTCGCGTACCGGAAGCTCTGACCGCCGCCCCAGCAGAACCCGATCACGCCGATCCGATCGCGCCGGACCGGCTTGAGGGTCTTTAGGTACGCGACCGTCGCGTCGAGGTCCATGGTGAGCGTGTCGGGATTGAGCCCAGCGATGAGCCTGCGCGCCTCGTCGGTCGCCGCCGGCGTCCCTCCGCGCCGCGACAGGAGATCAGGCGCGATCGCCACGAACCCGTCGTTGGCGAGCCGTTCCGTAGTCTGCCGGATGAAGTCCGACATGCCGAAGATCTCGTGGATCACCACCACCGCGGGCGCGGGATCCTTGCGCTCGGGATACGCGAGATAGCCGGTGATCGTGTCCCTGCCGCTCAGGTACTTCACGTACTCGGCATGGATGTCGGGACGGTAGGGGCGGTATGAGGCGGTAGGGGGCGGTAAGAGGCGGTATGACGCCGCCACGAGTACCAAACCGCACAACCCCATGCCGCCCCTTACCGCCTCATACCGCCTCTTACCGGACATAGCTCACCCTCCAAATCCGTCCACCGTGGTCATCGCTCACCAGCAGCGCTCCGTCGGGCGTGACGGCCACCCCGACCGGCCGACCCCAGCGGGAACCATCGGGACGCTGCCAGCCGGTCACGAAGTCTTCAACGGCCGTGGGCCGGCCGTTCTGTACCCGGACGCGCACCACCTTCGCTCCCGTCGGCACGGTGCGGTTCCACGAGCCGTGGTAGGTCATGAACGCGTCGCCACGGTACGCCGTCGAGAACATCGTCCCGCTGTAGAACGTGATGCCCAGCGGCGCGGAGTGGGCCTGGAACGTGATCGCGGGCGGCTCGACGCCGGAGCAGTCGGCGCTCGGGTGCTCGGGGTTGGGTTTCCCAGGGAGGTAGCACTGGGGCCAGCCGTACCACTTGCCGTCTCTTAGAATGTTGATCCGCTCGGGTGGAAGGCTGTCGGTCATCGCGACATCGTTCGTGATACCCCGTCGCCCGATATCGTCGCGGTCGTTGTTGTTGGCCCAGAGCTCGCCCGTGGTCGGGTGGAATGCGAGTCCAACAGAGTTCCGGAGCCCGGTCGCGAACGTATGCGGATTGGTGCCGTCGAGATTGTAGCGCGTGACCGCCGCGCGCGGCGGCGCATCGTTGCACACGTTGCACGAAGAGCCTACCGCGACGTACATGAGGTTGTCGGGGCCGAATACCACGGTGCGCGTGTTGTGGCCCCCGCTCGGCAGGCCCGACACCAGGGTTACGGGCGTCGTGGTCCCGGGGTCGAGGCGCTTCACGGAGGTCACCTCGGCGAAGTACATCGTGTCACCGCGGAAGGCGATGCCGTGCGGACCGTCGAGGCCGCCGAGCACGGTTTGCGCCGGCGCGTCCGCCACCCCGTCGCCGTTCGCATCCAGCAGCCGGACGATCTGGCCCAAGCCGGCTAGAGACACGAACACCGCACCGCCGGGTCCCACGGCGACATAGCGCGGGCCCGGGAGTCCCGCCGCGAAGATATTGACGCCGAATCCGGTGGGCACGTACAACACCTCGCCGGCAATTGGGATCGTATCCTGCCCAGCAGGCGGGGGCGTGGTGGTCGCCTGCTCCCCACCGCACGCAAGGACGGCGAGCACCAGCATCCGAGGGCGAGCCATAGAGTTCACCTCCTGGGACTCGCTACCCCGGGGCGGGACGGACGTTCGCACGCGACGCATTCTCCGCATACACCCCGCTCAGCGCGCTCTCGCCCGGCGGCATCTTCTCCCGACTTGCCAGCGCGGCCTCGGCGGCCTGCTCGACCTGCAGCGTCACTTCCGCTTCCGCCTCCTCCAGGCGCCTCACCGCGATCCCCTCTTGCTTCAGGAATTCCTCGTACAGCCCGATCGGGTCCCGTTTCCCCCAGCGCTGAAACAGCTCGGCGGGAAACGTGTCCCGCGCCTCGCGCTCATCGTGGGTCGCGTGGCCGCCCATCCGGAAGGTGTCGGCGACGAGCATCGCGGGGCCCTCGCCCGAGCGGCACCGCTCCGCCGCGAGCTTCGTCGCGGCGTAGGCGTCGAGCACGTTGTTGCCGTCGAACTCGGCGCCCCAGATGCCGTAACTCGCGGGCCAGTCCTTGAAGTCCCTCGGGAGATGGTGCTGCTCCAACCGCGTGCCGAGAGCGACCTGGTTGTTCTGGATGACGAAGATCGCGGGGACGCGCTGCACCGCCGCGAGGTTCGTCCCCTCGTGCGCCGCGACCGTCTTGGTGGAGCCGTCGCCCACCCATGTGAGAGCAACCCGCCTCTCCTTTTTCATCTTGAACGTGAGCGCAACGCCGGTGATCACCGGCACCATGTCGCCGACGTGGGAGATCGGCTGGAGCACTCCGCGTGGCCACGCGCCCACGTGGAGGTCACGGCCTCGCGAAGGGGCGTCGTCAGTGGCGAGGTAGGCGCGCAGCATGTCGGCAACCGACATCCCCATCTCGGAGCAGGCCGAGGCGTTGCGGATCATCGGCGCCACGATGTCTCGGTCGCGGTCGAGGGCGTGCACCGGCCCGACCGTGGTCGCCTCCTCCCCGGTGCCGAGCCACGCCTTGGAGATCACCCCGGTGCGAACCCACCGCTTGAGCTGCACGTCGTGGAGCCGGGCGCGCAGCAGGCCGGCGTAGAGTGCGAGCTTGTCGTCGATGGAGAGGCTGGAGACGATCGCGGCGCGCTCGGCGGTCGTCTCGACGGTGGCCCGGAATGCCCGCACGAGGTCTGGTTCGGGCCTCCACTCGACATACTCCGGGGGATCGAACGCGGGAAAGCGACGCACGCCTACCCTCCCTTACCGCCTCTTACCGCCCCTTACCGCCCCTTACCGCCTCCTACCGCCTCCTACCGCCTTCATGGAACCCCTGCGGCGCTCGTTCCGACCACCTGCCCGCCCTGCTTGAACACCGCGCCGCCCTTCATGACGAAGTCCACACGCTCCAGCACCCCGATGTCCTGCAGCGGGTCCCCCCGCACGGCAACGAGGTCCGCGTACTTCCCGGCGGCCACGGTGCCGACGTCGCGCTCGAGCCCCAGCAGGCTCGCCGCTTCCAGCGTGCCTGCCTGGATCGCCTGCATCGGCCGCATGCCGTAGCGAACCATCAGTGCGAACTCGTGGCCGTTGGTGCCGTGGGGGAAGACGCCTGCGTCCGTGCCAAGCGCGATCTTGACGCGTCCATCCACCGCCATCTTGAACGACGCCTGCATTCGGGGCGCGATGGCGAGGGCCTTTTGGGCAATGAACGGCGGCAGCCGCCCGGCTTTGGCCAGCCGCTCGACCGACTCTCCCGCCATGAGCGTCGGGACGAGCCACGTTCCTTTCTCCTTCATCAATGCAACCGCCTCGGCGTCCAAGATCGAGCCGTGCTCGATGGACGTCACCCCCGCACGGGTCGCCGCCTTGATGCCCGCCGTGCCGTGGGCGTGCGCCGCCACCCGCCGCTCGAGCAGGTGCGCCGCGGCCACCACGGCGCGCATCTCCTCTTCGGTGTACTGCTGGACGCCCACGGAGTCTGTTGGCGACAGCACGCCGCCCGTGGCGCAAATCTTGATCAGGTCGGCGCCGTACTTGACGTTGTAGCGCACGGCCTCACGCACTTCCTCCACGCCGTCCGCCGCCCCGTCCTCGATCCGCCCCTGAGGGAACGCGCCAGGCCAATAGCCCGCGGAGCCGTCGCAGTGTCCGCCGTTGATGCCGAACGAGTTGCCCGCGCCGAGGATCCGTGGGCCGGGGAGCCAGCCGGCGGCGATGGCGTCCCGCAGGGCGAGTTCCGTGAACGCGCCGGCGCCCACATTGCGCACCGTGGTGAACCCGGCTTCGAGCGTCTGCTGGGCGTGCGCCGCACCCAGCAGCGCATGCTTCGCAGGGCTCTCGACCAGATCGGCGTGCTGCCAGTCCCCGTCGCCGATCGTGCGGCCTGTGAGGTGCACGTGGGCGTCGATGAACCCCGGTAGCACGGTGTAGCCCGACAGGTCGATCACCGTAGCGCCGCCGGGCACCGGCACGTTTGTCCCGACCGCCGTGATTCGCTCGCCCTGGACGAGGATGACCGCGTTCTTCACCGGGGCGGCGCCGGTGCCGTCGATCATCACTCCCGCGCGGATCGCGGTGATCGATGACGGCTGCTGGCTGGAGAGTGAGAGGGGAACGGCGAGGGAGAAGGCGACGAGCGACAGTCTCATTTCAACTTCTCCTTGATCTTGGAGATCAGGCCGCCGGCGTTCGTGGCGGTGAGCGCGTGCGCGAACTCGAGCGTCGTGCCGAAGCGGTTGTCCGGATTCGATTCCATCGCCCGCGCGAGCGCCTTCTCGAGGTTCTCGGGGAGGTCCGGCCGGAGCTGGCGCAGTTTGAGCGGCTGGCCGCGCAGGCGGGCGATCATCATCTCCTGCGCGCTGCGCCCCTGAAACGGCAGCTTTCCGGTGAACATCTCGAACGCCAGGATCCCAAGGGCGTAGATGTCGGAGCGCGCGTCCAGCGGCTTGCCGCGGATCTGCTCCGGGCTCATGAACTCTGGTGTCCCGAGGATGATGCCCGTCGCGGTCAGTTTGGCGATCGACGGGTCGGCACGGCGCTCCTTGGCGAGCCCGAAGTCCATCACCACCGCGCGCACGCGCACGCCCCCGGCATCCTCGAGGACCAGCATGATGTTTTCGGGTTTCAGATCGCGGTGGACGATGTGCAGCTCATGGGCGTGATGCAGCCCCGCACACACCTGCCGCAGGATCTCGATGCCCGCGGCGACGTCCATCGGGCCGCCCTGCACCTCGCGGTCGGAGAGCAGCTCGCCCTTCAGGAACGGCATCACGAGGTAGATCAGGCCGTCCTCCGACTCGCCCAGCCGCATGATGCGGCACACGTTCGGGTGGTCGAGCCGCATCGCCAGACCGGCCTCGCGGCGCAGCCGCTCAACCGAGCTCTTGTCGGTCGCGAGCTTGGGCGAGAGTACCTTGATCGCGACGTCCTGCCCGGTCGACACTTCCCGGGCGAGGTACACGTAGGACATCCCGCCTTCACCGAGCTTCTTCTGGACCTGGTAGCGGCTGTCGAGGATCTGGCCCGATAGGCTCGAGGCGCGGTCGAGCCCGGGTTTGGGCGTGGGAGGAGTGCGGACTGCCGTGGCGGTGCCGGCCGGGGGCGTCACCGGAGTCCTCGCCTGCCGCTCGACGAGCAGGCTCCCGTCGCGGGGGCAGAAGCGCGCGGTGTCGCCGTAGACGGTCCCGCACTTGGGGCAGCGGCGTTCGCTCATTGACGCACCAAGTTGCGCCCTTCGTTCTTGGCGCGATAGAGGGCTTGGTCCGCGAGCGCGACGAAGCTATCGGCGCTCGTGACGCGGTCGTCGGGGAACGAGGCAAGCCCGATCGAGATCGTCAGGCTGAGCGGGTTTTCGCCCGGATCGGCGAAGTCGTGGTGCATCACCCGTCGCCGCAGCCGCTCCGCGAACAGCGCGGCACCGTGCAGCGCCGTTTCCGGCATCACGATGACGAACTCCTCACCCCCGTAGCGCGCCACGAGATCCACAGACCGCGCCTCCCGGCGGAGAATCTCCCCAACCTGACGCAGCACCGAGTCCCCTGCAATGTGCCCGCGTGTGTCGTTGACCAGCTTGAACCGGTCGATGTCGGCCAGCAGAATCGTGAGCGCCAGGTTATACCGTCGCGCGCGGTCGAGCTCCTGTTCGAGCTCTTCGGACAGCGCCCGCCGGTTGAGGCAGCCGGTGAGCGCGTCGGTCGCGGCGAGCTTCTCGAGCCGCTTCTTGTCGGAGACCGCCGTCTCGAAGTCGTACGCCTTCTCGATCGCCGCCACCGCGGTGCGGATCACCGTTTCCGCAAACTGGGCGTCGGCGCGCCGGAGCGGTGGGTCCTCACCCGTGGTGCGCAGGAAGAACACACCCACTTGCTGCGCGGTCATCGAGAACGGCAACGCCACCGCCGAGCGCGTGGGCACGTTGATCGACTCGCCCGCCCAGCGCACGCGCTCCTCCGCGTACAGCGGGTCGGACCGTACGTCCTCGACGAGCACGACCCGGCCGGTCGTGAGCGCGCGCTGGATCTCGGGGTAGCGCACCAGCTCGATCTGGAGGTTGCGCAGCATCGGGTTCTCGTACGCCGCGACCACGACGCCCAACTGGTCCCCTGGTTTCGCCAGCACCATCGAGCACTTGGAGATCTGCAGGACGCGCGCGACGCGCCGCACCAGAATGTGGTAGATCTCGTCCGGCTTGAGGGAATCCGTGACCTCGTGGAGGATGTCCACGATGGCAGCGCGGCTCTGGGCCTCGTCGCGCGCCCGGGCGAGCTCCTGCGCCGTGCGGATGTGCGCCTTCACCCGGGCGAGCAGCTCACGCACGCGGAACGGCTTGGCGATGAAGTCCGCGGCGCCCAGGCCCAGGGACTTGACCGTCGCCTCCTCCGGCGGCATCGACGAAATCATCAGCACCGGGAGATCGCGGAACCGGTCGTCGGCCTTCATCTTCGCGAGCAGCTGCAGGCCGTCGACCTTCGGCATCATGATATCGAGCAGCAGGAGGTGGGGGCGCTCTTCCTCAAGCTTGCCGATGAGGCCCTCGCCCCCAAGCGCGATCACGACCTCGTAGCCGTTCTCCTTGAGAATCCAGGTGAGCGTACGGACCAGCGACTGGTCGTCGTCGGCCACGAGGATCTTGGCCGCAGCGCTGTCGGGCATCACCGGTTCAGTCCTCGAGCAGCGAGGGATCGACGTTGCCGCCGCTCACGACGAGCACGGTGGGCGGGACGGGCGTGAGCGCGCGGGACCGCACGGCCGCGGTGGTCGCGGCTCCCGAAGGCTCGACCGCGAGGCGGTACTCGCGCCATAGAAAATGCACCGCCTCACGCAGGGTGTCATCTTCGACGAGCACCACGCCCGCGAGGCGCTCGCGCTGCTGCGCGAGGTGCGCGAAGGGGATGGCCCCCACGGAGAGCGTGATGAGCCCGTCGGCGAGGCTCGCGGCGCGCTCGAGCCGGACCGGGGTTCCCGCCTCGAGTGAGCGCGCGAGCTTGGGCGCGCCCGCGGGCTCGACACCCCACACCCGCGCCGCGGATCCCGCCGCCGCGAGCCCCACCGCCACGCCCGAAATGAGCCCGCCCCCGCCGACCGGCGCCACGACGGTCGCCACGTCGGGGAGCTGCTCCGCGATCTCGAGCCCAAGCGTGGCCTGCCCCGCGACGATGTCGGGGTGGTCGAACGGCGGCACAACCGCGAGCCCTTCCCGTGCGGCGATCTCCTCAGCCCTCATCTGCCGGTCGTGCGACGTGCGGCCGGCGAAGACCACCTCCCCGCCCCACCGCTCCACGCCCGCGACCTTCACGGCCGGCGCCGTCTCGGGCATCACGACGACCGCGCGGACGCCCACGAGCTGGGCTGCGTACGCCACGGCCTGGCCGTGGTTGCCGCTCGAATACGTGATCACACCGCGCTGGCGCGCGGGAGCAGGGAGTTTCCGGATCGCGTTGTAGGCTCCGCGAATCTTGAAGGCGCCGATGGGCTGAAGGGTCTCGAGCTTCAGGTACGCGTTGAGGGGTGCCACCCAGCGCAGCGGCGTTCGGACCGCCACGCCGACGAGCCCGGCGGCCGCCTCGCGTACGTCCTGGGGGGTGACCAAAGGCCTACTTCTTTTTCTTCTTCGGGGCGGCCTTCGGCTTCGCCCGCGGGGCGTCGTCCTCCTCGTCGTCCCCGGCGTCGGTGCCGTTCTCCGCTTCGTCTTCCTTCACGACGCGCGCCACATCCACGACGAGGTCCCCGGGCGTCAGGTTCATGACTTTCACGCCCTGGGTGTTGCGCCCGGAAATGCGGATGCCCTCGACCGCTACCCGGATCATGATCCCCTTCTTGGTAATCATCATCAGCTCGTCGTCGGGGAGCACTTCCTTGAGGGCGACGATGTCGCCGGTCTTGTCGGCACGCTTGAGCGTGATGATGCCGCGGCCGCCGCGGTGCTGCACGCGGTACTCATCGAGCTCGGAGCGCTTCCCCATCCCCTTCTCGGTCACGGTGAGCAGCGTCGATTTCCTCCGCACCACCACCATGTCGATCACCTGGTCCTTCTTCTCGAGCTCGATCCCCTTCACGCCGGTCGCCGTGCGGCCCATATCGCGCACATCCTTCTCGTGGAACCGGATACTCATGCCGTGGCGGGTCGCGAGGACGATGTCGTTGCGCCCGTCCGTGACCTGCACGTCGATCAACTCGTCGCCTTTCTCGATGTTGATCGCGCGAATCCCCACGGAGCGCGGGTTGCCGAACTCCGAGAGCACCGTCTTCTTCACGACTCCGTTCTTGGTAGCGAAGAGGAGGTACTGATCGTCGGAGAATTCGCGGACGGGGACCAGCGCGGCGATGCGTTCGTCCGGCTTGACCGCGATGCAGCTCACGATCGGCTTGCCCCGCGCCGCCCGCGCCGCCTGCGGGATCTCGTGCACCTTGAGCCAGTAGCACTGCCCGTTTCGCGTGAAGAACATCACGTAATCGTGGGTCGACGCGATGAAGAGATGCTCGACCCAGTCGTCTTCCTTCGTGTGCGCGGAGATCACGCCCTTGCCGCCGCGCCGCTGCCGGCGGTACGCCGACACGGGCAGCCGCTTGATGTAGCCCCCGTGGGACACGGTGATCACCATGTCTTCCTCGGCGATCAGGTCCTCGATCGAGAACTCGCCCTGGTCCGCGACGATCTCGGTGCGGCGCTCGTCCCCGAACCCCGCCGTGAGCTCCGTCAGCTCCTCCTTCAGGATCTTCATGCGGCGAGGGCGTGAGGCGAGAATCTCCTTGCACTCCTTGATGAACTTGCGGACCTCTTTCAGCTCGTCCTCGAGCTTCGTGATCTCGAGGGCGGTGAGCCGGGCGAGCCGCATGTTGAGGATCTCGGCCGATTGCTTCTCGGACAGCTTGAAGCGCTTGCGCAGGGCCGCGTCCGCCGCCGGGGTGTCCTTCGACTTCTTGATGATGCGGATCACCTCGTCGATGTTGTCGACGGCGATCTTCAGACCCTCGAGGATGTGCTCGCGGTCCTGGGCACGCTTCAGCTCGAACTCGGTCCGGCGGGTGATGACGGTGTGGCGGTGCTCGATGAAGTGCTGCAGCACCTCCTTCAGGTTCATCTCCTTCGGCACACCATCCACCAACGCCAGCATGATGGCGCCGAAGGTCACCTGCATCTGCGTATGCATGTAGAGCTGGTTCAGGATGACCATCGGCACGGCATCCCGCTTCAGCTCGATCACCACCCGGATCCCTTCCCGGTCGGACTCGTTGCGTAAGTCCGAGATCCCGTCGAGCTTTTTCGCCAACACAAGGTCGCGGATCTGCTCGATCACCCGGTCCGGGGCGACCTGGTAGGGAAACTCCGTCACGACGATCTGCTGCTTGCCGGTCGACTCCTTCTCCTCCACCGTGGCCCGCGCGCGGATCACGATGCGCCCCCGGCCCTTCTCGTAGCACTCCTTGATCCCGGCGCGGCCGTAGATGATCGCGCCGGTCGGAAAATCCGGCCCCTTGATGAACTTGCGAAGGTCTTTCACGCCGGCATCGGCGTGATCCACGAGGTAGTTGATCGCCTCGACCGTCTCGGCGAGGTTGTGGGGCGGGATGTTCGTCGCCATGCCGACGGCGATACCGGCCGCGCCGTTCACGATCAGGTTCGGGAGCCTCGCGGGAAGAACCGTCGGCTCCTGGAGCCGGTCGTCGAAATTGGGGACGAAATCGACGGTGTTCTTGTCGATGTCCTCGAGCGTCGTCATGGCGACGCGGGTGAGACGTGCCTCCGTGTAGCGGTACGCCGCCGCCGGGTCGCCGTCGACCGAGCCGAAGTTCCCCTGGCCGTCCACCAACGGGTAGCGCAGCGAGAAGCCCTGCACCATCCGCACCAGCGCGTCGTACAGCGCGATGTCGCCGTGCGGGTGATACTTGCCGAGCACGTCGCCGACCACGGTCGCACTCTTCTTGTAGGGACGGCCCGGAACGAGCCCCAGCTCGTGCATCGCGTACAGGATTCGGCGGTGAACCGGCTTGAGGCCGTCGCGTACGTCCGGCAGCGCGCGCTGCACGATCACGCTCATCGAGTAGTCGAGGAACGACTCCTTCATCTCGTCTTCGATGAGGCGGGGCAGGATGCGCTCGCGGGCGTTCGGTGCGGTCATGTCCGGGGTTTCACGATCTGGGCCATGGGAGTATTCGACAAAGCAGGCTAAGTGGAGGAAAAGTAAACACTTAGGCCACCAAATTCAACCCGCGCCAGTTGTCGAAGTCCTTGTCGGCGGAAGGGTTACGGACGGGTGGCACCTGTTGACGCCCCGTTGACCCCGTGTGTCGATGTTATTGCCGGGCGGTCGCCTGGGCTCGGCGACCCGCTGTACTGAAGGACCAGGAGCGGAGCGGCTGACCACGAGCGGACGTGCCTTCAGCATGGCCTTGCCGAGCCCGCGGCCCCTCAGTCGACCACCTGAACCACCAGCTTGCCGAGCTGCTCCCCCTTCTCGAGCCGCTGGAACGCCTCGCGGGCCTCCGTGAACGAGTACACGTGGTCAACCCGCGGACGCAGCTCTCCCGTGCCCAGCAGGCGCACGATCTCCCGGTACTCGCTGTCGTTCCCCATCGTCGAGCCCATGATCGTCCATTGGTACCAGAAGAGTCGCCGGAGATCGATCGACGCGTTGGGGCCGGTGGTCGCGCCGCAGGTTACGAGTCGCCCTCCGCGGCCGAGCGCGCGCAGCGATTCGTTCCACGTTGCCTCGCCGACACTCTCGATCACGACGTCCACGCCACGTTTGGCCGTCAGCGCACGGACCTCCTCTGAGACCTTGTGGGTCTTATGGTTCAACGTGACATCGGCGCCGAGCTTCCGCGCCTCCTGCAACTTGCCGTCGTGTGACGACGTGGCGATCACACGCGCGCCGCGCAGCTTCGCGATCCGCATCGCCGCGAGGGCCACCCCGCCTCCGATCCCCCAGATCAACACCGTCTCGCCGGGCTTCACCCGCGCCCGGGTCATCACCATGCGCCACGCGGTGAGCGTGACGAGCGAGAACGCGGCTGCTTCGCCCCAGCTGAGTGGTGGGCTCAGCGTCGGGATCACGGCGACATTCTGCTCGGGGACGACGACGAACTCGCACAGCGTGCCCGGGAGGTGCTCGCCCAACAGCCCGTAGCTGACGCAGAGGGAATGTTCGCCGGCGCGGCAGTAATCGCAGGTGTAGTCGGAGATGCCCGGGTTGATCATCACCCGGTCGCCGGGCTTCACGGCCCGCACTCCCGCTCCCACGCCGTCCACGACCCCGGCCCCGTCCGCGCCGAGGATGTGGGGGAAGCGGTAGTCGTGGGACAGCCCGCGCACGACGAACAGGTCGAGATGATTGAGCGCCGCTGCCCGTATGGCGACGCGCACGTCCCGTGGGCCCAGCGAGACTGGGGGATCGGGAACGTCGGCTAACTGGATCTGGTCGAGGCCGCCGGTGGCGCGAATGACGCAGGCGCGCATCGGCGGGTCACGGCATGAACGCGGGAGACGCCATCTGCTCGGCGCCGGTCGTGGGCAGCGGCACGGGGGCTCCGCCGCCCGAAGCGACCGGCTGGATGTACACCCGGGAGACGTTCTTCTGGACGCTCACGACCAGCGCCACCAGGTCACCGGCGGGGGAGACGGCGAAGTCCGTGATCAGGAGGTCGGCTCCCGTGAGCGGCGTGAGCCGGCCCGTCCCGACGTCCGCCTTGACGACCTGCGTGGCCGTGCGGCCCCCGTCCTTCCCCTCGAGGAGGAAGGCGAGGGAGCCATCGCGCATGAACTGCGGACTCTTCTCTCGGACCTGCGCTGACTTCGTGAAGTTGCGTTGGTTCGAGCCGTCCCGCGACATCAGCCAGATGTCGTCGTTGCCGTCCCGGGTCGAGACGAACGCGATTGTTTCGCCGTCCGGCGACGGGACGGGTTGCGAGTTGTCGGCCGGCTCCTGGGTGAGCTGGATCGCGTCGGAGCCGGTGATCGATTGTAGGAAAATCTGCCGGTGCCCCGTGCGCTGGGAATGAAATACCACGGCTTGGCCATCCGCCGTGAACGCCGGGTCGCCGTCCGGCGCGGGGGAGTTCGTGAGGCGCGCCACGTTCGAGCCGTCGGCGTCCATCACGTAGATCTCGGGTTGGCCGTCTCGGGTCGACACGAATGCGATGCGCGACCCGTCTGGGGAGAACGCCGGCTGGTTCGCGGCCGCGGTGTCGTCCACCACTTTCCGCAGCTGGGCGAGATTGGAGCGCTCCGCGGAATACAGCTGGAAGCGCCCGGACCGTGAGCTCGCGACCACGATCTCCCCTTGGACAAACGCGTCGGCCGTGGCGCGCTTACCGCCGGGCGCGGTGGCCGTGATCCGGGCGTGCCCATACGCGACGGCAGATACGGTGCCGTCCTCGCCGACCGCCGCGACCTGCGGATTGTCGGAGGCCCACGTAACGCCGGTCGCGGGACCGATCACCGCCCCGGCATCGTCGGCGAAGCTCGCCCGCAGGCCATAGCGCTTGTTCGCCGGTAGCCCGACCCGGGACGCCGAGAGCTTCACATTCGCCGCGATGGTCCGGATCGACCATGTAACCGCGAGCCCTTGCCCGGGTCCCTTCACCACGAGCTGCGTCCTGCCGGCCTTCTTCCCCGTGAGCACGCCGGTCGCCGCGTCGAAGCTCGCGAGCGCCGTATCCGCGACGCTCCAACGAAGCGGCGCTTCGGGCACGGGCTGGTTGTCCGCGGCGAGCGCCTGAGCATCGAATTTCACCGTCCCTTGGATGGGCACGGGGACCTCGGCCGACGACTTCGGCCGCACGGCGAGTGCCTGCACGGCCTTGTGCACCACGATGTCGACCGACTTGGTTTGCAGCAGGCCGGATACCGAGAGCGTCGTTCGGCCGGGGGCGACCGCTGTCACGACGCCCGTGAGCGAAACCCGGGCGATGTTGGCGTCGGCGGAAGACCACTGCATGGTGAGCGGACTTACCACCCGGTTGCCTTGAGCGGGCACGACGACGTGCAGCGTGTCGGTCTCGCCCGGTGATAGCGTGAACGGGCTCGGCTCCGCGACCGTGATGTCGCTCTGCTGCACGACGACCGGCGCGGTGGCGGTGAGACCGGACGAGCTCGTTCCCTGCACTGTGCCCTGGCCGGGCGACAGCGCCACGATGACGCCGTTGTGATCCACGCTCGCGATTTCCGGTCGTAGCGACTTCCACGTCACGGCCACCGGCGCCGCCGGAGAGCCGTCTTCCCGAAGGGCGCGCGGGAACACCCGCGTGTTCTCGGACGGCAGCAGATACACCGTCGGCGGCTCGATCCGCAGCACCGTGGCGGGGCCGACGCCCGTCGGCTGCCCGGCAAACGGGTCCGTCGCTCCGCCCGGCTCAGTCTGGCCGGGGCGCGCGGTCGGTGGCTGGGCCTGGTCGGCCGGCTGCTGCGCCCGGCCGCCGGTGGCCGGTGCTCCCAGCACCTGCACCGCAGCCTGTCCTTTTCGCGAAGCGACGCGCGCCTCGATGATCGCCACACCGCCGCCTACACCGGTCACGGTACCGTCGTTGTCTACCTTCGCGACCGCGACGTTGTTCGAGGACCAAAGGAACCTGACGGTGGGAATGACGTTGCCAGCCCGGTCGAAGGCCGTTGCCAACAACCCGCTGCGCTCGCCGACCTTGAGCGTCACGGAGGGGGGCGCGACCTGGACTTCCGCGACGTTTTGTGCCGCCGCGCGTCCGGGGACGATGAGCGCTATGAAGGTAACGGTGACGAGGCTGCGGGCAGCCATAGAGGCGCGAACGTAAGTGAGCCTAAGTGCCCTTGTCAAGCTAACTTGTCACTTGGGCGCGGGGACCCGCTCCGCGCGAAGGGCTTAACCATCGACCCTTACCACCCTCCCAGGGGAGAACCGCCCCCGCGCCGAGCCCACTCGCGGGGCATGCCAGCGGAATCGCACCGTGGGTTCGGCCGGTCCCTGAATGAGCGCGACGAGCCCAGCGCCCGGCGCCGTTGCTTCGCGTGCACACCCGTCGAGCCGATGCGCGGAAATCTCCGGGCCCCGGCGGCGCCGGTCTTGGGAATCGGCCACGATCGTTCACTGCGAGGCCGGTGTAGGGCCACGCGGTGAACTCGAGCCACGGCAAGGAGATGGGCCGTGGTATCGCTGTGCGCGATGGCGACCGACTGCAGCACGAACCGCGCGAGCCTCACTTGTCGCGACATCACTTGCGTGCCCGCTTTACCGGGGTAAGCTATAGGCCACGCCCAACGACAACCAGCAGAGGAGAGATCCGATGCTCGAGCCAACTGATTTCTCGGAGAGCAGCTGGACCGGTTCCGGTATGATGGAGCCGATGTACCCGCCGTCACCTCCGCCCGCGCCGACTCCTGCACCGATGAGGGAGGAGCCGGCGGCAGCGCCGGCACGCAGGCCGGCGAAGAAGAAGAAGGCGGCGAAGCGAGCAAAGGCAAAGAAGGCCGCCAAGAAGCGGCCGAAGGCGAAGGCGAAGCGGCGGGCGAAGAAGAAGAAGGCGGCGAAGAGGCGCCGCCGCTAGCTAGAATACTTCCACACGACACCGCGGGAGCGCCTTTCGGATGGCTCGAGCCATCTCCTCGAGGCGTTCCCGCGGTACCTTTTGCAGAGTCGGGTCGGCGGGAGCGCGGTCGAGCGAATAGAGCTGCACCCCTTCCGGATCGGCGCGCACGAGGAGCGGCAGCCACGCCAGCACGCTGTCGTCGCTCGAGCCGTCCCAGTTCTCTCCTTTCGTCACCATGGCTTGGATCGTGCACGGCTCGAGCGCCCGGTACGATTCCACGAGTCGTCCGGCGTCATAGCGCGTACCGTTCACCCGGTCCATCGGCCCGGGATCGAGCTTCATCATGCGCGCGTCGAGTGCGAGCAGCGCGTCGCGGATCGACGGCTTCCACGCGGCGAGCCCGTTGGAGAGGATCCCGACACGACAACCGGGGGCGAGCTCGGCTCGCACGGCGAGCACGCGCGCGACGACGACTGGGAAGCGGGGGTGCATCGTCGGCTCGCCGTTGCCGGCGAACGTGATCCAGTCGGGGGGCGCGGGGAGTCGGGTGAGGGCACGGCGCACGCTGTCGGCGACCTCGTCAGGCGAAGGCCAACGGGCGCCCTGCGCCTTCGCCGTGTTGAAGCCGCACTCGCAATACGGGCAATCGAAGGTGCAGAGCTTCGAGCGGGCGGGGATGAGGTTCAGCCCGAGGCTGACGCCGAGCCGGCGTGAGCGCACCGGTCCGTTGACGATCGATTCCCAGAGAAAGCCACCGCCCGCGCGCGCCTGTTTCGTGCCCAACAGCGGGAGCGGGGTTGCGTCGTGCATGACGGAAGGTACGTTGGGGCCACCACGGAACGAAGGAGGTGCGTGGTGCGGAGCCTCTGGTGCGCGGTCGCGGCGGCGACCGCTTGCGCGGCGCCCAAAGTGCCGCTGGGGAATCCTCAGGCCGAGATCGCGGCGATGCTCACGCGGAGCGCGGCCGACTGGAACCGCGGCGACCTGGCCGGTTTCATGGGCGACTACGCCCCCGACTCGCTCACGAGCTACGTCTCTCGTGGCCACGTGCAGTACGGCTGGCAGCGACTGTCTGATCATTACCAGGCGACGTACTTCGCTCCCGGAAAGAGGCGCGATTCGCTGACCTTCGCCGAGGTGCAGGTGCGGCCACTCACGACCGACCTCGCGTTGTGCACGGCGCGCTTCGCACTGCACCGCGGCGACTCGGTGACGGCGAGCGGCCCCTTTACGCTCGTGCTCCAGAGGCGCGGCGACCGCTGGTACATCCTGCACGACCACACCTCGAGCGATCCCAAGTAATGGGCGGACAGGCGGTCCGGCGGTCAGGCGGTCGGGGTCTTTTGGGCTGGCTCCTGACGGCGCGGCCGCTTGTGCGCCTGACCAGCGCCGTCGTGTTGTGCTGCGTCGCCTGCAAATCGCCCGGTGCCGGCGTCGTCGCGCTCGAAGGCGCGACGCTGATCGACGGCTCCGGCAGTGAGCCGGTCAAGGACGCGCTGATTTTAGTGCAGGACGGCCGCATCCAGGCCGTCACGCGGGTGAACGAGTTCAGAGTGCCGAAGAGCGCGCAGCGCATCAGCCTCATCGGCAAGACCATCATGCCAGGGCTGATCGATGCGCACGGCCACGTGGAGCGCTGGGCTACCCAGCGCTACATCGCCTGGGGGGTGACCGCGGTGCGTGACCTAGGCGCCGGCGGCACCGACTCAAGTCTGGCACTGCGCCATGACGTGAATCTGGGCTCGGTGCTCGGCCCCCGCATGTACACATCGGGCGCCATGATCGACGGAGCGCCGCCTACGTATCCCGCGGCGACCGGGGTCGCCAGCGCCGGCGAAGCCCGCAGGGCGGTGGACGGACGCGCCGTCGCCGGCACCGACCTGCTCAAGATCTACACGAAGATCACGCCCCAGCTCCTCCGGCCGCTCATGGACGAGGCGGCGACGCTGCGGCTTCCGGTGGCGGCGCACCTCGGCAAGACGGACGCCCTCACCGCTGCCAAGGCCGGCGTGGCCTCGCTCGAGCATATGGCGGGCGTCGTGCAGGCGGCGGCGCGAGACCCGGGACTGTACGTGGGCGTGCACGACCGGTTCCTCGCGGGGTGGACGCTCGAGGAAACGGGCTGGGCGGCGCTCGACTCCGCCAGCGTCGCGCGGGTCGCGCGCAGCCTCGCGGCGGCGCGCGTGGCCATCGTGCCGACGCTCGTCCTGCACGAGATGCTCTCCCGACTCGACAATCCGACGCTGCTTTCGCGCCCCGGGATGGAGGACGTGCCCGCGAGCGCGGCGGGAGTGCGCGACGTCGCCGGACTGGTCAGGCGCTCCGGATGGCGCCCCGCCAACTTCCAGGCGTTCCGGCGCTCGCGGCCGCGCCAGAATCAGTTCGTGCGCGAATTCAAGCGAGCCGGCGGCCTGATCGCGGCGGGGTCGGACGCCGCGAACCAGCTCCTCGTGCCGGGCCTCTCGCTGCATGAGGAGATGAGCCTGCTCGTCGCTGCCGGGCTCACGCCGCTCGAAGCGATCACCGCCGCGACGCGCAAGGCCGCCGAGCTGCTGCGCGCCGACTCGCTCGGCGCAGTCGCTCGAGGCAAGCTCGCCGACCTCGTGGTCCTCGACGCCAATCCGGTCGCGGACATCACGGCCACGCGCCGCATCGCGTGGGTGATGGTTCGGGGCCGGATCGTCAAACCGGACTCGCTGAGGAGAGAATGGGCACGGTGAGGCGTTGTCTGCTGGCGGCGATCCTGTTCGCCGGCTGCGGGAGACGGGAAGCGGGAGACGCCAGAGCTGCGTACGACCTGATCCTGCGTGGCGGCTGGATCGTGGACGGGAGCGGGAACCCCCGCTACAGAGGCAACCTCGCCGTCCGGGGCGACCGCGTCGCCGCTGTCGGGTTCCTGCCGGGCGCCCAGGCACGCGAGACGCTGGACGTCAGCGGGCTTATCGTGGCCCCGGGGTTCATCGACATGCTGGGACAGTCGGAGGACTACGTCCTCGTGGACAACCGGGTGCTCTCGAAGGTCACGCAGGGGATCACGACCGAAGTGACCGGCGAGGGCGGCTCGGCCGCGCCCCTCACCGACCGGGTGATCGACACCGCCTGGGCGCGCAAGTACGGCGTGACGGTGGATTGGCGGGACCTGGACGGCTTCTTCGCCCACCTCGAGCGCGCAGGCTCGGCAGTCAATCTCGCGACATTCGTCGGGGCGACCCAGGTCCGCCGCGTGGTGGTCGGCGACGACGACCGACCGGCGACGCCCGAGGAGCTCACCCGGATGACCGCCCTGGTGGACGCGATGATGGTCCAGGGGGCGCTCGGGCTCTCGAGCTCGCTGATCTACGCCCCCGCGATCTACGCGCCGACCGAGGAGCTGGTCGCCCTCGCGCGGGCTGCCCGCCGCCACGGCGGGATCTACGCCACCCACATGCGGAACGAAGGGTCGCGCATCGACGCGGCGCTGGACGAGACATTCCGCATCGCCCGCGAGGCCGACATTCCGGTCGAGATCTGGCATCTCAAGGTCTCGGGGCGCCAGAACTGGGGACGGATGCCCCACGTGCTGGCGCGGATCGATTCCGCACGCGCCGCCGGGATCGACGTCACCGCCGACCAGTATCCCTATATCGCGTCCGCCACGTCGCTGGACGCGACGATCCCGGCGTGGGCCCACGCGGGGGGGCGCGATTCCCTCCTCGCCCGGCTGGCACGGCCGGCGGCGCGGCGCGCCATCCGCGACTCGATGCTGCAGGAAGCGACCCGCGGCGAGAACATGTACCGCGGCGTGGGCGGCGCCGACGGGATCCTCATCGCGAGCGCCTTCACCGATTCGCTCCGGTACCTGCAGGGACAACGGGTGGGGCAGATCGCGCGGGCCCGCGGGCGCGACCCGATCGAGACGATCTTCGAGATCCTCCTCGCGGACCAGAGCCGGACCGGGGCCATCTACTTTTCGATGAACGAGGACGACCTGCGGGCCGCCCTGGGGACATGGTGGGTCGCGGTGAACACCGACTACCCTGGCGTGGCCCCCGACGGCCCCTTCGCCGACATCCGCCCGCACCCCCGCTCCTACGGGTCGTTCGCCAGGATCCTCGGTCGCTATGTGCGGGGGCTACGGCTCATGCCGCTCGAGGCGGCGATCCGCAAGATGACCTCGCTTCCCGCGCAGCGTGTCGGCCTCGCGGATCGGGGGCTGTTGAAGCCCGGCATGTTCGCGGACATCACCGTGTTCGACGCCGAGACGGTCGCCGACCGCGCGACGTTCGAGCGACCGCACCAGCCATCGGTGGGCTTCGCGTACGTCTTCGTCAACGGGGAGAAGGTGCTGGACCACGGCACGCTCACGGCGGCGCGCCCCGGGCGCGGGCTCCGCGGGCCGGGCTACGTGCCGCCGCAGCGGCGCGGGAAGAAGTGACCCTCACCCGCCTCGTGCTGGCGTGGATTCCGACAGCCCTCTGGCTCGCGATCGCGACGCGCGTCACCGCCCTGCTCGGCGCGGCGCTCACGAAGCCCGCCGGCCAGCCGGACGGGGAAGCCGGGGTCGTCGCGCTCGCCGCGATCAAGTGGCCGATGATCGAGGCCGCCCTGCTCACGTTGTTCGCCTCGCTGTGGTTCGACTCGCTGGGCAGCGGCGGCTGGTTGCTGCTGTTCCTGCTCGCCGGGGCGCTCGCGACGATTCCGACGTGGCGACGCGCCCACGCGGAGCGGCCGCCGCGACGGGCGGTCCTCATCGCAGCTTGCGCCGACCTGGCTCGGTACGTCGTCGCTGGCGCCATTCTCGCCTGGAGACTCGGATAGAGTATCTTCGGTGGACGTATGTCTACCGACCTCATGACCACGATCCGGCTGACGCGCTACTCGCACGGCGCGGGCTGAGCCTGCAAGCTCGGCCCCGCCGAGCTGGCGCAGGTCTTGCGCCACGTGCCCGTCGCGACGGATCCGCGGATCCTCGTCGACGCCTCGACCCGCGACGATGCCGCCGTCATCCAGATGACGCCCGAGCGCGCGGTCGTGGCGACGGTGGACTTTTTTACGCCCATCGTGGACGATCCGTACGACTTCGGCCGGATCGCGGCCGCGAACGCCTTTTCCGACATCTACGCGATGGGCGCGACGCCGCTCGTGGCCCTGAACCTCGTCGGATGGCCCCGTGACATACTCCCCTTCGAGCTGCTCGGCGACGTGCTGCGGGGCGGTGCCGACACGGCGCGGGCGGCCGGCGCGTTCGTGGTGGGCGGCCACTCGGTGGACGACCAGGAACCGAAGTACGGGATGGTCGTGATCGGTGAGGTGCATCCCGACCGTATCGTGAGGAACGCGGGCGCGCGGCCCGGCGACGCGCTCGTCCTCACGAAGCCGATCGGCACGGGCGTGCTCACGACCGGACTCAAGCGGGATCTCCTGACGGAATCCGAGCTCGCGCCCGCCGTCGCCGTGATGACGACCCTCAACGCGGGCGCCGCACGCGCCATGATCGCCACGGGAGTCCGCGCGGCGACCGACGTGACCGGATTCGGCCTGCTCGGGCACCTCCGGGGCATGCTCGAGGCAAGCGGCGCCGCGGCGGAAATCAGTGCGGCCGCTGTGCCGGTGCTGCCCCGCGCCCGCGAGCTGGCCGCGCGCGACGCGATCCCGGGAGGGACGCGGCGCAACGTGGCGAGTCTCGCGGGCGCAGTGACGTTCGCGGCAGGGATCGCCGAGGTCGACCGGATCCTGCTCGCCGATGCGCAGACGTCGGGCGGACTCCTGATCGCCGTGGCGGCGGATCGCCTGGACGCGCTCGTCGGGGCGCTCGAGCGCGAAGCTACGCCGGCGGCGGCGGTGATCGGCCGCGTCGTTCCGGGCCCGGCCGGGCACATCGCGATCCGCTAGCGACGACCAGCCATGCGGGCGATTCGCGAGTTCACGAGCCTCACCCCCGACGCCTTGGACGCGCTGGAGGGCGCGGTGCGCGAACGGCGGCGGGTGGCGCTGCGGCGGCGCGGCACCGAATATGTGGTCGTAGCCGAGCGGCTCGACACCGGGGAGCGCGAGGAGGCGCTCGAGGGGAGACTGCCGATGACGGGGGAGATCCTGGCGTTCCCGCTGCGCGAGCTCGAGTCGTTCGCGGTGCTCCCGTAGCCGTGTTCACCCGACTGCTGGTGGGCCTCGACGGCAGCCCGCGCGCCGACTCGGCCTTCGAGCAGGGGGTCACGCTCGGCAAACGGTTCGGCAGCACCGTCGTCGTGGCCTACGTGCAGGAGACGGCGGGGCGAACGGCGGACGGCGCCGCGATGCTCGACCGCGCGCGTGAGCGGGTGCTCGCCGCCGGACTGAAGGTCGAGGTCGTGGCAGTCGTGGGTGAGCCGGACGTGGAGCTCGCGCGGCTCGCGAAAGCGGCGGACGCGGTGCTCGTGGGCCGGCGGGGCGTGACGACGAAGCACGATGCGCTCGGGCCCACGGTGACGTCGCTCATCCGCATCGCGGAACGGTGCGTGATCGTCTGCGGCGGCCTCCCCTCGGCGATGCAGTCGTGCGCCGTGGCGTTCGACGGGCGCGACACCAGCCAGCGCGCGCTCGAGCTCGCGATCCGGTTCGCGACGGTCGTCGAAAGCACGGTGCACATCATCCACGCGAGCGAGGACCGCAACGCCGGGCTCCAGGTGGTCGGTGAGGCCGAGGCCCGCCTCTCGATGCAGCGCGTCGCGTTCGTGACCCACGTCGAGCCCGGCCGGCCCGGCGAGGTGGTGGCGCGCGTGATCAAGCGCATCCGGTGCGACGCGCTGTTCGCGGGCGCCCACATGAGTCAGCGGCCCGGCCGCCCCAGCGCGGTCGTGGTCTCCCACGCGGAGGAGATCCTCCGCCACACCGACATCCCCGTGGTCATCCAGCCTTGAGATGGCCGATACCAGCCCGCCGATCCGCATTCTCGTGCACGCCGACGAGAGCTGCCTCGGTAACGATAGCTCCAAGCCGAGCCCGGGCGGGAACGCCGGGCTCATCGAGGCGCCCGCGGGAGACAGCGTGGCGCGCTGGGACTTTTACGAGTGCTCTCCGAAGACGACCAACAACAAGATGGCCCTGGCGGGCGCGGTCGCGACGCTGGAGTGGATCCGCCGTCAGTGGCGGCGCGCCCGCGTCATCTACGTCTCGGACTCGCAGTACCTCGTGAAGGGCATGCGCGAGTGGGTGCGGGGGTGGGAGGCGCGCGGCTGGAAGCGGAAGGGCGGCGCCGTCCAGAACCTCGAGTTGTGGCAGAAGCTGGTCCAGGCCGCGGCCGCCCACGACGTCACGTGGAGGTGGATCGAGGGCCACGCCGGCCATGCGAAGAACGAGTACGCCAACCACCTCGCGATCCGCGCCGCGGAGCGTCAAGAGCGCTCGAACGGGCTCGTGCCCTCCGGGTTCGACACCTGGCTGGGGCAGCAACGGGCCCGGGGACACTACACTCACTACGATCCGGACCGTGAGGTGCATGAGCGTCTCTAGGGACGGCGTCCCGGCCAACACTCACTTCCTCAACCTGCTTCCCAACGGCGCGGCGGCCCCCACCGTCGACCGCATCCCGCTGTACGAGGTGTACATGCGCATGGCGGAGGAGCTGGCGAAACGCTCGACCTGCGCGCGACTCCAGGTGGGGACCGTGGTGACCGACCAGCGGCTCGAGAATGTGCTCGCCATCGGCTACAACGGTAACGCCCGCGGTCTACCCAACCGCTGCGACTCGGCGGTGCCGGGGAGCTGCGGCTGCATTCACTCAGAGATGAACGCGCTCGTCAAGGCGCCCGGGAGCGTGCGCGACAAAGTCGTGTTCCTCAGCGCGTCGCCCTGCGTGATGTGCGCCAAGCTGATGATCAACTCGGGCGTCACGCACGTGTTCTACCGCAAGCCTTACCGCGACCCGTCCGGGATCGACGTGCTGCACGAGGGCGGCGTCGTCCCTGTGCTGTACGAGCGCTGGGTGCGCGATTGGCGCTAGACAATTGCGGATTGCGGAATGCGGAATCGAAAGGCAGGGTCCATCTAACCGTCTCCACACCCAGGAGGTTTCTCATGAACCGTGTTTCGTCGGCTGTGCTCGTCATCGCGGCCGTGACGGCCGTCGCGCCGCTCGGCGCCCAGTCCCTGCTGGACCGCCCGCCCAACCTCGGCGGCACGTGGGTGCCGGACGGCGGCGTGGTACAGTTCAACTTCCTGCACCGCTTCTACGTCTCCCCCTCGCCGTCGCGCGCCGTGACCAACGCGCCCACGTTCACGTTCGCGGTGGGGCTGCCCGCGCGACTCGCTGTCGGGACCCGCTACAGCACCCGCTCGGAGGTGCCCAACCATCTGAACGAGATCGAGCTGTACGGGCGCTGGCGCTGGCAGGGGCCGCGATCCCTCGCGGTCGCGATCACGCCGGCGTGGAACATCGAAGCCCACAGCCTCGACGGTGAGCTGGGTGTCGATTGGACCCGGGGGCGTGTAACGCTTTCGGCCGCGGCGCGCGGGATGAGCAAGGCCTACGGCGCCGATCGCGCCAGGGCGGCACTGGCCGGCGGCGCCGTGGTACGGCTCAACCCTTACGTCGCGCTCAGCGGCGACTACGCGTCGCTCTTGAACCGCGACCCCGGCGAGAGCGGCGCCTGGAGCGCCGGCCTGTTGTTCGTCATTCCCGGGTCGCCGCACATGTTCTCCCTGCATGCAAGCACCGTGTCCGTGAACACGATCCAGGGAAGCTCGCGGGAGGGGCTCCTGTCGCGGATCGTCGGCAAGCCGCTGTACGGCTTCGAATTCACCATCCCGCTGCATCTGAGGCGGTTCAGCCCGTGGTTCAAGGGAGCGCCGAAGCCCGTCGCCCTAGGCGGCCCGGCCGGCGCGGCCGGCGCCGCCGAAATCCGCATGGCGGCGTTCAAGTTCCAAACCGATTCCGTCGTGATCGGCGCCGGCCAGACCGTGCGCTGGGTGAACGACGACCCGGTCGAGCACACCATCACCTTCGACGGCACCGAACCTGGCTCCCCCCCCATCCCGCAGCACGGCAGCTTCAGCCATCGGTTCGACAAGCCGGGGACATACACGTATCACTGCACGCCGCATCCGTACATGAAGGGCGTGGTGGTAGTGAAGTGACGGCGGTAGGAGGCGGTAGGAGGCGGTAGGAGGCGGTAGGGGAGGCGGGAGGAGGGTCTCGTGCCCGACGATCTCGATCGGCTGTTCGAGCGACTTGTCAGGGTCCTGGCGGACGATGCACCCGGGCGGCTCGCCGTGCCTTTCCCCGCGGCGGAGGTCTACGAGCGGGTCGTCCCCTATCGCTCGAACCGCTCCGCGCTCAAGGTCGCAACGCATCAGGATTACGAGATGGCCGTGCTCCGGCTCCTCGCGGGTGAGCGCGGCTACGCCTCGCTCGAGCCAGCGGAGGTACAGGAGGCGCTGCGGCGCGAGGCCACGGAGTTGAATCCCGACACCGGGCTGTTCCGCCAGTTCCCCGACGCGATCCTGAGCCTCAATCGCATCGCGGCCGAACGGTTCCTGCGCGGCGACCGGGCGTATGCTCCCCCCCCTCCCCCCGCTTCGCCTCTTCCCGCACCGTCCCCCCCGCCCGAATCCCCAGAGGCGGTCGAGCAGGAAGAAGAAGCGGAAGCAGCGGCACACGTGCCAGGCAGAGGGGCCACGTCCGAGTCCACGTTCGAGCTCGCCGAGGAGTCCACGCGGCAGTGTCCGTATTGCGGCGAAACACTGCCCGGCGGCCGGAAGGTGAACTTCTGCCCCCAGTGCGGGCAGCCACCCTCCGGCGAGCTGCGCTGCCCCGCGTGCGGCAGCGAAGTGGACGTCGGGTGGCGCTACTGCGTCGGGTGCGGGCGCGCGACGGGCTTCGAATGAAGCGGTCGGGCGGTCTGAACCACCGGATCGCCGTGATCGCGGGTGACGGGATCGGACCGGAGGTCATCGAGGCCGCGATCCCAGTGCTCGAGCGCGCAGCGACGAAGCACGGTTTCGGTCTCGCGTGGGAGCGGCTCCCCTACGGCGCCGACCATTACCTCAGAACCAGGGAGACGCTCCCCGAGGCAGCGTTCCGGCATCTGCGTGACGACGTGGACGCGACCTTCCTGGGCGCATTGGGAGATCCCCGCGTGCCGGGGAACGAGCACGCGCGAGAGATCCTGCTGGGGCTGCGGTTCAAGCTCGACCTGTTCATCAATTTTCGCCCGGTGACTCTACTCCACCCGGACCTCACCCCGCTGCGGGGGAACGGGCGACGGATCGACTTCGTCATCTTCCGCGAGAACACCGAGGGAGTGTACCTGGGCAGGGGTCGGGTCGCGGACGACGAGTACATCGCTGAAGAGGTGCATACGGCGAAGGGTGTCGAGCGCATCATCCGGGCGGCCTTCGCATGGGCCAAGGCACACGGGCGGACGCGCGTCACGATGAGCGACAAGGCGAACGCGGTGCCGGCCCACAGGATCTGGCAGGAGACATTCCAGCGCGTCGCCGCGGAGTTCTCGGGTATCGACGCCGAGCACCGCTACGTGGACGCGCTCGCGATGGAATTGGTGCGCGAGCCGGAGCGCTTTCAGGTGATCGTCACCAACAACTTGTACGGCGACATCCTCTCGGACTTGGGCGCCGGGCTCGTGGGCGGCCTGGGCCTTGCCGCGAGCGCGAACCTCCACCCCGGCCGGGCCGGCTTGTTCGAGCCGGTCCATGGCTCGGCGCCACCGCTCGCGGGCAAGGGCATCGCGAACCCGATGGCAGCCGTGCTGACCGGGGCGCTGATGCTCGAGCAGCTCGGCCAGCTCGATGCGGCGCGGGATGTCGAGCGGGCGGTGAAAGAGACGCTCGCTATGGGCGTGCGGACGCCGGACATCGGCGGCAAGGCCACGACCCGTGCAGTGGCGGAGGCCGTCGCAGCAAGCCTATAGTCCCCCCTGGGGAACTTTTTGCCTCGCGCCGCGTCGTTCCTATCAGCCCCGGCGGCTCGGGCGGCGCCTGGTGGGCACCGCGCTTGACGCCATCTTCTCCAATCCCGGACCGTATGCTCGAGTTGCAGGTGCAAGCCGCAGAGCGAGGTGCCTGGTTCGAACACGCGATCGAATGCGCGCTGCCGGACCTCCTCGGTGCCGCCCTCCGCCTGGCGAAGAACGACGCCGACGCCGAAGATCTCGTCGCGGACGCCGTCGCCCGGGCCTGGATGCGGCTGGACGACCTCAAGGAACCCGCGTCCTTCCGCGGCTGGGTGTTCCGCATCCTGACGAACTGCTTCATCAGCCGCCGCCGCGCCGAGGGCGCCGCGGGCATTCAGGAACCTTATGAGGAAGGCCCCGACGCGCCCGCGTTTTCCCTGTTCGAGCGGCTGCACCAGCCGTTCTTGCTGTGGTGGCACAATCCCGAACGGGAGTTTCTCAACAAACTGCTACGCGAGGATCTGGAGCGGGCGGTGGACGCACTCCCCGAGGCCTTCCGAATGGTCGTGGTTCTCGCGGACCTCCAGGGCTTCTCCTACCAGGAAATGGCGGAGACCCTGGCAATCCCCGACTACTTCGCCGCAAGCCCAAGTGAGGACACTCGCAAGGTTGCGGAGGGTTTCGGTGCCCACGCCGTCGTGATCCGCGGGAACAAGGCCTAGGGATCAGCGCAGGATGTCGACCGAGCCGCCGGGGCGTCGAGCGTAGCTCGGTTCGAAACCTTCAACCTGATGGAGGGATCATGCGCATCCGGAATGGCTTCTGGCTCTGCATCGCCCCGGTCGTTGCCGTCATCCTCGGCAGCGCTTTCACACCGCGGGTCGTCACCGCCCAACAAGCGGAGCAGTCACTCTACGAGCGGCTCGGCAGGGCATATCCGATCGCGGTCGTGGTGGACGAGTTCCTCAACCGGCTGATCATCAGCGAGATGCTCAACGCGAATCCGGCGATCGCCGCCGCACGCGCCCGCGTGCCGATGCCCGGGCTCAAGTACCACGTCACCGCCCTGGTCTGCCAGGCGACGGGCGGCCCCTGCACCTACACCGGCCGAACGATGCGGCAGGCCCACGCGCACCTCAACATTAGCGAGCGGGAGTGGCAGGAGATGCTTCGGGTGTTCAGGGGGGTACTCGACCACTTCAAGGTGCCGGCGAGGGAACAGCAGGAACTCATCGCCATCGTGGAGAGCACTAAGGCGGACATTGTGCTGTCCAAACTCTAGCGCCGGGGCGCGCCGTCCCGCCCGGCATGTCCGGACGGCGCCACCTCCCCCGAGAACATGGTGCCCCTCCCACCTCACCGCCCTACCGCCCCACCGCCGTACCGCCGATATTCCCCTCGTCCACGCGGAGCTTTCCCCCATGAAAACCCAGGGTTCCCATACAGATGTCGTGTTCCTGTCCGGCGTCCGGACCGGCTTCGGCACGTTCGGCGGCTCGCTCAAAGATCACTCGGCAATCCACCTCGGCGCCGTCGCGGCCCGGCACGCCGTCGATCGATCGGGCGTGCCGGCCGACGAGATCGGGCACACGGTGTTCGGCAACGCGCTCCAGACCTCTGCCGACGCCATCTACTGCGCCCGCCACGTCGGGCTCAAGGCGGGGCTGCCGATCGAAGTGCCGGCCGTGACCGTGAACCGCCTGTGCGGATCGGGCTTCGAGGCGATCACCCAGGGCGCGCAGCTCATTCTGCTCGGCGAGGCGGACGCGGTGCTCGCGGGCGGCACGGAATCAATGAGCCAGGCCCCGCACGTGGTGCGCGGGGCGCGGTGGGGCCTGCGGCTCGGCCCCGCGGCCCCACTTGAGGACCTGCTGTGGGAGGCGCTGACGGACCCCCAGTGCGGCTTCTCGATGGCCGAGACCGCCGAGAACCTCGCCGACAAGTACCAGCTCACCCGGAAGGAAGTGGACGAGGTCGCGCTCGCCTCCCAGCAGCGCGCGAAACAGGCCTGGGACGGCTGCGTCTTCCAGGACGAGGTCGTTCCCGTTCCCGTGAAAGGGAAGAAGGGCGAGATGGTCGAGTACCGGGCGGACGAGCACATGCGCCCGAACACGACGCTCGAGGGGCTGCTCGCCCTCAAGCCCTACTTCAAGAAGGATGGACTCGTCACCGCGGGCAATGCGTCCGGGATCGTCGACGGCGCCGCCGCGACCGTGATCGCGAGCGACGAGTACGCCAAGGCCCACGGTCTGAAGCCGCTCGGCCGGCTGGTGGCGTGGGCCGTGGCCGGCGTCGAGCCCAAATACATGGGCATCGGACCCGCCCCAGCGGCCCGCAAGGCGCTCGCCAAGGCCGGCATGACCCTCGAGCAGGTGGAGCTGGTCGAGGTGAATGAAGCGTTCGCGCCGCAGTACCTGGCGGTAGAGAAGGAGCTCGGCCTCGACCGCTCGAAGACCAACGTGCACGGCGGCGCGATCGCCATCGGGCACCCCCTGGCGGCGACCGGTACGCGCGTCACGATCCACTTGCTCCACGCGCTCCGCCAGCAGAAGAAGCGCTTCGGCCTCGGCTCTGCGTGCATCGGGGGCGGCCAGGGGGCGGCGGTGATCGTGGAAGCCTTCCCGGCCTGAGGAGGAGCAGCGATGGATTTCGTGATGACCACGGTCCTCGGCCTCCTGGCCCTGTATCTCTTCGGGGGCCTGAAAGTGCTCCGGGAGTACGAGCGGGCGGTGTACTTCTTCCTGGGCCGCTCGTGGGGTGCGAAAGGGCCGGGGCTCATCTACGTGCCGCCGTTGTTCGCGAAGACCCAGACGGTCTCGCTCCGCGTGGTGGCGATGGACATTCCGCCCCAGGACGTCATCACCCGCGACAACATCTCGATCAAGGTGAACGCGGTTCTCTACATGCGGGTGAACGAGCCGGTGAAGGCCGTGATCGGCGTGGAGAACTATCTCTACGCTACAAGCCAGCTTGCGCAGACCACGCTCCGCTCGGTGCTCGGTGAAACGGAGCTCGACGAGCTGCTGATGAACCGCGAGAAGATCAACAACATCCTCAAGACCATCATCGACCAGCGCGCCGAGAGCTGGGGGATCGAGGTATCAGCTGTCGAGGTGAAGGACGTGGACCTGCCGCCCGAGATGAAGCGCGCAATGGCGCGGCAGGCGGAGGCGGAGCGCGAGCGGCGCGCGAAGGTGATCAACGCAGAGGGCGAGCTGCAGGCCTCGGAGAAGCTCGCGCAAGCCGCGCACGTCATCGGGTCGGAGCCGGCGGCGATCCAGCTGCGCTACCTGCAGACGGTGACCGAGATCTCCTCCGAGAACAACTCCACGACGTTCTTCCCGATCCCGATCGACCTGTTCAAGGGGTTCCTCGACGCGGTGACGAAGAGGACGGCAGCGCCGGCGTTGCCCGAGAAGGCCTCGGGCGAGACCCTCCCGGACGCGCCGCGCAAGACCAAGGCCAGGGCGTAGCGTGCCGGGAGAGCTCATCAGCCGCGATGCGCTCGAGCGGATCATCCAGCGCGCGGCCGAGCTCCAGGCCTCCGAGCGCGACATCGGCGAGGGGCTCACTAAGGAAGAGCTGCTCACCCTGGGCCAGGACGTCGGCATCCCACCGCGCTACCTCCAGCAGGCGCTGCTGGAAGAGCAGACCCGCACCGTGGTCGAGGAGGGACGCGGCGCGCTCGCCTGGCTCACGGGACCGGCGCGGCTGTCGGTCCAGCGTGTCGTGCAAGGTGAGCGGGGCGCCGTCGAGCGGGCGCTGGACGGCTGGATGGACCGCGAAGAGCTGCTCCAGGTGAAGCGACGCTACACCAACTACACGACCTGGGAACCGAAGGTCGGCGCCTTTGCGTCGATTCAGCGCGCCCTGGGCGCGCGCGGCAAGACGTTCGCCCTGTCGCGCGCCACCGAGGTGGCAGGCCAGGTTACCCAGCTCGATGCGGGGTTCTGCCACGTCCGTCTCATCGCGGATCTGCGCCGGCCGCGGAACCAGCGGCTCTGGGGCGCCGCGGTGCTCGCGGGATTCGGGGCCGCCTCCGCGGCGGCGGCGCCGGTGCTCGGCGTGCTCGCGCTTTGGGCCTTCGCGCCCGCCGTGGCAGGCCTCGCCCTCGCAATCGGCGTGGCGCGACGCCACCGTCCGGAGAACGAGCGGATCCAGGTGGGGCTCGAGCAGGTGCTGGACCGCCTGGAGCGCGGGGAGATCAAGCCGGAGCACGCGCTCCCCGGCCCGCGGGCGAGTCCGCTCGTGCGCCTCGCAGACGAGATACGCACCTTGATCAACCCCGGGGCGCCGCCCAGGGGTTAGCCGGAGAACGACCGTCTTGGGAGCGCCATGACCGAGATACGGCGGGTGGGCGTGTTGGGCTGCGGCTTGATGGGAAGCGGCATCGCGCAGGTGGCGGCGGCCGCCGGCTACGACACTCTCGTGCGGGACGTGTCGCAGCAGATCTGGGACCGCGCGCGCGGGGGGATCGAGAAGTCGCTCGCCAAGTTCGTGGAAAAGGGGAAACTGACCGCCGCGGAGCGCGACGCGACGCTGAAACGGCTGGCTTTCACGACCACGACCAGCGACTTGAAGCGCTGTGACATCGTCATCGAAGCCGTTACGGAAGACCTCGAGCTGAAGAACTCCCTGTGGAAGGAGCTCGACGGCTTGTGTGGCCCGGCGACGATCTTCGCCTCCAATACCTCCAGCCTCACCATCGCCGCGATGGCCGCGACGACGCAGCGGGGCGACCGCTTCGTCGGGCTGCACTTCTTCAATCCGGTGCCGCTGATGCTGCTCGTTGAGGTCGTGCGAACGGTCACGACGTCGGAAGAGACGTTCCGGCGCGCCTACGCCTTCGCCCAGTCACTCGGCAAGGAGCCGGTGGCGGCCAAGGACAGCTCGGGATTCATCGTCAACCTGCTGCTCGTCCCCTACCTGCTCGACGCCATCCGGGCGGTGGAGCGCGGCGTCGGCAGCGTGCCGGACATCGACAAGGCGATGCAACTCGGCTGCGGTCACCCGATGGGCCCGCTCACGCTGCTCGACTTCGTAGGGCTCGACACGACCTATAAGATCGCCGAGATCATGTTCACCGAGTACCGGGAGCAGCGCTACGCACCGCCGCCGCTGCTCAGACGTATGGTCATCGCCGGCAGGAACGGGCGGAAGAGCGGCAAGGGCTTCTACGACTATTCCGCCGACCCGCCGCGGGTCGCCGATCTCGGCATCTGACGGGGCGCCGCCCGACCACCGATCGACAAAGGACCCGAATGCTCGGCTACGACTGGCCCCGCCTGCACGCGGCGCTCAACGATCTCCCTGCGGCCCTGCTCCTCGTCACCGTGCTGTTCGACTGCGCCGCATGGCTCACGAAGCGCGACTCGTTGCGCTCCGCCGCGCTGTGGACCCTGTGGGCCGGCGTCATCGGTGGATGGGTCGCGGTCGTCGCCGGCCTCCGGGCCGAGGACGCCATCGAGCACGGCGAGGCGATTCACGCGCTCATGCAGAAGCACCAGACCCTCGGGCTGGTCACCATGGGCGTATTCACCGTGATCCTGGCGTACAAGCTGTTCCGACGTGGCCGCCTTTCCCCCGCCGAAGACTCCGTATTTCTGGCGTTGGGCGTTGTCGGCGCGGCCGGGATCGTGTGGACCGGAACCGTGGGCGGAAAGCTGATGTTCGAGCACGCCGCCGGTCTTCCGGCCGCCACGCTGCGCGCCGAAATGAGGAACCGCGAGGCCGGGCACGAGCACCAGGCGGGGGAAGCGCACGAGCAAGCGGCTCCGGCCGACAGCGCGAAGGCCGAAGACCATACGCACCCGCCCGGCACGGCGCCGCATAAGCACTGAAACGAATGCGGAATGCGGAATGTGGAATGCGGAATGGCTGGGTCAGGTCGCGCGGCACGATGCCCGGCTTTCTATTCCGCATTCCGCACTCCGCATTCCGCATTGTTGTTCTTCTCGCCGCCTGCACCCCCATCACCACTCGGCCCAACTTCATGCCGGATCCGCAGGCGCTCGAAGTCATCGTCCTGGCGCGGCCCGAGCGAGTGACGGCGGAGCTGCCGGCCCTCGTCGCCGCCGAGAGCCTGCGCGTCGAGCGCACCAACGTGCGGGATGGATACCTCGAGACGGCGTGGTACGACACGCGCACGGGCCGCTCGCATCCCGGGATGAGCGACGTCCCCCACCGCCGGGCGACCGTCAAGCTCCGGTTCTGGGCCGACCCTCACGTCCCCGGGCAGACACGCCTCATCGTCGAGGTGGTCTATCGGCCCCGCTATGACCCGTCACGCGTGGAACGGGATATGGAAGTCGTGGTGCCCGAAGATCACGCGGGATGGGCGCTGGCCCGAGCGCTGGTCGAGAAGCTGAAGCAGACGTTCGGTACGCCCAAAGGCTAGTCTACGCCCCTACCCAGCTCCTCACCCACCGCTCCATCACGTCCAGATCCAGCATCGCATCCCGGCACGGCCCGTTGGGCAGACGCATCGTGAGCCCGAGAACCGGGAGCTTCCCCGCGACGTCCCGCAGGCCGGTCATCATGTCGCGCTCGCAGGCGACCGCCACTACGGCCCGGGGGCGGCGTTCGCGGATGACGCGCCGGGCGAGCTGCCCGCGCGTGGCCACGAACACCGGTACCTCGTAGCGCCCGGCAACCGCGAGGACGCCGTCGAGCGCCTCCTTGGAGAGGCACCGCGGGATCAGCACCAGCAGCTCGCCCTTCCCCACGCGCCGCTGGCGCCGCTCCGCCAACGCGTTGTACACCTCGATGGCGGCGTGCTCCACCCAGTCACGCTTCCCGAACAGCCGCGAGACGTGGGACGTGAAGTTCATGAGGTGGAGGTACGGCCCCCGCTCCAGCAGGTTCTCGGAGAGCGGCAGCACGCCTCCATAGAAGGAAAGGAGCAGCACGGCGAACCAAAGCCAGCACGCGTACGCTGCCGCCGCCAGGGCGACCCAGAGCACCGCCGGGACGGCCGGCCAGAGGGCGCCCAGCCGCGGCGACAGCAGGTAGATCAGCGCCGCAGCCGCAGCGATTCCCCCCAGGAGGGTCAACGCGGCGAACCTGAAAAACAGTCCCGGAGGTGCGGAGAAGTCGCCATTGCCGGGGAGTGGCCTGCCGTCCCACTCGTCCCACTCGTGACCCAGGCGCCGGTCGGTCTCGATGTGGATGAGCTGGGCGCGGGGAGCGTCGGACGCCATTGCGCGTCAAGCATCACCTGGCCTGCTGGTCGTGTCAAGGCGAACGGTGCTTTGGTGGTGCGCGGTGAGCCGTGCGCGGTAACTTCCAGGCGTCAACCACGCACCGCGTACCGCATACTCGAGTGACACCGACCCCTAACCTGCTCACCGATCCCCGAATCCGCGCCGCCTACTCCGAGGGCGCCGGGATCTACCGTATCATCCCGGCGGGCGTGGCCCTCCCCCGCGGTGTGGACGAGCTGCAACACATCGTCCGCTGGGCCGCTGACACGGGCACGCCGCTCGTGCCCCGGGGCTCCGGCAGCGGGATGCCGGGATCGAACGTCGGTCGGGGCGTGGTCGTGGACCTGAGTCAGGGGTTCCGCTGGATCGCGCCGGACTGGGCGCGTCGCGCCGTGTGGGTGGGCGCATCGGTGACGTGGGCAGAGGTGAGCGATGCCGCCCGTCCGTTCGGGCTGCGGCTTCCCCCGGACCCGTCCTCCGGTGCGTTCGCGACCTCCGGGGGGATGGTCGCGACGAACGCCGCGGGCCCGCGCTCGGTGCGCTGCGGCAGCGTGCGGGCCTGGATAGAGGCGGTGGAGATCGTGGGTGCGGACGGCGAGGCGCGCCGGGTGTCACGAGGAGCGGGGAGCAGCGAGCGGTTCCGCCTGGAGCCGGGGGCGCGGCAGCTCGTCGCGGAGCGCTTCCCCCGCACCCGCAAGAACTCGAGCGGCTACGCCTTGGACCGCTACGCCGAGTCGGGGGACGAGCTGGATCTGTTCATCGGCTCCGAGGGAACGCTCGCGCTGATCACGGCGGTGCAGTGGCGGCTCGAGCCGATCCCGCCCGACATGGCCGGCGCCGCTCTTGGCTTCGGGAGCGTCGAGGCGCTCGCCGAGGCGGTCCCCCACCTCGTGGCGCTCAATCCGTCCGCGGTGGAGCTCCTGGACCGAACGCTCCTCGAGCTCGTGCGGGAGGCCGGTGCCGACGTTCCGGAGGGGATCGACGGGCTGTTGCTCGTCGAGTTCGAGCGCGACACGGCCGCGGCGGCGCGCGGGGTGGTCGGGGACGCGGTGCGCGGCCTCAAGGCGTTCACCGCGCACGCCGAGACGGCGGTGGACCGCGCGAGCCTCGAGAAGCTCTGGACCGTCCGCAGGCTCGCGAGCCCCGCCCTCGCCCGCCTCCCCGAGACCCGGCGCTCCCTCCAGGTGGTGGAGGACGGATGCGTCCCGCTCGAGCGGCTGGGCGACTACCTCGCGGGGCTGCGCGCGGCGGCGCGGCGTGACGGGGTGCCGATCACCAGCTTCGGCCACGCGGGCGACGGGCACGTGCACGTGAACGCACAGCCTGACACGACGCGGCCCGGCTGGAAGGACGCGCTGGGGGCGCTGTTCGCCGAGGTCACCGACCTGGTCGCTCGCTTGGGCGGCACGCCGTCCGGAGAGCACGGCGACGGACGGCTGCGCGCAGGCCTGGTCGAGCGCTTCCAAGGACCGGAGGTGGTGGCGCTGTGCCGCGGCCTCAAGGCGGCGTACGACCCACGGCTGATTCTCAATCCCGGTGTTATAATCCCCTCGGCCGATTGGGCGCCGCTCGCCGATCTGAAGATCGGCCCGGACGCCGCGCGGATCCCCGACGACATCGCCGCCCGGTTGCGCGACATCGAGCGCACCGCCGGGTGGGCCACCCCCAAGCCCGAGCTCGCCCGCTGATGGATCTCGAGATCTACCGCGCTCCCCGCATCACGCTCATCGCCCGCCCCCAGTTCATCGAGCCGGAGCACCTTCCAGTGCAGTGGCGCGGGGACGCGTCGGACGGAGAGCGGCTCGCCGAGTACGCCGGCCGGATCTGCTACATGAGCCACCACAACCCCGCGAACCGGGCGACGGCGGAGTATCTCGAGAACATCAAGAAGCAGGGTCACGGCTCCGTGCTCGAGCATCCCGTGTACGTGCTCCTGATCGAAGGGATTTCCCGCTCCTGCTCGCACGAGCTCGTGCGTCACCGCGCCGGCTTCGGCTATTCTCAGCTCTCGCAGCGCTACGTTGACGAGTCGCACGCGGCGTTCGTCATCCCTCCAGCCATCATCGGCGACGAGCGCCTGGAGCACGAATGGGAGCGACAGGTCGCGGAGTCTCAGGCGGCCTACGGGCGCGCGGTCGAGTCGCTGATGGAGCGGTACGCGTGGGTCACGGACAAGGTCCATCGGCGCAAGCTGGCGCGCGAAGCGGCGCGCAGCGTGTTGCCGAACGCCACCGAGGTGAAAATCGTAGTCTCGGGGAACGCGCGTGCGTGGCGCACGATGCTTGAGTTGCGCACGTCGGAGGGCGCAGAGCTCGAGATTCGCCGGATGGCGATCGCATGCCTCCGCATCTTGCAGCGCGAGGCGCCCGCGCTGTTCTCCGATTTCGAGATCTACCTCGCCGACGACAAGCAGGAAGCCGCACGCGTCGCGTACCACAAAGTGTGAGCGTCGGACGTCGGGAAAAAATCCATTCTCCCTATTGCGCATCGCTCCGGCTTTTCGTATTCTCTACTCGACAATCCGTGTCGCTCCACAGACCGCACGACATGAGCGGCCTTTTTTTGTAGGAGGTCACCCGAGAGACCACATGCGCATCGGTCTCGCGTACAACCAAAAACCCGATCCCGCGTCCGCCGGAGAGCCTGCGAGTACCAGCGACGCGTTCGCCGAGTGGGACGACGCATCCACCATCGCCGCGGTGGAACAGGCTCTCGGTCTCTTCGGCAGCGTCATCCGACTCGAAGCCGATCAGTTCTTGCCGCAGAAGCTCGCCCTCGCCCGTCCCGACCTCGTGTTCAACATGGCCGAGGGCCTCCACGGCCAGAACCGCGAGGCGCTCGTCCCGGCGATCTGCGAGTACCTGAGCATTCCGTACACGGGCTCGGACCCGCTCACGCTCGGGCTGTCGCTCCACAAGGGACGCACCAAAGAGATCCTCGCGTTCCGTGGTGTACCGACCGCGCCGTTCGCGTGCGTCGAGACGGCACCGGATCTGGAGCGCGTGGCGCTGCCGTTTCCGGTGTTCGTCAAGCCGGTCGCGGAGGGATCTGGTAAGGGGGTATTTGCCAACAACTTATGCCAGGCCCCCGCACAGCTGCGCGAGCGCGGCCGGTACCTGCTCGATCGCTACACCGAGCCCGTGTTGGTCGAGACCTATCTCCCCGGCCCGGAATTCACGGTCGCGATCCTCGGCAACGGTCGGGCGGCCTACTGCCTCCCCGTCATCGGCCTCGACTTCTCGACGCTCCCCGCGGGCGCGGCGCCCGTGTACGGCTACGAGGCCAAGTGGGTATGGGATCGGCCGGAGGCCCCGCTCGCCATCTTCCAGTGCCCCGCGCAGGTGCCGGCCGGTCTGTACCGGGAGATCGAGCGCACGGCCCTCGACGCCTACCACGCTCTCGGTTGCCGCGACTGGTGCCGCGTCGACATCCGGGTGGACCGGTTCGGCGTCCCGAACATCCTCGAGCTCAACCCGCTGCCAGGGATCATCCCCGACCCCGCGATGAACTCCTGTTTCCCGAAGGCTGCCCGCGCCGCCGGCTTCAGCTACGACGAACTGATCCAGGAGGTAGTCCGCATCGCTTTGCGGCGGCTGACCGGGCAGGACGTGGCGATCGATCTCGGGGCCGGCCAGGCCGCGGCGGTCTCCGCATGAGGATCGTCATCCTCTTCGACCCGGGCGCCGACGACTGGACGCCGGAGGACATCCGCGGCGTGATGAGGGCCGTGGACGAGATCGGGACGATATTCGGCGCGAAGGGTCACGAGATCCGGAAGGTCCCGGTGCGCCACGACATGCGGTGGTTTCAGGTGGCTCGACGCGCAGACCTGGTCTTCAACCTGTGCGAGGGCGTGCACGGGCGCAGCGAGTGGGAAGAACACGTCGTCGGGACCCTCGAGTTCGCGGGGGTTGCGGTCACGGGCGCGAGCCTGTGGACCTTGGCCGCCTGCCGCCGCAAGGCGGTCGCGAACACGGTGCTCGAGCGGGCCGGGCTTCCAGTCCCCCGCTGGACGCTGGCACAGGGCACGATCGACGACGACTTCCCCCTCCCGGCGATCGTCAAGCCGGCGGCGGAAGACGCGAGCGCAGGGCTCGACCGCGGGTCGGTCGTCAACGACCGCAAAGCGCTACGCGCGCGCGTTGCGGCGATGACAGAGCAGTTCGACGAGGTGCTCATCCAGGAGTACGTCGCGGGCCGCGAGTTCAATGTCGGCTTTGTCGGCAACCGGGTCCTGCCCATCGCCGAGATCGACTTCAGCGGGATGCCCGAGCGCGCCTGGCCGATCCTCACGTACGCCGGGAAGTGGCAGACCGGCTCGCCAGACGACGTGGGCAGCGTCCCCGTGTGCCCCGCCAGCATCCCCCCCAAGGTCGCCGACCGGCTGGTGAGGATCGCGGAAGCCGCCTGGCGCGCGATGCAGGGGAAGGGCTACGGCCGGGTGGACCTGCGGATGGACGAGCAGGGCCGCCCCTGGGTACTCGAGGTCAACCCCAACCCCGATCTGAACGACGACGCCGGCCTATCGCGGATGGCGAGGGTGGCCGGCTGGGACTACGCGGAACTCGTGCGCCGGATCGCCGAGGTCGCGCTCCGCGAGGCCCAGGGCGCGAAGGCCGCCCGTGAGCTGCTCGCTCCGCCCCGTCGGCCGCGCGCAGCGCGTCCGACTTGAGCGGCTGACCCGCGCGACGGGTCTGTTCCGGCCGGAGGAGGTTGCGACGGCCGTGGAGCTGCTCGACGAGAGCCTCGGCGGGGACGACGACTACCGGTTCCTCGGCGCGTACGCGGGCGACGAGCTGATCGGCTACGCGTCCTGGGGTCCGACCCCGGGGACGCAAGGCACCCACGACCTGTACTGGATCGTCGTGGATCCGGGATGGCAGGGGAAGGGCGTGGGGACGCAGCTGCTCGAGGCGGTCGAGAAGGCACTGATGGCTGACGGCTGTCGGCTGATTGTCGTCGAGACGTCTTCCCGTGCCGACTACGGTCCGACGCGTGCCTTTTACGAGCGGCGGGGCTACGCTCGGGCGGCGACCCTGCCCGGCTACTACGCGCCGGATGACGACTTGGTGATTTATCTCAAGGATTTGAGGCATGGTGTCCTGGCAAGAGCTTCTACGTAAGAAGAGCGTCGCCTCGCTCGAGGCGCTCGTCGCGAAGTTCGGGCCCGAACACTTCCCCGACCTCGGGCGTCTGCGCGAGGCAGCCGAGGACTTCGAGTTCCGGATCTCGCCCGCGATGGTGGACCTCATCCAGTCGCCGGGCGATCCGATCTGGCGCCAGTACGTCCCCGACCTCCAGGAGCTCGACGTCCGCGACGGGCTGGTGGATTCGCTCGCGGAAGACGCCAACTCGCCCGTACCGAACATCACGCACCGTTACCCGGACCGAGCGCTGTTCCTCGTGTCCCCCGTGTGCGCGTCGTATTGCCGCTTCTGCACGCGGCGTCGCAAGGTCGGGGACCCGGACAAGATCCCGCTGTCCCAGCTCGAGTCGGCCTTCCGTTACCTCGAGGAACACACCGAGATCCGCGACGTCATCATGTCGGGCGGCGACCCCCTGCTTCTCTCTGACCGGCGCATCGACGAGATCTGCAAGCGGTTGCGGTCCATCACGCACATCGAGGTCCTCCGCATCGGGAGCCGGGTGCCGTGCCACCTCCCGGAGCGGATCACGCCCGAGCTGTGCGCCATCCTGCGGAGGTACCACCCGCTCTACATCAACACCCACTTCAACCACCCGTGCGAGCTGACCGCCGCGGCGGTTGCAGCCCTCGGCCTGCTCGCCGATGCCGGCATCCCGCTCGGCTGCCAGACGGTGCTCCTGAAAGGCGTGAACGACGACCCCGAGGTGATGAAGCTCCTGATGCAGAAGCTCCTCGTCGCCCGGGTGCGCCCGTACTACATCTACATGTGCGATCAAGTGGCCGGCGCGGAGCACTTCCGCACGACGGTCGAGACGGGGCTCGAGATCATCAAGGCGCTGCGCGGCTGGACGTCGGGGCTCGCCGTGCCGCACTTCGTGATCGACGCCCCGGGCGGCGGCGGCAAGATCCCGTTGCTGCCCGAGTACGTGGAGTCGATCACCGACGACGCGGTCGTGCTGCGCAACTACGCCGGCAAGCGGTACACCTATAAGCAGCCGAAGGTGCAGGAGCCGATTCTGGTCGGCTAAGCGAAGCGGGCAGCGGCAGCACGAGGGGGCCGGGGCGCGAGCGAGCGTTCCGGCCCCGTTGCGCGTGACGATTCCACCAGCAGAAGACGGACGGGGTTCGGCGCCTTGCCCGCGAGGCCAAGGTGGATCATCTGCGTGTCTCGTACTGGCGTTTCTTGACGCGACGGATGCCGAGTTGAGCAAGATATGTGCAGTGCGGCGAGGGCCGACGCGTCCCGACCCTCGAACGGCGCTGGCTTGACTCGTGGTTCTATGGCGAACTCGGTACAATTCTCGCGGGGTCCACACAACATGCGCGCCATGCTGCTCGACGCCCCCGGCCGCCCGCTGCGCGCGGCCGACGTCGCCCGCCCCGAGCCCAAGCCCGACCAGATCCTGCTCGCCGTGAAGGCGTGCGGCGTCTGCCGCACCGATCTCCACGTCATGGACGGAGCACTCCCCGACCCGAAACTCCCGCTCGTCCTCGGTCACGAGATCGTGGGCTCGGTCGTCTCGACCGGTGCGGACGTCACGCGCTTCACGCCCGGGCAGCGCGTGGGCGTGCCGTGGCTCGGCTGGACCTGCGGCACGTGCCGCTACTGCCGCTCGGGACGCGAGAACCTGTGCGACCGCGCCCGGTGCACGGGCTACCAGCTCGACGGCGGCTACGCCGAGTACGCCGTCGCGGACGCGCGCTTCGCTTTCCCGATCCCGGAGAGCTACGGGGACCTCGAGGCGGCACCGCTGCTTTGCGCTGGGCTGATCGGCTACCGCTCGCTGGCCGCCGCGGGAGCCGCCGAGCGGATCGGGCTGTACGGCTTCGGCGCCGCGGCGCACATCGTGGTGCAGGTGGCGCGCCACCAGGGCCGGCAGGTCTTCGCGTTCACGCGCCCGGGAGACGGCGACGCGCAGCAGTTCGCGCTCGCGCTCGGAGCAGAATGGGCGGGAGCGTCGGATGCGGCGCCACCCCAGCCGCTCGACGCGGCGATCATCTTCGCGCCCGTGGGCGCGCTCGTTCCGGCGGCGCTGCGCGCCGTGGTGAAGGGCGGGACGGTGGTGTGCGCCGGGATCCACATGAGCGAAATCCCCGCGTTTCCCTACGACATTCTCTGGGGAGAGCGCGTCATCCGCTCCGTGGCGAACCTCACGCGGCGGGACGGCGAGCAATTTCTGGCGCTCGCCCCCAAAGTACCGGTCCGCACGCAAGTCGAGCCCTACCCCCTCGAGCGGGCGAACGAGGCGTTGGAGCGACTGCGGGGGGGACGAGTGAGAGGAGCGGCCGTGCTCAGGATTTGACGGCCATTCTCATCGGCGCCCCTCCGTCACGATGCCTTCGCCTCCTCGAGCTCCTTCTTCCGCGTCTCGACCACCTTGTGCGCCACCTCGGGCGGCACCTGCTCGTAGGCGTGGAACTTCTGACGGTAGGTCCCACGGCCATGCGTGAGCGAGTGTAACACGGTCGCGTAACGGTCGAGCTCCGCCTCGGGGACGAGCGCCTTGACCTTGGTGAGCCGGCCGTCCTTCCCGGTGCCGAGAATCTGGCCGCGGCGTGACGACAGGTCTCCCATCACCGCGCCCTGATACTCGTCGGGCGTCCATACCTCGAGCTCGAGGATCGGCTCGAGCAACACCGGCTTGCAGTTCGGACTCACGTTCCGGAACGCAAGGATCCCGGCCATCTTGAACGACATTTCGTTCGAGTCCACGTCGTGGTAGGAGCCGTCGTACAGCTCCACCTTGAAGTCCACCACCGGATATCCCGCCACGGGACCACGCGCCGCGGCTTCGTGGATTCCCCGCTCCACGGCCGGGATGTATTGTCGCGGGATCACGCCGCCCACGATCTTGTCCTCGAACACGAACCCGGAGCCCCGCGGCAGCGGCGCCAGGCGGATCCAGCAGTCGCCGTACTGACCGCGGCCGCCCGTCTGCTTCTTGTGCTTCCCCTGCCCCTCGCCCCGCCCCCGGAACGTCTCGCGGTAGGCGACCTTCGGCTTCGTGATCAGGGCGTGCACGCCGAACTTCCGCGCGAGCCGCCCCACGATGATCTCGAGGTGGCGCTCGCCCAGCCCGCGAATCAGCGTCTGCCCGAGCTCGCCGTTGTACTCGTGCTGGAACGTGGGATCCTCCTCGTGCAGCTTGTGCAGGCCGTTCGAGAGCTTCTCTTCTTCCCCTCGCTGCCTGACCTCGATTGCCACCGTGATCACCGGTTCCGGGAACGGGATCTTGTAGAGGACGATCGGCTGCTCCCGAACCGAGAGCGTGTCATTGGTATGCGTGTCGCGCAGCTTCGCGACCACTCCGATGTCCCCTGCGTGCAGCTCGGCGATCTCCGAGCGGTCCTTGCCGACGCTCACGCAGAGATGGTTCAGCTTCTCCACGGCCTC
>DASUAL010000033.1:0-18192 GCA_035763805.1 Gemmatimonadales bacterium
CGGCCGCCCCGCGCCTTCACCTCCTCGATGTTGCTGACGACCTTCTGGTACACGGCGTCCTTCGGCGCGATGAACACGACCGGCATCAGGTCGTCGATCAGGGCGATGGGACCGTGCTTCATCTCGGCCGCGGGGTAGCCCTCGGCGTGGATATAGGAGATCTCTTTCAGCTTGAGCGCGCCCTCGAGCGCCACGGGGAAGTTGTAGCCCCGGCCGAGATACAGCACGTTGCTCGCGCGCATCATCCGCTCGGCGATGCGCTCGACTTCCGGCGCTTTCGCGAGCACGCGCTCGACCAGTTCGGGAAGCTTGGCCAGCGCCCGAACGACTTCCCGCCCCTGCAAGATCGAGAGCGCCCGCAGCCGTCCCATCTTGAGCGTGAGCACCGCGAGCGCGGCGATCTGGCTCGTGAAGGCCTTGGTGGAGGCCACGCCGATCTCGGGCCCCGCGTGGACATAGATGCCGCCGTCCACCTCGCGCGCGATCGTCGAACCCACCACGTTGACGAGCCCCAGCGTGCGCGCGCCCCGTCGCTTCGCCTCGCGCAAAGCGGCGAGGGTGTCCGCCGTCTCGCCCGACTGCGAGATGCCGACCACCAAGGTCCGCTCGTCCACGATGGGGTTGCGATAGCGGAACTCGGAGGCGTATTCCACTTCGGACGGGATGCGCGCGAGCTCCTCCATCATGTACTCGCCGATCAGCGCCGCATGCCACGACGTGCCGCACGCGGTGAACACGATGCGGTTCACCTGGAGCAGCTGGTCGTCCGTGAGATTCAGGCCCCCGAGCCGCGCCGTACCGTCCTCCTCGAGCAGGCGGCCGCGCAGCGCGTTCCGCAGGCTCTCCGGCTGCTCCATGATCTCCTTCAGCATGAAGTGGGCGAAGCCACCCCGCTCGATGGTCGCGAGGTCCCAGTCGACCCGGGTCACGGCCTTCTCCTTCTCCACGGCGTCGAGATCGAGGATCCGGTAATCGGCCGGCCGCACCACGGCGATCTCGCCGTCGTCGAGATAGACCACGGAGCGGGTGTGCGCGAGCACGGCGGAGGCGTCGGAGGCGACGAAGTTCTCCCCCGACCCGATCGCGACCAGCAGCGGCGAGCCGTGACGCGCGGCCACGATCGTCTCAGGCTCCCTGGTCGAGATCACCGCGATCCCGTACGTGCCCTCGACCTGCTGGAGCGCCCCCGCCACGGCCTGCACCAGCGTGCCCCCCTTGGCGAGCAGCTCTTCGATCAGGTGGGCGAGCACCTCCGTGTCGGTCTCCGAGCGGAATACGTGGCCGCGCTTCCCCAGGGCGGTGCGCAGCGCGCCCGCGTTCTCGATGATCCCGTTGTGCGCGAGCGCGAGCGTCCCGCCGCAGTCGGTGTGCGGATGCGCATTCACGGTGTTGGGCGCGCCGTGCGTGGCCCAGCGCGTGTGGGCGATCCCCGAGCGGCCCACGGGCCGGGCCGCGCCGAGCTCCTTCTCCAGTACGCTGATCTTGCCGGCGGCCTTGTGCAGCTCGATTCGGCCGTCCTCGATCACGGCGATGCCTGCCGAATCGTAGCCACGGTACTCGAGGCGCTTCAGCCCTTCGAGCAGCAGCGCCGCGGCCTGCCGGGGCCCTGTGTACCCTACGATGCCGCACATAGTCGCCTTCCTTCGTCCACGAGCTGCTGCGCGAGCGCCGCCGTCGGGGCTTCGGCGATCAGCCGGATGATCGGCTCGGTGTTCGAGGGCCGCACGTGCAACCAGCGGTCCCGCCAGGCGAGCCGGAGGCCGTCCTGTGTGTCCACCTGCGCGTCGGAGAACCGACGTTCGAGCGCCGCGTACACGTCCCCGAGCGCGGGTCCCCCATCCCGGGGCGCCTTCGCCTTCACGATCGCATACCGCGGCGCGGCGGTGACCAGCTCGCTCACCGTGCTGCCGCTGCGCGCCAGCAGCGCGAGCACCAGCGCCGCCGCCACCGGCGCGTCGCGCCCGACGTGCAGCGCGGGATACATCACTCCGCCGTTCCCTTCTCCCCCGATGACGGCCGCAAGCCGCAAGATGGCGCGGGCGACGTGGACCTCGCCCACGGGCGTCCGGACCACCTCCGCGCCGTATCCGCGAGCCGCGTCCGCGACCACGAGACTGGTCGAAAGGTTACAGACGACGGCGGTTGGCCGGTCAGCCCGACCGCCCAAGACTGCACGGACGGCAAACGCGAGCGTATAGTCCTCCCCGATCGGCGTTCCGGTCTCATCCACGATCGCCAGCCGGTCGACGTCGGGGTCCACCGCGATCCCGATCTCGGCCCCGGTGCGCCGCACCAGGGACGAGAGCTCGCCGAGGTTCTCGGGCACGGGCTCGGGGGGCCGAGGAAACCGCCCGTCGGGCTCCAGGTTGATCCCCGTCACGCTGCAACCGAGCCGCTCGAGCAGCGCCACCATGATCGGGCCGCCCGCGCCGCGCACCGCGTCGAGGGCCACCCGGAACCGCCGCTTCTGAATCCGCTCCGCGCCGACGGCCGGGAGCTTGAGGACCGCATCGAGATGCCGCTCGATCGCACGGTCGTCGGTCGTGACGTCCCCCGCCCGCCCCCGCCGTTCACCGTCCTCCCCCGCCAGCTGCTGCACCCGCGCTCCGTCTGCGCCGTCAAGAAAGATGCCGTCCGGCCCGATGAATTTTAGCGCATTCCACTCAATGGGGTTGTGACTGGCGGTGATGGCGATGCCCCCGCCGGCCCGGTGATGCTCGACCGCAAGCTGAATCGTGGGGGTCGGAGCCAAGCCGATGTCCACCACGTCGCAACCGACGGCGGTGAGCCCCTCTTGCGCGGCCTGCGCAAACACCGGTCCGGAGCTCCGCGAGTCGCGCCCCAGGACGACGACCGCCTTTCGTTGCCGCACCCACCGGCCGAACGCCCTAGCCCAGCGCGTGACGATCGCCGGGGTGAGGTCCTTGTCGACGATGCCGCGCACGCCCGAGACGCCGACCATCAAGGTGCCGGTCATGGGCGCAACGTAGGAAGTCGGGGCGGGCGCGTCAATTGGACGCGCGTCAGGCGCGTCGGACTCCTGCCGCAGGCGTCGGGAGGTGCAGCGGTCGGAGCTCCGGGGCGGTGACAGGCAGCGCCCGCACGTCCGGGAAGGCGGCGAAGAACGCGTCCACGACGCGCGACTCGAACTGCACGTCTCTCCCGTCATTGAGCTCCTGGACGGCGTGCTGGACCGAGAGGGCGGGCCGGTACGGCCGCAGGCTGGTCATGGCGTCGAATGAGTCGGCGACCGTCACGATCCGCACCTCGAGCGGGATCGCGTCCACGCGGAGGCCGTCGGGGAAGCCCTTGCCGTCGAGCCGTTCGTGATGGGAGCGGACGATGGCGAGGGCGGCCGAGGCCTCGCGCATCAGCGGCTCGAGGATCCGGGCGCCGATCACCGGATGCTCCATGATGTGGCGGTACTCGGCCTCGGTGAGCTTCCCGGGCTTGTGCAGCACCGACTCGCTCACGCCGATCTTCCCGATGTCGTGCAGCTCCGCGCCCAGGGCGATGTTGTCGATCATGCTCTGGTCGAGGTCCATCTGCCGCGCGACGGCCAGGGCGTAGCTCGCCACGCGGACGGAGTGACCGCGGAGGTAGGTGTCCTTCTCCTCGAGGAAGTGCACGAGCGCCTGGAGCCGCTCCAGCGACAGCTCCTCGATGCGGCGCGCCTGCTCCTGCACCCGCTGCTCGAGCAGCTCGTGGTAGCTGCGATTCTCGAGGATGAGACGGCGCTTGTCGAGCGCCTGCATCACGCGCGCCCGGACCTCGTCCAGGTGGAATGGCTTCGCCACGTAATCGAGCGCGCCCAGCTGAAGGCAGGCCACCGCACTCTCCACCTCGGCCACGGCGGTCACGACGATCACGGCCGTGTCGGGCCAGCGTGCCACGATTTCGCGCAACAGGGTGGCTCCGTCCATCTGGGGCATGCGGAGGTCGGAGATCACGAGCGGCACCGGATCCGTGCGCAGCATCTCTAGCGCCTCGGTGCCGGAGCCGGCCTCGGAGCACGTGAAGCCCTCCCCCTCGAGCAGGCGCACCAGCACGCGGCGCAGTCGCGGCTCGTCGTCCACGACCAGGCATTTCACGCCGTTGGCTTGCGGCATCGCTGCCTAACGTAAGGGTCGCTTGCTCGGCGCGAAAGGCACCCTTACGTTCCCGCCATGACTAAGGTCTCGGGGGAGGACCTGAGCCGGCGCTTCGGCACGCGCACGGTTCACGCGGGCAAGATCCCTGATCCGCTCGCGGGCGCCGTCATGACGCCGATCTATCAGACCTCTACCTACGTCCAAGAGGCGCTGGGCCGGCACAAGGGCTACGAGTACGCCCGCACGCAGAACCCCACGCGCGAGGCGCTGGAGCGCAACATCGCGGCGCTCGAGGGAGGTCAGCACGGCCTCGCGTTCGCGTCGGGGCTCGCCGCGCTGGACGCCACCCTGAAGCTCCTCTCCGCCGGGGATCACGTGGTGAGCGGCGAAAACGTGTATGGCGGCTCCCACCGCCAGATGACGCACATTTGGGCGCGGCTCGGCCTCGCCTTCACGTTCGTGGACGCCGCGGAGGCCGACAACATCGCCGCCGCCGTCACGCCCGCCACGAGGATGATCTACGCCGAGACGCCGACCAACCCGATGATGCGGCTGTGCGACCTCGAGGCCACCGGTGAGATCGCGCGCCGCGCGCACGCCCTGTTCGTCGTCGACAACACGTTCGCGACCCCCTACTTCCAGCGCCCGCTCGAGTTCGGTGCGGACATCGTGCTGCACTCGACCACAAAATACCTGAACGGCCACAGCGACATGGTGGGCGGGATGGTCGTCATGAACTCGGACGAGCTCGCCGAGCGGCTCGGGTTCATCCAGAACGCCTCGGGCGCCGTCCCGGGGCCGTTCGACTGCTGGCTGGCGCTGCGCGGCACCAAGACGCTGGCGCTGCGCATGCACCAGCACGACGCGAACGGCCGCCGCATCGCCGAGTGGCTCACCACGCACCCCAGGGTCGTGCGGGTGTACTATCCAGGGCTGCCGTCGCACCCGCAACACGACCTCGCGTGCCGTCAGATGAAGGGCTTCGGCGGCATGATCTCGCTCGAGCTGGGCAGCGCGGACCGCGCGCGGCGGTTCGTCGAGGCCACGAAGATCTTCGCGCTCGCGGAGTCCCTGGGGGGCGTGGAGAGCCTGGTCGGCCATCCGGCCACCATGACCCACGCGAGCGTGCCGCCGGAGATGAGGCGCGCGATGGGGCTCACCGACAGCCTGGTGCGGCTGTCCGTCGGCATCGAGGACGTGGACGACCTGATCGCGGACCTCGATCAGGCACTCGCGGCAGCGGGATGAGTCCGAAACACGCAGCGCCGCCCGGCGTAGTGAGGGCCTACTTTCATTAGCAGGAGAGGTTTATGAGCGAGCCGACTGGCCTACCCGCCGCGCGCCCCCGCAAGATCCTCACTCAGATCGCCCCGGTGGCGTGGGAGCACCCCGCCGACCGCGCGGCGCTGCAGTCGCTGCGCTCCGTGCCCGGGTTCGACGAACTGGTGAAGAAGATCTACGGGTTCATCGGCGAGCGGGGGGTCCGGCTGTTGTTCCAGGCGGACGCGGTGCGGGTCGGCCCGACCCAATTTCCCCGCCTGAACCAGCTGTACACCGACGTGCTGACCACCCTGGACTGGTCCGAGCGGCCCGAGCTGTTCGTGTCGCAGACGCCGTTCGTCAACGCCGGCGCGTTCGGGATGGACAAGCCGTTCATCGTGATCAACTCGGGCGCGCTGCATCTGCTCAACGACGACGAGATGCGGTCCCTGCTGGCCCACGAGCTGGGGCACGTGATGAGCGGCCACGCGCTGTACCGGACCATCCTCATCCTGATTCTGAACGTCAGCTTCGCATCGCTGCCGTTCATCGCCGGGATCGCGCTGCTCCCGATCCGGATCGCGCTGCTCGAGTGGTACCGCAAAAGCGAGCTGTCCTCGGACCGCGCTGGCCTGCTCGGGAGCCAGGACGCGACCGCCTCGCTCCGGATGTTTCTCAAGATGGCGGGCGGCGGCGACACGGCGGAGATGGACCTGAACGCGTTCCTGGTCCAGGCGAAGGAGTACGAAGAAGCGGGCGGCGCGCTGGACCGCATCTTCCAGATCCTCAACACGCTCGACCGGACGCATCCCTTCAACACGCTGCGCGCCGCCGAGCTGCAGCGCTGGATCGAGGCCGGGCACTACGACCGCATCCTCCGCGGCGAGTACCCCAAGCGCGGCCCCGAGGCCGAGCAGCGGCCCCTCGACAAGGATATCGACGAGGCGCGGGACTACTACATGAAGGAAGCGAAGGCCGTTGTGAACGACGTGGTGGACTCCGCCAAGCGGGCCGCTCAGGCCTTCTCGGACGCTTTCAAGAAGAAGTGAGAGTCCTGGTCGTCGGCGGGGGCGGCCGCGAGCACGCGCTCTGCTGGGCGCTGAAGCGCGACACCCCCGAGGCGACCCTCTTCGCCGCCCCCGGCAACCCGGGTACCGAACAGCTCGGCACCAACCTGAACGTCCCGGCCGTGGAGGTTGAGCAGGTGGTCGAGGTGGTGGAGGCACACCACATCGACCTCACGATCGTCGGGCCGGAAGCGCCCCTCGCGCTCGGGCTGGCCGACCGCCTGAGGGAACGCGGCCTCCCCGTCTTCGGCCCGAGCCGGGCAGCCGCCCGCATCGAATCCTCCAAGGCCTTCGCGAAGGAGGTCATGCAGCGGGCTGGCGTGCCCACGGCCGCGTGCCGCACCTTCACGGCGCTCGACCCAGCGCTCGCCTATATCCGCGGCCACGCCGAGCCGCTGGTCGTGAAGGCGTCGGGGCTCGCCGGAGGCAAGGGGGCCATGGTGTGCGCCACCCGCGAGGACGCCGCCCGCGCCGCCCGCGCCATGCTGGCCGAGGGCGCGCTCGGGGATGCGGGTCGGGAGATCGTCGTGGAGGAGTTCCTCGAGGGGGAGGAGCTGTCGGTGCTCGCGCTGACCGACGGCGAGCGTTTCCTCATCCTCCCGGCCGCCCAGGACTACAAGCGGCTCGGTGAGGGCGACACGGGACCGAACACCGGGGGGATGGGCGCTTATTCCCCCGTGAGTCTCGCGACGCCGGAGCTGCTGGAGCGCGTGCGACGCCAGATCCTCGAGCCCACGCTCCGGGAACTGGCGGTGCGGGGTGCGCGGTATGCCGGGGTGTTGTACGCCGGCCTCATGATCGCCGCGGATGGCACGCCTTTCGTGCTCGAGTTCAACTGCCGCTTCGGCGATCCCGAGGCCCAGGCGCTGCTGCCCCTGCTGCCCGGCGTCACGCGCCACGTCGCGGCGATCGCAACGGGCGACTGGGGGGGGCGGGGGGGGCGACCGCCGGAGGCGACCCCCGCACCGGCGCGCGCGGCCGTGGCGACGGTGCTCGCCGCCCCCGGCTACCCCGAGCACCCGGAGCTGGGCGCCGCCATCATTGTGCCCCGGGACCTCGAACCTGGGACGCTCGTCTTCCATGCCGGGACGGACCGCGACCCGGACGGGACCCTGCGCGTACACGGCGGGCGCGTGCTCACGGTCACCGCCCTCGGGGACACGCTGGCGGAGGCGGCGAAACGGTGCGCCGCCGCGTGCGAGCGGATCGCGTTCGAAGGGAAGACGTACCGCCGGGACATCGGGTGGCGGGAGCTGAGGTCGGGCCGTGCCGGAGCTGCCAGAGGTTGAGACGATCGTCCGGGAGCTCGCGCCCCGGCTCGAGGGTTACCGCATCGCGCGCGCCCGTCTCGCCAAGACCGACGTGTTGCGCAAGGTGTCGAAGCCCCGCCTGCTCCGCACGTTGCGGGGGAACACCATCGAGGAAGTGATTCGTCGCGCGAAGCACGCGGTGTTCCGGCTCGCGAGCGGCCACCGACTGATCGTGCAGCCGCGCATGACCGGTTCCCTGGTGGTGTACGACCGTCCGCTCACGAAGGACGAGAAGAAGTACGCGGTGCTCACCTGCACGCTCGAGGACGCCCGTTTGCTCGTGTACGGCGACGTGCGGCGGCTCGGCACCGTGTGGCTGCTCGACGAGAAGGGCTGGGCCGCCTACAGCGGCCGCCTCGGCCCCGAGCCGCTCGAGGAGACGTTCACGCCGTTCGTGTTCGCCGACCGACTGAAGGGGACGCGCGCCGCGATCAAGAAGGTGATCATGGATCAGCGCCGCGTCGCGGGCGTCGGTAATATCTACGCGAACGAGGCGCTGTTCGAGGCGGGTATCGATCCGTCCAAGCCCACCGACAAGCTGTCACTCGACGAGTTCGCGCGGCTGCACGAAGCCGTCACGAGCGTGCTCGAGCGGGCGGTCGATTCCTCGGGGACCACGGTGCGCGACTACCGCACGGGCACCGGTGATCGCGGGCGGTTCCAGTTCGAGCTCAAGGTCTATGGTCGCGGCGGGGAGCCGTGCGTGACGTGCGGGAGGAAGCTCGTCACGACGCACGCGATCGATCTGCGGGCCACGACCTTCTGTCCCAATTGTCAACGATGAGCGGGCTCGTCCGACTTGCAGTTCACCTTATCAAGGGCTTGTCTTCACACAAGTGAGTCCTCACCCGGAGCGCTGTTGATGCGCATCGCACACCTGGCCGCGCTCGCGCTGCTGGCAGCGCCTGCCCCGGCCGCACGCAGTCACGCCCAAGAATCCCCCGGCGAGAGGCTTCCCGTCGTGCGGCATGTCCTCGGTAACGGGATGAGCTTCCTCCTGCTGCGCCGCGACGGCGCTCCGACGGTATCGTTCGTGACCCACTTCCGCGCCGGCGGCGTGGACGAGTGGACGGGGATCTCGGGCACCGCGCACCTGTTCGAGCACATGCTTTTCAAGGGGACGCGCACCATCGGCACGCGGGACTACGCGGCTGAACAGGCCCTGTTCCCGCAGATCGACGCAGTGGCCGACTCCTTCACCGCCGAGTTCCTCAAGGGTGCGCTCACCGACTCCACGGAGCTCAAGCGGCTGCGCGGCCGCCTGAAGCAGCTGGAGGACTCGGCGCGCCAGCACGTGGTGAGCAACGAGTTCTGGCGCATCCTCACGGAGAACGGCGCCCAGAACCTCAACGCCTCGACCGGCAACGACCTGACCAACTACTTCTTCTCGCTTCCGGCGAACCGCGCCAAGCTCTGGTTCGTGCTTGAGAGCGACCGCATACGCAACCCCGTGCTGCGCGAGTTTTACACCGAGCGCGACGTGGTGATGGAGGAGCGGCGCTTGCGTGTCGAGACGCAGCCGTTCGGCCTGTTGTTCGAAGAGTTCCTGCAGGCGGCGTTCCGCGCTCACCCGTACGGTCGGCCGGTCGTCGGCGTGGCGAGCGAGATCCAGGCCGTGAGCCGCGACGCCGCCCGCGAGTACTACCGCCGCTACTACGGCGTCAATAACGCCGTCGTGGCGATTGTGGGCGACATCAACGTGGACTCGGTCAAAGCCTGGGCCACCGAGTACTTTGGCGACGTAGCCACGGGAGAGCCCCACCGGCCCGTGGTGACCCGGGAGCCGCCGCAGCGCGGCGAGCGGCGCATCGAGGTCCAATTCGATGCCAACCCGATCGTCATGATCGGCTACCACATCCCGAGCGCCAACCACGCCGACGCCCCAACCCTCGCGGTGCTGTCGCAAATCCTCACCGCTGGCCGCACTTCGCGGCTGTACCAGCGGCTGGTGATCCGCGATCGGGTGGCGACGTCGATCTCTTCCTTCATGCCGCCCGGCGCGCTGTATCCTCGAGCGTTCGCGTTCCAGGGGGTCCCGATCGCTCCACACACGACGCAAGAGATCGAGCAGGCGGTGTACGAGGAGCTGGACCGCATCCAGCGCGAGCCGCCGACCGACTACGAGCTGGAGCGGGTCCGCAACCAAATCGACGCGTCGTCGTATCAGCGGCTGCAGTCGAACCTCGGGCTCGCCTTCCAGCTGTCGTCGAGCGAAGCGCTGTGGTACGACTGGCGGCGAACCTTCCGCGACCAAGCGACCCAAGCCCGCGTCACCGCCGCCGACGTCCAGCGGGTTGTCAGGACGTACTTCGACCGGACCAACCGGACCGTCGCAACCCTCGTCCGCCCGTCGCAGGCCGAGAAGGCACAGAAGGGAGGGAACGACTGATGCAGGCGCGCTTCATGCTGGTCGCCCTCCTCGTCGCCGCCGGCCCCACAGGGCCCGTCCCGGCTCCCGCCCAGCAACCAACTGACACCCGCCGGGCGATCGAGAGCCTCCGGTTCCCGCCGCTGCGCTTCAACCCGCCGCTGCCCAAACGGGTGAAGCTCTCGAACGGCGTGCCGGTCTACCTGCTGGTGGACAAGAGCCTGCCGCTCCTGCAAGTCACCTTCGTTTCCAAGGCGGGGGTCGCCCACCTGCCCGACTCGATGTGGAGCGCCGGCTGGCAGGCGGACAACATGATACGCACCGGCGGCACGAACCAGCTCTCCCCCGATTCTGTGGACAAGCTGCTCGAGTTCTACGCCGTCCAATTCCAAGTAAACACCGAGAACGAGCTGAGCCAGGGCTTCGTCTCCGGCCTGTCGCGCTACCGTGACCAGATGCTCGACCTCGCATTCGACCTGCTGCGCAACCCGCGCAACGACACCTCGCGGATTCGCGTCCTGGCCGCCCAGCAGGAGGAGAACTGGCGCCGACGCAACGACCAGCCGTCCTCCGTGCTGCAGCGTGCGTGGAACCAGGTGATGCTGGACGATCATCCGCTCGGCCGCACCCTGGTCCGGCCCGAAGAAATCCAAGGCTTTGCGCCGCAGCGGTTCAAATGGACCGAGGAGCGGATCTTCTGCCCCGAGAACCTGTTGCTCGGCGTGTCCGGCGACTTCGACGAACGCCCGCTGCTCGCGAAGCTCGAAAGCCTGTTCAAGGGCTGGGCAAGGTGCAAGTCCGGCCTACGCCAGCTCCCGCCGGTCAAGTTCGCCGACGGTCCGCAGACCGTGCTGGTGGAGAAGGACTTGAACCAGACGAGTATCCGAATGGGGCATGCCGGCGGCCTTCGGGTAGCCAACACCCCGGAATATTTCGCCTCCACGGTAGCGAACTTCCTGCTCGGTGGGGGCAGCGGGTTCAGCTCGCGGCTGCTGCAACGGGTGCGGAGCGACTCCGGCTTCGCCTACAGCGTGTTCAGCTTCTGGGAGGCGACGCCCAAGCGCGAGGGCCAGTTCGCTGCGGGGGCGCAGGTGCGCGCCGAGAAGACCGTGGCGGCGCTCAGGCTCATTCGGCAGATCGTCGGCTCGATGGCGACGGAGCCCGTCACCGCAACGGACGTCAGGCTGGCGCGCGATAACAGGGTCAACTCGTTCGTTTTCCAATTCGAGAACGCCGGCCAGATCGTGTCGCAGCAGCTCAGCTTCGCCGTGAACGGCCTGCCGCCGAACTGGTTCGACATCTACTTGCAGGGGATCCAGAAGGTGACGCCCGAGCAGGTGAACGGCGTTTCCACCCGATACCTGCACCCGAAGCGGCTTGTGACAGTCGTCGTCGGGAAGCCGTCGGCGTTCGACGGGCCGCTGTCGGAGTACGGGCCGGTGACGATGCTCCCGGTGGATTCGATTCGGCGCTAGGAACCGCTATACCGACGCTACGACGCTACGTTGTAAGAACGCGCGTAGTGAGGCTCGTACAACGTGGCGTCGTACGACGTAGCGTCTCGTCTTACAAGACGACAATCCGCGCCCGCGGCGGGATCCCCGGCTCGAGCTCCATGATCCCGACCGACGGCTTGACGTCGAACCGGGCGGCCCCCGCGCCTCCAGGATTCATCACCGTCACCGTGCGCTCCACCAGCTCGAGCAACGGCTTGTGGGTGTGGCCGTACACGATGATCTCGGCCCTGGGGAACGCGGCGTGCAGCTTCTCGGGAGTCGGATGCTCGAACTGGTCGCCGTGCGTCACCACGATCTCGAAGCCGTCGAGCTCGAGGGTCGCGACCTGCGGGAGGCGGGAGCGAAGCTCGGGTGGATCCACGTTGCCGTACACAGCGGTGACCGGCGCGATGGCCTGGAGATCCGTGAGGATCTCCCACGTGCCTACGTCCCCGCCGTGCAGGATGTGATCGACCTCGCGGAACACGTCGAACACCGCGGGACGCAGCAAGCCGTGCGTATCCGCGATGATGCCTAGTCTCACCGTGCCCTCGTACGACGTAGCGTCGTGGCGTCGCGCAACTACTTCCCTTCCCACCGCTTCACCAGCTCAATCTCGATTCCCAGATGATCGAGCACGCGCTGCACGACGAAGTCCACGAGGTCCCGCACCTGTTGCGGCTTGTGGTAGAAGCCCGGCGCTGCGGGCAGGACGATCGCCCCTGCCTCGGTCGCGAGCGTGAGGTTGCGCAGATGGACGAGCGACAGCGGCGTCTCGCGCGGCACGAGAATGAGCTTGCGACGCTCTTTCAGAGTTACGTCGGCGGCGCGCTCGATCAGCGACCGGCTCGTCCCGTGCGCGATCGCCGCGACCGTCCCCATCGAGCACGGGCAGATCACCATCCCCGCGCTCCTTGCCGAGCCCGATGCCGGCTCGGCGCCGCGGTCCTGGTCGTCGAACATCCGCACCCTCGCCCAGTCGCCGCCCGTGGCTTGCTTCAGGGTCCGGTCGTCCGTGATGCCGCACTCCTCGGCGAGCAGTCGCCACCCATGAGACGAAACCAGCAGCCAGGTCGGCACGTGGTGCATGGCCAGCAGCTCGAGCAGGCGGACGCCGTATACGGCACCGGACGCTCCCGTGATCGCGAGAATGACGGGGAGCTTGGTCATCTCCCGCGCCTGTTGGGTACCGGTGAGCGTACGGGATGGCGCTGAGGCTTGGGCGGTGGGGGTACACGGTGCGGGGTGCGCGGTGGCTGCCGCGGCGCCGACGGCTTGGTGCGCTCCGGAGCAACTGCGTACCGCGCACCGCGCACCGGTCTCATGAGACCCGGTCCACCAGGGCGCCCAGGAACACGATGATGCTGACGAGCCCGTTGGCGGTAAAGAACGCCGCGTCCAGCCGCGACAGGTCGCCGGGCCTGACGATCCGATGCTCCCACGCCATCAGGGCCGCGCCCGCGGCCACCGCCCCGAAATAGGGCCACCCCATGGGCGCCCCGACGCCGAACACCACGAGCCCGAGGATCGCGACAGCGTGCAGCAGCCTGGCGACGAGCAGGCTGCCGGCTCGACCGAGCCGCACCACGGCCGACCTGAGCCGCCTCGCCCGATCGAAGTCCTCGTCTTGCAGCGCGTACACCATGTCGAACCCCGCGACCCAGCACGTCACGGCCACCGTGATCGCGGCGAGCGTCCACCACGGATCGCTCCACGCACCTGCGACTGCGAGATACCCGCCCACGGGCGCGATCGCGAGCGACAGCCCCAGCCAGAGGTGCGACCAGTGGGTGAACCGCTTGGTGTAGCTGTACGCCCCGATCCACAGCAGGGCCGGCAGCGCGAGCCAGCCACACAGCGGGTTGAGTGCCCGGGCGGCGACGCAGAACACGACGGCGGCGATCCCCACGGCACTCCAGGCCTGGCGCACCGTCAGGCGGCCGGTGGGGAGCTCGCGCTCGCGAGTGCGCGGGTTCAGGGCGTCGAGCTCCCGATCGGCGATCCGATTGAATCCCATCGCGACGAAGCGCGCGGCCGTGAAGGCAAGCACGACCAGCGCCACGGTGCTCCAGGTCAGCGGGAAGCGCCACGACGCCGCCACTACGCCCAGCAGGGCAAACGGCAACGCGAACAGGGTGTGGGGCAGCTTGACGAAGTTGGCGTAGCGGACGAGGAGCGACGCGCCGGCAAACGTCTGCCCTTCCCGCTGCGCCGTCGTACCGCCCCTTACCGCCACCTACCGCCCCCTACCGCCACTACCGCCCAGGTCGATGCCGAGATCTCCCCACATCGCGTCCACCCTCGCTTTCGTCTCCTGATCCATCACGATTCTATTCGGCCACTCGCGCGTGAACCCTTCTTCCTTCCACGTGCGCGTCGCGTCGATCCCCATCTTCGAGCCGAACGTGAACCCGCGGCTCGAGTGGTCGAGTACGTCGATCGGGCCCATGGTGAACCGCGCGTCGCGCTCCGGGTCGATGTGGTTCAGCGCGACCCACCAGGCTTCCTTCGGGTCGCGCACGTTCACGTCCTTGTCCAGCACGACGATCACCTTCGCGAGTGACATCAGCCCCTGCCCCCACAACCCGTTCATCACCTTGTACGCCTGGCCGGGATACTGCTTGTCGATGCTCACGAACACGAGGTTATGGAAGATCCCCTCGGCGGGCATGTGGATGTCCACGATCTCGGGGATGGTCAGCTTCAACAGCGGCAGGAAGATCCGCTCGGTGGCATGGCCGAGGTAATAGTCCTCCATCGGCGGCCGGCCCACGATGGTGTGGGGCCAGATCGGCTCGGCACGCATCGTCACCGCCGTGAGGTGGACCTTCGGATAATAATCCGCCAGCGAATAGAAGCCGGTATGATCCCCGAACGGCCCCTCGAGCACCAAGTCCTCGCGCGGATCGACGTAGCCCTCGAGCACGATCTCCGCCTCGGCGGGCACCTCGAGGTCGGACGTCACGGCCTTCGCGAGACGCACCGGCTCTTTGCGCAGAAAGCCGGCAAACAAGAACTCGTCGATCGATGGCGGCAGCGGCGCGGACGCGGCGTAGATCGACGCCGGGTCACCGCCGAGCGCGATCGCGACGGGCATCGTCTCGCCGCGCGCCGCCATCTCGCGCCAGTGTGCGGCGCCCACCTTGTGGCGCTGCCAGTGCATCGCCGCCTCGTTCCGGCCGATCACCTGGACGCGGTACATCCCGACGTTGCGCACGCCGGTCTTGGGGTCGCGCGTGATGACGCCCGCGAGCGTGACGTAGGGACCGCCGTCCTCGGGCCAGCACACGGGTACCGGGAACCGTGCGAGGTCCACGTCTCCCTCACGGATGACCACCTCCTGGCATGGCGGCCGCCCGCCGCTGGTCTTCGGCGGGAACTTCGCGACCTCGGCGAGCTGCGGCAGCATCGCGAGCTTCCCCAACAGGCTGTCGGGCACCTTGAGCTTCAGCAGTGTCGCGATCCGCTCGCCGATTGAGTCCAGGCAGTCGACGCCGAGCGCCAGCGCCATGCGTTTCTCGGAGCCGAACAGGTTGACGGCGACGGGATAGCGCGACGGCCCGCCCTTCAGGAGCGTCGGGTGCGTGAACAGCAGCGCCGGACCACCGCCGGGAGACTTCATACAGCGATCGGCGATGTCGGTGATCTCCCGGTTCACCGAAATCGGGAGGTCCACGCGCACCAGGTCTCCCGCTGCCTCGATCGCCCCGATGAAGGCGCGCAGGTTATCGAGTGCCATAATGAACGGCGCAGATGCCGCCGGTCAGGAGCTCGTAGCCGACGGCCGCGAACCCCGCGCTCCGGAGCCGGCGCGCGAGATCGTCCGGATCCGGAAACGCGAGCACCGACTCTGGCAGGTAGGTATACGCGTCCCTATGTTTCGACACCGCGCGGCCGACGGCGGGCAGCACGCGCTGGCAGTAGAAGAGGTAAGCGGCGCGGAGCGGGGCGAAGCGCGGCGTCGTGAACTCGAGCACCACGAAGCGCGCCCCGGGCTTGAGCACGCGAGCGGCTTCCCGGAGCCCTGCGTCGGGGTCGGCGAGGTTCCGCACCCCGAAGGCGACCATCGCGCCGTCGAACCGGCGGTCGGCGAAGGGGAGCACGAGCGCGTCGGCGCCCACGGGACGCGTGCGTGCGGCCTTGCGCTTCCCCCGCTCCAGCATCGGGACCACGAAGTCGGCACCGATGACGGTGCCGCGAAACAAGGGCGCGCGGGCGAGCGTCGCGGCCAGGTCGAGCGTCCCCGCGCAGAGGTCGAGATACACGCCGTCCGGGGTCGCCTCCCAGCCGAGTCGCCGCACCGCGGCCCGGCGCCAACGCGTGTCCAGATTGAAGCTGAGGATGAGGTTGACGAGGTCATAGCGCGGCGCGATGGCGGTGAACATGCTCCGCACGTAGGAGCGCTTCGCGTCGCCACCCGCATGCGCGGCCACCTCGAATGCGGGAGCCGGGGGGGCCGGGGGGGGCGTCATAAGCGCGAAAGATAGGCCGGGGAACTTGACCGGCGCCAGCGATCAGGACGTCGTGCGCTGGGCGCAGCAGGGCCACGAGCCGGCGTTTCGTGAGCTGGTGCGCCGCTATGAGCGGCCCGTCTTTTCGCTGCTGTTTCGCATGGTACGCGACCGGACGCTCGCCGAAGACCTCGCTCAGGAGACGTTCATCAAGCTGCTGAACGGCATCCGGTCGTACAACCCGCAGTTCAAGTTCTCGTCGTGGATTTTCAAGATCGCGAACAACGCGGCGATCGATCACCTGCGCAAGCGCGACCTCGACACGCTGTCGCTCGATGGCTCCCCGCATGCCACGACCCCTGAGGAGATGCGCGCCACGGCCCTCCAGGTCGGTGCCCGGGGGGAGACGCCGCTCCAGGAGGTCGAAGCGCGGGAGCTGGGAAGCGCGATCGAGCGCGCCATCGCGCGACTTCGTCCCGAGTACCGCTCCTGCATCCTGCTGCGACATGTCGAGGGTCACAGCTACGAGGAAATCGCCCACATCCTGGACTTGCCGCTGGGCACCGTGAAAACGTATATCCACAGGGCCCGCAACGAATTGCGGGGCTACCTCGGTGACCAGAAGACGTGAAACCCGAGCCCCCGCTGGCCCGTAGGACGGGACAATGAACGAACCCGTTGTGCAGCACCTCACCCCGGACGAGATCGAGCTTTGGGCTCAGGGTCTCCTCCCCGCCGCGCGCGACATTCACGTCGCGCAATGCGCGGAGTGCCGCGCCGCCGCCGAGCGGGAGCGAAGACTGTTCCGCGCTCTGGCGCAGCTCCCGCGCTTCGTACCGGAGTTCGGGTTCGTCGAGCGGGTAATGGCCCGGGTCCGCATCCCGACTCCGTCTGGCGGATTCGATAGACGGTAAGAGGCGGTGCGGTACCGCCTCAGGCCCGCACTTCCGCCCCGACGCCCACTCCGAGCAACCGCGCCGCGCTCCCGTCCCGCACCGCGATCTCGACCGTTCCACCACTGCCCACGAGCGCCACGAGCTGCCCTCTCGCCACGTCGCCGAAGGTGCGTGCCAGTACGCCCACCTCCGTCTCCCCGACCCTGACCCGCACGCCCGGCTCGACCAGCTCGCCGGGAATGTTCGAGACGAGCGTTCCGAACCGATCCACGTAGACCACCTCTCCCACGACCGCCCCACCGTCATGGTACGGCGCGGGGAGCGGGGAGCGGTACGGATCGGTGATCGGCTGGCCCAGATGTGTCAGAGAGGCGCCGTGGGCGAGCTGGGCCGCCGCCGGAGCGAACACATCGCGGGCGTGGAACGTGGGTGCGGCACCGGGCGGGATCGGCAGGGACACGAAGTGCGCCGTCGCCGGCAGGCACGACAGCAGCCCATTGTCCGGCGCGACGAAGTAGTGCCCCTCGGCCTCGACGGCGAGAGCACGGCGCTCGGTTCCGACGCCGGGATCGATCACCGCGAGGTGGACCGCACCCTGCGGGAACCGGTGCCATACGCGCGACAGGATGTACTGGCCCGCCCGGATGTCGCCGGGCGGCGCGTGGTGCGTGATGTCCACGAGCTGCGCGCCGTGTACCCGCGACAGCAGCACGCCCTTGACCTCTCCGACGTAGCTGTCGGCGGTGCCGAAATCCGTGAGCAGCGTGATCAGAGGCGGCATCAGCCGTCAGCCGTCGGTCGCATCATACGACGGCTCGCCGCCAGGTGCCGGAAGCCCAAAACAGGGTCATTGCGATCCCGCGCGCGACAGCGGTGACGGAGAGCGCGAGCCAGATGCCGAGCAGCCCGATGGCCGCGGACCACCAAGCAGCAAGCGGCACACGCAGCAGCGTCAACACCGTACTCACGGTTTGCGGCCAGAAGGTGTAGCCGGCGCCGGCGAGCGCACCTTCGAGGATGATCTCGAACGTCTGCCCGACCTGCGCGAACGCGATCACCCGCAGGTACAGGCTTCCGTCGGCGATCACGGCAGGATCCGAGGTGAACAGCTCGACCAGCGTCCCCGGAATCGTCAGGAACGCCAGGGCGGTGGCCACGGTGAAGACCAGGCAGTAGCCGATCGTCATCCGCACCGCCTGGCGCGCGCGCTGCTCCTGGCGGGCGCCGAGATTCTGGCCCACGAGCGCGCTCGC
>DASUAL010000034.1:0-4680 GCA_035763805.1 Gemmatimonadales bacterium
ACCTTCAGCTCGTCCGCCTGCCGTTCCTTCGGGAGCAGGAGGGCGAAGTGCTCGCGCGTGCGGAACTTGACTTGCGAAGCAGTCGCCGTGACCCGGAGCGGGGCCCCGAGCGCGAAGAGCTGCAGGTGCGGCGCCAAACGGGCGGCTCACAACCTTCCGGAATGGTGCTATTAGGCTGGCAAATCAACGTGCTGTCAACACGTTGATTCAGCACGGGTTACTGCTGGTTTGAAGGGTTACCGCAGGGCGAGCGCGACGCCCACTGGCACCCGCCGGGTCATCCCATCCAGCGCCCGCCCTTGACCAGCTCGTCCACGATGTCCGGCGCCGTGCGCCCCGCCGCCTCGGCCGCGAAGTTGATCACCAGCCGGTGCGTCAGCACGGTGGGGGCTACCGCCCGCAAATCGTCGTAGTCGGGCATCGGGCGGCCGTCGAGCGCCGCCCGCGCCTTGGCGCCGAGTATGAGGTACTGCGACGCTCGGGGTCCCGCCCCCCAGGCCACGAACTCCTTCATGAGCTGCGGCGCCTCGGGGTCCGGCGGCCGGGTCATGCGCACCAGCGTCACGGCCGCCCGCACCAGTGGCTTGGTCACCGGAATTCTACGCACCAGGTGCTGCAACGCGAGCACGTCCTCGGCGGTCAGCACCGGCGCGATCGTCGCCGACAGGTCCCCCGTCGTGGCCTCGACGATCGTCTCCTCTTCCTCCTTCGAGGGGTAGGCCACCCGCAGCTCGAACATGAACCGGTCGAGCTGCGCTTCCGGGAGCGGGTAGGTCCCCTCCTGCTCAATCGGGTTCTGCGTGGCGAGCACGAAGAACGGCGACGGAAGCGCGTGCGTCTGACCCGCCGCCGTCACCTGGTGCTCCTGCATCGCCTGGAGCAGCGCCGCCTGGGTCTTGGGCGGCGTGCGGTTCACTTCGTCCGCCAGCACGATGTTGGCGAACACGGGTCCCCGGACGAACCGGAAGGCGCGCTTCCCGGTCGTCTGATCCTCCTCGATGATCTCGGTGCCCGTGATGTCGGAGGGCATGAGGTCGGGGGTAAACTGGATGCGCGAAAACTCGAGGTCGAGCGCCTGCGCCACGGTCGAGACCATCAGCGTCTTGGCGAGCCCCGGTACGCCGAGCAGCAGGGCGTGGCCACCCGAGAAGATCGCTGTGAGGATTCCGTCGAGCACTTCTTTCTGACCCACGATGCGGCGACCCACCTGCGCCAACAGATCGGCGCGCGCGGCGGCGAGCCGCTCAAGCAGCTCGACGTCGCCCTGGGGCCGGGATGCGGGAGGCGGGATGCGGGATGGGTTCGCTGTCATTGAGTGCTCAAGGTTAGCAGATCATACTCCCAAGCGCCACATAAGGTTGCACGTGTCGCGGTTTGCTTGCGAAATTTTTCACAAGCACGTAAGTTACCGCCCGCATCATGCCCTCCCCTTCCGACGACAGGAATCGGTTCGCTCGGAGCTTCGGCACGGGCTACTCCTATGTCGCGGTCGGCTTCCAGCTGGTCGCCACCATCCTGGTGTTCGGCGGCGTCGGCTGGCTCGTGGACGGCTGGCTCCACACCCGGCCGTTGTTCGCGATCGCGGGCTTCGTGGTCGGCGCGGTCGGCTGGTTCATCAGCCTGTATTACCGTGTGCAGCGCGATACGGAGGCCGAACGAACCGGGGAAAGGGGAAAGGGGAAAGGGGAAGGGTGAAGCCGTACCTCCTGCTCGTGGCGTTGGGCGTGGTGCTGGTGATGGGGGCGACGGTGTTGGGGGGACGGGCGGCGGGGATCGGCGGGCTGGCGGCCCTCGCGGCGCAACTCGCGGCGGTGCTGCTGCTGCGGCCGGCGATGCGAGCGCCGCAGTCCGTGTTCATGGCGCGCTGGTTCAGTGGGATGGGGATGCGGGCGTTGGCGCTCGGTGCCCTGCTCGCGTTCGCCGTCGCGCATCGCGACGCACTGCCGCCGCTTCCCGCGTCGCTCGGGTTCCTCGGCGTGTTGTTGCCGCTGCTCTTTTTGGAGACCAGGTTCCTGCGATGATCCAGAAGCCCGACATCGGCGGGATGATCCTGCACCACACGAGCGACAGCCACGTGCTGGAGCTGCCGTTGCTGGGCGAGATCCACTTGCCGACGGGGTGGCACCTGTTCGGGATCGACGTATCGCCGACCAAGCACGTCGTCTTCATGATCGTCGCCGCCGTGCTCGTGTTCCTCACCGTGCGCATGGCGGGGCGGCAGATCGAGCGGCGCCACCGGGAGGGGAGGGGGCCGAGCGGCTTCGGCGCCGCGATCGAGGCGATCGTGCTGTTCGTCCGCAACGACATCGCGATCGCCAACATCGGGCACGGGGGGGAGAAGTTCGCGCCCTACATCCTCACGCTCTTCTTCTTCATTCTCTACTGCAACCTGCTCGGGCTGCTGCCGTGGGGTGCGACCCCGACCGGGAATCTCGCGGTCACGGGCAGCCTCGCCCTGACGGCGTTCCTCACGATCGAGATCTCGGGGTTCGCGGCCCTGGGGCCGAAGGGCTACCTGAAGACGATTGTGATGGTGCCGCCCGGCATGAGGGGCATTGGCGCGGTGCTGATGGCGCTGATCATGACGCCGGTGGAGCTGATCGGAAAGGTCGTGAAGCCCTTCGCGCTCACACTCCGGTTGTTCGCCAACATGACGGCCGGCCACTTCGTGATCCTGGCGCTCCTCGGACTGATCTTCGTGTTCGGGACGGCACCGCCCCCGATCCGCTACGGCGTGGCCGCCGGAGCCGTGGGCTTCACGCTGTTCATGATGTTGCTCGAGTTGCTGGTCGCCTTTCTGCAGGCCTATATCTTTGCGCTCCTGACGTCGGTGTTCATCGGGTTGATGCGGCACGAACACTGAACCGCTAGGTCCAAGGGGCCAAGGGGCCAAGGGGCCAAGGGGCGAAGGCGCGAAGTGCCGGACGCGCTTGACGGTCGATGCGGAGCAGCGGCGGAGACCTCACGACTAAGAGAGGAACGACATGCTCAACGTGCTCATGCTGGTCCAGGACGCGGCGCAGCTCTCGCCCGAGGCGGCGCTGAACAACAACGCGCTGCTCGGCGCGGGGATCGGGCTCGGCCTCGCCATCATCGGGGCGGGGCTCGGCATCGGCCGGATCGGCGGCCAGGCGGTGGAGGCGATCGCGCGGCAACCGGAAGCCTCGGCCGACATCCGTGGCGCGATGATCCTCACAGCGGCGCTCATCGAGGGCGCGACGCTGGCCGCGCTGGTGTTCGCCCTGTTGTTCAAGCTGCTCTAATGCCCACGCTGGTCGCGCTGCTCCAGGAGGCGGGCCACCCAGCCGGTGGCGGAGCAGGGGCCGGGCCGTTCAGCATCAACCCCGGGCTGACCTTCTGGACGCTGGTCGTCTTCGGGCTGCTGCTGCTGCTGCTGTGGCGCTTCGGCTGGCCCGCGATCCTCAAGGCGGTGGAGGAGCGCGAGCGGCGGATCCAGCAGCAGCTCGAAGAAGCCGAGCGGGCGCGCGTCGAGGCCGCGCGGCTCCTGGAAGAGCACCGGCGGACGATCGCGCAGGCCCAGACCGAGGCCCAGGAGATGATCGCGAAGGCCCGGACCGTCGCCCAGAAGGAGCGGGAGACGCTGCTCGCGAAGGCCCGGGAGGAGTACGAGCACCTGCTCACGCGGGCGCGCAAGGAGATCGTCGCGGAGAAGGAGAAGGCGATCCTCGAGCTGCGGCGCGAGGCCGTGGACCTGGCGCTCGCGGCCGCCGCGAAGCTGGTGGAGAGCACGCTCGACACCGAGGCCAACCGCCGTCTGGTGATGGAATACTTGGCGAGCCTCGAGTCCCAGCGGTGAAGAGCATCACCATCGCCCGCAACTACGCGCAGGCGTTGCTCCTCGCGGCCGCGGCGCGCGGCGGCGAGGCCGTCGAGCGCTATGGCCGGCTGCTGGACGCGGTCGCGGGCGCGGTGCAGGCCGACGAGCGCATCGCCGTGGCGCTGGATTCGCCGCGTGTCTCCAAGGCGACCAAGGCCCGCGTGCTCGAGCGCGCCCTGGGCGACATCGCCCCGGCGGAGGTCGTGCGGTTCTTGCAGGCAGTGGTCCGGCGCGGTCGCCAGGGGCTGCTCGCCGAGATCGCCCAGGAGTACCAGGGGCTCCTGGACCAGAAGCTCAACCGCGTCCACGCCGGCGTCACCCTGGCGCGCGACCCCGACAGCCAACTCGAGCGCCAGATCGCCGAGCGGCTGGCCGGGGCGCTCCGGAAGGAGGTCCGCGCGCACTTCCGCACCGATCACCGCATCATCGGGGGCATCGTCGTGCGCGTCGGGGACCGGATCTTCGACGGCTCGATCCGCCGCAAGCTCAACGCGCTGCGGCGCCGCATGCTGGGAGGGGAGTGAGGCAAGGGAGGCTTGGAGGTCCTCCATGATCGGCCTGGCCGAGCCACGAGTCTGGGCGGTCGCGTCGTGTGTTCTGTTCGCTCAGCGGGGTACGCAACTCAGGCTCCAGTCTTCCAGCGGGGGCGTGCCAATCCACGCGGGCGAGTGCGCAGTGATGACCATCATCAGCGCCGAGTGCAGTGGCGTTGGCGACGTCCTTACCGTCTCGGGTGCGCTGTTGGGAACGATCTCGACCGAGGCGTGCCGCGACGCCGGAGAGTCGTTGAAGCTTGGTCCTGCGGCGGCCGATGGATTCCTCTTCTTTGAGCTCCGCGATCG
>DASUAL010000035.1:0-13430 GCA_035763805.1 Gemmatimonadales bacterium
TGGTCTCGGGCCCGCCGTCGTCGGGTTCGGTGCCGGAGTCGCGCTCATCTACGCGCTCGACCAGTCGCTGCCCCACCTGCATCCCGAGTTCCCGGACGAGGCGCGCCCCGAGGGGCCGCGCGTCGCCTGGCGCCGCTCCGCGCTCCTCATCGCTGCGATCACGCTGCACAACCTGCCCGAGGGCCTCGCCGTCGGGGTGGCGTACGGAAGCGGGGCGACCGGCGCGGCGACCGCGCTCGCCATCGGGATCGGGCTGCAGAACGTGCCCGAGGGCCTCGCTGTGGCCTTGCCGCTCCGGCGCGACGGCATGCCGCGGTGGAAGGCGGTGTGGTACGGGCAGCTCTCCGCCGTGGTCGAGCCGCTCGCGGCGGCACTGGGCGCCGTGGTCGTGCTCCAGGCCCGGGCCGTGCTTCCCTATGCGCTCGCGCTCGCCGCGGGAGCCATGCTGTACGTGGTGGTGGAGGAGCTGATCCCCGAAACGGTCCGCTCGGGACACATCGACACGGCGAGTCTCGGCTTCATGGTCGGCTTCGCGACGATGATGGCTCTCGACAACGCCTTCGCCGGCTGACGTCGCTATGCCTTCCGTCGGGTCACCTTCCACTGCCCTGTCTGCGGCGTGGCGGACCCGGCGACCGTCGTGGCGTAGGTCCCTTCGATCGTGTCGCCATCGAGCTGTCCGTCGAACCGGGTGAACAGCTTGGCGCCGGTCTCCGGGTCGGCGTAGGGTGCGAGCGTGCCGTTCACCCGGCCGTCGGCGACGCGCACGAAATTGATGGTCAGCACCTGGCTCGATGGCTGAGCTTCCGTGGCGGCTCCCCGCTCCGTCCGGTCCCACGCCCGCAGCGGCCGGCCCCAGCCGCGCGGGACCATGATCACGTCTCCGTGGGCGCTGTCGCCGCTCGCGGTGAGGGTGAAGGAGATGCTACCGGAGCGGCCGGTGGCGGCGCTCGAATAAGACCCCTCCCACTGCCCGGCGAGCGCTCGAACCTCGGGCGCGGCACCGACGATGGGGACGGGCGTCTGCGGCGCGGGGCCACAGGCGGCGACCAGCGCGGCGAAGGGAAGGCCGTTTCTAGCGATCCGTGATCTCATCGGCAACTTCCTGTCAGGCGGTACACCCCGTAGTACGCATAGCCGGCCCCGCTTGATGCTAGGACGCGTCGGGCGCGGATTTGGTTGCACGAAGCTCCCTTACAACCTGTTTCAGCGGTTTTTCACCCACTCCGGGTGAGGTTGTTGGTCGAGTGATCACGAGGAGGCGTCGGATGTCGCGGAAACCCGTCATTGTGGGAGTGGATGGCTCGTCCGAAGCCGTGCGGGCCGCTGCGCTGGGGTGGAGGATCGCGCAGGGGGCGAAAACGGAATGTCGCCTCGTGCACGCGGTCCCGGATGTCTGGGCGGTGGCGAGCCTCGCGCAGGTGCCGATGTACTCACCGCAGCTCGAGCGCGACCTGGTGGACGATGCGCGCCGCCAGCTGGGCAGTGGGCTCGGCGACGCGGTGCCGCGGAGCGTGCGGGACACGCTTGAGATCCGCATCGGCCACGCGGCGCTGGTGCTGAGCGACGTGATCAAGGAGAGCGGCGGCGCGGAGCTCGTGGTGCTGGGTGGCAGGCACCATGGCCCACTCGCCCGCAGCTTGGGCGGGAGCACCGCGCACTACCTGATCCGCACGCTCGACGTTCCAGTGCTCGTTGCCGGCGCGTCCTCGCGTCCCGTGCAGCACGTGCTCACGGCGGTGGACCTCTCCGAAGTCGCGCCCGCGACCCTAGCAGCCGCCGAATGGATGGCCGGCCTGCTTGGCGCCCGCCTCCGCGTGATGCACGTCGTGGAGCCGATCAAGTTCCCGACCGTCGTTCCCGTGACGCTCGACGAGGAGGAGTTCTACCGCCGCTCGGTCGCGGCCTTCGAGCGGCTCATGACACCCCACGAGGGTGTCGCGGAGACGGACCGGGTGACGCGGCGCGGTGTCGCCGCCGAGACGATCGAGGCCGAAGCGGCCGACTGGCCGGCCGACGTGATCGTCGTGGGCTCGCACGGCAAGGGCTGGGTGGACCGGCTGATCGTGGGCAGCGTGACCGAGCGCCTGTTGAACCGATTGCCGGCGTCGCTGCTCGTGATTCCTGCGGCGCGCGCCCAGCGTCGCGCCGCGGCGGCGCCGCGGTCCCGGCCGGCACGCGCACGTACCAGTAATAAGATGAAAGGCAGGGCTCGCCATGAAAGTCGCTGAACTGATGCGCACGGACCTGAAGACGCTCAGCGCCGAGGCCACGGTCGCCGACGCCGTTACGGCGTTCGCGGAGTCGGGTGTGTCCGCGCTGCCCGTGCTCGACCGCTTCGGGCGGGCCGTCGGAGTACTTTCGACCCGGGAGATCCTGAAGGCGGAGAGCACCCGCACGGGTCCGCGGGAGCGCGACCGGCTGTTCGAAGACACCATGGTGCTCGAGATCATGGCACCGTGGCCCGTGACGATCGCTCCGGATGCGGACGTCCGAGAGGCGGCTCGCGAGATGCTGTACCTCGAGGTGCAGCGGCTCTTCGTGGAGGACAAGGGCGCGCTGGTCGGAGTGATCTCGCAGACCGACATCGTCGGCGCGGTGGCCACCGCCAAGGTCTAGCTTGGTCTAGATCGGAACCGTCAGGACGGCGCAGGGAGCTCGCCGCAGCAGGCGTGCGGCGATGCTCCCTGTTTCGTGCCCCCACCTGGGCCCGCCCCGATGATGCCCGTGGACCAGGAGGTCGAAGCCATCTTCGCGCACCGTGCGCAGGATCTCCGCCACAGGATCACCCTGGCGGACCATGACGCGGCACGCGACGGCCGGCGCAGCCCATGCCGGGCGATCGCTGCCGCGTCCCGCCGCGACGAGTGCCGGCTGCTCGACGTGCAGCGCCGTGACCGCGCCACCTACCAGCCTCCCGATCGCCAGCGCAGCTTCGGTGATTTCGCGCGAGTCCGGGCTTGCGTCTACGGCGGCGAGTACCCGACCGAACGCGGTCTGGCCCGGAGGCACAATCAGGCAGGGCACGCGCGCTCGCCGAACCGTGCCGTCGACGATGTCGTGTGGCTCTCGAGGGAGCACGATCAAGTCAGCGTCTTCCCGCTCGGCGGAGCGGGCGATCTCGACGGCGGGGACGCCGCCGTCCGGCAGATCGAACGCGACGAGCCGCGCTTGGGCGCCCGGCCCGGGCCCGCTGACCGCGCCCAGTGCCGCGAGGTCAGGCTGGGGCGCGCCGGGCCTGACGGCGACCAGAATCGTACGAATGACCATGTGCAACACAGGATACGAAGCCCTGGCTGAAGAAGAGCTGAACCAGGGGTGAGAGAACCCGGTGTGCGGAATTACCTTTAATCAGGCGCGAGTTTTCACACTATCTTCAGGTTGCGAGGTCGCGTTGCCGAAGAAGCGATCGCTACCCCTATCTCGGAGGGCCGGCACCGAGGCGTCGCGCATCCGGCGCCGCTTCGAGACCCTCCTCTCGGCGGGCGTCACGATCTTCTCGGAGCACTCGCTCGAGGGCGTGCTCCAGCAGATCGTGGACTCCGCCCGGGAGGTGGTCGGCGCCCGCTACGCCGCGCTCGGGGTTCTCGGTCCTGATCGGAAGTCTCTGAGCCAGTTCGTCACCTCCGGCCTGTCGCAGGCGGAGCGTAAGCGGATCGGCGACCTGCCCCAAGGGCGCGGCCTGATCGGTCTCGTCATCAGGAAGGCGAAGCCGATCCGGTCGGCGGACATCACCCGGCACCCCCAGCGCTACGGCTTTCCCCCTCACCATCCGCCCATGAAGTCTTTCCTCGGCGTGCCGATCCGGGGCGGGGGGGAGGTATTCGGGAATCTCTATCTCACCGAGAAGGTGGGGGCCCGGGAGTTCGACCAGGAGGACGAAGCGATCGCCGTGCTGCTCGCGACCCACGCCGCGGTCGCGGTTCAGAACGCGCGGCTGCACGATGAGAGCCAGCGGCTCCTGGGCCAGGTGCGCGGCATGCAGCGCCAGCGCGATCTGTTCTTCGCGATGATGAACCACGAGCTGCGGAACGCCCTGACGGGTGTGTACGGATGGGCCGAACGGCTGGTGCGCGGCAAATCGGCGGAGTCGACGGCGCAGGCGGCGCACGAGGTGTACGAGGGTGCCGAGCGGACCATCGCGTTGCTCAACAACTTCCTCGACCTCACGCGACTCGACGCGGGCAAGGTCCGCCCGGTCTGGCGCGACGTGGAGATTCCGGCCGCGGTGCAGCGCGCGCTCGCCGGGGTGCAGCCCACGGCCGAAGCCAAGCGTCTTCTCCTCGCGGCCCAGTATCCCGACCGTGTTGCGATGCTGCGCACCGATCCGGTGCGGCTGGAGCAGATTCTGGTCAACCTGCTGTCGAACGCGGTGCGCCACAGCCCGGAGGGGGAGACCATCGCCGTCCGAGTGGATGCGGCGGATTCCGAGGTCTCCTTCAGTGTGATCGACCACGGGCCGGGTATCCCGGCCGAGCTTCACGCGCGGATCTTCGAACCCTTCGAGCAGTTCGACCCGCATTCCGGGCTTGGGACGGGGCTCGGCCTGCCGGTGTCCCGCCGGTTGGCGGAAGTGCTGGGCGGCCGGCTCACTGTCGAAAGCGCGCTCGGTCAGGGGGCGGTGTTCAGGCTCGTGCTGCCGCTGGTTGCGGCGCCACTTGCCTGAAGATTCCTTCACCGGTTCTTTAGGCTTGGTTCAGCGCGAGCCCTTTAGTCTGGCATTCATGAAAATTCTCGTGGTAGAAGACGATCGCAAAGTCGCGGGCTTCATCGAGCAGGGCCTGCGCGAGGAGGGGTACGCGGTGGACGTCGCGCCGGACGGTGAAGAGGGCACGACGCTGGCACACGTGTACGACTACGATCTCGTGGTCCTGGACGTCATGCTCCCCAAGAAGAACGGCCTGCAGGTGGCGTCGGAGCTGCGGCGCGAAGGGCGCAAGACGCCGATCCTGATGTTGACCGCGCGTGACACCACGGAAGACGTGGTGCGGGGGCTCGATGCCGGCGCGGATGACTACCTCCCCAAGCCCTTCAAGTTCGACGAGCTGTTGGCGCGGGTGCGGGCCCTGGTGCGTCGCGGCGGCGCCGGGCGGACGGAGCTCCTGAGCTACGGTCCCATCGAGCTCGATCGGCTGAAGCACAAAGTCCGGGTGAAGGCGAAGCGGCTCGAGCTGACGCCGAAGGAGTTCCAGCTGCTCGAGCATTTCCTGCTGCGGCCGGAGGAGGTGATCCGGCGTACGGAGCTGCTCGAGAAGGTCTGGGATCTCCACTTCGACCCCGAGAGCAACGTGGTGGACGTCCACGTCGGGAACCTGCGGCGCAAGCTCAAGACGGCGGCCGACATCGAGCTGATCCACACCGTGCGCGGGGTGGGTTTCCGCCTCCAGTCGCCGGATCGGGAAGAGGAGTGAGCCGGTCGCTGCGGCGGACGCTGGCCGTCCGGTTCGCGGCGACCATGAGCGTCGGCCTGCTCGCGGCGGCCGTCGCCGCGTATTGCGCGACCAGGGTGGTGCTGCGTCACCAGCTCGACAACGGGCTCGCGTCGGCGGCCTTTCTGGCGCACGAGCATTTCGAGCTGGACAGCGGGCGCCCCGGGCTCGAGCCACTGATCATGGCCGATCCCGGACGCTATGCGCGCGACGTCAACCGCTACATCCTGCTTCGCGATCCGACCGGGACAGTCACGGGCAGCCTGCCGACGTTCGCCGCGGACCTGCCTCTCGACACGGCGGCGTTCCGCGCCGCCCGCAACGGCGCGCCGGCCTGGGTTGACGAAGTATGGCGCGGCCGGCCCATCCGCAGCCTGTATACGGCACTCGGGCGCCGCAGCGTCACGGATGAGCGGGTTCTCCAGGTGGCCGCGTCGCTTGCGCCGATCGGGGCCGTGCAACGCAACATGGCGGTGGCGCTGCTGGTGGTCGTGGTGCTCGGCACGGCCGCCACGTTCGTGGGCGGCTGGTGGCTGGCGGGCTCGGCGGTGCGGCCGGTGCACGAGATCACGGAGCAGGCGACCCGCATCCAGGCGGGCACGCTCGACCAGCGGATCGCAGCCCACGCCGAGACGGACGAGTATCGTGGGCTCGTCGCCGTACTCAACCGGATGCTCGAGCGCTTGGACCTGGCGTTCCGCAACCAGCGCCGCCTGACCGCCGACGTGAGCCACGAGCTGCGCTCGCCGCTCACCGCCTTGCGCGGTGAGATCGAGGTGGCGCTCCGCGCCGAGCGCAGCGGCCGTGACTACCAGCGGGTGCTGCACAGTGCGCTCGAAGAGATCGACTGCCTCACCGAGATGAGCGAGAACCTGCTGCTCATCACGCGCGCGGAAGCGCAGCTGCTCCAAGTCCGGCGCGTCGCCACCGACGTGGCGGCCATCGTGGAAGGCGCCCTCGCCGCGCTACAGCCCCGGATCGAGGAGCGGGAGATCGCGGTCGAGCCCTCCCTCGCCCCTGCGGCCGGCCATGCGCTGGTGGACCACGGCCTCATCAGCCGGTTGGTTCAGCAGCTGCTCGACAACGCGGTGAAGTTCACGCCTGTCGGGGGCCGGATCCGCATCACCACCTCGTCACTTGGCGATGGCGGGGGCGTGCGTTTGCGCATTGAGAACTCAGGTCCGCCCATCGCACCCGAGGACCTGCCGCACCTCTTCGAGCCCTTCTATCGCGCGGACGAGGCGCGCAGCCGGGGGACCGGGACCGGCCTGGGCCTCGCGGTCGCTGGGGCGATCGCCCGGCTGCATGGCGGAGGGATTCACGCCGGGAATCAGAACGGCACGGGGGTGTGGTTCGAGGTGACCCTGCCGACGCCGGCCCCGGCGGTGGAGCGGTAGCGCACCGTGGAGGCGGCAGTGCGCGACGCCATGGCCATCGCACGGGCCAGCTACGAGCGCAGCTGCGCGCAGTCGGACTTCTTCCCGGCCTTCTACCGCCGTTTCTTCGAGGTGCGGCCCGAGGCCAAGCCGCTGTTCGCAAACACCGACTTCGAGCGGCTGCACAAGCTGCTGCGCCACGCCATCGGTTTGCTGCTCATCTTTCCCGCGCAGCCCGAAACCGAGCCGACGATTCTCGCACGCGTCGCCGAACGCCACAGCCGCCGGGACTTGGCGATCGACCCGTCGTACTACCCGTCGTTCCTCGAGAGCCTCCTCGACACCGTGAAGCGGTGCGACCCCGAGTTCACCCCAACGGTTGAGCAGGCGTGGCGCACGACGCTCGCGAAAGGGTTCGCCTACATGCAGTCGAAGTACTGACCGGGAGATCGCTCATGCCCGAGCAACCGCCGCTCCTCCCGCAGCATCCGAAGGGCACCCTCCTGCTCGTGGCCGTTTACGGCGTCGTCTTCGCGATCGGCTGGTTCGCCGTCTACCTGTTCGTGTATTTGGGGCGCGGGGGGGTGACGCCGTGAACGTCCCGCTCTACGAGAAGATCTGGATGTGGGCGGCGGGCGGGATTATCGTCGCGTTCGTCGCCACCGTGCTGATCACGAGCATCGGCGGCGCGCTGCAGCCGCCGAGCCACGTCGAGACGATCGATCCGACACAGGTCTTCAAGGACCCTCGCTTCGCGCACGCCGGCGTCGCCGTCGACCCGAACGGCGCCACGGTCGTCTCCGTCGGGATGATGTTCGCCTTCAACCCTCCCGTGATCCGTGTCCCCGCCGGGACGCCCGTCACGTTCCGGATGACGAGCGCCGACGTCACTCACGGGTTCTCGATCGTCGGCACCAACGCCAACACGATGCTCGTCCCGGGCTACGTGAGCCAGTTCACCACGACGTTCGCGCGGCCCGGCGAGTACCTGATCGTGTGCAACGAGTACTGCGGGCTGGGGCACCATCTGATGTCGGCGAAGCTGATCGTCGAAGAGGTCCGGCCATGAGCAGCCGCACCGGCCGCCTGGCGCTCGCCCACCTCTGGGTCGCGATCCTGGCGTTCGGCGTGGCCTCCGCGATGGCCCTCATGCAAGCGCTGTCGCGCGCGGCGCTGGACCTGCCGTGGCGCTCGGCCAAGATGTATTACCTCTCGGTCACGGCCCACGGCACCCTGATGGCGCTCGTCTTCACGACGTTCTTCATCATGGCGTTCGGTTACGTGGTGGCGGAGCGCACGCTGGGCCGCCCCGTCCCGCACCGTGGCCTCGCGTGGACGGGCTACTGGGTGGCGCTCGCGGGCACGCTGGCCACGGTCGCCGCGATCCTTTCGGGGAAGGCGACCGTCCTGTACACGTTCTATCCCCCGCTCAAGGCGCACCCGGCGTTCTACATCGGCGCGACGCTGCTCATCATCGGGTCGTGGATCTGGGGATTCGTCGTCATCCGGAGCTACCGGGTGTGGCAGCGCGAGCATCCAGGCGAGCGCGCCCCGCTCGCGCTCCATGGCATGATGGCGACGGTCATCGTCTGGCTGATCGCCACCGTCGGGGTGGCGGCCGAGGCGCTGTTCCTCCTGATCCCGTGGTCGCTCGGGATCTCGAAGACCATCGACCCGGAGCTGGCGCGGATGCTGTTCTGGTACTTCGGGCACCCGCTGGTCTACTTCTGGCTGCTCCCGGCGTACGTCGTGTGGTATGCCGTGCTGCCCAAGGTGGCCGGTGGGAAGCTGTTCAGCGATCCGCTCGCGCGCCTCGTGTTCGTGCTGTTCATCGTTCTCTCGACGCCGGTCGGCTTCCATCACCAGTTCATGGACCCGGGGATCCCGGCCTCGTGGAAGCTGTTCCACGCCATCCTGACCTTTGGAATCCTGTTCCCCAGCTTCGTGACTGCATTCACGGTGACGGCGTCGCTCGAGGTCGCCGGACGGCTGAAGGGCGCGACCGGGCTGCTGGATTGGCTCAGGAAGCTGCCGTGGGGCGATCCGCTGGTGGCGAGCGTCCTGTTGTCGATGCTGCTGTTCGCGGTGGGCGGACTTGGCGGGGCGATCAACGCGGCGTACGGGATGAACGCGGTGGTGCACAACACCGCGTGGATCCAGGGGCACTTCCACCTGACCGTGGGCAGCGCGAGCGCCCTGACGTTCATGGGCGCGGCGTACTGGCTGCTGCCGCGGCTCTCGGGGCGCCAGCTCGAGCTCGACCTGCTGGCGAAGGTGCAGCCGTATCTCTGGTTCATCGGGATGGTGCTGTTCTCGATCTCGAACCACATCACCGGCTTGATGGGAATGCCGCGCCGCATCTACGACGCGAGCTACGGAGGCCACGCCGCCGCCGAAGCATGGCGGGGGCTGACGGGGATTTCCGCGGTAGGTGGGCTGTTCTTGTTTACCAGCGCCGGGTTCTTCATCCTCGTGATGCTCGGGACGGGGCTCGCCGGGAAGAAGCGCGACGCGGAGCCGATCGAGTGGGCCGAGCCGCTCGAGCCCACGAGCCGCCGGGCGACGCTGCTCGATCGGTACGGGCTGTGGACCGTGGTGGCGGTGCTGCTCGTGCTCATCGCGTACGCGTACCCGCTGTGGTCGCACCTGCAGATGCGGCGGTTCGGATCACCGGGGTTCACGCCGTTCTAATGCGACTCATCAAGCAGTACCCGCTGCCCGTGATCGTGGGCGGAGGGCTCGTCGCCGGGCTCGCCGCCCGCTTGTTGTTCGGGTCGCCGCAAGTCGCGCAGGGGATCTTCCTTGCGGCGCTGATCGCGGGAGGCGGGCCACTCGTCGTGCAGACGCTCCGGGGCATGCTGCGCGGCCGCTTCGCGGCGGACATCGTGGCGATGCTCGCGATTCTCACGGCCCTGGTGCTCGGCCAGTATTTCGCGGGCGCCGTCATCGCGCTGATGCAGTCGGGAGGCGAGGCGCTGGAGCGTTATGCCATGGGCCGCGCGTCGAGCTCGCTCGAGGCGCTGCTCGCGCGCGCGCCCAAGATCGGGCGGCGCCTCCGCGACGGGCGGGTCGAGGAGGTCCCGGTGAGCGAGATCCGCGTCGGGGAGCTACTGCTCATCAGGCCGGGCGACCTCGTGCCCGTGGACGGCGAGGTGACGAGCGGCACGTCCGCGGTGGACCAATCGGCGCTCACGGGCGAGCCGCTCCCGATCCGAGCCGTGCAGGGCACGGCCCTGCTGTCGGGCAGCTTGAACCTCGACGGCGCGCTGGAGATGCGTGCGCGGCGCCCGGCAGAGCAGAGCCAATATCAGCAGATCGTGCGCCTGGTGGAGCGCGCGCGCCGTGAGAAGCCGCCGATCCAGCGGATCGCCGACCGCTTCGCGGTGTGGTTCACGCCCCTGACGCTCGTGATGTGCGGCGTGGCATGGCTCCTCACCGGGACCGCGACGAGCGTGCTTGCGGTGCTCGTGGTCGCGACGCCGTGCCCGCTCATCCTCGCCACGCCGGTCGCCGTGATCGCCGGCATCAGCCGCGCGGCCGATCTGGGGGTCATCGTCAAGACCGGCGCGGCGATCGAGCAACTGGGGCGGGCCCGGGCGGTGGTGTTCGACAAGACGGGCACGCTCACCCTGGGCCATCCGACGGTGGAGCGCATCGAGGCGACGGACGGGGCGGTGGTGGACGAAGTGCTGCGGCTCGCCGCGGCCGTGGAGCAGCTCTCGTCGCACCACCTCGGCAAGGCGGTGGCCGACGCCGGCCGGCAGCGTCTGGGGCGCCTTCCCTCCGCCACCGATTTCCTGGAGACTCCCGGCGCGGGCGTCGCGGCGCGTGTCGAAGGACGCGGTGTCGCCGTGGGCTCGGCCGGGTTTCTGGCGAGTCGCGGAGTGCCCGTTCCGGCCGCGCCCGACGACCACACGACGGCGTACGTCAGCGTCGACGGCCGGCTCGTCGGCAGGATCGAGTTCGCCGACCGGCTGCGCCACCAGGTCCCGTCGCTGCTGCAACGCCTCGCCGTCCTCGGGGTGACCGAGACCGTAATGCTCACCGGGGACCGCGAGGCGACAGCCGAAGTCATCGCGGCGCAGGCGGGAATCCGAACCGTACGCGCCAACCTGCTGCCGGCGGACAAGGTCGCCGCGGTCCGGGAGCTGAGGCGCCGCTACGGGACGGTCGTGATGGTGGGGGATGGGATCAACGACGCGCCGGCGCTCGCGGCCGCGACCGTGGGGGTGGCCTTGGGCGAGCACGGCACCGCCGTCTCGGCCGAGGCGGCGGATGTGGTGCTGCTCGTGGACGACATCTCGCGGGTCGGCGACGCGATGGCGGTGAGCCGCCGGATGCGGCGCATCGCCCTCCAGAGCATCGGCGTGGGGCTCGGCGTGAGCTTCGCGCTGATGTGGGTCGCGAGCCTCGGCATGCTCAGCCCGGCGGTGGGCGCCGTCATGCAGGAGGCGCTCGACGCGGCGGTGATCGTCAACGCGCTCCGCGTGCGCTGAGCCGTGGCCGGCACCGCCGCCCTCGACCCGATCCTCCGGCCGCGCGCGATCGCCGTAATCGGCGCGTCACGCTCGCCGGAGTCCATCGGGCAGCAGATCTTCGCCAACCTGCTGCGCCATGGCTTCACGGGGCCGGCTTACCCCGTCAACCCGAAGGCTCCCTCGATTCATTCAGTCAAAGCGTACGCGACGATCGGCGCCGTGCCGGAGCCAGTCGATCTCGCCGTCATCGTCGTGCCGAAGGAGCACGTGGTCGCGGTTGCGGAGCAGTGCGGCCGGGTCGGCGTGCGAGGCCTGGTCGTGATCTCGGCGGGCTTCCGGGAGGTGGGGGGCGAGGGTGTGCACCGCGAGCGAGCGCTCGTCGAGGTCGTTCGCCGGTACGGCATGCGGATGGTGGGGCCGAACTGCATGGGGGTGCTGAACGCCGACCCCGCCGTGTCGATGAACGCCACGTTCGCGCAGGCCATGCCGCCCTTCGGGCGGGCGGCGTTCGTGTCGCAGTCGGGCGCGCTGGGCGTGAGCGTGCTGGACTATGCCGCCGAATACGGCATCGGGATCGCGCAATTCGTGTCCGTCGGCAACAAGCCGGACGTCAGCGGCAACGATCTCCTGCTCCATTGGGAGCACGACCCGGCCGTCGACGTGATCCTGATGTACGTCGAGAGCTTCGGGAATCCCCGGAAGTTTTTCGAGATCGCCTCCCGCCTCACCAAGCGCAAGCCGATCATCGTGGTGAAAGGCGGGCGCTCGAACGTGGGCGCACGCGCTGCCGCCTCTCACACGGGGGCGCTCGCCGCGAGCGACACGGCGGTGGACGCCATGCTCGCTCAGACCGGCGTGTTGCGTGCCGGTGCGATCGAGGAGCTGTTCGACATGGCGATGGCCTTCACCGGGCAATCGTTGCCGCGGTCGCGGCGCACGGCGGTAGTCACGAATTCAGGCGGGCCCGGGATCCTGGCGGCCGACGCCCTGGAGACGCACGGCCTCGAGCTGGTCGAGCTGCGGCCCGAGACCGTGGCCCGGCTCCAGCCGCTCTTTCCGGAGGAGGCGTCGATCCGCAATCCGCTCGACATGATCGCCTCCGCGACGCCCGAGCACTACCGTGCGGCGCTGGACGCCGTGCTCGGCGATCCCCGCGTGGATTCGGGCCTCGCGATCTTCGTCCCCCTGGGCGTGCGCCAGCAGGACGTCGCGGAATCGATCGTCGCGGTGGCCGCCCGGCACCCGACCAAACCGGTGCTCGCGGTGTTGATGGGGCGGGAGGGCCTGCCCCAGGGGCGGGCCGAGCTGCACCGCGCGGGCATTCCCGCCTACGTGTTTCCCGAGTCTGCGGCGCGCGCGCTCGCGGCACTGCGCCGGCACGGCGAGTGGCGCGCGCGACCGGACCTGCCGGGCCGGCCGCTCGCCGTGCAACGGGAGCGCGCCGCCCGGATCCTCGGGACGGCGCGCGCGGTGGGCGCGGGGCGTCGCCGGTTGTCCGAGCTCGAGGCCCTCGAGCTGCTCGACGCCTACGGCGTCCGCACCGCGCCGACACGGCGCGCGGGGGACGTCGAGGAGGCGGTGCGCCTCGCCGCCGAGATCGGGTATCCTGTCGTGCTCAAGGTCGTCGCGCCGGAGATCGTCCACAAGACGGACGTGGGTGGCGTGCGCACCGACATCGGGACCGCGGTAGAGCTGCGCGGCGCCTGCGCAGAGATGCTGGACGCGGTGATCCGCGGCGCGCCGGATGCGACGATCGCGGGAATCCTGGTGCAGCGGATGGTCCGGGGTGGGCGCGAGACGATCGCGGGGATCACCCGGGACCGCGCCTTCGGACCACTGGTCATGTTCGGGCTGGGCGGGGTCTACGTCGAGGCGCTGCGCGACGTGGTGTTCCGCATCGCGCCGATTCAGCCGCTCGACGCGTACGACATGGTGCACGGGATCCGCGGGGCGGCGCTGCTCGCGACGGTGCGGGGCGCGCCGCCGGTAGACTTCGCGGCGCTGGCCGACGTCCTGCTGCGGCTCTCACAGCTCGCGATCGACTTCCCCGAGATCGAGGAGCTGGACGTCAATCCCCTGCTCGCCTTCCCCGATGGCGCGACGGCGGTGGACGCGCGGGTGATCGCGTCGGCCGTGGGCGATCCCCC
>DASUAL010000036.1:0-13313 GCA_035763805.1 Gemmatimonadales bacterium
GAAACGCGATGAGCCCCGACGCGTACACGCCGCCGAACACCGTAACCGCCACGGCCGCCAGGGGGCGGCGTGCCGGACCCCGCCTCATCGCCGCGACGAGGATGATGAGCAGCCACAGCGCCGCGATGTAGAGCACCGGCTCCCAGTCGGCGTACTCCTTCACCCAGTACGTGGCGAGGGGGATGGCCGCAGCTGCCGCGAGCCCGAGGGCGTCGAGCGGCTGAATTCCCTGGATGCGCGCGAAGTGGTACAACTCTCGGGTCCCCAACACGCCGAGGATCGCGAGCAACATCGCCAACACCCACCCGCCCACCCACACCGCCGCCACGGTCACCGCAATGGCCGGGACCGCGAACCCGATGCGCACGAGGAGGGTCCGAGACATCACGCCGTGACTTTGCCGAACCGCCGGTCGCGCCGCTGGTAGTCGAGGATGGCCTGGAACAGATCCCGTCGAGTGACGTCGGGCCAGAGCACCGGCGTGATGTGGAGCTCGGTGTAGGCAAGCTGCCACAGGAGGAAGTTGGAGAGTCGCCGCTCGCCGGAGGTGCGGATCAACAGGTCGGGGTCACTGCACGGCGCGGTGTACAGCTTTTCGCGCACGGCCTCTTCGTCGATCTCCTCGAGCCGCCTCGTCCCCTTGAGCGCCTCCTCGGCGAGCAGGCGCGCCGCCCGGGCGAGCTCCGCGCGCGACGAATAGGAGATGCAGAGGTTGAGCGTCAAACGCTGCCCGGGCGCCGTGTCCCGCTCCACGCGCTCCACCGCGGCGCGCGCGCCCGGCGCGAGCCGCGCGCGGTCGCCCAGCACGTGCACCGCGACGCCCTGATCGCGCAGCTCCGCGACCTCCTGCGCGATGTATTCCTCCAGCAGGTCCATGAGCGCGTTGATCTCCGTCGCCGGACGCTGCCAGTTCTCCTCGGAGAACGCGAACAGGGTGAGCACCTGGACGCCCGCTTCGATCGCGCCCTCCACGATTTCGCGCACCGCCTTCATTCCCGCGCGATGGCCCAGCGGGCGCGGCAGGTTGCGCTCCCGGGCCCAGCGCCCGTTGCCGTCCATGATGATGGCGACGTGGCGGGGCACGGCGCCGTTCAGGCGGATTTGGGCAAGGAGGTCTGCGGAGGGAGGGGGAGGCACCCTAGACCTCCATGATCTCCGCTTCCTTGGTCTTCACGACGGCGTCCACCTGCTTCAGGTGGTCGTCGTGCTGCTTCTGCACGTCCTTCTCGGCGTGCTTCTTCTCGTCGTCGGACACGTGCTCGGTCTTCTTGATCTTGCTGATCGCCTCGGTGCGGGCGTGGCGGATCGCGACGCGGCCTTCTTCGGCGAGCTTGTGGACCACCTTCACCAGCTCCTTGCGGCGCTCCTCGGTGAGCGGCGGGATCGGGATGCGGATGATCGCCCCGTCGTTGGAAGGCGTGAGCCCGAGGTCGGAGGTGAGGAGCGCCTTCTCGATCGCCTTGAGCAGCGACTTGTCCCACGGTTGCACCGTGAGCAGCTTCGGCTCGGGCGCCGCGACGCTCGCCACCTGATTGAGCGGCATCTCGCCGCCGTAGGCCTCGACCCGCACCAGGTCGAGCAGTGCCGTCGTCGCCTTGCCCGTGCGGACCGTGGAGAACTCGCGCCTCACCGCCTCCACGGACTTGTCCATGAGCTGCTTGGCGTGCTTGACGTGATCCTGCAGCGTCGTCGCCGTGGTCATTGCACGATCGTGCCGACGCGCTCCCCGGCCAGCACCCTGGCCGTCGCGCCGGGCTGGTTGATGTTGAACACTACGATGGGAAGGCGGTTCTCCTTGCACAAGCCGAACGCGTTGGCGTCCATCACGGCATAGCCGTTCACGAGCGCGTCGCGAAACGAGAGCTTCTCCAGGAGCGTCGCTTTCGGGTCCTTCTTGGGATCGGCCGTGTACACGCCGTCCACGTTGGTCGCCTTGAGCAGGACCTTCGCCTCGATCTCGAGGGCCCGCAGCACCGCCGCGGTGTCCGTCGAAAAGTACGGGTTTCCCGTCCCGCCGGCGAAGATGACCATGCGCCCCTTCTCGAGGTGGCGCACGGCGCGGCGCCGGATGTAGGGCTCGGCGAGCTCTTCCATCCGGATGGCCGTCATGACCCGCGTGTCCACGCCTTTCTTTTCGAGCATGTCCTGCAGGGCGAGCGCGTTGATGACGGTGGCGAGCATGCCCATGTAATCGGCCGAGACCCGGTCCATGCCCTGGTCGCTCGCCGCCGTACCGCGCAGGATGTTCCCCCCCCCGACGACGAGCCCGAGCTGCACCCCGACCCCGGCCACCGCCTTGAGCTCGTCCGCCAGCCGGTCGATGAACGCGAAGTCGATCCCGCCGCCCGCGCCCCGCTCCCCCGCGAACGCCTCACCCGAGATCTTGAGCAGGGCGCGCGGGTACGCCAGGCGGGGGCGGGGGGCGGGAGGGGGGGCGATCGCCACTCAGTTGCCGCCGAGCTCGAACCGCACGAAACGGCGCACCTGGACGTTCTCGCCGGTCTTGCCCGAGAGCTCCTTCACCAGGTCGGCGACCGTGCGCTTGTCGTCCTTCACGAACTTCTGCTCCAGCAGCACGCGCTCCTCGAAGAACTTCTTCAGCCGGCCGTCGACGATCTTCGCCTTCACCTGATCCGGCTTCTGCTCCTCGGCGAGCTGCGCCAGGTAGATCTCCCGCTCGCGCGCGATCACGTCGGCCGGCACGTCCTCCACCCGCACCGCGATCGGGGCCGCCGACGCGATGTGGAGCGCCAGATCCTTGGCGAGCGCCCGGAAGGCGTCGGTGCGGGCCACGAAGTCGGTCTCGCAGTTCAGCTCCACCAGCACGCCGACCCTCCCGTTGAAGTGCACGTACGCCTCCACGAGCCCTTCGGCCGCTACACGCCCGGAGCGCTTGTCCGCTTTCGCCTTGTTCTGTTTGCGCAGGATGTCGGCCGCCTTCTCCAGGTCGCCGCCCGCCTCCTCCAGCGCGCGCTTGCAGTCCATCATCCCGGCGCCCGTCCGGGCGCGGAGCTCGGCCACCAGCTTCGCCGGAATCTCTTTCACAGTCGCCATTCTCCTGACTCCTCACAAAAACGCCGCCCTCGCGCCGTGGGGCTCGGGAGGGCGGCGGTCGGTTGTCCCACAGGGGAGCCCGGCGTGCCTAGCCTTCGCCCCCGCCGCCTGATTCCGCCGGTGCCGGGGCCGGGGCCTCTTCGGTCTTGAGCCGCGCCGCGATCGCCTCCGGTTTGGGCCGCCGCTTCCGCCGGGCCGGCTTCTTCTTCTTGTCGCCTTCCGCCTCGGCCTCCACGCCGGTCTCGGTGGAGTAGGTCACCGCCTCACCCTCCTCCGCCGCCTCGCGCAACGGCATCTGGCGCCGCGCCTCGGCGATCACGTCCGAGACGGCCGCCGTGATCAGGGAGACCGCGCGGATCGCGTCGTCGTTGCCGGGGATCGGTACGGTGATCAGGTCGGGATCGGCGTTCGTGTCCACGATCGCCACGACCGCGATGCCCAGCTTGTTGGCCTCTGCGACCGCGATCCGCTCCTTCTTCGAGTCCACCACGAACAGCACGCCCGGCAGTCGGGCCATGTTCTTGATGCCCGAGAGATATTTCTCGAGTTTGCCGCGCTCGCGGTCGAACAGCAGCTGCTCCTTCTTGGTGTAGTTCTCGAACTCCCCCTCGGCCGTGCCCTGCTCCAGCTCCTTGAGCCGCTTGATCTGCTTCTTGATGGTCTGGAAGTTGGTGAGCGTGCCGCCCAGCCAGCGCTCGGTCACCCAGAACGCGCCGCAGCGCTGCGCCTCGGCCTGGAGGATGTTCTTCAGCTGCTTCTTGGTGCAGACGAACAGGACGCCCTCGCCCTTCAACACCACCCCGCGCAGCAGCTCCTGCGCCGCCTCGATCTGCCGCAGTGTCTTCTGGAGGTCGATGATGTAGATGCCGGAGCGCTCGGCGAAGATGAAGCGCCGCATCTTCGGGTTCCAGCGGCGCGTTTGATGGCCGAAATGGACCCCTGCTTCCAGCAGATCCTCCAACTGAGGCTGCGCCATGCCCTTCCTTTCCTGGGTTCGGTCCGCCGCCGCCGTCATCTCCGCGTGCCACCCCGTAGGGACCCAGCACGGGATCGGGCGACGTGTGTGTTGACTGCAGGTGTCTGGTTTCAGGGGTCGCGTGTCAGGGACCTGATACCTGACACCCGACACCTGGCACCGTCGCTTATCGCTTCGAGAACTGGAACCGCTTCCGCGCGCCGGCCCGCCCCGGCTTCTTGCGCTCGACGACGCGCGGGTCGCGCGTCAGCAGGCCCTGCTCCCGCAGCTTCTTGCGATGCCGCTCGTCGGCGAGGCACAGCGACCGCGCGATCGCGAGCCGCAGCGCTCCCGCCTGCCCCGTCTGCCCGCCGCCCGCCACCAGGGCGCGCACGTCGAACGCTCCCAGGGTGTCGGTCGCGGTGAACGGCTGCTGGATGTGGGACACCAGCGACGCGCGGGGGAAGTAATCGCCCAGCGTCCGCCCGTTGATGTGCCACTTCCCCGAGCCCGGCGTGAGATACACCCGCGCGACGCTCACCTTGCGCCGGCCGATCGCGTGCCAGCGCAGCTCCGGCGTGACGGCGGCGCTCATCGGGCCTCCGCCAGCACCAGGGGCTGCGGCTGCTGCGCCGCGTGGGGGTGCGTCGGGCCTGCGTACACCTTCAGCATCTGCTTCACGTGCTGTCGGGACAACGTGGTTTTGGGCAGCATCCCCCACACCGCCTTCTCGATCACCCGCTCGGGATGCTTCGCGAGCAGGACCTTGAGCGGCGTGAAGCGCTCGTGGCCCATGTACCCGGTGTGCCGGAAGTATTGCTTCTGCTCGACCTTCCGCCCGGTGAGCTTCACCTTTTCGGCGTTCACGACGACCACGCAATCGCCGCCGTTCAGGTGCGGCGTAAACGTCGGCTTGTGCTTGCCTCGCAGGATCTGCGCCACGCGGCTCGCGAGCCGGCCGAGCGGCTGCCCGGCGGCGTCCACCACCCACCAGCGATGCGTGATGTCCTCTTTCCTGAGTGCGAACGTCGCCTTCATGCCCCTCGAGTCCGAAAGCAGTACGGTTTCCTTCACAGCCGCGAACAATACCCGGGCGCCAAGGTTCCTGTCAACCAGAGGCTTGGTACTGCGTGTCTTCCGGCATGTCCGTGGGGCTCTCGAAGTCGATCCTGTAGCCGTCCGGGTCCGCTAGCGACGTCACCCACATCCCGTTCCCGACGAACGGCTTCGTGGCCTGAATGCCCCGTGAGGTAATCTCACGGTAGACTGCGAGGGCGTCGTCGCAGATGAAGCAGATCGATACACCCTCCCCCACTTTCCTCTCCGGCACCCACGCATCATGCCCTTCCTTCGGGAACTCCTGCAGCATCAGGGCCGCTCCCCCGCGCTGGACCCAGCACCAGCGGAGCTTGCCCTCGTCTATCCACTTGTTGGTCATCTGGAAGCCGAGCCCGTCGACGTAATAGCGGATGGACTCCGCGATGTTCGACACGCAGAAAAGCGGCACGGCCTGTTTGACGTTCGTTTCGAGGGTCATTCACCCTTCCGGGCTCGCGAGGGTCACGAGCGCGGCCCCTTTTTCCACCGCCTGGCCCGACTCCACGTGCACCGTCCGGACCACCCCGGCCCGAGGCGCGCGTAGCTCGTTCTCCATCTTCATCGCCTCGACCACGACCAGCGCCGCGCCCGCCTCCACGCGCTGCCCCTCGCTGACCTCGACGCGGACCACGAGCCCGGGCATCGGCGCCCGCACCGCCCCTCCCCCGCCGGCCGCCGAGTGCACGCCCGTGAGCATTTGGATCTGGCGCGTCCGCTCGTCCACGACCTCGACCTCGACCCGCTCCCCCGCGACGCCCAGCGCCCACCGCCCCACGCGCTCGAGCGGCTGCGCCGCCACCGTCCACGACTGGCCGCCCAGCAACAAGTGGTAGAGCGGCGTGGCCGGGACCGCGGCGAGATGGGCGTCGAGCATCTCCCCGCCCACGACCACGCGGTTCCCCTCTACCTCCACCTCGACGGTGTGGGCGCCGATGGTCACGAAATATTTCACCGCGGCCCCCCCCACGCCGACTGCGGAATGCGGAATGCGGAACGCGGAATGGAAAGTGGAGATTCGATCCCCAATGCCCGCGACCCCGCGCGACGGTAGGTCGATCCACTCCACACTCCGCAATCCGCAAGCCGCATTTGCTCTTTCACGCCGCCTCCATCACTGCCACCGTCTCTACGTGCGCCGTCTGCGCAAACAGATCGAATGCCCGCACCGCCGTGACGCGGTAGTTCACGCCCAGTCGATGCAGGTCGCGCGCCAGCGTCGCCGGGTCGCACGAGACGTAGACCAGGCGGCCGACTGGTCGTTCCATGAGCCGCAGGGTGACGTTCCAGTGGAGCCCGGCTCGCGGCGGGTTCACGACCACCGCGTGCGGATCCGGGAGCGTGGGCAGCACGTCTTCCGCCTTCGCGGCGATGAAACGGATCGGGCGCTCGGAGACGCGGCGCCGCGCCCACTCGATCGCCTTCTCGTCCGCGTCGACGCTCACCACCTGCGCACCCCGCTCGACGAGCTGAGCGGCGGTGTCGCCGACGCCGCCGTACAGATCCCACACGACACTGCCGCGCACGTCGCCGAGCTGCTGCACCGCCCACCGCCGGGCGATCATCCCCATCTCCGGGTTCACCTGCTCGAAGGCGGTCGCGGGAAACCCCGTCTCCGGCCCCGCCACGACCCGGGCGGCGCCATCAACGGGTTGCCACCAGCAGATCACCGCGTCGCCGCCCGGGGGCGGCAATGCCGCGCGCAGCCTGTCGGCCTCGAGCCACGGCTCGCCCGCCGATTCGGCGATCACGTGGCGCCGGCCCTCGCGATCGAGCCGCAGGGTGAGACGCGTGAGGCGCGCCGGCAGCAGGTCCAGGCGCACTCTCAGCGCCCGCCACAGCGCCATCAGCCGGAAGTCCGTGATCTGGCAGTCCACGAGCGGAAACACGCTGGCCGGCCGGTCGTAGCGATGAAAGCCGATCGTCATCCCGTCCGCCCGTCCGGCCGACCGCTTGACCGCGAGCGTGACCTTCGCCCGATAGCGCCACTCTTCGACGGCCTCGTCGATCTCCGGGTCCTCGATCTCGAGCTTCCCGATGCGCCGCAGCGCGTCACCCACGATGGCTCGTTTGACGGCGAGCTGGGCGTCGTAAGCGAGGTGCTGAAGCTGGCAGCCGCCGCAACGATCCTGGAGGTAGTGCGGGCACGGCGCCGTCACCCGCACGGCGCCGGCGGCGGGGGCCACGATTTCGGCCAGCTCGCCCTTCGCGAAGTTCTTGTACGACTTGACGTCGTCGCGCAGGCGGACGCGCTCCCCCGGCGCGGCCCGGGGCACGAACACCGCGCGGCCGTCCGCCAGCCGCCCCACCCCGTCTCCCCCCGCGGCGATGCCGGTGATGGCCACGACCTCGCTCATTCGCGCAGGCCCTCCCGCCGGGCAGCCAGGACCCAGGCGGACTGGCGGTCGGGCAGTGGGGCGGTCAACTGCTGCGACGCCGCCGATGCGCGTCGCTCGTCGGCGAGCAGCGCCGCCACGACCGCGAGCGGGCGGTTGAGCTCGGGCCGGAGCTCGGTCGCCAGGAGTCGCTGGCCCACGCGATCGAGGTAGGTGATATCGAGCTCGCCGCGCTGGAACTCGGGATCGTCCATCACCCGGAGGTGGAACGCCTGCGAGGACGGGATTCCCACGATCACGAGCTCGCGCAGCGCCCGCTGCATTCGCTGCAGCGCGATCTGACGGGTCTCGCCCCACGCGATCAGTTTCGCAACGAGGGGATCGTAGAACAGCGTCACCTCGTTCCCTCCCTCCACGCCACCGTCCCAGCGCACGCCCGGCCCCGACGGGACGCGCAGGTAGCGGACCACGCCGGTCGCCGGGAGGAAGTCGTTGAAGGGGTCCTCCGCGGTGATGCGACACTCGATGGCGTGACCGCGGGGCTGGAGCGTGCCCGCGTGTACCCGGAGCGGGTTCCCCGCGGCCACGCGCAGCTGCTCGCGCACGATGTCGACCCCGTACACGAGCTCCGTTACCGGGTGCTCCACCTGGATCCGGGTGTTCATCTCGAGGAAGAAGAACTCGCCGCTGGGCGCGAGCAGGAACTCGATGGTGCCGGCACTCAAGTAGCCTACGGCGCCCGCCGCAGTGCTGGCGGCTTCGCTCATGCGCCGCCGCAGAGGCGGGGAGACGGCGAGCGACGGCGCCTCCTCGATGAGCTTTTGATGGCGCCGCTGGATGCTGCACTCGCGCTCTCCCAGCGCCACCACGCGCCCGAACGAATCGGCGAGGACCTGGATCTCGACGTGGCGCGGCCGCTCGAGGTACTTCTCGAGGTAGACGTCGCCGGCACCGAACGCCTTGAGCGCCTCGCTCTGCGCCGCCTGGAACGCCGACTCGAGCTCGCCTTCCTGCCGCACGAGCCGCATCCCCTTCCCGCCACCGCCCGCCGCAGCCTTGAGCAGCACCGGGTAGCCGAGCCGTGCCGCCTCGAGGCCGGCCTGGACCGGGTCGGCGATGGTCCGGGCGCTGCCGGGGACGATCGGGACGCCGGCGGCCTGCATCCGGCGCCGCGCCTCGGTTTTGTCGCCCATCGTGCGCAGCGCGGCCGCGGGCGGCCCGACGAAGACCAGCCCCGCGTCCGTGACCGCGTCGGCGAAGGGCGCCCGCTCCGAGAGGAAACCGTAGCCCGGGTGGACCGCCTGGCACTCGGTGGCCTGCGCCGCCGCGATGAGCTTCGAAATGCTGAGGTAGGACTCCGCCGCCGGCGCGGGACCGATGGGCACCGCAACATCCGCGGCGCGCACGTGTGGCGACAGCCGGTCCACGTCGGAGTAGACGGCCACCGCCTCGAGCCCTTCCTCATGGCAGGCGCGAATGATGCGGAGGGCGATCTCGCCGCGGTTGGCGACAAGGACGCGTTTGAAAGGCGCCATCGGCCGTCAGCCGATGGCCATCAGCGCACCGTCACCACTGACGGCCGACGCCTGATGGCTGACGGGCTCTAACGCCGACATCGCGGGATCTCAGTGATGAGCCTGAAGGTGCGTAACGCGTCGCACAGCTGCGGCGTCGCGCGGGCGGAGCGGGCGTACAACGCGAGGGCGGGGAGGGCCCAGGCGTCATGGTCGTCGAGCGCCATGCGCACGGCGGCGAACACGAAGTCACGCGGCGGCACGCGGTCCCGCCCCCCCGCCCCCGGCCCCGCGACCCACACGAGCGGTCGCGTCGCCCACTTGACGCGCGGCCGGGGATCGGGCGGCCGGTCGAAGGCCATGCTGACGCACACGGGGCGCCGCTGGGCCAGCTCGGAGAGCCACGCGTCGCCGTTGCCGCGCCGGCCGAGCTTCAGGTCGGCGGCAAGCCGGGCCCGGAACACCACGTCGCCCTGCCATGCCGCGAGCGGGACGACCAGCAGATCGGGGCGCAGGCCGCGGGCGAACCGCATGTACCACGCGGCGTACGAGTCGGCGTCGTCCGCGGTGAGCAGCACCCCGTCCGTCGGGCAGGCGCGGAGCAGGTTCTCACCCAGCTCTTCCAGCACGGGCGGCAGCTTCAGGTCGGTGGGCAGCGGGCCCCACGCCTCGGGGCCTGCCGTGATGCCGCGTGCCTCCCAGGCGAGCAGCGACCGCGCATTCCAGGCGGCGACCCGCAGCACCCGGGCGCTGTCGCCCGCCGGGCTCGCTCCGGAGGCGCCCAGGAGGTGCGCCGCCCGGCCGAGCGCCTGTTCGGCCGTGTCCAGCACGGCGCCCGCCCCGGCACTGTCCGCTCGCGCGCCGTGCGTCGAGCGGTGCGCCGCGTCCCACAGCTCCAGATAGACGCGCCCCAGCGCGAACCACGCGCTGCCGTCGCTCGAGTCCTGCGCGAGCCGGGCGCGCAGCACGGCGAGCGACTCCGGCGGGGCGCTCGTGGCCGTCGGCTCCTGGGGTGCGTGGGTGAGCGCCGCCAGCGAGAGCAGGCTACAGAGGAATGTTGCCATGCTTCTTGGGCGGGTTCCGGTCGCGCTTCGTTGCGAGCGTCGTCAACGCGTCGATCAGCCGGGGCCGGGTGTCGCGCGGGTCGATGATGTCGTCCACGTAGCCACGCGCCGCCGCGAGGTAGGGGTGCGCAAACGTCTCGCGGTATTCCGTTTCCCGCTGCTCCGTGGCCTCGCCTTTGTACAGAATCTCCACCGCGCCCTTGGGCCCCATCACGGCGATCTCCGCCGTGGGCCACGCGACGTTGTAGTCGCCGCGGATGTGCTTCGAGTTCATCACGTCGTAGGCCCCGCCGTAGGCTTTGCGCGTGATCACCGTGAGCTTCGGGACCGTGGCCTCGCAGTACGCGTAGAGCAGCTTCGATCCGTGTTTGATGATGCCGCCGTGCTCCTGAGCCACGCCCGGGAGGAAGCCGGGGACGTCCTCGAAGGTGATGAGGGGGATGTTGAACGCGTCGCAGAAGCGGATGAACCGTGCGCCCTTGAGCGACGCGTTGATGTCGAGCACGCCCGCGAGGACGGCGGGCTGATTCGCGACCACCCCCACCGGCCGGCCGCCGAGCCGCGCGAACCCGACGAGCAGGTTGTCCGCGAAGCCCCGATGCACCTCGAAGAACTGGCCGTCGTCCACCACGCGCCGGATCACGTCGTGCATGTCGTACGGCTTCGTCGCGCTGTCGGGAACGACGTTCAGCAGCTCTTCGTCGCGACGGTCGGCCGGATCGGCGGACGGGCGGACGGGCGGGCCGTCGAGGTTGTTGCTGGGCAGGAACGTGAGCAGCGTGCGGATCGCCGCGAGCGTCTCGAGCTCGGAGTCGTGGACGAAGTGGGCGACGCCCGACGTCGTGCCGTGCACGTCGGCCCCACCCAGGCTCTCGAAGTCCACCTCCTCATGCGTCACGGTTTTCACGACGTTGGGGCCGGTGACGAACATGTAGGAGATCCCGCGCACCATGAACACGAAGTCGGTGATCGCGGGGCTGTACACCGCGCCGCCCGCGCAGGGGCCCAGGACCGCGCTGATCTGCGGGATGACGCCCGAGGCGAGCGTATTCCGCAGGAAGATCTCGGCGTAGCCCCCCAGCGAGACCACGCCTTCCTGGATGCGCGCCCCGCCCGAGTCGTTGAGCCCGATGATGGGGGCGCCGTTCCGCACCGCGAGGTCCATCACCTTGCAGATCTTCTCGGCGTGCGCCTCCGACAGCGAACCGCCGAACACCGTGAAGTCCTGCGCGAACACATAGACGAGGCGACCCTCGATCCGTCCGTACCCCGACACGACGCCGTCGCCCAGGTATTTCTGGTCGGCGAGCCCGAAGTCGCTCGAGCGGTGCGTCACGAAGCGATCAAGCTCCACGAAGGTCCCGGGATCGAGCAGCACATCGAGCCGCTCGCGCGCCGTCATCTTGCCCTTTTCGTGCTGGGCCTGGATGCGGTCGGGGCCGCCGCCGAGCTCGGCTTCCGCACGCTTTTGCTGGAGCAGCTCGAGCTTCTCGCGCATGGTCATGAGCAGAGAATCTAGAGTGAACCGGCAGCAGGTGACAGGACTCCGCCGCAAACAGTGAGAGGGAGCAGGAAAAAACCCTACTCCCTCAAGCCTGTTCACCGCTGCGCGTCTCTAGCGCCTAGCCTTGCCCGTTCTGCGTCCCTGCTTCCTGCGGGGTGTCTTCCTTGGGCCAGCCGGTGGCTGCCAAGACGATCCGATGATGGATCGGGTCCACCTCCAGCACCTTCAGCTCCGCCGCCTGCCCTTCCTTCACCGCGTCGGCGGGATTCTGCAGGTCCGGAATGCCCAGCTGCGACATGGGGACGAAGCCCTCGATGTCGTGGCCGACGTCCACCACCACGCCCTTGTCCATGAGGCGCAGCACGCGGCCGCGGAGCTCCGTGCCCACCGGGTACGTCTCGCCGATGCGGAGCCAGGGATCTTCCTGCGCCTGCTTCAGGCCCAGCGAGATCCGCTTGTTCTCGGCGTCGACGTTGAGGATCAGCACCTCGACTTCGTCTCCCTTCTTCACGACCTCTGACGGGTGCTGCACGCGCTTGGTCCACGACATGTCGGAGATGTGAATCAGGCCGTCGATCCCGGGCTCGATCTCCACGAACGCGCCGAACGAAGTGAGGTTGCGCACCTTCCCTTTGATGCGCGTGCCGACCGGATACTTCTGCGGCAGCGCCATCCAGGGATCCTCCTCCGTCTGCTTCATGCCGAGCGAGATCTTCTCCTCCGTCTCGTCCACCTTGAGGACCACCGCTTCGATCGTCTCGCCGATCGACACGATCTTGGAGGGGTGCCGGACGTTGCGCGTCCAGCTCATCTCGGAGATGTGCACCAGGCCCTCGATCCCGGGCTCCAGCTCGACGAAGGCGCCGTAGTTGGTGATCGACACGACCTTGCCCTGCACGCGCGTGCCGACCGGGTACTTCGCCGCCACGTCCTTCCAGGGGTACTGCTGCAGCTGCTTCAGGCCGAGGCTGATGCGCTCGCGCTCCCAGTCGATGTCCAGCACCTTGACCTCGAGCTCCTGGCCGATGCGCACCAGCTCGGACGGGTGCGACACGCGCCCGTAGCTCATGTCGGTGATGTGCAGCAGGCCGTCCACGCCGCCCAGGTCGATGAAGGCGCCAAAGTCGGTGATGTTCTTGACGACACCCTTCCGGGTCTGGCCGACCTGCAGCTCCTTCATGAGGACGTCGCGCTTGGTTTTGCGCTCCGCCTCGAGCAGCACGCGGCGGCTGACGACGATGTTGCGGCGCCGCTTGTTCAGCTTGATGATCTTGAACTCGAAGCTCTGGCCCAAGAGCTCGTCGATGTTGGGCACGCGGCGCAGCGCGATCTGGCTGCCCGGCAGGAAGGCGTCCACGCCCATCAGGTCCACCACCACGCCGCCCTTGATCTTCTTGACGAGCGTGCCCGAGACCGCCTCGTCCTTCTCGTGGGCCTCGCGGATCCGCTCCCAGACCCGCATGAAATCGGCCTTCTTCTTCGAGAGGACGACCGCGCCTTCCTGATCCTCGAGATGCTCGAGGAAGACCTCGACCTCGTCCCCTTCCTTGAGCGAGCGCGCATCCTTGAACTCGTCGATCGACACCGCGCCCTCGGACTTGAACCCGACGTCGAGGATGACGGCGGTGTCGGTGACACGGAGGACCTTCGACTTGACGATCTCCCCTTCTTCGATGTTGGAGAGCGTCCCTTCGTACAGCTCCGTCATCTTGGCGATTTCGTCCGGCGAGTACTCTTCGTGCAGATCGGAGCGGACGCGCAGCTGGGAATGGGGCGTCGTGGGGGACGCAG
>DASUAL010000037.1:0-13074 GCA_035763805.1 Gemmatimonadales bacterium
CGGCCCCTGCCCGTTCCACGGCGGCACCCACCGCAATTTCGCCGTCATCCCCAGGAAGGGAATGTTCTACTGCTTCGTATGTCACGAGGCAGGAGATGTCTTCACCTTCTTCATGAAGCGCCTCGGCATGGACTATCCCACGGCCGTGCGCGAGGTGGCCCGCCGGGTCGGGATCACGATTCCGGAGCGCGGCCCCTCGGGTGGCGGACCTGACCCCCGCGAGCCGTTGTTCAACGCCGTCGCCGCGGCGGCCGACTGGTTCGCGCGCCAGCTGCGCGAGAGTCCCGGAGGCGACGTCGCGCGCCACTATCTCGCCTCCCGCCGGCTCGATCTCGAGACCGTATTGCCCCTGGGTCTGGGCTACGCCCCGAAAGGGAAGGGCCTGCTCGACGCAATGAAAGGCTTGGGCGTGCGTGAGGAGGTGTTGCTGGAAGCGGGCCTGCTGGTTAAACGGGAGGATGGCACTCTTGCTCCGCGGTTCCGCGGCAGGCTGCTGTTCCCGATCCACGACCTGCGCGGCCGCGTGGTGGGGTTCGGCGGCCGCATCCTGGGCGAAGGAGAGCCGAAGTATCTCAATTCCCCCGACACCCCGATCTTTCACAAGGGAAAGCTGCTCTACAACCTGCACGTCGCGAAGCACGCCGTGCGTAAGGCGGAGCGAGCGATTCTCGTCGAGGGCTACTTCGACGCGCTGCGGCTGTCTCTCGCCGGCGTGGAAGAGGTGGTGGCGCCGCTCGGCACCGGATTCACGCCCGACCAGGCCCAGCTGCTCAAGCGCCATGCCGCCCAGGTGATCCTGCTGTACGACTCCGACGACGCCGGGCTGCGCGCCACGTTCCGTGCGGGCGACGAGTTGCTGCGGGCACAGCTGCGCGTGAGCGTCGCGACGTTGCCGGCCGGCGAGGATCCCGACACGCTCGTCCTGAAGCAGGGCGCGGCCGGTCTTGAAGCGCTGCTCAACGACGCGGTGGACGTCTTCGAGCGCAAGGTCCAGATCCTCGAGCGCAAAGGCTTCTTCGGCACGCTGCCCGGCCGGCGACGGGCGCTCGATCGGCTGCTCCCCACGATCCGCGCGACGGCGGACCCGATCACGCGGGAGCTTTACATCTCCCGGGCGGCGGAGGCGGCGGGTGTTCGGAAGGATGTTCTGGAGGGCGAACTGGTCGGTCAGGCTGTCGGGCGGTCGGGCGGAAGGGATGCCACACCTACCACTCCTTACCGCCCCCTACCGCCTCTTACCGCCCCGAGCGCCCTCCCCGCCAGCGCCGAGAAAGCTCTCCTGCTCTTGATGCTGGACGGCGACCCGTGGAAGAGTCGTGTCGTCGAAGCCGTCGACCCCGAAGAATTCGAGTTTGCCCCCTACCGTGACGTGTTCGAAGCCGTCGCCGACAATGCGGTGCTCTCGCTCGACGAGACGTCCGCGCGCGCCTACGAGCTGCTCAAGGCGGAAGGGCTGGGGGATCGCGATCCGAACGAGCTGTACGAACGGGCGGTGAACTGGATCGAGGCGCGGCGGCTGGAGCGGACGCTGGAGCAGCTCGACCGCCGGCTCCCGTTCGAGAGTCCCGAAGGACAGATGTCTCTGATTGCGGAGAAGCGCCGCGTATTCGACGAGCTCCGCAGGCGGTATCCGCGTTACAAGATCGCTGCGAGGAGGCGAGGTGCACCCGGAACTTGAGACGTTGCTGGCGCTGCAGGACAAAGACCAGGCCGTCACGGCGACCGAGGAGGCGCTCGGTGCGCTCGAGCCCGAGCTGACCGCGCTCGACGAAGCCCAGGCCGCGGCCGAGCGAGCGCTCGCGGCGGCGCAGGTCGCCATCCGGGCCGCCCTCGACCGCCGCGACGAGCTCGAGGGGAAGATCGCCAACTACCGCACCATGCAGGAGCAGCGACGGCAGCGGCTCGAATGGGTGCGCGGCGCGAAAGAGGCCTCGACGCTGATGGCGGAGCTCGATCTCGCGCGATCCGTACTGGCGAAGGAGGAGGCCGAGTTCATGCGCTCGGGCGACGCGGTGAGCGAGGCCGAGCGGCGCGCCGCGGAGGCGGAGAAGGCGCTGGAGGAGCTGCGGGCGCGGCAGGCCCCGCTGCGCGAGGCGCTGGCGGGCCGACGCGAGCAGATCGCGAGCGAGCGCGAGGCCGCCATCGCGGAGCGCGAGCGGGCGGCGGCGCGCGTGAGCGCCGCGATGCTCGGCCGCTACGAGCGCATCCGCCGCGGCAAGGCGCCTCTCGCCCTGTATTCGCTCCACGGGGACGCGTGCGGCCACTGCTACACGGCGGTCCCGACGCAGCGCCGCGTGCTCATCCAGCGCGGGGCGACGATCGAGGGCTGCGAGGCCTGCGGCGTCCTCCTGTACGCCAGGGAATGATCCCCGCCCGCTGGGCCGTCGCCGACCGGCCGGACCCCGAGCTCACGGCGGCGCTCGCCGCCGAGCTGCAGATCCCGGAGCCGCTCGCCGCCATCCTCGTGCAGCGCGGCCTCGCCGCTCCCGAGCTCGCCAAGGCCTTTCTCCGGCCCGACCTCGAGCGCCTCACCGATCCGCTCGCCTGGGCCGACATGCGCCCGGCTGTGGACCTCGTGGCGCGCGCGCTGCGCGCGGGCACGCCCATCCTCGTGCACGGCGACTACGACGTGGACGGCCAGTGCGCCGCCGCGCTGCTCACGCGGGTGCTGCGGAGCGTCGGTGGGAACGCGCACGCGTTCGTGCCGCACCGCCTGCGTGACGGATATGACTTTGGTGCCGCCGGGCTGCAGGAGGCCCAACGCGTACGCGCGGGGCTCATCATCACGTGTGATTGCGGGATTACGGCTGTGGACGCAGTGCGCGCCGCGCGGGAGGCGGCGATCGACGTCATCGTCACCGATCACCACCTCCCGGGCGACGCGCTCCCGCCGGCGTCGGCGGTGCTCGACCCGCGGCGGCGCGACTGCCCGTCTGCGGACAAGGACTTGTGCGGCAGCGGCGTCGCCTTCAAGCTCGCTCAGGCGCTGGCGGTGTCCCTGGGCCTCTCGCCCAACCTGCCGCTCCATTTCCTCGACTACGTGGCGCTCGCGACGGTGGCGGACGTGGTGCCGCTCACGGGTGAAAACCGCATCCTGGTGCGCCACGGCTTGAAGATGCTCGCCGACTCGCGCTGGACGGGGCTCCGCGCCCTGGTGGACGCGGCAGGACTCGCAGGCCGGCCGATCAGGGCGGGCCACGTCGGCTTCATTCTCGCCCCACGCCTGAACGCCGCCGGCCGTATCGGCGAGCCCGGCGACGGTCTGCGGCTGCTGCTCTCGGACGACCCCGACGAAGCGGCGGCGATCGCGCGCGAGCTGGAGACGCTAAATGCCCGGCGCCAGGCGCTGGACCAGCGGATCCTCGACGAGGCCGTCGCGCTGGCCGAGGCGACCCTCCGGCCGGCGGACCGCGCGCTGGTGCTCGCGGCCGAGGGCTGGCATCCGGGCGTGATCGGCATCGTCGCCTCGCGGCTCGTGGAGCGCTACGGCCGGCCCACGTTCCTGATCGGGTGGGAAGGGGAAACCGGCCGCGGCTCGGGACGGAGCATCCCCGGTTTGGACCTGCACGCGGCCCTGCACCGGGTCGGGCATCTGCTCGACAGATACGGCGGCCACACCATGGCCGCCGGGCTCACGCTGCGGCGCGAGCGGTATGACGCGTTCCGTGTTGCGTTTCTTGAGGTGGCCGGCCAGTATCTTGGCCCCGACGATTTGGTGCCGGCGCAGCGCGTGGACCTCGAGGTCCCGTTGGGTCTCGTCAGCGAGGAGCTCGAGAAGTTGATGCGGTACCTCGAGCCGTGCGGCCCCGGGAATCCCGCACCGGTCTTCGGCGTGCGCGGCGCGCGAGCGCTCGCCGCCCGGCGCGTCGGGTCGAACCACTTGCGCTTCACGCTCGACGACGGCTCGGGGGTGCTGCCGGCCATCGGATTCCAATGGGCCGACGTCGTGCCCGACGCCTGGCTCGCGCAGCCCCTCGACGTCGCGTTCCGCCTGGAGCGGGACGAATGGCAGGGGCGAGCGACGCTGCAGGCGCGGGTGGCGGCCCTGGCGCCCAGTACTTGATTGCGGATTGTGTGCACGACCTTCCATTTCCAATCCGCAATCGGCATTCCGCAATCCGCAATGGCTGGGGGAGAGCCGTGATCCGGATTATCGCCGGCGAGTTCAAAGGCCGCCGCCTCAAGACGCCGACGACCGACAGGGTGCGCCCCACCGCCGACCGGGTGCGCGAGGCGTGGTTCTCGATCCTGCAACGCTCGTTGCGCGGCGCCCGGGTCCTCGACCTGTACGCGGGCTCGGGCGCGCTCGGCCTCGAGGCGCTGTCGCGGGGCGCTACGACGGTCGACTTCGTGGAGCTGAACCGGCTTGCGCTCGCGGCCCTCAAAGGGAACATCCGGACGCTGCACGTGGAAGATCGCACGGCGGTTCACAAGGTCGACGCCCTGCGGTTCGCCGAGAAGCTGCACCCCGGTCAATACGACGTGGCGTTCGCCGATCCGCCGTATTCGAGCGACCAGGCGGCACGCCTCGTGGCGATGTTCCGGGTGAACGCATTCGCGCGCATCCTCTCGATCGAGCACCCCGCCGACCAGCCGATTCCCGGCGACGACACGCGGCGCTACGGGGACACCGCCATTACCTTTATCTACGCGCCGTGACCCCTCCCCCCAGGATCGCAGTGTATCCCGGGTCGTTCGACCCGATCACGCGGGGCCACGAGGACCTGATCCGGCGCGCGCTCACGTTCGCCGACAAGGTCATCGTGGCGGTGGCGGTGAACGTCGCGAAGCAGCCGCTCTTCACCCTCGAGGAGCGGGTCGCGCTGATCAGCCGGGCGGTGAACGATCCGCAGGTCGAGGTGCGCTCGTTCGACGGGTTGCTCGCGGACTTCGCCCGCGGGGTGGGTGCCGCGGTCATCGTGCGAGGCCTGCGGGCGGTGAGCGACTTCGAGTACGAATTCCAGATGGCGCTCATGAACCGCAATCTGGCGCCCGGGATCGAGACCGTGTTCCTCGTTCCCGCGTTCGACCTGACGTACCTCTCCTCCAGCCTGGTACGGGAAGTGGCCCGATTCGGCGGCGATGTCTCCCAGCTCGTCCATCCGGTGGTCCGCCAGGCGCTGAAGAACAAGTTCGCCCGGTGACCTTCCGGGACCGCGCCTACGAGCGGGCGCGTCGCGCGCGCCGCCGTATCGTGCTGCCCGAGGGCGACGACCCCCGCGTACGCCAGGCGGCGGCGCGCCTCGAGCGCGAGGGCCTTGGGGTGGTGGAGCTGTTGCCGGGGCCGCCTCCCGCCTCCCGCCTCCCGCATCTCGTCCGCCATCTCCGCGCTCGGAACCCCGACCGGTTCCCCAGCGACGCGGCCGCGGGCGCCGCGCTCGAGCACCCGCTCACGTTCGGCGCCTGTCTCGTGGGACTGGAGCTTGCGGACGTGATGGTCGGCGGAGCCAGCTTCCCGAGCGGGGACACGATCCGCGCGGCGCTGTGGGGGGTCGGCACCGCGCCGGGGATCACGACCGTGAGCGGCTCCTTCTACATGGTGCGGGAGGATGCCGTGCTCACCTTCACCGATTGCGCGGTGGTTCCCGAGCCCGCTCCCGAGCAGCTCGCCGACGCCGCGCTCGCCGCGGCGCGGGACCGGCGGCGCATCGTGGGGGACGAGCCCGTGGTCGCGTTCTTGTCCTACAGCACCAAGGGCAGCGCGGAGGGTCCGCGCGTGGCGCGCGTGCGGCAGGCGGTCGAGGTCCTGCGCGCGCGCCGGCCGGATTTCGCCTGCGACGGCGAGCTCCAGGGCGACGCGGCGCTGGCAACCGACGTGGCCGCCCGCAAGGCGCCGGGGTCGCCCGCCGCGGGGCGGGCCAACGTGCTCGTGTTTCCCGACCTTGACAGCGGCAACATCGCATACAAACTGGTGCAGCGCCTGGGCGGCTGGGAGGCGATCGGGCCGATCCTGCAGGGGTTGGCGCGACCCGTCGCCGACCTGTCGCGAGGCGCCACGGCCGACGATATTGTGGACACGGCGGTGGTCGCCGTGCTGCAGACAGGCACGGAATGGGGGGTGAGATGAGCTTCACCTTGCAGAAGGACAAGCGCGGGGTCGTCGTCGTGGCGGTGGACGGGCAGCTCATCGTCGGCAACCGCCAGGAGCTGAAGCAGAAGGTGCTCGACGCGTTGGAGGGCGGCGCCCGGAAGTTCGTCATCGACTTCACCAAGACCGGCTACATCGACTCGTCCGGACTGGGCGTGCTGGTCTCCCTTTCCAAGAAGATCCGCGAGCAGGGCGGCGACCTGCGCCTCGCCGGGCTGAACGAGGACCTGCAGACGCTGTTCGAGCTCACCAAGCTCGACACGCTTTTCTCCATCGCGCAGACCCCGGCGGAGGCGCTGGCCGCCTTCTAGTGATCACGCCGCTGCACCTCGACGTGCGCCAATCGGCGGCGGGGGGCGAAACCGACTTCGAGTTGTCCCTCGCCGTGCCCAGCGACCTCGAGTACGTGGGGCCGGCGGTGGAGCTGATCGCGGCACGCTTCCGCACCGGGATCCTGTCGCCCCGCCGCGTCCGCTTCAACCTCCGTACCGCGCTCGCCGAAGCCCTCGCCAACGCCATCGCCTACGGCAACCGCCACGACCCCGGCCGCCAGGTGCGCGTGTGGGTCGAGGCGAGCCGGGAGGCCGTCCGGATCCACGTGACGGACGACGGTGACGGCTTCGATCCGGAGGGCGTGCCCAACCCCACCCTCCCTGCGTATCTCGAGCGCGAGGAGGGCCGCGGCCTGTTCGTGCTGCGCAGCCTGGTCGATGACGTGGACTTCAACCAGAAGGGGAACTCCATCTGCCTGACGCTCCGGGCGGGTTGACCCGACTCGACCGATTGCTGCCGGCGCTCGAGCAGCTCGCGGGTGCGCGGCTCCGCCTGTGGCGCTTCGACGGGCGCGCGGCGCGGGCGCTCGCGGGCGACGCGGCCCAGTCCCATTGGATGCCCCCGCTGAACGGCCACGACGCCGGGCGCCGGCTCGACACGCCCGACGGTCCGGCGTGGTTCGAGCCGGTGCGAGAGGCCGAAGGGACGTGGCTGGAAATCCGCGATCGGGGAGCCGGGAGGGAGGGGCGGGACCCTGCGACACTCGCCGAGATCGTGGGGTCGGTGCTCGCGGCGGAGCACGATACCGCCCAGGTCGCGGCCGAGCTGTCGGAGCGCTATGAGGAGATCGACCTCATCTACACGATCAGCGAGATCCTGGGCCACACGATCCGGCTCGATGAAGCGGCGCAGCGCATCCTGCGCGAGGTGTCCACCGTGGCGCGGGCGCGGCGCGCGACGCTGCTGGTGCACGACGCCGAACTCGGGGTGTTGCGCCTCCTCGCGGCGCGGGGCGTGAACCCCGACGACGTGGAGCCCGTCGAGGTGGACGACGCCTGCTCGGTCGCGGCGCGAGTGTTCCGTGACATGCGGATCGTGAGCTACGACCCGACCGATCCGCACGCGCCCAACCCCGGCTGCGCCGAGGGGCGCGAGTACCGGGGGAAGGCATTTCTCTCGGTTCCCGTGCTGTACGCCACGCCGGGCGGGCGCGCCAAGCCGATCGGCGTCATCAATCTGACCGATCGCGAGGGCGAGGATGTGTTCACGGCGGGCGATCGCAAGCTCGTGGCCGCGATCGCGAACCAGATCGGTGCGGCCATCGAGAACGCGAACCTCGTAGCCCGGGACCTGAGTCAGCAGCGCGTGCGGCACGAGCTCGAGCTGGCGCGCGACCTGCAGCTCAAGCTGCTCCCGTCACCGCTCGTGATCGCGGCCCGCGCCGACGTGGCGGCGCGCTGCCGCCAGGCGGACTCGGTGGGCGGGGACTTCTACAACCTGTTGAATCTGCGCGAGGACCGGATCGGCGTGATGATCGGCGACGTGACCACCCACGGGTTCGGCGCGGCGCTCATCATGGCGCTCGTGATGGCGGCCTCGGGCATTCATGCCGAATCCGCGGAGACGCCGACGGAGGTGCTGCGGCGCATCGAGGAGTCGCTCGCCGAGGAGCTCGCGCGCACCGAGATGTTCCTGACGCTGTTCTACGGCGTGATCGATGCCAAGGCGGGGCGGCTGACCTTCGCCAACGCGGGGCATGCGCACGCCTTCCTCGTCTCCTGCTCCACGGGCGCGGCGGCCCGCCTCGAGGCGACGCGCCCCCCCCTCGGGGTCGCCACCCCGCCCGGTCAAGACGCGGTCGTGCCGTGGCGGCGCAAGGAACAGCTGCTCTGCGTCTTCACCGACGGCGTCGCGGAGGCACTGGGCGAGCGTGGCGAGCGCTTCGGCGAGCAGCGGGTCCTCGGCCACGTGGCGCGGCTCAAGGACCGTCCGGCGCGCGAGATCCTCGAGGCCGTGTACGCCGACCTCGCGGGCTTCACCGGCGGCGCGCCGGCCAGCGACGACCGCACCGTGGTCGTGCTCAGGGTGTGACGTCACGCCGGCGGCTCGGCCAGCACTTCCTCACCGACCCCAACATCCTCCGGAAGATCGTCGACGCGCTCGATCCCGAGCCCACGGACGTCGTGCTCGAGATCGGAGCGGGGACTGGAACCCTGACCGCCGTGCTGGCCCCCCGCGTGCAACGGGTGATTGCCCTGGAGAAGGATCGCCGGTTGGCCGCCGAATGCCGAATGCGGAATGCCGAATGCGGAATTGAAAACGCGACCGTCGTAGAGGGGGACGCTCTCAAGCTGGACTGGCACGCGCTCCTCGACGCTCGTCTTGCCATTCCGCATTCCGCACTCCGCATTCCGCATTTCAAAGTCATCGGCAACATCCCGTATTACATCAGCACTCCGCTCATCGCCAAAGCCCTCACGCCGCCGCTCCCGCAGCGCATCGTGTTCCTCGTCCAGTCCGAGGTGGCGGATCGCGTCGCCGCCCGACCGGGCTCGGAGGCGTACGGCGCGCTGTCGGTGGGAGTCCAGGCGGTGTGCCGCGTGGAGAAGCTGTTCACCGTGAAGCCGGGCGCGTTCCACCCGCGGCCCAAAGTGGCCAGCGCCGTACTGCGGCTCACGCCGCTCGCCGAGCCCCTCATCCCGCGCGAGGACACCGACCGGTTCCGCGCGTTCGTCGCTGCGTGCTTCAGCCGTCGCCGCAAGCAGCTGCGTAACGTGGTCATGGCCGTGACGGGGCGCGGGGCGGCGGAGGTAGTGGCGGGGCTGGACGCGCTCGGGCTGGATCCGGCGGCGCGACCCGAGACGCTCGCCCCGGATGCGTTCGCGCGGCTCTTGCGTTGGAGCGGGTGATTGTGAAATCATTCACAATATGCGGAAGATCTCCGAAAGCACGGTGCGGCGGCTCTCCCTCTATCTCCAGTTCCTCGAGCAGTTCGCCACGCAGGGCCAGGCCACGATCTCTTCGGCCGGGCTGGCCCGCCGCGGCGGCACTACTTCGGCGCAAGTCCGCAAGGACCTTTCGTTCTTCGGCTCGTTCGGCAAGCGCGGCCTCGGCTACTCGGTCACCGAGCTCACGGCCCGCATCCGCGACATCCTGGGGCTCAAGCGCACCTACCGCGTCGTGCTCGTGGGCGCTGGGCGCATCGGCTCGGCGTTGATCCAGTACCCTGGCTTCCGCCAGCGCGGCTTCCACGTCGCGGCCATCTACGACAAGGATCCGAAGAAGGTCGGGTCGCGCTGGAACGGCATCTTGGTGCGCGACGTGCGCCACATCGCTGCGGATCTCAAGAAGGATCCAACCGACATCGCGATCGTCGTGACGCCGGCCGACGCGGCCCAGGAGGTGACCGATCAGCTCGTCCAGGTCGGGGTGAAAGCCATCCTCAACTTCGCGCCCGTGCAGCTCACCGTTCCGGCCGACGTGGTCGTGAAGTCGGTAAACATGGCGCTCGAGCTCGAGACGCTAAGCTTCGCGCTCGCAAACCGTTAGGAAGGCACCGGCCGCAGCCGGCCTGCGCTCTCGTCCCAGCGCCACGGCACCTGTCCCACGAGGTGCACCCCGCCCAGCCACCGGTCGATCCCATCGAGGCGAACCCAGTCATCTCGTCCGGCGAGGACCTCGCGGCCCTGGGCGGTAATGCGCACCAGCCCTTCGGGGAGCCGGTGCGGCTCCCGGTCGCGCACCTCCAGGGTCACGAGCGGCTTCGCACCGTCGGCCAGCTGCTGCACGCGCCCCCAAAACGTGGCGTCACTCATGAACACGCGCTCTTCCTTCGCTTGCACGGCGCGAAACAGATCGGCTGGCCCTCGCGGCGCGTCGCCCACGGCTTCAAGGATGTGGCGTTCCGTGCGGGGCAGCCCGGTCGTGACCGCCGGGAATTCCTGCAGCAGGCGTCGCAGCGCGCCCGCCAGGAATGGCAGGGCCGACGTATCGCGCTCGAGCAGCCGCTCGAGCTTCGCGGGATCGGGTCCCGTGAACGCCTGCCAGGCCGCCCGGCCGAGCCCGGACTGACGGGTCGTGACGGGCTGCCGGGAGCGCAGCAGCGACGCGAGCTGCGCGGGTGAGAGCTGACCGAGGCCGTGAAACGGTTCCACGCCGGGGAAGTGGCCGATGCAGATCAGGCTGAGGCGGGTGCGCCCGAGGTCACGTCGCGCGAACCAGTCGAGGTGGCGCGCCAGAATCAGCTGGTCGAACAGATCGTGCTCGAACCACAGCACGACCTCTTCGAACTCGCGATACCGTTCTAGCCCTTCATCCCATTCAGTGTAGCGCCTGAGCGCTTCGTCGTAGGTCGCCCAGCGGGCTTGGCTGGCGAAGCCCGCGCGCACCTCGCGCCACTGCTCGGGCGTCGCGTCCTCGCCGGGCACCGGGCCCTCGTACAGCACGTCGGCCCACACGGCGAGCGTGCCGGGTACGTCGGACCGCCGCAACTGCGCGGCGGTCGAATCGCCGTTGAGGATGTGGAGCAGACGCTCGTTCATCGAAATGTAGAATGTGGAATTCGGAATGCGGAATCTAGGGGCGCGCGCTTCCGCGTTGCCATACACCGTAACGTCGGTGTTCACGGCAAGTTAGCCGGCGCTCCGGCGCGCGTGTTAGATTGCGCTCCATGGCGCGTGTCCACGTGACTTCGGAAATCGGCCCTCTGCGGGCCGTCGTGGTGCATACGCCGGGCCCCGAGCTGCTCGCCGTCACGCCCGGAAACCGCGAAGAGTATCTGTACGACGACATCATCGACCTCGATCTGGCGCAGCGGGAACACCGCCAGTTCGTCGCCGTGCTGGAGCGCTTCGCGCAGGTCTACGAGGTGCGTACCCTGTTGAGCGAGCTGGTCGCGCGGCCGGACGTCCGCGAGTTCCTCGTGACGCGGGCGCTCGAGGTTGTTCCCTCGGACGCCCTGGCCAAGAAGCTCGGCGAGCTGTCCGCCGAGGCGCTCGTGGGCGTGATGGTCGAAGGCGCGCTGGAGGAAGCCGGCCCGATTGCGCGGGCGCTGAACGAGGCCGGGTTCGCGCTGCCGGCGCTGCCCAACCTGTTTTTCACGCGAGACGTCGGCATCGTGATCGGGGAGCATTCGATCATCGGCTCGATGCGCTATGGCGTGCGCTGGACCGAGGAGCTGCTCATCAAGGCGTTGTTCCGCTATCACCCGTGTCTCGAGAACGCCGGCATCCTGTACGACGGCTCCGAGGAGAAGCGCTTCACCTACACGCTCGAGGGTGGGGACGTGCACCCCGTCCGGCCCGACCTCCTGGTGCTCGGCTTCAGCGAGCGGTCGAGCCCGGCGGCGCTCGACCACTTGTGCGACCTCGTGTTCGAGCACTGCGGGGTGAAGGACGTGATCGTGGTGGTGCTGCCGAGCGAGCGCACGGCGATTCACCTCGACATGATCTTCACGCAGCTCGACCGCGAGCTGTGCTGCGTCTACCCGCCGCACTTCGTCGGCGCGGAGCGGCTCGCCGTACTGCACCGGCGCAAGAAGTCGAAGGGCGTGCGGGAAATGCCCAACTTCTTCGCGGCCATGCAGGCCGTGGACCATCCCCTGGAGCCGGTGTTCTGCGGGGGCAACAGCCGCACCCTGCAGGAGCGCGAGCAGTGGTCGTCGGCCTGCAACTTCTTCGCCGTGCGGCCGGGCGCGGTCGTGACGTACGCCCGCAACGAGGCAACGCTGCACGAGCTCGAGCACGCCGGCTTCCAGACCGTCTCGGCCGTCAACCTGCTGGCCGGTGAGGACGCGTTTGCCGAGCACGAGCGGGCCGTAATCACGATCGAGGGGAGCGAGCTGGTGCGGGGCGGCGGCGGGCCCCGCTGCATGACGCTTCCCTTGAGGCGCGACGACCTCTGATCGGCGTCGCCGCCTATCCGTCGTCCAGCCTCTCGGGCCGGGCCGTGGCCTATCTGGAGGCGGGGCCGGCGGCGAGTGGCCCGCTGGTGCGCGACGTCCTGGGCCTCGCGCGCACTCCGCGCGGCCTGGCCGACCGCATCGCGCGGGCGCTGCTGGCGGAGGATCCGCGCGTGACCCGCACGGGCGACGGCCGCTGGGCGCTCGCGGTCGGCGGCGCGGCGCCCCCCCCCGCCCTCGACGCCTGCCGCTTCGCGGTCGTGGACGTGGAGGCGACGGGCACGAGCCCGCGGCGAGGGGCTCGCGTGATCGAGGTCGCGATCGCCACGATCGTCGGCGGGGACGTGCACCTCGCCTACGAGACGCTGGTCAACCCCGGCCTGCCGATCGGGCCGTTCGTCAGCCGCCTCACCGGCATCACGGACGCGATGGTGCGGGACGCGCCGGTGTTCGACCGTGTCGCGGACGACGTGCTCGGCGCGCTCGCGGGCGCCGTGTTCGTGGCGCATCACGCCCGGTTCGACTGGACGTTCGTCTCCGCCGAGCTGCAGAGCGCACGCGCGCTGCACCTGGCGGGCCCGCGCCTGTGCACGGTGCGCCTGGCGCGCCGCCTGCTCCCCGCGCTCGCGAGCCGGAGCCTGGACGCGCTGGCGCACTATTTCGGGTTCGAGGTCGCCGGCCGCCATCGCGCGGGGCCCGACGCGCTCGCGGCGGCGCGGATCCTGGGGCGGCTGCTGGGCATCGCGAGGGATCTAGGAGCCACGACGCTGGAGGACCTCGGGAAAGTGCGGAATGCGGATTGCGGAATGCGGAA
>DASUAL010000038.1:0-58834 GCA_035763805.1 Gemmatimonadales bacterium
GTCACCATCATCAGGCCCATCCAGCCGGGCACCATCCCGCTCTTCATGAAGGGCATGCTGAGAATCACGCCGGAGAGCAGGACCGCCACCGCGCCCGGTCCGACGAGGATCCGCTGCACCGCGCCGATCAGCCGGTAGCCGGCGAGCCGCTGGTCGGGCGGGAGCCGCTTCGCGGTCACCCCAGCGACCATGGTGGCGATGCCGGCGCCTAACCACAGGGTAAAGCCCAGGACATGCACGAGGATCCAGAAACCGCGCACGAGAGCTCCTTAAGGTCAGGTGCTTAGCGACTCAGCCCCTAACGACTTCTGGTACCGGTTGCCGACCTGCGTATCCCGCCTCCAACTCGTGCCAGTGCTCTATCTTTTCCTCCCCTGTCTTCCAGCACCAGAAAATGTCCCGCCCCTCCAGCTTGCCGTAGAAGTCCACCAGTCCCTCGTCGAAGCCCTTGAACACACAGCCGATCTGCTCCAGCTCCTGGAGGTAGCCGTTGATCTCGCGCGCCACGTCCTCGATCTGATTGCGCAGGTCGAGCTGCTCGCGCGATTCGCCCCATTCGGGCTTGGCCTGGGCGGCGACCACCTCGTAGCGGGACACGAGATCGCGCCATTGGGGATGGAGAGTCATGATGTCGCCCACGATCCGCTTGACGAGTGGGAGGGTGCGGTTGGCTTCGGCGAGGGTGAAGTATTTCCGGGGCACAGGGATAATCTAGGGGCGAAGGGGCGAAGGGGCTAAGGGGCGTTCGCCCCTTCGCCCCTATTCCCGAACTATCACTATGCCTTGGATGAACTCCGGATGCGGAATAAACCCAACGACTCGCTTGACTCCGTCCACGACTACTATCGTCGACCGTATATGCGCATCCTTCGGGTCCAGCCTCTCTATCCTGAATCCCGCCAATTCCGTCTCCGGCGTCACCACCGTCGTATCGTGGCGCGCGTGCACTTCCGCCGAGCAGTCCGTCGGGTCGTGACCCGCGGCCACGCATTGCGTCACGATGTCGCGGTCCGAGATCGTGCCCAGGTAGCGGCGATCCTTCGGGTTGTCCACCACGGGCACCACCGAGATGTCCTTCGAGCGCATCAACAGCGCCACCTCGGCGCTGGTGGCGCCGGCGGCGACGACGAACGGCTCGGGGATCATGATCTCTCGTGCGAGCATTAACCCCTCACGCGTCTTAGCACCTGTGCGTCTAGCAGTTCAATGTATCAGCCAACGCCCGCTTAGTCGCCTCGTAGCCCGCTCTCAGGTATCGCTCACCGGCATCGACCGCAAACGTGGCTTCCCGCTCCGCCACCGGCCGCACGACGACCAGCCGCGCGGCGTCCTTCGGCCAGTCGGCGATCAGCTGCTCCACCTGCGCCGCCATCATGACGCGGATCGCTGCGCCGTGCGTGCGTACTAAAGGAGGCGGTAAGAGGCGGGAGGGGGCGGTAAGAGACCGTAGGGGTGGCTCATCGAACCCGGGTCCAACATGTATTGCAACCACGAGATCGGCTGGGATGCGGGCCGCAGCTTCGAGGCCGAGGACGGCGCGCAGGCCTCCGTCCCCGAGGCTCCGGCCGTCGATCACCGCCGGCGGGAAATACAGCGGCAGGGCGCAGGACGCGTACAGGGCGTCGCGCAGCGGAACATCGGAGCGGCCGCCCGCGCCGAACAGCACCAGCTCGCCCGAGTCCAGGTCCGTGCTCGTGATGGTGAGTGGGATCCGGAGCTCGTCGAACCGCGTCGCCGGAACGAGCCGCTCGATGACGCGCCGCGGGCCGTCGGGTTTCAGCACGTGCGTCGCGAACAAGCCCTTGACGAACGCCAGGGGATCGAACGGGGCGACGTCGCGCCGCGACAGCGTGCGCCCCGCGATGACGACCTCGTCGTAGGTCGCGCCGCTCGCGAACGCGGCCGCCACCACCGCCCCCATCGACGTCCCGACGAGCTGCACGGGCGTCATGCCCGCCTCCACCATCGCCCGCCAGGCGCCCACGCAGGCGAGCGACTTCGCCCCGCCGCCGCCGAAAACCGCCACCACCCTCACCGTGACCCCTCATTGCGGATTGCGGATCTCGGATTGCGGATTGGAAGGGCGGGCGTCGAATCCGCAATCCGAAATCCGCAATCCGCGATCATTCTCCCCTTCCCTGATCGTACCTCCGGTCCATCACCCGCGTCGCCCGCCGCTGCGCCGCCCGGTCGTAGCGCCGCTTCTCGTCGGGCGTCTCGGGGACGATCGGCGGCACGGGGGTGGGCTCGCCTTTGTCGTCCAGCGCGACGTACGTCACGTAGCAGGAGTTGGTGTGGCGCTTCTCGCCGGAGAGCACGTTCTCGGCGATGATCTTCACGCCCACCTCCATCGAGCTGCGCCCGGCGTAATTCACCCGCGCGTACGCCGTGATCAGCTCGCCCACGTGGATCGGCTCCTTGAAGTCCACCTTGTCCACCGACACGGTGACGCACGGGCGGCCGGCGTGGCGGATCGCGCACACCGCCGCCACGCGGTCCACCAGCGCCAGGATCACGCCGCCGAACACATTGCCCATGATGTTCGCGTGCTGCGGCATCATCAGCTCGGACATCACGGTCTCCGATTCGCGAGGGTGCTTGGCGCGCATCAGTAATCCACCGGTCTCAGGTAGAACTCACCGATCGCCGTCTGGGACATGACGGCGACGGTGGGGAGGCGGCGCTTCCAGTGCGTGGACTCGAGCCGCGTCTGCACCTTCGCCACTTCCTCCGGCGTGAACCCGTGCGCCACTACCTCCTCTGCCTTCATGCCGCGGATGAGGTAGTAGAGAATCCGATCGACTTTGTCGTAGGCGATGCCGTAGTCGGCCTCGGTCGTCTGGCCGGGGACGAGGTCGGGCGTGGGCGGCTTCTCGAGGATCACCTCGGGCACGCGGACGTGGCGCGCCAAAGCCCGCACTTGCGTCTTGAACAGATCGCCCAGCGGGTTCACCGGGGGCGTGTCGTCGGCGTGCCAGGTGAAGTAGCCGAGCAGCCGCTCGGACTTGTTGCTCGTGCCGATGGGCAGGGCCTTGTACTTCGCGGATAGATCGAACAGCACGATCATGCGCTGGCGCGCGCACACGTTGCCGCGGCGCAGGGGATCGGCGTCGCCGACCTGCTCCAGGTAGCCGTCCACGGCAGGCGTGATGTCGACGGTGCGCGACTGGATGCCCAGCTGGTCGATCACGAGCTGGGCGTGCTCCAGGCTTTCCGGGCTCGACGTCTTGTAGGGCATGCGCACGCCGATCACGTTCTCGGACCCGAGCGCCTCGGCGGCGAGGAACGCGGTGAGCGAGCTGTCCACGCCGCCCGAGATCCCGACGATCCCTTTCGTGAACCCGCGGCGCCGCGTCACTTCGTCCTTCAGGAAGCTCACCAGCCAGCGGCGCGCGAGCTCGCAGTCGATCGCGAGGGGATCCCCTTCGTCTACGCCGCGCCCGATCACGTGAATGCGGGAAACGGGAGGCGGGACACGGGAGACGGGAGACGACCCGTTAGTCGCGGGATCAAATCGGACGGCGGTGCGTTTCTTCCTCCCGGCTCCCGCCTCCCGTCTCCCGAGGTTTTTGACGAGATGCGGCAGATTCACCTCCAGGTCGGCCAGCAAGGGCGCATCGGCTCTCGCCCGCGTCAACTCGTCCAGATCCACGTCGTAGGTCAGCACCGCCTCTTCGAACAGCGGCCCCCGCAGCACGATCTGGCCGTGCGGATCCACGAGCACCGAGCCGCCCGGGAACCCCTTGCCGCCCTCGAACCCCACGAGGTTCGCGAGCGCGACCCACACGGCGTGCTCGTCCGCCATCCCGCGCGCGATGCGCTCCCAGCGCACCACGCTCGCGGGGAGTCGCGTGCCCTCCTCGTCGACCCCGGTGCCGCGCGCCGGCGACGCGCTCGGCACGATGATCAGCTGCGCGCCGTCGAGCGCCGCGATCGTCCCGGCGAGCGAGTGCCAGGCGTCCTCGCAGATCAGAATCGCCGCGCGGCCCCAGCGCGTGTCGAACGCCTGGATCTCGCGGCCCCGCTCGACGAACCGCTCTTCGTCGAACACGCCGTACGTGGGGAGAAACACCTTGCGGTGCACGTGGCGGATACCGGGTGTGACCTTGCCGGGAGAGGCGTCACGGGGAGAAGCGTTGCCGAGGGAGGCGTACAGACAGGAGTTGTAGAAGCGGTTCTGGAACACCTCGTAGAACCCGACCGCGACGTCGAGCGGGGGCGCACCGGCTGCCTCGTGTTGCAGCGTGAGATCGCGGAACAGCGTCCCCGCCGTGACCGCGACGTCGCGCACGCCTCCCTCCACGAAGTAGCCCGACGTCGCCGTCTCGGGGAAGATCAGCAGGTCCACCGGCGGGTCGAGCTGGGCGATCTGCGCCAGCACACCGCCGATCCGCTGGACGTTGGTGGCGTACTCGCCCTTGGTGGGGCGCAGCTGCGCGATTGCGAGACGAATGGCGGGCATGGCCAAAAGATAGGCGGTAGGGGGCGGTACCGCCCCTTACCGCCCCTTACCGCCCCCTACCGCCTCCTACCGCCTGCTACCGCCTCCTACCGCCTCCTACCGCCCACGCCGCCCCCAACACGCCGAGCGCGATCAGCACTAGCTTCGGCTGCGCCAACGCCGTCGCCAGGAACAGCGCGAGGTAAACGCCGACGAATATCAGCGGCACCCAGGGAAACAGCGGGACGTTGAACGGTGCCCGCGGCTCTCGTCGACGCAGGCGGAACAGCGTCAGCACGGCGACGCTGTCGATCACCACGACCTGGACGATCGCGAGGCCGAGCAGCGACTCGAAGGTCCCCGTGGCGGCGAGCAGCACGACCACGACGCCCACGAGCAGCGTCGCGGCCCACGGGCTACCGCCGCGGTTCACGCGCGCCAGCACAGCTGGGCCGAGGCCTTCGCGCGCCAGGCCGAAGATCACGCGCGGCGTGACGAAGACGTTGCCGTTGAGCGAGGCGAGCACCACCAGCAGCGCCAGCCCGGCCACGACGGCGCCGCCCCCCGTCCCCGTGACGGCGGCCGCTACGTCGCCCGGAACCAGATTCGAGGCCGCGATGCGGTCGATGGGCAGCACCTGGAAGAACGCCGCGTTGAGGAGCAGATAGAGCGCGGCCACGGTCGCGATCCCGCCCAGGAGCACGCGCGGCAGGGTGCGCCCCGGCTCGACCATCTCTTCGGCGATTTTGCCGACGTCCAGGTATCCGTAGTAGGTCCAGACCACGGCCTGAAACGCCAGCGCCAGGGCGCTCACGATCGCCAGCCCGACGGGCGCGGTAGGGAGGGTCGAGTGCCACCCCGCGCCGTCGCCGGCCGCGAACGCGAGCACGACGACGCTCGCCAGGACGAGCAGCTTCGCGGCGGTCACCCCGTTCTGGACCCATCGTCCCGTCGCGACGCCCGCGAGGTTGATGCCCGTGAACAGAGCCGCGAGGCCGACTCCCATCCAGCGCGTCCCGCCCGCCCCGAGGCCGGCGAGCCGGCCCGCGTATTCGCCCGCGACGACCGCGATCGCCGCGATCGCCACGGGATAGATCGCGAGCCCCTCGACCCAGCCCACCACGAACCCTGCGCGCCGGCCGAACGCCTCACGCACGTACACGTACTTGCCGCCGGCCTTGGGGTGACGCGTGGCCAGCTCGGCGAAGCACAGCGCGCCGAGGAACGCGACGACGCCGCCCAGCACCCAGGCGACGAAGGTGAGCCACGGCCGGCCGAGCTGCGCCGCGACCAGTCCCGGCGTGCGGAAGATCCCGGAGCCGACCATGATCCCGACGACCATGGCAAGTCCGTCGGTCACGCGCAGCGATCGTTTCAGTTCCAGCATCGGCGGTAAGAGACGGTAGGAGGCGGTAAGAGGCAGTAAGAGGCGGTAAGAGGCGGTAATGCGCAAGTGATTCTCGCCTGCCGCCCCCTACCGCCCCCTACCGCCCCCTACCGCCTCCTACCGCTACGGCTTCCGCCGTCCCCCGCCGTTCGAAGGAGCGGACTTCCCCGATCCGGACGAGCCGGACGGCCGCGCCGCTCCGGCGGATGAGCTGCGACTGCCGCCCGACGGCGCCGGTCGCGCGGCGCCACCGCCGCTCTGACGCCGCTCGGGAGCGGGGCGCGCCACCGTGCGCTCGGGCCGGCGGCGCTCCGGTGCGCGGGCTTCACGGGCTTCCGGCTGGCGCCGCTCCGGTGCGCGGGCTTCGCGGGCTTCCGGCTGACGCCGCTCGGGCGACGCGCCCCGACTCCAAACCGGAACCGAATGGGAGCCGCGAGCTGCGTCGCGCACGCGAGCCGGGCTCGACGTCGTCGCCGACGCCGGCACGCGCCGCTCGGTCGCGCGGCTGAGCAGCGTGCCCTGGGGCACCCGCAACCGCGGGCCCACTCCCATCACTGTCGGCGCCGCAGCGGTGCGTTGCCTGAACCTGAACCCGCTGCCCTCTCCCGGCCGGACGCGGTCGATGAACAAGCCCCCGCCGTAACGCTTCCTGGTATAGATGACCGTGCCGCGCCGGTAGATGTACGGCCGGTAGACGTACGGCGTGTAGAAGAACGGATCGTAGTAGTAGGGGCGGTAGCCGTAGAAGAACGGATCGTAGTACGACCCGCAGAAGAACGGATCGTACCAGTACGGATCGCAGTAGCGGTGGCCGTAGCGGTACCCGAAGCTCAGGTGCACGCTGACGGGTGAGTCGTATGGGTGGTGCCAGCGGTCATAGTAGGCCCGCGGCGCCGAAACGGTGTAGCTCACCACGTCGTAGTCGAAACGGCCGTCGGGCACCATCCGCTGCGCGATGTCGAGCAGCGCCTGCTCCTTGTCGTCCTCGGCGTCACGCGCGGTGAGCACGCGGTAATCCCAATGATCGCCGCGTACGAACTCGTCGAAGCGGAACGGCGCCGCCGACCGGGCGGCGAGCACGACGCCGCTGCCATCGCGGTCGTCGACGTAGAACGCCTCGCGGTCGCCGCGGCCGCGGATCTCGATCTTCCTGCCGCTGCGCACGAAGGCGTCGTCTACCGGATCGAGCGGGAACAGCACCCGCACCCGACCATCGGTGTCGGCGCGGAGCACGACGAGATAGCCGTCATCCGCCAGCCTCACGTGGACCCGCGCCTTGTCGCCGCGAATGAAATAGCCGTCCTGATCGAGCCAGATTTTGACGGGTGGGTCGTCATTGCGCACCGCGGCCGCGTCGGACGGGGGGGGCGCGGCAGCGAGCAGGGAAGCGATCAGCGCGAGTACCATGGGGCTATCCTCTTATATACCCTCGAACCTCCGAAACCATCAAGAACTATGCCCGTCTTGGCCCCTCCCCATTAAGGTGGGGATGACCTCTGCGGGAGACACGGCGTGTCCCTCAGTGAGACATCAATTCGTGCCCGTTGTTACCACCGGTCGGGTTTCCCCGCGTCCGGCACGAACAGGCTCTGCCCAAAGCGCGACTTACCGAACTCCCCGATCAGCGCCTGCGTCTCGGGCGCGACGAGGAAATCGGCGAGCGCCCTGGCCCCGGCGGTGTTCACGCGGGGCGCATTCTTCGGGTTCACCTCCATGACGTGGTACACGTTGTAGAGAACGGGATCGCCCTCGAGGTGGGGCACGAGGTGCATTTTGTCCCGCCAGGCGAGGTAGGTCGCGCGGTCGGTGATAGTGTAGGCGCCCTTCTGATCGGCCATCTGGAGCGTCGCCGCCATGCCCTGGCCCGCCTCGACGTACCACCCGGCGTTGCGCGGGGGCGCGACCCCGATCTGTTTCCAGAGCCGCTGCTCGAGCTTGTGCGTGCCCGACTCGTCGCCCCGGGAGATGAAGGTAGCGCGCTCGGCGGCGACCCGGCGCAGCGCGGCGAGCGCGTCGCTCAGGCCGGAGAGCCCAGCCGGGTCCGCCGCCGGCCCGACGATCAGGAAGTCGTTGTGCATCACGAGCCGGCGGCTCAGAAGGTAGCCCGAGTCGACCAGCGCGCGCTCGGCGTCGGGCGCGTGGGCGAGCACGATGTCCGCGTCGCCGCGGCGCCCCAGCTCGAGCGCCTGGCCGCTGCCGACCGCGACGACTCTCACCCGATAACCCGTCTGCCGCTGGAAGACGGGGAGGAGGGTGTCCAGGAGGCCAGCGTCACGCGTGGAAGTCGTGGTGGCGAGGATGATATCCTTCGATTGCGCCGCTTGGCCGTGCAGCGGCGCGAGTCCGAACGCCGTCGCCCCGAGCCAGAGCGCGGCGTGATTCGTGCGCAGGGTCAGAACCTTGCCTGTAGTTGGACAATGAACCGGTTGTTGCTGATGGCGAGCCCCTGCTCGTTAAGGACGGTGTATTCGAGCTGGAGCTTCAAGTCGTCGCCGGTGAAGAAGTACTGCGCGCCGCCGGTATAGCCCGTGACGCGGTCGCCGCCGCTCCGGTCATTCGGATCGAACTGTTGCAAGCGCCCCACGAGCTGGAGCCGCTTCGGAATCACGCCGTAAGCGCCCAGGGCGTACCAGCCCAGGGTCGTGACGTCGACGGGGGAGCGGTGCCGGGCTACAAACTCGCCACGGACCGCCAGGCGGTCGCGCTCCGCCCACGTCTCCGCGTCCCACGTCGTGGTATCGCGCCTCGCGGCCGCGGACACGGCTACGTAGACGCCCCTCGCCGCTCTGACGACGGCACGTCCCATATAGAGGAAGCGCTTGTCCCGGTTCGCTGCACGGTTGACGCCGTCGCCGTTGAACACGCCGCCCTGGAGCGACGCGGGCCCGGGGGGGGTCCACTCGACCTTCGCGCCGACATCCCGGTTGGGCGCGAGGGAGTCGACCACCATGGAGCGCTCCGGCAGCTCGAGCACGGTGGACGAGCGGATGAACTCGATGGAGAGCGGCGTCTTCGACTGACCGATGGTCGCCGTCCAGGGCCCGTGCGTGAGGGCAACGTACAGATCCGTGGCGCTGAGAGTCGCCGCGGTCGCGGCGGCGCCGCCGTTCCGCAGCTCGCCCTGCACCTTGTAGCTCGCCCACGGCGTGAGATTCCCTTGCGCGCCGAGGCGGACGCGCCGCAGCAGAAAGGCGGCCGAGTCGCCGATCGACTGCACGCGGGTCTGGACGTATCCCGTTATCCTGGGGACGCTCGGCCCCTGGGCTCGCGCCGGCGCGGCGGCAAGCGCCATCGCGAGCAGGACGAGGGAAGCGACGTGGTCCGAGAGCACGGCGGGAAGGTACGGCGTGCCGGGCCGATAGGCAACCTGGTGCCTATCGGTGCACGATCTTCCGAAATGCCACGTCGCTCAGGCGCAGGGCCTCCCGCCGCCACCGCGCGAACAGCTTCACCAGCCGCCGGGCCTCGGGGGTGAGACGGGCGCCGCCCCGGCTCGAGCCGCCGCGCGTGGTGGCGAGCACCTTGGCGCCCAGCACGCGCTCCATCTCGCGGATGCGGTTCAGACAGGTGCGATAGCTCCAACCGACCTCGCGGCCGGCCGCGCGGATCGTGCCGGTGCGATCGACGGCGTCGAGAAACCGCAGGTAGCGCGGTCCCATGAGGAAGGCGCCGTCCCAGTTGAGCCACAGCTTGTGGCGCGGCGTCAGGTGCGCGCGCAGCGCCGGGGGCCGGGGAGGGTGGGTGCGGCGTGAGGCCATGACGATCGGAACGCGCTAGATTGGTCGGAGAAAGGTACTGCCGCCCGTTTTCATGAGCCACCTACTCGACGCCGCCGTCGGTATCCCCAACGCCTGCGAGCCGATCCCGGGTATCGTGACCGGCGGCCAGCCCACCACCGAGCAGCTCGCCGCCCTGAAGCGCGCCGGCTGCGAGGTGATCCTCGACATCCGCGAGCCGATGGAGCCGCGGCCCTACCGCCCGCGCGACGCGGTGGTCGCGGCTGGCCTCGAGTACATCAACATCCCGGTGAGCCACGGCCCGCTCGCCGACGAGACGTTTGATCGGGTGCGCCAGACGGTGCGCGCGCTGGCGGGCGAGAAGCGCGTCTTCTTCCACTGCGCGAGCGGCAACAGAGTCGGGGTCACGCTGATCCCCTATTTGATGCTCGATCTGGGCATGAGCGAGGAGGATGCGGTGACCGAGGCCCTGCAGGTGGGAATGCGCAATGCCGGGCTCATGCAGGAAGCGCTGGAATACGTGAGACGAGCTCGGCCTTAGAACAGCGTGGTCTGCGACCGGAGCTTCTCGGGCTCCACGGGCCTCCCCCCGATCAATCGCTGCATCTCCCGCGCACTCGCCGGCGCGTGTCCCTGAAAATGATTGCTGAAGTATCCGTACACCGCGGGCACGCGCGCCGCGAGGGCGGCGAGCGCCATCGCCCACACCGAGAGCTCGCGGTCGCGGTTCACCTGCACCGCCGAAAAATCCTCGATCCGCTTTCCCGTGCCCATCCAGCGCACGTACGCGAAGTCGGCGGTCGGGTGGATGGCGAGGTCGATCATCTCCTCCCGCCGAACCCAGCGGCCCTCCACGAGCGCCAGCGCCACGCGGTGGCGGCGCAGCAGCTCGAGCAGCTTCGGCCCCACCCAGCCGCGCTGGCGGAATTCGATCGCCCAGCGCGGTCCGGCGGGGAGTCGCTCGACGAACTCTTGGACCGCGTCCCAGCGCTCCGGCCCGAACTCAGGGCCGAGCTGCACCAGCACCGGGCCGAGCTTCTCGCCCAGCAGCAGGGCACGCTCGCAGAACACCCCGAGCGCTGCGGTGCCGGCGGCGCGCCCCTCGGGCGTGAGCTCCTGCGGCAGCTTCAGCGCGAACGAGAATCCGGCGGGCACCCGCTCCGCCCACCCCCGCACCACGTGCTCCGCCGGCGTCCCGTGATAGGTGGAGTCCACCTCGACCGTGTCGAACGCCCGGCTGTAGAACGAGAGAAAGTCGTGCGGCTTGGTTTCGGGCGGAAAGAAGGGGCCGACCCAGGCAGGATGATTCCAGCCCTGGGTCCCGATGTGGACGCGAGCACCGGCTCCTACGGTTCTGTGCGTCGTACTCGTGCTACGCCTCTGGCTCGACGCCTCTAGCTCGATGCCTCTAACTCGACGGCTTTCGCTCCACGCTTTCCTGCGCTACGGATGTCTGTGCCAGTACATCCTCATTTCCGTGATCTTGCCGTCCTGCGTCTCGCAGAACATCGCCCCGCGCGCGTCCACCCATTCCCCCGTGCGGCGCCGCCGGTACGTGCAGCGGAACTCCGTCGCAAACCACGGTCCCGCCACGTAGACCTCGCCCGCCTTGAAAGTGACCTCGGCCTGGTTCACCGGCACGTCCTTCCAGTATCCGCGAATGGCGTCCGAGCCGACGCATTGCTCGCTGAACGGGGTCTCGAGGAAGACGGCCCCGGGCGCAAACACGGACACGATCTGGTCCACGTCCCCGCGCTCCCAGCCGCGGCCAAGCGTCTCAAGCAATTGACGATAGCCCTCGTTCATGGCGCCCAATATACCCCAATCTGGAACCCCCGCCCGCGGCGTATGGTAAGCAAGGCCAATCCCCAACGGAGGAAACGCGCATGCTGAAACGGATTCTCGCCGCGACCGCGGTACTCGCATTCTGTAGTGTGCCGCTCGCCGCCCAGGAGATGGGCGGGATGCATCACACCGGCAAGGACGTGTCGATGACGGGCCAGGTCATCGACCTGAGCTGCTTCACGACGTCGGGTGCCTCGGGCGCCGGCCACAAGGCGTGCGCCACCGGGTGCGCCAAGTCGGGCATGCCGCTCGCGATTCTGGGCGACGACGGCAAGATCTACCTGCCGGCGAGCGCCAAGCCGGCCGACGCTCAGAACTCGCGCCTGCTCCCGTTCGCCGAGCAGAAGGTGAAGTTGACGGGCTCGGTGCTCGAGAGCCACGGCGTGAACATGATTACGATCAAGACGATCGCCGCCGCGAGTTGATGTGCCGCCTGCCGGGGGCCGTGGAGGGCGCCGCGCTGCTTGCCGCGGCGCTCTCCAGCTGTCGGTCACCCGCGCCCGGCGGCCACACCCTCCTGTTCCTAGGCCGCTCTCCCGCGGCCGCCCTGGGCGGTCTTTCCTGGGCCCCAGACCCCGAACACAGCAGGATCGTCGCGTTCGACGGCCGGCTTTACGTCGCCACCAGCTTCACGAGCCCGCGGCTGGCGCTCCCGGTGGCCGTGGCGGTCGTCGCCCGGAACATCCTGGTCACCGAGGAGACAGGCGAGGGGGTGGTCTTCGACACGGCGGGCCATGTCGTCCGTGAGTGGACGAGCCCCGACTACGCGTCGCTGTACGCGGCCGCCGGAGCCCGGGTGGTCGCGGTCCGCTCCCCCTATCGCGTGCCTGCACTCCGCGTCGAGCCGGACACCGCGCCGCTGATCCGCATCCTAGACACTCTGGGTCATCCGGTGGAAGGGCTGGCCACGGTGCGCGTGCCGGACCCGCCGTTCTTGACCTCGCTCGTCAACGCGGGCGCGGTCGCCGCGGGCCGCGACGGCTCGGTGTACTTCGCGCCGCTGGTGCGGGACGAGATCCGCAAGTACGCGCCCACGGGCGCGCTGCGCTGGACCGCGAAGCGCGGCTTGTTCGAGCGGGAGTCCGATCCGGTGCTCCTGGCTCCGCAGGGGAGGCGGCTCGACGTGCGCAAGGCGCTGGTGAACCTCGCACTCGCCCTCGGTCCCGACGGGCGGCTGTACGCCCTGGGCGCGGCGGACTCCGCGGCGACGGCGCTGCGCCTGGACGTCCTCGACACGGCCACCGGGGCGATCGTGGCGACCCGTCGTCACGGGCCGCGCGAGACCGCGATCGCCGTGGACGCCACGGGCGAGATCGTGAGCTTCGACGCCGAGTCCCTGCTCGCCCGTGCGGCGCCGCCCCAGCGCGACGCGTTCGTCCCCGCCTTCGCCCTGCCCGACCTGACGGGGGACACGGTCAGCCTCGCGCGGTTCGCCGGCAAGGTGACGCTCGTGAACTTCTGGGCCTCGTGGTGCGACCCCTGCCGCGAGGAGTTCCCGCACATGGCGCAGCTGTACCGGGAGTTCGCGCGCGGCGACTTCGAGATCGCCGCGATCTCGGACGACGTGGACCGCGGCAAGATGCTCGCCTTCGTGCGGCAGTACCGCCCGCCCTTCCCGATCCTGGTCGGCGGGGGTCGCATGAAGGAGACGTATCACTACCGCGGTCTCCCCTATTCCGTGTTGCTGGACCGCGACGGGCGGGTCATCGAGCGGATCTTCGGGTTCGGCGGCGCCGCGGAGTTCCGTAACCTGCACGAGACTATTGCAAAGGAGGTTCGCGCTCCCTAGCGTTGAGCGTGCACGCCGAGACCGCTCCCCCCCGCTCCCCCCCCCCGCTTCCCATAGTGATCGATACCGATCCCGGCATCGACGACATGCTGGCGCTGTTCCTCGCCGTCGCATCGCCGGAGCTGGACGTGCGGGGCATCTCCGTCTCCTACGGCAACACGGTGGTGGAGAACGCCTACCGCAACACGGTCGAGATCATGCGCTGGGCGGGCAAGCGGATCACGTTGGGCGTGGGCGCGCGCCGCCCGGTCAAACGGCCCCTCGCGCCGGCGCAGGAGACCCACGGAGAGTCGGGGCTGGGCTACGCGGCGCTGCCGCCGACGGGAGTGATCCTCGACTGGGTGAGGTCGCTCGAGCGCATGCTCGCCGAGCAGCCGGAGCCGGTGACACTGGTGACGCTCGGTCCCGTCACGAGCCTCGCGCTCGCGCTGCGGCGTGAGCCCGCCCTGGTGCGGGCCAAGGTCTCGCGGCACATCGCGATGGCGGGCAACATCGCCGCCAAGGGCAACACGACCCGCTTCTCGGAATTCAACGCCTGGTGCGACCCGGAAGCGCTCGACACGGTACTCAAAGCCGAGCTGCCGACGGAGCTGGTGGGGCTCGACGTGACCCGCGAGGCGGTGGTCGGCCCGCAGGAGATCGGGAAACTCGAGCACTCGGGCGCCGCGCCGGCACGCTGGATCGGGGACGCCCTGCGGTTCTACGTCGAGTTCCACAAGCAATACGAACGGCTGGACGGGTGCATCGTGAACGACGTGCTGCCGATCGCCGCGCTGATCCGTCCGAAGGCGCTGGTCTTCGAGGAGCGCCGCCTGGTGGTGGATCTCGACGACGGCGACCATCGCGGCCACACCCGGGTCGATCCCGCGGGAGCGCTGGTGCGCGTCGCGACGCGCGTCGACATGGGGCAGGTACGCTACCTCCTGTCGGAACGAGTGTTCCGCTGGGCGACGCGGGGAGGCGCGGGGGCCGGGGGGGGCGGGGGGGCCGGGGGGGCCGGGGCGCCCGAGGTACAACCGGAAGGTGCCCAGGCGTGACGGCCCTGCCGCGCAAGGTGGCGGTGATCGGGGCTGGTGACATCGGATGCGGTTGGGCCGCGCTGTGCGCCGCAGCCGGCTGGCCGGTCACGATCTTCGACTCGAGCACGAGCGGGCTGGAACGGGCGGTGACGGAGGTGCCGCGGCGCGCGCGCTCCCTCGTGGCGCTGGAACGCGCGACCCAGGGCATCGTGGAGCGCGGGCTGCTGGAGTTCCACCCGGGGCGCAGCCTGCTGCAGGCGGTGCAGGACGCGGACTGGGTGATCGAGGCGATCAACGAGGATCTGGTCGCCAAGCAGAAGCTGTTCGGCAGCCTCGAAGCCGTGGTGGCGCCCGAAGCGCTGCTCACGAGCTCGTCCAGCGGGATCCCGCCGACCGAGCTGTTCTCCCGGTGCCGGCGGCAGGACCGTTGCCTGGTCGCGCATCCGCTCAACCCCCCGGAGCTGATCCCGCTCGTCGAGCTGGTCCCCGGCGAGCGCACCGACCCGGCGCAAGTGGCGCGCACCCAGGACTACCTGCGCGCCCTCGGCCGCTTCCCGATCCTGCTCAAGAAGACGGTGCCCGGCTACGTGGTCGGGCGGATCGCGGCCGCGGTGTGGCGCGAGTGTATCGATCTCGTGCTGAACGGCGTAATCGACGTGGACGAGCTGGACCGCGCCATCTCACTCGGCCCCGCCCTCGGGTGGGCCGCGGCGGGGCCGCATCTCACGTATCACCTCGCCGCTGGCGACGGGGGAGTCACGCTGTTCCTGCAGCGACTGCTCGCGACCTTCGAGAGCTTCTGGGCCGGCCTCGCCACCTGGCAGAAGCTCGAGCCCGAGCAGCTGCGGGCGCTGATCCACAGCGTCGATCGGGCCTACAAGGGTCGGGTAGACTCGCTGCGCGACGCGCGCGACCGCCGGCTGAGCGCCATCCTCAGGGCTCTGGAGCAGGCCAGAACGACAACGTAGAAAGAACGCGTAGCGGAAACTACGCTTTCTCTTCACGCCCTCCCTCTACGCGTTACTTCCTTTCCGCACGGACCATCAAGACAGGAACCGTCGTAAGGTGGCGCAGCCGCGTCGCCGTCATGCCGTGCACCACGTCGCCGAGCAGGCGGTGGCCGTGCGTCGCCATCGCGATCAAGTCGCACCCCTCCCGGGTGGCCGCCGCGGCGATCTCCTCGGCCGGCTCGCCGGCCGCTAGCACGGCGTCGGCGTCGAAACCCTCCGCCCGAAGCGCATCGCAGACACGCTCCAGGTAGGTGCGGTCTTCGCGCATCTCCTCGGATTCCCGGAGCTTGAGCTGCTCCATGTTGCGGGCCACCCAGCCGTCGGCGACGTGGATCAGCACGAGCGACGACCCGCACAGCTTCGCCAGCTGCCGCACGTGCATGAGGATGGCGTCGTCAGCAGGCGCGTTTTCGAGCGGGACGAGGATGCGGGAGTACATCAGGCCAGCCAGCTGCGGAGCGTCTGCGCCAGCAGCCATGCGTTCAAGCACGCGATCACGAGCGCCACGAAATACGCCAGCGCCTTCAGCCACCGCGGGTTCACGAACTCGCCCATCTTCACTCGGTCCGACGTGAACCGCACGAGCGGGAACACCGCGAAGGACAGCTGCAGGCTCAGGATCACCTGGCTCAAGATCAACAGCTTCGCCGTCCCGCTCGCCCCAAAGAAGATAGCCGTCAGGGCGGCGGGCACAATCGCGATCGCCCGGGTGATCAGCCGGCGCAACCAGGGGCGCAGCCGGATGTTCAGAAACCCCTCCATCACGATCTGCCCCGCGAGCGTGCCGGTGAGGGTGGAGTTCTGCCCGGACGCGAGCAGGGCGACCGCGAACACCGCGCTCGCTCCGGCCACCCCGAGGAGCGGGGTGAGCAGCTTGTAGGCATCCTGGATCTCCGCGACCTCGGTGTGGCCGGCGGCGTGAAACGTGGCCGCTGCGACGATCAGGATCGCCGCGTTGATGAACAGGGCGCAACTGAGCGCGATGGTGGAGTCGAGAAAAGCCCATTTCACCGCCATCCGCTTCCCCGCCGAGGTCTCCTCGTAGCGCCGCGTCTGCACGACGGACGAGTGCAGGTACAGGTTGTGCGGCATGACCGTCGCCCCAAGAATGCCGATCGCGATGTAGAGCTTACCCGGGTCCTCGAGGATCGACGAACCCGGGACGAAGCCCGCGGCGATGGCCCTGAACTCCGGACGGGAAATGATGATCTCGAACAGGAAGCATCCGGCGATCGTCGCGATGAGCGTGACGACCAGCGCCTCGAGCAGGCGGAACCCCTTGTGCTGGAGGAACAGCACCAGCAGCACGTCGAGCGCCGTGATCACGATCCCCCAGGGGAGCGGAATCCCGAAGAGAAGGTTGAGTCCGATGGCCGACCCGATCACCTCCGCCAGGTCGCACGCCGCGATCGCGATCTCGCACATGACCCACAGGAAGAGGGTCGTCGGCCGCGAGTAGGCGTCCCGGCACGCCTGTGCGAGGTCGCGCCCGGTCACGATGCCGAGCTTCGATGCAAGCCCCTGGAGCAGGATCGCCATCAGGTTCGAGATCAGAATGACGCTGAGCAGGGTGTAGCCAAACCGCGACCCGCCCGCCAGGTCCGTCGCCCAGTTGCCCGGATCCATGTAGCCCACGGCCACGAGATAGCCGGGGCCAGCGAAGGCGAGAGCCTTCCGCCACCAGGCCCCTTCGCGGACCGGGATGGTGCGATAGACCTCGGCGAGACTGGGCGCGAGGCGAGGGCGCCGCCATCCCGGCTCGGGCCGCAGCGGGGCGGCCGCCTGGGCAACCAGCGGCGCGGGCATCCCGTTCCCGTCCGGTCCCATTCCCTACCGCCCGTCTTTCCGGAAGGGATGCTCGAAACTCAGGTAGAGTAGAAGGGCGTCTTCACCCTTGCTGGGGCCGACCCCGATCGGGAACGCGATTCCCGGCACGATCTGGAGCCCGCTCGAAAAGTTGTGTGCCCACCGGATCCCGGGATTGATCGAGAGGCCGTGCTCCGACGCCGTGGCGCCGGGACCGGTTACCGTCGCAGTCCGGGCCCACGCGACCTCGACCAGCACATTGAAGGCTGGACGCGCGAGCCAGATGGCGCTCGCGCCGAGGTTGTATCCGGTGGTAGTGGCCTCGTGGCCCAAGGCGTTCCTCGCCGACGGCGTCACCGTGGCACCGGCATTCCAATGGGTGACCAAGCTTCTCGCAAGGGAAGCGCTGACCGGGAGATTCAACTGGACGCCGGACCCACCGGCACCCAGTCCGAGTGCGGCGCGACCGGTCGGCAGCAGCAGCGAGAGCCGTGGGGCCACAGCCCATCGTTCCGTCCCCGCCAGCTGATAGCGGTAATTGAGCGCTACGTCGCCAAGGCCCGTCGCAGCCGACACGACGTTGCGCACGCGCTGGACCGGCACGGTGAGGCTCAACTGGTGCTTCTGGCTCAAGACCGGCCATTCTTGTGTGAAGGTGTAGACCCACGAGTCGGCGCCGCGGGCCCGCTGGAACGCGTTGATGTGCTGCACGACGCCGCGCTCCTGATTGTAGGCCTCTTCGATCAAAAAGCTGTTGTCGGCGATGGCGAGAGGTGGTCCCGGCTCTTGGGCGCCGGCGCGCGGCGCCCCGACCAGCAGCGTCGCCATGACGACGCCGAACGCCGGGACGACACGGCGGGCGCTCACCGCGCGACCAGCAGCCCGGTGCCGTACATCAGCACCAGGCCGGCGACGACGCCCAGCGCGTTGAGCGGAGTCCAGAGCTGGCCCGCCGCCTCGCGCGCGACCACCCGGTACAACACCCCCACCACCTGCAGGATCGCGCCGGCACCGACGCCCAAGCACAGCGCGCTGAGCAGCGGCGAATAGGCGAGCCCTCCGAGCCAGGCGCCGCCGATCGTGGGCGCCCCGGCGAGCGCGCCGGCGAGGGCGAGCGTCCCGAGCCCCGGCCGGTCCTGGGCGATCGGGGCGACGATCCCGAGGCCCTCGGTCGTGTTGTGGAGCATGAAGCCGACGATGAGAAAGGCGCCCAGCGACACCGCGCCCTGGGCGTACGCCGCGCCGATCGCCAGGCCCTCACCCAGGTTGTGCAAGCCGATCCCGAGAGCAATAAGGAACGCCAGGCGCATGCGGCTCGCCCTTCCATCTTCCCCCGTTCCCCTTCCCACCCCCCCGAACGCCTGCAGTACCAGCCACATCGCGAGCGCTGCGACCACGACGAGCCCCGTTCCCTGGAACGCACCCGCCACCCGCTCCGCGGTCTCGAGCCCCTCGTGCAAGGCATCCACGAAGAGGAACACCAGCAGGCCGGCAGTGAGCGCCAGCGCGAAGTGGATCCAGCGGCGCTCCAGCCGTCGGAGAAACGGCAGCCACAGGAGGCCGATCGCGACGGGCAGGACGCCGACATACACGCCGACGAGCGTGAACGCGAGGAAGGATTCGGCGTCCGCCGCGGGCGTTTCCCACGCGACGGGGATCTCGTGGTCGAACGTGATGCCGTTCGCGGAAACCAGCTTCACCTGGTGCGGCTCGCCCACCACCCACGGATAGGGGATGTCGATCGTCGCCCGGCCGAGCCGCGGCACCGTGCGCCCGGGCGTCATGGTGAAGTGCCAGAACGCCTCGTCCACCATCAGCTGCGCCACCGTCACGGGATCGAGCCCCCCGTTCACGACCGTGAGGGTGATGTGGCCGGGGGTGAGCCGCACCCGGTCCACGGTCAGCTCCTCGACGGGCGGCACGCCGCGTGCCAGCGTCGAGAGCGAGCCTCCTTTCGTCACGACGACCGCGAGGACACCGAGCAGCAGCAACGGCAACGCAAACCACAGCCACTGGGAGCGTCCCATCAGGCCGTCGCGCCCCCGTCGCGCACGTCGAACAGCCCCATCCAGCCGAGCTCGGCGAACTCCGACTGGTGGGCGTGAAACATGAACTTCCCGGTCCGGTCGTAGGTGAACTCCAGGATGTGGCGCTCCCCCTGGCCCATGCTGATCGTGTCCGTGAACTCGCTGGGCTCGAGGGACGTGCCCGTCCGATAGAGGTGGAAGAAGTTCGCGTGCAGGTGGATGGAGTTGACCAGGTCGAACTCGAGCACATTCACGAGATAGATGCGGTTCAGCTGTCCCCGCCGCAGCACGATCGGCTGCGCCTGGTAGGCGAACGGCACCGTGTTCACGGCGTACACCTCGTTCTCGACGTCGTAGTTCACGTCGAAGCCGTTCATCACCATCACCATCTCGTGCGCCGGCCGCCGCGGGGACTTGGGGTCGATGATGAACGCCCCGTACAGGCCCTTCGAGATGTGGCGCTTGAGCGGCATCGTGTGGCAGTGGTACAGATGCAGCCCGAACGGACGCGCCTCGAATTCGTACAGGTAGGTCCCGCCCGGCGGGATCTGCTCGAACACGCCGTCCATGTTGGCCGCATGGAAGCCGTGGAAATGCATCGTGTGCTCGTGCAAGCCGGCGTTGGTGAAGTGCACCCGGACGAGGTCGCCCTCGGTGGCCCGCAGTGTGGGCCCGGGCACCTGGCCGTTGAAGGTCCAGGCGTCATAGAACAACCCAGGCATGACTTCGAGCCTGCGATCCTGGGCAATCACACGATACTCGCGCACGCGCTGGCCGTTGGCCCGGCGACTCACCTCGCCATAGTCGAAGCTCGTGAGGAACGCGGTCGGATCGATGCCCGCCCCCTGGGGCAGGCCGCCCGTCATGACCGCCGAGGGATCGGTGTGGACGCCCAGCGTCGCCGCCTTCGCGGACGAGGCGGCCGCCAGGCCGGCGGCGCCCATGAGACCGCGCCTGAGCGCCTCGCGGCGCGATAGCTTGCTCATCGCCCGATCTCCCGACACAGAAGCAATTGGGCCAGGTCGCGCCCCACCACGCGAGGGTCGCCCGACGGCACGAGTGCGATCGTGGTCGGGCCGTTGAACGGCTGCCGCTCGGTCACGCTGAGCAGCACGCCCGGCGTGAGCCCCTGCTCGGCGAAGTAGCGCAGCCGCGCCGGGTCCTGCGTCCCCACCTGGCGCAGCTCGAGCTTCGCGCCCACGGGCGCGTCGGCAAGCCCGACCAGCTCCGCCTCCTCGATCTCCCCCGCGGCGGTGGGAATCGGATCGCCGTGGGGATCGTAGTGCGGGTCGCCCAGCGCGCCCGCCATGCGCTCGATGAGCTCGTCCGACACGGCGTGCTCGAGCCGCTCCGCCTCCGCGTGGACGCCGCCCCAGTCGTAGCCGAGCTGCTGCGTGAGATACAGCTCGAGGATGCGGTGCCGGCGAATCATCTTCAGCGCCGCTCGCCGCCCTTGCGCCGTGAGCTGCACGCCGCGATACGGCACGTGCTCGATCAACCCTGTCTCCGAAAGCCGTTTCACCATCCCGCTCACCGACGGCGCCGCCACCTCGAGCATCGCGGCGATGTCGCTGGTGGACGCGAAGCCGCCCTGGTTCGAGAGGTGGTAGATCGCCTTGAGATAGTCCTCCACCGACCGGGTGAGCGGTGGGCCCGCGTCGCGAATGGTGGCGCTCATGCCGATTCTCCCTGCCGGAAAGGCGTGGGACCTAGACCTATCGGGCTCGAGATAGGATGCCTGGATGCAACGAGTTGGCCCGATCAGGCCGGGTAAACTTAGACTACGCTAATTTACCGATACTGTCAAGCGAATATGTGGATTTCGAGGAGCTACAAGTGGATACCGACGAGCTCCAGGAAGGGTGTCAAGATCCGCTCCGTCATCCCCCAGATGAGCTCGTCGTCGATCAGATAGGCAGGAAACGTGCGCAACGCGCCGCGCAGGGTGACGGTCACTTCGCGGCGCACGCCGGCCTCGGACAGCCGCACGAGCGGCAGCCAGAACGCGTGCTGCGCTTCGTGACTGGGCACGAGCGCGGGACGCGACGGGAGGGCGAACACGAACGGCCGGACGACGACGGGCGGCAGCGTCGCGGTGCGCGGATAGAGATCGTCGAGCGCGCCGAGCCGCTCGGCGGCGCTCAAGTCCACCGCCGTTTCTTCACGGGTCTCGCGGATCGCGGTGGCGAGGAGGTCCCGATCGGTGGGGTCGCGCCTGCCGCCCGGAAACGCGATCTGTCCCGACCAGGGATCGCCCGCGCGCTCCGCCCGGCGGATGAACAGCGTCTCCAGTCCGCGCGGTCCCTCGAGCAGGACGAGCGCGACCGCCGCGGGGCGGGCCACGGCTGCCTCCTCGCGCTTGGGGCGATGGCCCAGGAGGGCGCGGCGCGCGGTGGCGAGGGTGGTCACGGAGAGCCTAGCTGTTGCGGATGCCCAATAATACCTTCCCCGCCCCGTGAGAAACCACCGCTGGATGGCGATCGGCCTCGTCGCGGGGCTCGTGGTGGGGCTCGCGGCCGCCGTCACCGAGAGCCCCGTCTTGCTCGCAGTCGCCCGCGGCCTGCGACCGCTGGGGACGTTGTTCCTGAACCTGCTCTCGATGGTGGTGATCCCGCTCGTCGCCACCGCGCTGTTCGTCGGCGTCGCGGGGCTCGGCAGCATGAAAAGCGTAGGACGCCTCGGCGTGCGCACGCTGGGTTTCTTCTTGGGGACCACCCTGGCGGCGATCCTCATCGGGTTCCTCCTGGCGGCGCTGTTCCTGCCGCTCGGCGCCATGACGCCGGACCAGCAAGCGGCGCTGCGCGAGGCTGCGGCAGCCGACTCGGCCTTCGTGCGTCGCGCCGCCGAGCAGATCCCCACGGGGACGGGAGCCCGCTTCATCGTCGAGCTCGTTCCGGCGAATCCCGTGCGCGCGGCCGTGGAGGGCAACCTGCTCCCGCTGATCGTGTTCACGACGATCTTCGCCGTCGCCGCCGCGGCGCTGCCGGAGGAGAAGCGGCGCACGCTGACCGACCTCGCGGATGGGGCGACTCAGGCCTTGATCAAGATCGTCCAGTGGGTGTTGCTCCTCGCCCCGCTCGGCATCTTCGCGCTCGTGGCCGGAGCGGTGGCGCAGTTCGGGTGGTCGCTCGTCAAGTCGATGGCGGTCTTCGTGCTGGCGGTGATCGCGGGACTCGCCGTGTTCATCGGGGCGGTATACCTCCCCGCAGTCGCGCTCGTGGCGCGCCTCAAGGTGACGCGGTTTCTCAAGGCCGCCTGGCCGTCGCTGGCGATGGGCTTCTCGACCACCTCGTCGCTCGCCACGCTCCCCACCATGCTGCACGCCGCGGAGGACGACCTCAAGATCTCCCGCACGGTGGCGGGTTTCGTCCTCCCACTGGGCGCGGCGGTCAATCGTGCGGGGAGCGCCCTCTATCAGGCGGTGGCCGTGCTGTTCCTGGCGCAGCTCTACGGCATCGGCTTCGGTGTCCCGGAGGCGTTCCAGGCGGGAGCGGCCGTGTTCCTCACGTCGCTCACGGTCGCGAGCGTGCCCTCGGGGAGTATCGTCAGCCTGACCCCTGCCCTGGTGGCGACGGGGCTGCCGTTGTCGGGTCTGACGCTGCTCATCGGCCTGGACCGGGTCCCCGACATGTTCCGCACGATGACGAACGTGACCGGGCACGTCACCGCGGCAGCGGTCATCGCCGCGGTGGAGGGAGAAAAGCTCGAGTGACGCTCACACGCCGCACGTCCTGAACACCGGCGGGTCGCTGCGCTGCCGCAGGTCGTGCAGCATTTCGTGCTGCACCGGCCGCCGCTCCGTCACCCAAGCCTGCGCCATGTAGATGGTGTGCGGCGGCCGCCACCAGCGGGCGCAGCCGCGGGCGTAGCCGGGGCAGACGTGGCGCGAGCGGGGTACCTCGTACCATTCGATCGCGTACAAGTCGCCGGTGAGCCGGGCGCAGGCCTCGATCTCCGCCCACCACGCGTGGTAGGCGTCGGGCGGCGAGTTAGGGCCGCGCTCCCGCAGGCGCGAAGGAATCGAGGCAGCCGAGCAGCAGGAGCAGCCAGAACCAGCGGAGGCGGCGCGGCATCGGACCGAAGCTACCGTTCGCCATGCTAGAAATACACCGTCGCCACCAGGCTCACCGCGTTGAGGCTGCCCCCGTACCGGCTGAGCTCACTCCGCACGCCCGTGCTCCCCGTCGACACGAATCGCGAGTAGCTGAGCGAGGCCGACCCGAGCGCGCCGAGACTCAGCCGCCGGGTGACGAGATAGCTTCCGCCCAGCTCGAAAAAGACCCCGACGTTCCACCCATTCGTCTGGCCCCCAGAGCCCGGGCGCTGTCCGCCAGCCGAGTGCGTGAATCCTCCGCTGGCACCGATGGTGTAGAGTCCGACCACGTGATCTCGCGCCGACGCGTAGAACCGGCGACCCAGCCGCAGCGTCACGCTCGCGTCCGATTCCCACTGCGTGATCGTCGTGTCCGGGTTGGTGCTCCGAATTTCCCTGTCCTCGTGGCCGCCGCTCAGCCGTGCATCGAGCAGCCAAGCGCGGGTTGGTGCCGTGAACTTGAGCACTCCGAGGCTGGCATACCCGCTGGAGACTCCGAACTGCGCCGCCCACTGTCCCGACCGGAAGGGAGTGGAGTCGGATCCCGTCGACTCCTGACCGGAGAGAAGGGCGGGTGAAAACGCGACCCAGACGGGGAGGGCCGATCGGAACGGAAACACAAACGACCTCCTGAGAGAGCGAGGTCGTTAAGCTATGCTCTCAAAGCTCGCCTGCTACCCGTCCCGCCAGCATGAGCCCGACCACAACGCTGGTTACTGCCGACCCCACATGCAGCGCCGTCGCCCAGCGGGCCCCGCGGCCGGACGCGAGCCGCACGACGCCCGCGAGCGAGATCGATACCGTCAGCATCCCGATCATCGTGCCGAGCGCGAACGCGACGAAGTAGGCGAGCTGCGCCGTGCGGGTCGGCGCCGCGGAGACGAGCAGCACGAGGATCGCCGCACTCCCCGCCAGCCCGTGCAGCAGGCCGAAGGAAAGCGACCGGCGCGCGTCCCCCTGCGGATGCGGGTGCGCATGTGCGGCGCCGTGCGCGTGGCTGTGGAGATGGACGTGGGGGCCGTCATCGTGCGTGTGCACGTGCAGGTGCCAGCGCCCGCGCGCGTAGCGCACGATGACCGACGCGCCGAGCGCGATGAGCAGCATGGCCACGAGGAAGTCCGCGGCGGGCCAGAGCGAGGCCGGGAGATGGAAGCCGAACAGCACGATCGCGGCGATCACGACGCCGACGCTCGCGGTGTGGCCGAGCGCCCAGGCCAGCCCGAGGCGGCACGCGTCGACCAGCCGGCCCTGCCGCGTCGCGAGCGTCGAGACCGCCGCGAGGTGATCCGGCTCGAACGCGTGTCGCAGCCCGAGCAGGACACCGAGGCCCGTGAGGGCGAGGAGGCTGGGACTCATGGCGGCCGGCAATTTAGCCTATTCTTTATGAAGAATCACGGAACCTCAGATGACGGAGACCCACGCCCGGCTCGTCCCCCGCGCCTTTAGAGCCCGATCCAGTAGCTGACTTTCACCGCAAAGATGTTGTCCGCCGGCGCGTGCACCAGCGCGTCGAAGTCTCTCCCGAACCGGAAGTTGCCGACGTCCGTCTCCTGCTCGCGGGCCTGCTGCCACACCACGAACAGGGTCGACCCGGGGCGCCACTCCCAACGCAGCACCGCGTTGGCGCGGAGGGAGCGGATGTTGAAGTCCTGCTGCTCGACGAAGAACCTCGGCCCGCCGTCTCCGGGGTCGATCGTGTCTCCGGCGGTCGACGGAATCACCGTACCACGGTCACGGCCGTAGACGGTGAAATCGTACGTCCGCGGCGCGGCCAGCTCCTTCAAGTCCCGGAAATCGGCCGCCGAGATGAGCGGCTGGAGAAACAGCTGGAACGAGAGCCGCGGCGTGAACGTCCAATCCACCCGCGTCACGAGCGACAGCTCGGTCTGATCGAGCGTCCCGAACACGTAGCGTGACCCGTACGTGCCGCGCGCGAACGTGTCGGCCGCGGTGGTCACGTACTGCGCGAGCGAGTAGTTACGCGTGAGGCTCGGCCCCACGCTGATCCGCGCCGCGGGCGCGGGCCGGAGGCTCAGCGACAGGCTGTACTGCCCGAAGGTCCCGCCCGCCCCGTCCCACGCGTAGAGCGCGCTCGCGCTGAGGCGGGTGGTCTTGCGCGAGTCGGACGCCATCTCGACAACGACGGTCTCATTCCACGGGAGCTCCGTCACGGGTCCGCCGCGCGTCAGGCGGTCGTCCCAGGCGCGGGGCGCATAGTCGTGCCGCAGAAACAGGTTCCAGAAGTTGGCGAGCGTCAGCTCGCTGATCAGACCGAAGCTCCCGAAGACCAGGTCCCCGTCGAAGTTCCAGGTGTGGTTCGTGAACGGGATCACGTTCCAGTTCCGCACCAGCTTGCGGGGCCGGTCCTCCTTGTAGCCGATGAGCGTGGAGAGCGCGCGCCGGTCGGCGTTCGACTGGAAGCCGAGGTCGTTCGCCTCGAAGCCCGGGCCCGTCTCCTGGTACGTGAGCGAGCCAAGCCAGTGGACGCCGCTGTTCCTGGCCAGGGAGATCTGGTACGCCAGGCCGGCGAGCGACGTGCGCGCGGGATCGTAACGGGACGTGCGCGCGTCGGGGCGCTGGTAGTACCGCGCGCTGGACGTTTGCGTCGCGGCGATCGCGCCCGCGCTGCCGCTCACCCGGGAGAGCGCGATCGCGCCGTCCAGCGACCAGTTGCGGTTGTCCCAGCCGTGGGCGAAGTCGAGGCCCACGAGGTACGCCTGGCGCCGCAGCAGGCTCGCGAGCGCCGGCTCGTCGAGATCGCGGTGCGCCGCGGTGACCATCCCACCGATGGCCGTGTTGCCCGCGCGCAGGTCCTTGCGGGTGCGCGCCACGAAATAGTTGGTGAGCGGCTCGAGCGCGGCGCTGTGCCGCCCGCCGAGCGTGTCCTGCCAGGGCGCCCGCTCCTCCGCGGTCACGGCGTCGAGCACGCCCAGCGACCAGCCCCCGCGTGTCCGACCGGACAGCTTCACCGCCGCCCGGATCGTCGTCTGTGTGGGAACATCGCTGAAGGCGACGTCGTGCGCGTCGATCTCCCCTTGCGGCTGGCGCCCGATCCGGCGCGAGAAGAAGAACCGCGGAAAGCTGAAACTGTTGTGCGTGCGGATGCCGCCGAACCGGAACACGTCCGCCCCCTCCACGAAGAACGGTCGCTTCTCGGGGAAGAAGGTCTCGAACGCGCTGAGGTTCACGACCGCGGGATCCACCTCGACCTGGCCGAAGTCGGGGTTGATCGTGGCGTCGAGGGTCAGATCGCTCGTGACTCCGTACTTGACGTCGAGCCCGCCGTCGCCGAAGTAGTCGCTCCCGTCGCGGAACGGATCGCCTCCCGGCACGCGCGTGTGCTCGGCCCGCCCCAGGGCGTAGGGGAGCAGCTCGAGGTGCCGCGCGGTGCGCAGGCGGCCCAGCCCCGTGAGGTGGCCGTAGCGGTTCACCCCCGCCTGCTCCCGCTTCGGCGTGAACGAGAAGAAGTCCTCCTCACCCTTGCGCAGGATGAAGCGCGAGAACTGGATTCCCCATACCGCGTCGTCCTGCGGGTTGAACCGGAGTTGGGAAAGGGGAAGGCGCAGCTCGGCCGTCCAGCCGACCGAATCGATGCGCGCGGCGTAGTCCCACACCGGGTCCCACGACACGTCGTCGCTTCCGCCCTGGGCGGCCGCGCCGAGCACGGCGTCGCGGATCGCGCCGGCCGGCGTGATGCGGAACCGCACGGCGCTCAGGTGGTCGTGGTAGGCGTCGATCAGGACTTCGAACAGGTCCGACTCGACCGCCTCGTCGCGCCGCGCCAGGACCGACCTGATCGCCTGCGGATCGCTGTCGTGCATTTGGGCGCCGACGTAGAGGGCGTCGTCGCCGATCAGCACCCGGACCTCGGTGCGCTCGGAGGCGGGCTGGCCTTCGTTGGGATCGCGCTGGATGAACTGCGTCACCGGGATCGCCTGCTCCCAGGCGGGCTCGTCGAGCCGACCGTCCAGCCGGATTGAGCCGGTCGCGGGCGCGGCGCGGATCTCGGGGGCGACCCCGTGGGTGTACCGTGCGCTGCTATCGCGGGACTGCGTGACCACGAGGACCAGCAGGCTCGCAACGAGCGGCATCCGAGCTTCCTCGGCTGGGGATCAGTCTCTTAGACGTCCGGCCAGGGCCGGCAGTTGCAATCTCACCAGTCCTGCTCCCGCCGCCCCACCCCCGCTGGGCGTCTCGGCATCTGGCAGCCTATCTTGCCGTGTGGCGTCTTCTACAACCTTTTGGAGGCTAAGCCCTATCAGAAAGGGCACATGGAGGACACCGGCGCCGGGGTAGCGACACTGCGCGGAGATCCCGATCAGGTGGCGAGCGACGCAGAAACGGCTGACGCGGCCCTCGCCGCCTCGGGCGACGGGCGCGCGTTCGAGCGGCTGTACAGGACCCACGTGGCTCGGGTGCACAGCCTCGCGCGGCGGATGATGGGGCCCGAGCACGCGGACGACGTGACCCAGGACGTGTTCGTCCGGGCCTGGACCAAGCTCTCCACCTTTCGCGGCGAGGCGGCCTTCGGGACGTGGCTGCACCGGCTGGCGATCAACGTGATCCTGGCGCGCCGCACGACGCTGGGCACGGAACGCGGCAGGTACGACGCCTCCGAGGCCGCGCTCGAGACGGTGGCGAGCCGGCCGACCCGGCCCGAGCTCTCGATGGACTTCGAGGAGGCGATCGGCCGGTTGCCCGACGGGGCGCGGCAGGTGTTCGTGCTGCACGACCTCGAGGGCTACAAGCACGAGGAGATCGCTGGGATCCTGGGCATCGTGGCCGGGACCTCGAAATCGCAGTTGCATCACGCGCGCATGGCACTCCGCAAGCATCTCGAATAATGCGGAGTGCGGAATGCGGAATGTGGAATTGAAAGGACAGCGCCGATGAGCGACACATGGACGGAGCGGCTCTCCGAGTACATCGACGGGACTCTGCCCGAAGGCGAGCGGACGGCCCTCGAGGCGCACCTCGCGGGCTGCGCGGCGTGCGCGGCGACGCTGGACGAGCTGCGGCGCGTGGTGGCACGCGCCCGGGCGCTCGACGACCGCCCACCCGCCGCCGATCTCTGGCCCGGGATTGCGGAGCAGGTCGGCGTCTCCTCGGGGGGGCACCGCATCGTGAGCCTCGAGCAGCGCCGGCGCGGGGGGGGCCGGCGGTTCACCTTCACGCTGCCGCAGCTCGTGGCTGCTTCGGTCGCGCTCGCGCTCCTGTCGGGCGGCGCGGGGTGGCTGCTGGTCCGCGGGCGCACCGCCGGGCCGCCGAGCACCGTGGCGACGGGGACGGCGACGCCGACTCCCTTGATGATGAATGCGGGAACCTACGAGATCAATCCGCGCTACGCGGCTGCGGTGGCGGATCTCGAGCGAGCGCTCGAGCAACGCCGCGGCCGGCTCGACACCGCGACGGTGCGCGTGATCGAGAAGAATCTGGGGATCATCGACCGGGCGATCCGCAACGCGCAGAGCGCGCTCGCCGCGGACCCTGGTAACAGCTACCTGAACCGGCACCTCGCCGAGCAGATGCGGCGCAAAGTAGAGCTCCTGCGGCGGGCAACTGCGCTCGCCAGCGCGCAGGGCTAGGAGGATAGAGGGGAATGCTCACGACTCTCGCGACCCTGACGGCTCTGGCGCTCGCCGGACCGCAGCAGACCGATACGACGCTGCCGGTGCGGCAGGGCGCCCGCCTCGACGTCAACAACTTCGGGGGCGAAATCGCCGTCACGACGTGGGGCCGGAGCGCAGTGCGGATCTCGGCCAGCCATTCGAGCCGCGACCGGATCGAGATCAGTGCCACGGAGCAGGCCGTGCGCGTCAAGGCGGAGGGGCGGCGCGGGCCCCCACAGGTGGTCGAGTACCAGCTCACCGTGCCCGCATGGATGGCCCTCAACCTCTCCGGCGTCTACACCGACATCCGGGTGGAGGGCTCGCAGGCCGAGGTGACGGCCGAAACGGTGCAGGGGGAGGTGCACGTGTCCGGCGGATCGGGCAACGTGTCGCTCAAGTCGGTCGAGGGGACGGTGACACTCGAGAAGGCTCGCGGCCGTATCGACTTGTATTCGGTGAACGAGGAGATCGCCGCGAGCGACGTCGCGGGCGACGTCACAGCGGAGACGGTGAACGGCGACATCAGGCTGCTGCGGATCGAGTCGAGTAACACCGAGGCGAACACGGTGAACGGCGAGATCATCTACGACGGAACGATCAAGGACGGCGGCCGGTACCGGTTCGCGACCCACAACGGCGACCTGCGGATCTCGGTGCCCGAGAAGGCCGGCGTGACGGTCTCGGTGGGGACGTTCAACGGCGAATTCAGCGCCTGCTTCCCGGTGCAGCTGACGGGCAAGCACGGGCGGCGGTTCTCCTTCACGATAGGCTCCGGAAGCGCGCGGCTCGAGCTGGAGTCGTTCGACGGCAATATCGAGATCTGCCGCCCGGGCCAGCTCACAGAGGCCGAGCAACGCAAGCACAAGCCGCAGAAGCATAACGAGCCATGACTGCAAAGGAGCGACCTATGCGTCCGAGCCTGATCGCGACCGCCTTCCTTCTCGCGGCCACCGCGAGGCCCGCCATCCCTCAACAGGACTTCCACTGGAAGGGCCGGATTGCGGCGGGGAAAGCGATCGAGATCAAGGGCGTGAACGGCGACGTCAGCGCGGTGGTGGGGAGCGGTGAGGCCGAAGTCAGCGCCGTGAAGACGGCGAAGCGCAGCGATCCCGCGGACGTGCAGATCGAGGTCGTGGAGCACGAGGACGGCGTCACCATCTGCGCCATGTACCCGAGCGACGGCCGGCGGGAAAACGTGTGCGCGCCGGGCCGGGGCGGGCACATGAACGTGCGCGACAACGACGTCCGGGTGCACTTCACGGTCAAGGTGCCCGCGGGAGTGCAGTTCGTCGGAAAGACGGTGAACGGCGAGGTCGACGTCGCGAACCTGGCCAGCGATGTCGACGTGGCCACCGTGAACGGCAGCATCCGCATCTCCACGTCGGGGTATGCGGAGGCGACCACGGTCAACGGCTCGATCGTCGCTGCGATGGGCCGCGCCGACTGGCGCGACGGGCTCGAGTTCACGACGGTGAACGGCGGCATCACGCTCGACCTGCCGGCGAGCCTGTCCACCGAGGTGCGCGCCTCGACCGTCAACGGCGACATCCTGAGCGATTTCCCTCTCACCGTGACCGGACGGCTGGGGCCGCGACGCGTCAACGGCACCATCGGAGCCGGCGGCCGGGAGCTCGCGCTCAGCACCGTCAACGGGAACATCAAGCTGAGGAAGGGTTCGTAGGACGCTCGCACCCCCGGCTTGTGGATCGACCCCACAGCCGGTAGCATATTCGACCGGTGACTCGAAGCGCCCGTTTCCGCTCGGCTGCGGTGCTGGCCGCGGCGCTCTTCCTCCTCGCGGGGGCGGAGCGGGCGTTCAGCTATGCGCACTGCCCGCACCACGGAGTTCCTACCAAGGGCGCCGACCCGGCCCACGCCGGACATCACGAGGATCCGACACCCGCCGACCACTCGGGGCCGTGCACGTGCCTCGGCGAGTGCCAGGCGGCCGGCGGCGGCTTCGTGCCGGCCACGGGCTCGCGCAACGTCGTTGTCACAGCTCCGCTGACCGTGGCGGTTGCCAGCACGGTCGCAAGCGCGCCGCTTCCCCGGCTCGCGCCGCACGCCCTCCCCTTCGCCACAGCTCCTCCCCCAGACCGCTGAGTTCAGCGGTCTCAGAGTAGTGCTCCGCCGGCGGCGCCACAGCGCCCGCTCGCGGTCACACCCTCCACGGGAGGTGTCATGTCGTTGCGAATCGTACGAATGTTTGCGGCCCTGCTCTGCTGCTCTGCCGCGCCGCTCGCGGCACAGGCGGTCGGCGCGATCGAAGGTCGGGTCCTGGACCGGGACGGCGCCCCCGTCGCGGGCGCCACGCTGCTGGTCGAGGACGCGGCTTCGGCCGCGACCACCAACCCCGACGGCTACTTCCGGCTGCGGTCGCTGCCGCCCGGCGCGCACCGCGTCGTGGCGCGCCGCATCGGTTACGACGAGGCCGCGACGTGGGTGATCGTACCCTCGGGCGGCGTGGCCCTGGTCGAGCTGCGGCTCGCCGCGGCGGCGGTCGGCGTTCGGGGCGTCACGGTGATCGGGACACGGGAGGAGCTCGCCGAGGTACGCGAGGCGCTGCGACTGATCCCCGGGTCGGTGGACCTGGTCGAGCCCGCCGAGATCCGGTCGACGCGCCAGGCCAACCTCTACGACGTCCTGCGGTTCACGCCGGGAGTGTGGGTGCAGCCGCGCTTCGGCGCCGCCGATGAGAGCCAGCTCTCGATCCGCGGCTCCGGGCTCCGCAACAACTTCCACCTGCGCGGCGTGAACATCCTGGTGAACGGGATGGCCTACCGCAACGCCGACGGGTTCACGGACTTCGAGTCGCTCGAGCTGCTCACCACGGAGGCGGTCGAGGTCCACAAGGGCAGCAACGCGCTGCGGTACGGCGGCTCGACGCTCGGCGGCGCGATCAACCTCCAGACCAAGACCGGCTACACGGCCCACCCCTTCACGGCCTTCGGGGAGGGCGGCGGCTACGGTTTCTTCAAGGGCCAGGTGTCGAGCGGCCTGGCGCGGAACGGGTTCGACTACTACGCGAGCTACTCGCGCACCACGCTCGACGGCTACCGCGAGTGGTCGGACCAGCGGCGCGATCGAGTCAATGCGCACGTCGGCCACGTCTTCTCTCCCACCGTGGCCGCGCGGGCGTTTTACTTCTACGCACAGGTGCGCGAGCACCTCCCCGGCTCCTTGACGCGCGTGGAGCTCGACTCCGCGCCGCGCATGGCCGACTCGATCAACGTGGCGAACCGCTGGGGTCGGGATTACGACCTGCACCACGTGGGCGTCCAGCTGCGGACGCAACTCACGCCCTCCCAGCATCTCGAGGTCGCGCCGTACTTCCAGTACCGCGACATCGACCACCCGATCTTCCGGGTGATCGCGCAAGTGAGCCGCGACTACGGGGCGGAGCTCCGCTACGAGAACACGGCGGATCTGGCTGGGCGCTCGAACCGACTGACGCTCGGCTTCCAGCCGGCCTACGGCAACACCGACAACCGCCACTACGACAACCAGGCGGGGAAGCGCGACAGCCTGCGGAAGGACCAGAAGGAGCAGGTCACGGGGGCCGCGCTCTACCTCCAGGACGCGTTCGTCGTTTCGGACCGCGTCTCCGGCGTTGTGGGACTGCGCTACGACGTGTCCGAGCGGCAGGCGGAGGACTTCTTCCTCCGGGACGGCGACCAGTCGGACACGCGCACCTACCGCGCGCTGATGCCCAAGGTCGGCCTGCTGTATCACCTCCCGGCCGTGACGGGCGAGATCTACGGCAACGTGAGCCGCTCGTACGAGCCGCCGCTCTTGCTCGAGCTGAACAGTCTCACCGTGCCCGGCTTCGTGAAGCTCGACGCGCAGGACGCCTGGCAGTTCGAGACCGGAATCCGCGGCCGCTCGAGGGCCTGGTCATGGGACGTCGCGGCCTACGACGTGGAGCTCCGGAACGAGATCCTGAACGTGAACCTCAGACCCTTCCCGGGAGCACAGTTCACGGTGCCGACGTACCGCAACAGCCCGCGCACGCGGCACTACGGCGTCGAGGCCGGCCTGGAGTACGCGGGCGGGCGGCTCGGCGGGCGCGTGGCGTACACGTTCGCGCGCTATCGCTTCGTCCGGGACTCGACGCTCGCGGGAAACGACATCCCCGGCGCGCCGCGGCACGCGCTGCAGGCCGAGCTGCGCTACCGCCACCCGGCGGGGGCATCGGTCGCGCCGACGCTCGAGTGGGTGCCGCAGGCGTACTTCGTGAACAGCGACAACACGGCGCGAAACGACGGGTGGGCCGTGCTCGGCGCGCGGGCCGAGTGGACCTTCGCGTCGAACGGGCGAGGCCTCACCCTGTTCGTCGCGGCGCACAATCTGACCGATGCGCGCTACTCGCCGTCGGTGCAGGTGGACAACGCGGACGGCCGGTTCTACGAGCCGGGCGACCACCGCGCGCTCTACGCCGGCCTGCGGTGGCAGCCGTGAGAGGCCGCGCCGCGCTGAGTGCGCTCCTGGTGGCCGCGTGCCATCCGGCCGCGCCACGGGTCACGATGCTGGCGCCTCCGGTGGCGCCCGGGCCGGTGGCGGCGGCCGACCCGGCGGTCGCGGTCGAACCCGTGACCGGCGACCTGCTGCTCTCCTGGGTGGCCGGCGACTCGAGCGACTGGCATGTGTACTTCGCCCGCTCGCCGGACGGCGGGGCGACGTGGAGCGCGCCGGGACGCGTGACCGACCGGGCGCACGACGTGCACCCCCACGGCGAATCGTCGCCTCGCCTCGTGGCGGCGGCCGGCGTGATCGCGCTCGCCTGGACGAACTCGGTGCCTGCCCCCGCCCCGGGCCGCAAGTGGCCCGGCTCGAACATCCGCTTCGCTCGCTCGATCGACGGGGGCCAAACCTGGTCGCGGGCGGTCACCCTCAACGACGACACCGCCGCGGGGCCGGCCGGTCACATCTTCCACGGCGCCGCCCGGTCGGGCGAGTCGGGGATTGCGGTCGCGTGGATGGACGAGCGTGGCGGCGCGGCACCCGGCAACACCGCGGCGGCGTCGCGCCTGGGCCATCACGCGGGGGCGCCCGAAGAACCCGACGCGACCGTGTACCTGGCGCACTCCGGCGATCTCGGAGGCACCTGGGCTCCAAACCGGCCGCTCTGGGGAGCGGCGTGTCCGTGCTGCCGCGTCGCGCTCGCCCGGGCGCCGGACGGCGGTGTGGTCGCGGGGTGGCGCAAGCACTTCGCGGGCAACGTGCGCGACGTGGTCGTGACGCGCCTCGCCGAGCAGCCGGGGCCCGACGTGCGCGTCCACGCGGACAACTGGGTCTATCCCGGGTGCCCGCACACGGGGCCGGGACTGGTGGTGGACGGCGCAGGCACGGTGCACGTGACGTGGTTCAGCGGGAAGCCGGGTGCGGCCGGTGTCTATTACGCGCGGGCCGCGCGGGGCGCGGACTTCGGCGCGCCGGTGGCGCTGATCCGCGCGCGCACGCTTCCGACCGCCCACCCCCGGGTCGCCTCGTTGCCAGACGGCGGCGCGGTGATCGCGTGGGACGTGGCAGGCGACGGGAGCCCCGCGCTGTTCATCGCACGGGTCACGCCCGACGGGCGCGCCAGCTCCGCCGTGGAGGTCCCGGGCTCGGCCGCCGCCGATCATCCGGACGTCCTCACGCTGGGCGACGGCAGCGTCGTCGTGGCGTGGACGGCGCAGCGCGGAGGGGAAGCCGCCCTGCAGCTCGCGCGCGTGACTCCGTAAGGCGGGGCCTAGCCTTTCGTCTTCTCGTTCTTCAGGTAGGCGAAACCGGACTCACTGCTCAAGAGCTGGTCGTCGAGCCAGCGATCGAGGATGCTCTTTCGAAAGCGCCATTCCTTGCCCAGCTTCACCGCCGGGATGCGCTTCTCCTGCGCCCACTTGTAGATCGTCTGCGGTGTGAGCCGCAGATACGCGGCGACCTCCTCGAGGGTGAGGATGTCGTTGTGCGGCGACGACTCCCGACTGCCGCCTCCCGTCATGGCCGGTGCCGCCGGACGGTATCGGTGATGCTGTCGGCCGGGGGCACGAGCACACCGGGGGTCCAACGCTGGCCATCCACCGTCCTCGCTCGCGGATCAGGCCTCGTCTCTCCCTTCAGCATCTTGTTGCCCGCATAGACGACCGCCGCGTAGAAATTGCCCTGATAGTCGCCCAAGACCTGAAACGGCTGATTGCGGTCGCCGAGAAAGGGCCGAAGGTTCCAGGCCAGTTGAATCCCCACGAAGGCGAACAGCAGCGCCCACGCTCGCATGATCGTCAGGGCTTTGCGAGGATAGACCCCGCGCTTTTCACACACCACGCTCAGCCCGTCGTGCAGCGCGTACATGCCGAACAGGCCGGCGACACCCGCGATCGCGATGTTGAGCAGGTGCTGGAAATAGTAGTTCGCGCTGGTGATCAGGAAGAACGCGGTGATCGGCACGAATGCAGCGAGCAGGATCGAGGTGAGCGCCAGGGCCCCGAGCACGAGGACGACGACTTGACGCAGCCGCAGGCGCGATCCGACGAGCACCTGCACCACGAAGAACGCCGGGAAGCAAACCAGGAAGGTCGCGAAGAACAGGAGCGGCAGCTTGATTCCCGCCGAGAGCGCCTGCGCCGGGCCCGAATAGGCGCCAGCCACGAGGCCGAAGAAACCTGCCAGCGCGATCACCGTCAGGGCGCCGTAGCGGAGCTTGCGCCCGAGGCCGGCGCCGTCCACCACCTCTTCGAAGAAGCGCTCGCGGTCGCTGAGTAGCGCGGTCAGGAAATCCCGGTAGTTCGGAATTAGGGCCATGGCGGAGCTCCGAGGGGGGCCGGTTCAAGGGTGCAGTAGTAATCATGTTTAGTCAAGTTTGACATTGTTTGATGCTGCTACTTGCGCATAACTGCTGCGCGTTAGTTCGCTCCCTGCCGCAACACGCCGGTACCTAATCTCGAGGCCTGCGTGGCCACCTTGGCTGCGTGCCAATCGAGGGGCCCGTGGTGCTGCGGGAGCTGCTCGCCCGCACCGAGCAGATCGACGATCTTCGCGACCTTTTTGGCGCGCTCGGTTTCACGGCGGCGCGGGAGACCGTGCCACCCGGGCCCTGGTTAGGCGAGGCACAGGCCCAGGCCGCTGCCGTGTCCCGGATCGCCCTGGTGGCGCGCTACGACGCCTTCCGCGTGTTCGCGCTCGAGGCACGGGACCCCGAGCGGGCCCTGCGGGCGGCGGCCCAGCGACTCGCAACGCGGGCGGAGCGCGGGCTCGTGTGCGCCTTGGGCCAGTCGCCCCGGCGGCTGCTGTGCGCGAGCTGGCGCGCCGCCGGTGCGGGGCCATCCGTGCGCGTCGCGGTGCTACCGCTGGCGCGCGCGCCGGGAAGCTCGCTCGGCACGCTGGAGCGCTTCGCCCCGACGCCGGGCGAGACCTCCCTGTCCTTGAGCCTGCGGATCGGGGAGGCGCTCGCGAGCGAGCGCGTCGGACCTCGATTCTTCAAGGCGTTCCGGGCGGTGCTCGAGCGGCTCACGGATCGGCTGCCGACTCCTCCCAGCCGTGCCGATCGCCACGCGCTCGCCCTGACCACACTCACCCGGGTGTTGTTCCTCTACTTCGTGCAGGCCAAGGGCTGGCTCGACGGCGACCGGCGCTATCTCATCCACCGGTTCGACACCGCGCTCGCGGGGCGGCGGGCCTTCCACCGCGACGTGTTCGACCCGCTGTGCTTCGGCGCGCTCAACCGGCCGCCCGGTGAGCGCTCGACGCGGGCGCGCGCCCTCGGCACGCTGCCGTTTCTGAACGGCGGTCTCTTCGAGCCGACCGCGCTCGAGCGCCGGCACGGCCCCGCCGGGTGGCCCAACGTCGATTGGCGCGACGCGTTCGACACGCTGTTCGAGCGGTTTCACTTCTCGGTGCGGGAGACCGACGAGGGCGACCTCGTCGCGCCCGACATGCTCGGCAGGGTCTTCGAAGGGGTGATGGATCCCGACGAGCGGCGCTCGAGCGGTACCTATTACACACCCGGAGCGCTGGTCCGCGAGTTGGTGCGTGCGGGGCTCGCGGCGGCGCTCGTCAGCCGTTGCGCGCTCGCATCCCGAGCGGTGGAGCGCTGGATCTACCGGCGGGAACCGCCCGATCGGCCTCCCGACCTCGCCCGCTTCGCGGTGCTCGACCCAGCGGTCGGCTCCGGGGCGTTCCTCCTGGGTGCGCTCGAGGAGCTCACGGCCCTGAGGTGTGCGACCGGCGAACACCCGGTTGCGGTCGTGCGGCGGGACGTGGTTGCGCACTCGCTGTTTGGCGTGGACGTCAAGCTCACCGCAGTGCGCCTCGCGGAGCTGCGACTCTGGCTGGCGCTCGTGGCGGACGACGATACGCCCGACCTCGCGCGCATCGCCCCGCTGCCGAATCTCGACGGCCACGTGCGCCAGGGGGACGCGCTCGTCGACCCCCTCACGCTGGCGCGCGCGCTGACCGGCGGCCGCATCGCTGCGGCGACGCGCGCCGAGCTCGAGCGATTGGGCGCGGCACGAGGCCACCTGTTCAACCTCGCGGGCCCCGCGAAGCGCCAAGCCGCGGCGGAACTGTCACGGGCCGAGGCGGCGATCGCGGGCACGCTGTTCCTTTCCGCCGTACGCATGCTCGACGCGCGGATCGCCGAGCTGCTCGCGGCTGCCCGGGAACGCGATCTGTTCGGACGCCGCCGGGGGCTCGATGCCGCGCAGCGCGCCCTGCTCCGGCGCCTGCGCGCGAGCCGCCGCGAGCTACGCGGCGCCGCCCGCCGGCTCTCGCGCGACGAAGGCGCTCCGTTCTTCGCTTTCGAGTCGCACTTCGGTGACATCCTCGCCAGGGAGGGCGGGGGCGGGTTCGACCTCGTGGTGGGCAATCCTCCGTGGGTCCGCGGCGAGCGGCTGCCGGCGCAGGTACGGGAAGCGCTGGCGACCCGCTACGCGACCTGGCGGCCTTCGGGCCAGGGGGGATTTGCGCACCTCCCCGATGTCGCCGTGGCATTCGTCGAGCGCGCCCTGGAGCTCGCCGCGCCAGGGGGCGCCGCGGCCCTGCTCGTCCCCGCGAAGCTCGCCTCGAGCGGCTACGCCGAGCCGCTGCGCCGGCGGCTCGCGCACGCGACCCGGGTGGAGCGGGCGGCCGTGCTCGACGAGGCGGGCGGGGCGTTCGAGGCCGCGGCATATCCGATGGCGCTCGTGGCCGTGCGCGCGGACCCAGCGCCGCACGATCAGGTCGCTACCACGCTCGGTCCGCCCAGTGAAGCGCACCGCGTGCCGCAACGGCTCCTCCAGGGCGAGGGTCCGTGGGTGCTCCGTCCCGACGCGACCCGTGTCGCGCGCCGCCTGGCGGGTGCGCTTCCGAGACTCGGGGATCGTTGGGCCCCGCAGCTGGGCGTGAAGACGGGAGCCGACGAGGTGTTTCTCGTGGAGCTGGCCGCACCGTGGACCCGTCCCGCGGTGCGGGGGCGCGACGTCGCGCCCTGGCGGGCCACGCCGCGCGCCCACGTGCTGTGGACACACGCCGCCGACGGGCGGCCGCTCGGGCGCCTCAGCCGCGAGCTCTGGCAGCTGCTCGAGCCGCATCTCGACCGTCTGCGGCGCCGCAGCGACTACCGCGCAGGAGTGCCCTGGCAGCTCTTCCGGACGGGGCTCGCCCGCGCGCCACATCGGGTGATTTGGCCGGACCTCGCCCGTCGCCTCACGGCCGCCGTCCCGGAGCCGGGCGTCGTCCCGCTCAATACGGTGTACGGGATCGTGACCCGCACGGCCGACGACGCGCACGCGCTCGCCGCTTTGCTGAACTCCCGGTGGCTGACCGCGCTCGCGCGGCTCCGCGCCGACCCCGCTCGCGGCGGGTTCCGCCGCTTCAACGCGCGCGTCGTGCGCGAGCTGCCCACGCCACCGGGCGACTCGCTCGCCTGGCGCACGCTCGCCGCCCTCGGCCGGCGCCGCACGGCAGACGACGACACCGTCGCCGAGCTGCTCCAGCTCGATACCGCCGACCGCCGTGCTCTATCGCCGCTCGTCCCGGATTCTGTCTGAGCACCTCGCGCCGCTCCCCGAGCCGCTCGCCTGCCTGCTGCGCGCTGGCGAGGAAGTCACGCCCGGTGCGGTCACGGCGCTCGGTGCGCGGGCGTTGCTCGACCTCGCGGCGGTGGCGGGGACGGCGCAAACGTGGCCGTCGTGGCTCGCGCCGCACCAAGTGCCCGCGGCCGCCCGGCTCCGCGCGATCATCGGCCGTTACGGCGGCGCGCTCCTGGCCGACGCCGTGGGGCTCGGCAAATCGTACGTCGCGCTCGCCGTCGCGCTGGCTTTCGGACAGCCGCTCGTCCTCGTGGTTCCCGCCGTCCTGGTCGACCAGTGGCGGGGCCTGCTGCGCGCGCAGAGCGTCGAAGCCCAGATCGTCACGCACGAGTCGCTGAGCGCGAGCGAGTACCGCCCCTCACCGCCCCCTACCGCCCCTTACCGCCGCCTCTTCATTGTCGACGAAGCGCACCGCTTCCGGCACCCGGAGACCAGGCGCTACCGGGCGCTGGCGAAGCTCGTGGTCGGGGCGCGCGTCATCCTCGTCACGGCGACGCCGGTGCACAACCGGATCGCAGATCTGTTCAACCTGTTCCGCCTGTTCCTGCGCGACCACGACCTCACGGCGCTGGGCGTGCCGTCGCTGTCCCGGGCGGCCCGCGGCGAGCTCGCCGCCGATGCGGTCGCGGCCGTGGCCGCCCGGCTGACGGTCGCCCGCTCGCGCCGGCAGGTGCTCGCGGGTTATCCAGCGGGGCCGCTGGGACTCGCGTTCCCCGAACGCGGGGCTGGAGAGATCATCCGCGCGGGCCCGACCGGCGAGGAGACCTTAGTGCAGCTAATCGCCGGAGTGCGCTCGCTGGCGGCGGGAGGCGATGCCGCAGGGCTGCTCCGCTTGCTGCTCCTGACGCAGCTCGCTTCGAGCCTCGCGGCGTTTCGGGCGAGCCTCGGCCGCTACGACGCGTTCCTCGACCTGGCGCGCGCCGCCGCGGCTGAGGGGCGAGCCCTGAGTCACGGAGACTTCCAGCGGCTGTTTCCGCCCGCGGAAACAGGCGACCTGCAGCTAGCGCTCTTCCCCGTCCTCCTGCCGCAGGGAGCCGAGCCGGCAGGCGTTCGCGATCGCGATGCGACGCACTGGTTGCTCGAGCTGTCGAAACCCGTGCGCGACCCGAAAGCCGACGCGCTGGAGCGCTTGCTGGGCGAGAATCCGGGCAAGACGATCGTGTTCGTCCGGCCCCGCGCGACGGTGCGCTATCTCCTGCGCCGGCTGCGTGCCCTCCGCGTGGCCGCAGTGATGGGAGACGCAGGACTGTTCGGCGCCGGCCGCGCGGCGCCAGTTGACGTGCTGCGCGCGTTCGCCCCCCGCGCGCAGGGGGCGTCTCCGCCGAGCGCCGCGCTCGAGACCGACGTGCTGATCGCAACCGATCTCTTGAGCGAGGGACTCAACCTCCAGGACGCAGCCCGTGTGATTCACTACGACACCCCGTGGAGCCCGGCTCGACTGGCGCAGCGCGTGGGGCGCATCGACCGGATGGGGTCGGCCCACGCCCGCATCGAGACGGTCGCGTTCCTGCCTCCTCCGGCGCTCGACGCCGCGCTCTTGCTCGAGTGGCGCCTCGCGACGAAGACGCAGACACAAATTGCCGCCGGCGCGGCGCAGGTCGAAGCGCCGGCAGGGCGCGCGGAGACATCGGGACCGCTCGATTGGTGCGACCGGCTCCAGCGCCTGCTGTCCGTCGCCGCCCCGGCCGGACGGGACGGAGCCGTCGCCGCCGTCGCCGGGGAGGCGGACGTCGTCGTTCTGATCGTGCGGATCGGGTCGCTCGTCGAGGCGCTCGCGGTGACGGGATCCGAAGCTCGTCCCGATCCCGACCACGTAACGCAAGTGTTCGAGCATGCCGCGAGCGCGGCGCCGCAACCTGTCGACCGCGCTCGCCTCGGGAAGGCCGTCCGCATCGCCGCGCCGCTGGTCCGAGCACGCCTCACCGCGCTCGAGGCCGCCCGCTGGCGCGCTGAAGACCGCGATCGCATGGGCCGGCGGCTGGTGCCCTGGGTGCTCGCCGCGGCGCGGCGGGCGGCGCGACGCGGCAACGCGCGCGAGCTCTCCCGGCTCGACGCCCTCGTGTCGCGGCTCGCGCTCGGCATGACGGCCGGAGAGGAAGTCCTGCTCGAAGAGCTGCTCGAGCGCCGTAAGTCCTTGCCGATCGGGGACGTCCTCGCGTGGCATGAGCGGCTGCCGCCCGTGAGCGAGGGGGCAGAAGCGCCGCTGGTGGAGCTGGTGGCCGCCCTGCTCGTGACGCCGCCTTGAGCCAGCGCGGCCCTACCCCTGCTAGCTTCCGGCGTGCCCCTCTCCACCTTCCTGTTCGACTTGGACGGGACGCTGATCGACTCGATCGAGCTGATCCTGCGGTCCTATCGCCATACGATGCGCACGCACCGCGGGCTCGAGCCGCCCGACGACCTGTGGATGAAAGGCCTGGGCACGCCGCTGTGGGTGCAATTCCGCAAGGTGAGCGATGATCCCGCCGAGATCGAGGCGATGGTGGCGACCTACCGCGCCTACAACCTGGCGCATCACGACGAGCTGGTGCGCCCGTACGAAGGTGTCGGGGCGGCCGTGCGGGCGCTTCGAAACACGGGCAAGACGCTCGGCCTGGTGACGAGCAAGATGCGGGATACCGCCCTGCGCGGGCTGCTAGTGGCCGGGCTCGACACCGTCTTCCAGGTGATCGTCGGCTCCGACGAGGTCACGCACCCCAAGCCGCACCCCGAGCCCGTGCTCAAGGCGCTCGAGCAACTCGGGGCGGCCGCCGCCGACACGGTGTTCATCGGCGACTCGCGGCACGACATGGAATGCGGCCGCGCCGCGGGAGTGAAAACCGCCGCGGTGCTGTGGGGGCCGTTCGACCGCGGGCACCTCGAGGACCTCGCGCCGGACTACTGGCTGGAACGGCCGGAGGATCTCGGGGCGCTGTCGTAGCCCCCGGCTCCGATCAGGGCGGACCGTAGCCCGTGTTCACGCCGCCGCCGCAGGGCGCGGCAACGGGCGGCGGGCCCGGCGGATCCACGTCGCCCAGCTCGCGCCGCAGCTCCTCGAGCCGGCGCCTGAGCCGCTCCACGACGGCCCGCTGCTCCCGCCGCCCGGCTAGGTTCACCGTCTCGTCAGGATCGCTCCGCAGGTCGTACAGCTCCCATTCCTCCGGCTGCTCCCAGAAGTGGATCAGCTTCCAGCGGTCCGTCCGCACGCCGCGGTTCTTCCGCGCGCAATGCTCGGCCGGATACTCGTAGTACTCGTACAAAAACGCGTCCCGCCACGGCCGCTCGTCGCCCAAGAGCAGCGGCGCGAGGCTCCGCCCGTGCATCCAACTCGGCGGCGGGATGCCCGCCAGCTCGAGGATCGTCGGTGCCACGTCTACGTTGAGCACCAGGTGGGTCGAGTCCACCCGCCCCGGCGGCAGGCGCGCGGGATAGCGGACGAGGAGCGGCACGCGGATCGACGGCTCGTACATCAGCCGCTTGTCGAACAGCCCGTGCTCGCCCAGGAAGAAGCCGTTGTCGGAGGTGTAGAGGACGAGCGTGTCCTCGGCGAGCTGCTCCGCCTCCAGGTAGTCGAGCACCCGACCCACGTTCTCATCGACCGACAGCAGGACCCGATAGTAGTTCTTCACCAGGTGCTCGAGGTTCTTGCGCTTGCGCTCCTCGGGCGGCAGCGACGGAGACACCCCGCGGTCGCGGAAGTCCAGCATGTCGGCGATCGCCATTTCGGCGCGCCGCAGCGCCTCGGGGCGCCCGGCCAGGCGATCCTCGAACGTCCGCGGCGGGGGGATCACCACGTCCTCGAACGCACCCGCGAAGCGCTCGGCCGGCATCCAGGAGCGGTGGGGCGACTTGAATTGGTACAAAAGGCAGAACGGCCGGTCTTTCGGCCGGGATGCGAGGAACGTGAGGGCCTGGTCCCCCACCACGTCGTCCGCGTGGCCCCGTAGCTGTATGCGCGCGCCGTTCGCGATCATCACGGGGTCGTGGTAGGAGCCCTGGTCGGGGAACACCACCCATTCGTCGAAGCCGACCGGCGCGGAGCGGACGTGCCACTTGCCCACCACCGCCGTGTGGTAGCCCGCCGCGCGCAACAGGTGCACGAACGTCGGCTGGTCCACGCGCAGGCCGGGCTGGTTGTAGTAAACCGGCCCCCCACCGTTCGTGATCACGCCGTGCGCGTGGGAGTAGAGCCCGGTGAGGATCGAAGCCCGGCTGGGCGCGCACAGCGAGTTGGTGACGAAGGCCTCGGTGAACCGCACGCCGCCGGCCGCGATCCGGTCCATGTGGGGCGTCCGCAGGATCGCGTTCCCGTACGCGCCCATCGCGTCCTGGCGCTGGTCGTCGGTCATGATGAACAGGACGTTGGGCGCCCGCCGGGCGGCCGGCGCCCGGGTGCGTGCCCCCAGCTGGGCGCCCGCAAGCGCGCCCGCGATCAGAGCCAGGGCTTCGCGGCGAGTGACGGCGCGACGCATGCGGTCAATGTACACTCCCCCCATTGCCTTGGTGCGGCGACACAGTATGGTATCTCATGCGTTGTCCTCGAAGCGCCTTCGTCTCTCTCCTGTTTTGGCTCGCGCTCCCGGGCGCGGCACTGGGTCAGGGCGTTCGCCCCGGCACCGAATCGTACGAGGCCGTGTTCGACGAGCTCCGCAAGCTGGCGCCACGCGGCGACGGCGTGGCGACCGTGCGGAATCTCGTGCTGCGGCGCGACGTGGCCGAGTTCCGGCTGACGGAAGGGACGCTCCAGCTGCTGACCGATGTAGGCGGCCGCACGGTGGGCGCCGCATTCGTCGGCGGGGGCACATTGTCCTTGACGCCTCCGCTCGAGGTGGAGCGGGCGCATCTGCGACGCGTCATGGGCGATTCCACCCTGGACGGGCCGATCGCGGCCGTGGTATTCATCTTCGCCGACTCCACGCTGCCCGAGCTGCAGCGAGCGCTCACGTTCGGGGCGGGCACTTCACCCGAGGGCACTCCCGGCCACGTGAGCCACGCGTTGGACTTCCTGGTGGACGGACGCGAGCGGCGGGCCGACCCGACGCTCATGAGCGCGCTCCTGAACGGCGACGCGAACGGGTTCTTCGCTGCCTACGTCAAGCGTCAGAGCGGCGAGGACGTGCTGTTCAGCGTCGATCCCCTCGAGGTCGAGGAGATCAGCCTGTTGCGCCGCGGTCGGCAGCTCGGCCAACGAGTGGAGACGGTGTGTCAGTTTCAGCGAGCCGAGGACCGGCGCGGCGGCGCGGCCGCCGCGGGCGAGCGGCCGGAGCCGCTCCGCGTCGAGGCGTATCGGATCGAGTCCAAGATCGACGGCAATTACAAGTTTTCGGCAGTCGCGACCGTCCGCGTCGCCGGTCGGCACCCGGACACCCGGTGGGCACGGTTCCTGTTGTTCAGCGAGCTCGACGTCGACTCGGTGGTGGCCGACGGAGGGGCACCGCTCACGTTCTTCCGTCGCGACGGGAACGCCGAGCTGTGGGTCCGGTTCGACCCGGCCGTGAAAAAGGGAGAGACGCGGGCGGTCGGGGTCGTCTATCATGGAGACCTCATCGGATACGGCTCGGCCTTCGAAGATTTCCTGCCGCCGTGGTGGGACCCGGCGCGGCGGCGCATGCCACCGATGTTCGACCGCTGGGCCTACATCAAGGCGACCGAGACCTGGTACCCACGACACGGTTTCTGGGAGCCTTTCGACATGGACCTGACGTTCCACACGCCCAGGCAATTTCGCTTCGCGAGCATCGGGCGGCTGGTGGAGTCCCGGGACTCCGGCAACGTGCGGACCACGCGCTGGGTCACCGAAATGCCCGCGCAGCAGGCCTCTTTCAACATCGGGGACTTCGAGGAGTTCGAGATCAAGGACCCGCGGATTCCGCCGGTGACGGTGCATATCAACAAGGACGCCCACAACTACATTGCGTCCTACCTCCCGCACGCGCGGAACCCGCAGCAGCACGTGGGCGCCGACCTGGCGAACAGCCTGTCGTTCTTCACGACCGTGTTCGGCGCGCCGCTGTTCAAGCGATACTACGCCACCGAGATCCCCTATTTCCACGGTCAGGCGTTTCCGGGGCTGATCCATCTGTCGTGGGTGACGTACGTCGGGACGGGGGAGACCGGGGCCGACGAGAGCTTCCGCGCGCACGAAATGGCGCACCAGTGGTGGGGCATCGGGGTCGAGCCGGCGGGGTATCGCGACGCGTGGTTGTCCGAGGGGTTCGCGATGTTCGCCGGCCTGTGGTACATGCAGGTGATCCTGCGGGACAACGAGAAGTACTTCAAGCAGCTTCGCGAGTGGCGGAGCGAGATCCGACGTCAGCGCGAGGAGGCGGCGCCCATCGCCCTCGGGACGCGCATGTTCGAGCGCAGGCCCAAGGATTACGACCTGATCGTGTACCGCAAGGGCGCCTGGGTGCTCCACATGCTGCGCAACATGATGCTCGACACCCGCACCATGGACGAGGCCGCGTTCACGCGCCTGATGCAGGACTTCTACCAGAGCCATCGTGGCGGCCATGCGTCCACGGAGGACTTCCAGAAGGTGGTCGAGCGCCACCTGAACCGGTCCATGGACTGGTTCTTCCGCCAGTGGGTGTACGGCACGGCGGTTCCCACCTACGTGTTCTCCTGGCAGACCGAGCCGCAGGCCGACGGTAAGCATCAGCTCCGATTCCGGATCCGGCAGGAGGGCGTGCCCGACGACTTCGCCATGTTCGTACCGCTCTTGATCGAGTTCGCCGAGGGTCACACGATCGTGCGCGTGAACGTGCGCGGGCCCCTCACGGAAGCGCAGGTGACCGTGCCGGAGGAGCCCAAGCGGCTGGAGCTGAACCCGCTCGAGTCGGTGCTGGCCCAGGTCAGGACCGAGAGCTGGCCCTGAGCATGAAGCCCCCCGTGCGCTTCGTCCAGTTCGACCTCGAGCGGTGGCAGAGCACCTGGGAGAACCGGGTGCGTTACAACCTGTCCGAATCGGGTGTGCATCCGCTCTCGATCCAGGAGCTCCTCGGCCTCGCCGGCGCCTCGCCGCTGCCGCTGCTCGAGGTGCGGCTGGGCTACAGCCAGTCGAACGGGACCGATCTGCTCCGCGAGCGCATCGCCGCGCTCTATCCGGGCTCGTCCCCCGACCAGATCCTCGTGACCACGGGAAGCTCCGAGGCGAACTTCGTCGTCTGCTGGCGGCTGCTCGAGCCGGGCGACAAGGTGGCGGTCATGCTGCCGAATTATCTCCAGACGTGGGGGCTGGCACAGAACTTCGGCGCGGAGGTGCGCGGCCTTCCACTGCACGCGGAGCGGCAGTGGGAGCCGACGCGCGAGGAGATCCGCGCGGCGATCGGGCCCGGGACGAAGCTTGTCGTCGTCACGAACCCGCACAATCCGACCGGCCACATCCTCTCGGACGAGATGCGTCACGCGATCGTCGAGCGCACGGCGGAGGTCGGGGCGTGGCTGCTGGCGGACGAGGTGTACCAGGGCGCGGAGCTCGACGGCAGGACGACGCCGTCCTTTTGGGGAAGCTGTGAGCGCGCCATCATCGTCAACGGGCTGTCGAAGGCGTACGGGCTCCCGGGGTTGCGCATCGGGTGGATGGTGGCGCCGCCGGCGTTCACGGCCGAGGCGTGGGCGCGGCACGACTACACGACGATCGGCCCGTCGGGCGCGACCGATCACCTGGCCGCCGTGGCGCTCGAGCCGCGGGTACGCGACCAGCTGCTCGAGCGCACGCGGCGCATTCTCAAGTCCAACTACCCGGTGCTCGAAGCGTGGCTGAAACGCTTCGGCGACACGTTCACCTGGCACCCGCCGCAGGCGGGCGCCATCTGTCTGGTGAAGTACCGCCACGGGATCAACGCGCTCCAGCTCGTCGAGAAGATCCGCGCCGAGCACAGCGTGCTGCTCGTGCCGGGCGAGCACTTCGGGCTGCCCAACCACATCCGCTTCGGCTACGGCGAGGCGCTGCGGCACTTTCAGGAGGCGCTGGCCGAGACCGAGCGCGGCCTGAAGCGCGTATTCACCGACTGAGGTGCGGGTCGTCCCGCTCGAGGCGTTCCGGGACAAGGTCCCGTTCGCGGTCGGGATCAGCGCGGTGGAGCGGGGTTTCCGCGCCCTGGGCACGGGCGCGGCGACGCTCCCCGACCCGTTAGTGCTCGAGCTGCGGGAGCAGCAGGCGGAGGTTCACGTGAAGGGCGCGCATCTCCGGGGCGCGCGCCACATCGTGGTGAAGCTCGCGACGGGCTTCTACCGGAACCAGGCGCGGGGGCTTCCGTCGGGAGACGGGATGTTCCTGCTGCTCGACGCCGAGACCGGCAGGCCCGACATCCTGCTGGAGGAGCACGGGTACCTGACGGACTTCCGCACCGCGGCGGCGGTGGCGCTGACGCTCAGGTACCTGGCACCCGAAGACGCGACGCAGGCGCTGCTGGTGGGCGCGGGCGCGCTCGCCCGGCTCACGGCCCGCGCCATGATCGCCGAGATGCCGCTGGAGCGGCTGACGCTGTGGAACCGCACGCCGGCGCGGGCGCAGGCGCTCGCGCAGGAGCTCGCACCGGTCGTGCAGACTCGTGTCGCGCCCGCGCTCGAGCACGCGGTGCGGGACCACCGGGTGACCGTCACCGCCACGGCGAGCACGACGCCGCTCATCCAAGCCGCCTGGGTGGCGCCGGGCACGCACATCACGTCCGTCGGCACGGGAAGCCCGGAAAAAGTGGAGCTCGAGCCGGAGGTCTTGCTGAAGGCCGACAAGGTGATAGCCGATCGCCTCTCACAGACCGAGCGTTACGGCAACCTGCATCACGCAATCGCAGCCGGCGTGGTCACGCGCGACCGGGTTTACGGCGAGCTCGCCGACCTCGCCGCCGGACGGCTCGCAGGACGGGAGAGCGCGAGCGAGATTACCGTGGCCGATCTGACCGGGGTGGGGGTGCAGGACGCCGCGATCGCGCAGGCCGTCGTGGAGGTGCTCGGACTGTGATGCGCTATCGGCTGGTCGATTTTCTCGGGTTTGCGCCGCTCGCCCACCGTCCTCCGCTCCCCAAGCGCTGGTGGGTGTACTGCGCCGTCGCCTACCTCGCTCCGAGCGTGGTGCTGCAATTCGTGCCCGCCGCCGAAGTGCCGTACCGGGACCTCGTCTGGCTCCTGACACTGGTGCCGGCCTACCTGCTCTCCCTCACGTACGGGATGCGGGGCGCGACCGCGGGGCTCGCGATGGGCACGGTGTTGTTCATCGCCATCCAGTACCTCGTCGCGCTGAGCCTCGAGCCCGAGGACTGGCGGATCACAGTGCCGATCTACATCGCATACGGCGCGATCGCCATTTCGGTGGGATGGCTGTCGGAGCAGCTGCACCTGTTCTATGACCGGGCGATCCAGGGCGAGCGCGTGGCGGTCGTCGCCCAGGTGGCCGTCGCGATGCGGCACGAAGTGAACAACGCGCTTGCGACAATCCTCGCAGAGGGACAACTCCTCATGCAGGACGCGCGGATCACCCACCCGGAGGACCAGGAGTCGCTCCAGAGCATTCTCAAGATGACCCGTCGCATCCGGGACAGCATCGACAAGCTCGTGGACTTGACCCACGCGCCGACCACGCATTACGCGGCGGGCGTACCGATGATCGACTTGTCGAAGTTGAAGGACCGGGAGCAGGGAGCAGGAAGCGGTACCTAAGACCCGCTCAGCCCAGAAGCGCTCGCACCACCAGGTAGCTCAGCCCCGCGATACCCGCGGATGCCGGGATCGTGAGGATCCACGCCCACACGATGCGCCCCGCCAGGCCCCAGCGCACCGCCGAGATGCGGTGCGCGGCGCCCACGCCCGAGATCGCGCCTGTGATCGTGTGCGTGGTGCTGGCCGGAATGCCTGAATACGTGCAGATGAAGAGCAGCGCCGCGCCGCTCGTCTCGGCGCAGAAGCCCCCGAACGGCTTCAGCTTCGTCAGCCGCTGCCCCATCGTCTTGACGATGCGCCACCCCCCCGCCGCGGTGCCGAGGGCGATCGCCGTGTGGGCGGCGAGTATCACCCAGAGCGGGACGTCGTGCGTCGTGAGATGGAACGTCTGGATCGGGAAGCTCACGAACTTGTCCTGCTCGGCGACCAGCAGACCGACGATGATTCCCATGGTCTTCTGGGCGTCGTTGCCCCCGTGGCCCAGGGAGAACGCCGCGGCCGAGCCGAGCTGCGCCACCCGGAAGGCCTTGTCCACGCGCCGGGGCATAGCGCGCCGCAGCACCCACGAAAGCACCACGGTGAGCGCGAATGCGAACACCAGCCCCAGGAGCGGCGCCAGAAAGATGAACGCGATCGTCGCCACCCATTTCCCCGGGAGCACGAGGGCCGCGACCCCGGCCTTGGCGATCGCCGCGCCCGCCAGCCCGCCCATCAGCGCGTGGGAGGACGACGAGGGAATGCCTCCGTACCAGGTGATGAGGTCCCACGCGATGGCGCCGATCAGCGCGGCGAGCATCACGGTCGAGTCCACGACGCCGGGATCGACGATCCCCGTGGCGATGGTTTTGGCGACGGCCGTGGTGAACACGAACGCGGCAACGAAGTTGAAGAACGCCGCCCACACCACCGCGAAGCTGGGCGACAGGACGCGCGTCGAGACGACGGTGGCGATCGAGTTCGCCGCATCGTGGAATCCGTTGACGAAATCGAAGGCGAGCGCGACCAGGACGATCGCCAGGATGAACCAGACCGAGTCCGCCATCAGGCGTGCTTGAGCGTGATCGACTCGAGCACGTTGGCGACGTCCTCGGACTGGTCGAGGGTCAGCTCGAGGTTGTCGTAGATCTCCTTCCATTTGATCACTTCGAGGGCGTCACGCTCCTTCTCGAACAGCTGGCCCAACGACTCGTGGTAGATCGCGTCGCCCTCCTCCTCCAGCTTCTTCGCCTCGATGCAGTAGCGCATGACGTCGTCGCCCTTCTTGAGCCGGGCGACCCCCTCGGCCAGCACCCCGACCATCCGCTGTATCACTTCGGCGAGCTGCTTCACACCCTGCGGCGCCAGCCCGAGGTGGAAGATCTGCGAGCGCCGCGCGGTCCCGTCGATCGCGTCCATCACGTCGTCCAGGTCGGAGGCGAGCTGGTGGATGTCCTCGCGGTCGAGCGGCGTGACGAACGTGCGGTCCAGCCGGTTCACCACTTCGTGCGTCACCTGGTCGGCCTCGTGCTCGAGGCGCTTGATCGCTTCGATGTGTGGGGTGCGGCGCTCGGGGGGCGCCTCGAACAGATCGCGCAGACGCTGCGCGGCTTCTTTGTTGCGGTTGGCGACTTCGACAAACAGGTCGAAGAACTCCTCTTCACGCGGCAGCAGGCGCACGGCGGTCTCCGGCAGGAGGAAACGTGGCCGGGAACATAGCGACTCCCGGCGGGAGCCACTAGGTTACGAGCCGAACTCCGACCCAGGGCGAGGACCGCCGGTATGGCGACGACGCAACAACCCCAGACCGATTTCGTGAGGGCGATCTCGCGGCTGGACGCCACGGCGCTCGTCGTGGGGTCCATGATCGGCTCCGGGATCTTCATCGTCTCGGCGCAGATCATCCGGGACGTGCGCGCCCCGGGGCTGCTGCTCCTCGTCTGGGCCCTTTCGGGCGCCGTCACCCTGATGGGGGCACTGAGCTACGGGGAGCTGGCGGCGATGTTCCCCCGTGCGGGCGGCCAGTACGTGTACCTGCGCGAGGGGATCTCCCCCTTGTTCGGCTACCTGTACGGTTGGACGCTGTTCGTGGTGATCCAGACCGGGACCATCGCGGCGGTCGCGGTCGCGTTCGCCCGGTTCACCGCAGTGCTGTTCCCGGCGCTCACGCCCGACGTGTTCCTCGGCGGCACGATCAACTTCCCGCAGCCCATCGGGCCGATCGCGGTCGGGCTGTCGCCGCAGCGCATCCTCGCCATCATCTCGATCGCCGTGCTGACGTGGATCAACGTGCGCGGCGTCCGCACCGCCGCGATCATCCAGACGACGCTCACCACGATCAAGACCGCGGCGCTCGGGGCGCTGATCGTTCTCGGCGTCACCATCGGGCGCAACCCCGCGGCCATCGCCGCCAATTTCGGCGAGCTGTTCTGGCCCGCGGGCGGGCTCACGCTGGCCCTCGTGCCGGTGGTCGCCGCGGCAATGGTCGGCTCGTTGTTCTCGATGGACGCCTGGAACAACGTCGGGTTCGCGGGCAGCGAGCTGAAGGACCCGAAGAAGGATCTGCCGTTCGCCATGGCGGTCGGAGTGCTCACGGTTACCGCGTTGTACCTGCTCGCGAACGTCGCCTATCTGAACGTGCTCCCGGCCGACGCAATCGCCCAGGCGCACCAGGACCGCGTCGGCACTGCGGCGCTCCAGGCGATGCTCGGCGACGCCGGGCTGTACGTGATGGCCATCGCCATCATGATCTCGACCTTCGGCTGCAACAACGGGCTGATTCTCTCGGGCGCGCGCGTCTACTACGCGATGTCCCGGGACGAACTGTTCTTCAAGTCGGCCGGCGTGCTGCACCCGCAGTACAAGACGCCGGCGATCGCGCTGATCGTCCAGGCGGTGTGGACCAGCGTCCTGTGCCTCTCCGGCACCTACAGCCAGCTCCTCGAGTTCGTCGTCTTCGCGGCCCTGGTGTTCTACATGCTCACGGCGGTCGGGTTGTTCGCGTTGCGGGCCAGGCGTCCCGAAGCAGAGCGGCCCGTGAAAGTATTCGGCTACCCGTGGTTCCCGGCGGTGTACGTCGTCTCGACCGGGCTCATCGCCCTCGCGCTGCTGGCGGTGAAGACGACATACAGCACGCTGGGGCTGTTGTGCGTCCTGCTCGGCGTGCCGGTGTACTTCGCGTGGCGGGCCATGGTGCGGCGCTCGGACGCCGCGGCCTAGCGATCCCGCAAGAACTTCTCAGCCCAAACTCAACGCGCGTTCAGACTCCACGCAGCGGCAGGCGCTAGACTCCGTTGCGGCGGCCGGTTCTCAGGCCGCCGCTACGCTGACTCAGGAGTCGCTCATGAACGCCATTCGTCGACTGACAACCGTGTCGCCCATTGCGGCGGCCGCCGTCCTGCTGCTCGCTTGCGGCAGCGATCCGCTCGCCCCGTTCCAGCCCGAGATCAACAACGCGCCGGACAACTTCCAGTTCCAAGCCACCGGGCTCACGGGCGTCACGACGACCGCACAGTACGCCTGGCAGAACACGGGAACGCAGGCCACGGTCAACCACTCGAGCACGGTGACGGGCGGTAGCGCCACCCTCACCATCAAGGACGCGAACGGGACGCAAGTCTACACGGGCGCGCTGGTGGCGAGCGGCAACCCGACCACTTCCGCCGGGGTCGCGGGGGCCTGGACCATCAGCGTGCAGCTCTCGAACACGCGAGGCACGCTGAACTTCCGGGTGCAGAAGCTCTAGCCGGGGTCAGGCAGGCCGTTCGAACCGCGGGTAGTCCCCGAGCAGCGTGATCACCGCGCCCTGTGACTTGAGCGCCTCGAGCGCGGCGCGCATCGCCGCGTCGGACGAGCGTCCCTCAACGTCGAGATAGAAGAGGTACTCCCACGGGGTGGTCCGGTCGGGACGGCTCTCCAGCTTGGTTAGGTTGAGGCCCGCGTCCGCGAACGGCGCGAGGGCGCGGGCGAGCGTCCCCGGCTGGTGTGGCAGCTTGAGCCGCAGCGTGGCCTTGGCGGGGACGCCCGGCGGCGGTGGTGCGGGCTCACGCGCCACCACGAGGAAGCGGGTCTGGTTGTGCGGCTCATCCTCGATCCGCTCGGCAAGAATTCCGAGCCCGTAGCGCTGTGCCGCGAGCGCGCCCGCGACGGCCCCGAGTGTCGGATCGGCACGCCGGGCCACCTCCGCCGCCGCCCCCGCCGTGTCGTAAAACGCCACGACCTCGACCCCCGACAGCCCACCCAGGAACCGTTCACACTGCGCGAGCGCCACCGGATGGGACAGCACGCGTCGCAGCGAGGAGGGACTCCCACCCGGCACACCCAGCAGGCAGTGGTGCACCGCACTCACGACCTCGCCGACGATCGCGAGGCCAGACTCGGCGATCAGATCGAAGTTCGTCGCGATGGAGCCGACCAGGGAATTCTCGATCGGCAACAGGCCCAGGTCGGCGTGCCCCGTGATCACCGCGCTCGCCACGTCGCGGAACTCGCGATACGGCAGCGACACGGCGTCAGGGTGCAGCAGGAAGAGCGCTTCCTCACTGTACGCACCCGCCTCGCCCTGGAATGCTATCCGATTGCCAACCATCGGCTTACGCTAACAGATTCACGCTCTTGCCGACAGGGAGCTTCGGGATATATTCGGTATGCCCGAACACCGAGGCCACCGCGATGCAGGCGCCGCTCGAGCCGCCTGACCGTTCCCCCCTCCCGGTCTCCCCGGCACACACCTCCGCGTGCCCGGACTGCGGCGCGGGGCTGATCCGCCAAGCGGGGTGTCTCGTGTGCGTGCAGTGCGGTTGGGCACGGTGTGGCTAGACGGCGAGGCGGTAGGCGGGTAAACGGGTAGAGGTCCGGATGAACGACACACACACGCGGCCGATTGATCAGCTCGGGCTTCCACTAGCCGCCTACCTGGCTACCCGCCTAACCGCCCTTCCGGTGCTCGACCAGCGCCTGCGCGGCACACAGTTCATGTCTCTCGCTTCGCAGTCGTTGCTCAATTCTCCGCAGCAGACCGGCGTGGACTTCTGGTCGCTCAACCCGTACGTGGGCTGCGAGTTCGGGTGCACCTATTGCTACGCGCGCTACGCGCATCGCTACGTCGTCGAGCGCGCGCACGACGCAGGAAAGCTCTCCGACCGAGAGTTGGGGGAATCCCGCGGGCCGCGCGGCTGGGAGGCGTTCGAGCGCCGCATCTTTGTGAAGGAGGGCGCCGTCGCAGTGCTCGAGGCCGACCTGCGGCGCTACTTTCGGTCCGCCGGAACGCCCGGCTGCCCGACCGCCCCTCTCGTCATCGGGACCGCGACGGACCCGTATCAGCCGGCCGAGCGGCGGTTCCGGCTCACTCGGCGGATCCTCGAGCGGCTGGCGCGCTGCGAGGGGCTCAATCTCGGCATCATCACGAAGAGTCCGCTGGTCGCGCGCGACGCCGACGTGCTCCGGCACATCCAGGCACGCAACGATCTGGAAGTCTACGTCTCGCTCATCACGGTCGATGCTCCACTGGTGCGCAAGGTCGAGGCCCGCTCGCCGATGCCGGCCGTGCGGTTGCGGGCCCTACGACGGCTCGCCGATGCCGGAGTGAACGCGGGGCTCATCGTGGCGCCCGTCCTGCCGGGGATCACGGACGACGTGCCCCGCCTGGAAGCGCTCTTCCAGGCGGCGCGGGAGGCCGGCGCCAGGTTCGTGCACGCGGGACCACTGCGTCTCTACCCCGCGGTACGCGACCGTTTTCTGCCGATCCTCGAGCGGCATTTCCCAACGCTCGCCGAGCGCTATCGACGGGCCTATGCCCGGACGAGCAGCGCGCCGCGGGAGTACGCCGCGGCGCTCACGCGGCGCATCAGACGCCTGCAACGAAAGTTCGGGTTTCCGGCGAACGACGGCATGGCGGACCGCTACGGGCGACGCCTGCCGGCGCGACAGGGAGATCTGGGGCTGTGAGTGATCCCCCGAACCCATGCGCGCGATCAGTCGGGCGAGCTCGGTACCACCGATCGGAACGGCGCCACCTGCTCCTCGATCTGCTTCAGATCGCCCGTGACCACGATCAGCATGCGCTCGGGCACGAGGTATTGGCGGGCGATGCGCTGCACGTCGGCGGCCGTCACGCCGTGCACGCGGCGCACGTAGTTGGAGAGATAGTCGTCACCCAGACCGTGCAGGCGGACGTACGTCAGCTGGCCCGCGATCCCGGAGCGCGACGAGTTCTGCAGCACGAACGTGCCCGCGAGGTAGTTCTGGATGCCGCGCAGCTCGTCCGCTGGCGGAGCTTCGGCCCTGAGCGTCGCGATCTCCTTGAAGATCTCCTGCAGAGCCGGTCCCGTGACGCTGGTCGTTACGTCGGCGATCTCCACCCAGTAGGCGTCCCGATACCGGGCCGAGACCTGGCTGCGCGGCGCATAGGTGTAGCCCTTTTGCTCGCGGATGTTCCTGGTGATGCGCGAGCCGAAGAAGCCGCCCAGCAACGTATTGGTGACCTGGAGCGCGACCCAGTCAGGGTGGGACGGGTCCACGACCGGCAGCCCGAGGTAGATCGTGGACTGAGGGGCGCCGGGGCGGTCGATCAGCTGCACATCCCGCCCGCTCCGGGGCGTGGGCACGTTGACCAGCGGCTCGGGCCCCCGCGCCCAATCGCCCAGCGCGGCGCGCGCGGCCCCCTCGACCCGCGCGGCGTCGAACCGCCCCAATACGTAGAGATGCGAGCGCGCCGCGCCGAAGTTGGCGGCGTGGAAGCGCCGCACCTGCTCGAGCGTATAGCCATTCACCTGCTCGACCGTGGGAAACACCCTCCCGTAGGGATGGTCGGGATACATCACCCGACGGAACCGCTCGAGCGTGATGGAGCCCGGCTCGCGCTGGGCCACGCTCAGGTCCCGCGCGCGATCCGCCTTCAGGCGACCCAGCTCGGACTCGGGGAAGCGCGGGTTCCGCGCGACGTCCGCTACCAGGCGCACGAAGTCGGGTGTGAACTCCTCCAGCACTTCGCCGCCGATCGTGGTCTGATCCGGCCCCACGCTCACGGTGATGGCGCCGCCCATGCCCGCAGCCGCGGCGGCGAGCTGCTCGCCGCTGCGAGCGGTCGTGCCCTCGCGCATCAGGTCGCCCGTCAGGTCGGCGAGCCACGTCTCGGCGGGCCCCTCGTTGAGGTTGCCCACCCGCACCACGAGCGACACGCGCGCCTTGGGCACCGTTCCGTGAGACACCAGCGTCACCCCGAGCCCGTCGTCGAGCTGAAAGGTCCGGGCGGCAGGGAGCTTGAAGTCGCGCGGCGGGCCGCCTTGGGGGGGCGTCTGTCGCTGTGCGGTGGCCGGGCCGCCGACGAGGCCCCAGACAAGGGCCAAGACGGGCGCCGTCGCGGCGCGGCGGCCGGCCCTCATGGCGCGGTCCCCGCCGGCTGCGCGGCCGGCGTGACGGTGAGGATGGTCCGGTTGCTTGGCCGCAGGTACTCCCGCGCCGTCCGCTGGATGAGCGCGGGCGTCACCCGGTCGAACTCGGCCTCCAGGCGGTTGATGCGCGCCGGCGCGTCGTCGAACAAGGCGAAGGCCGCGAGCAGGTCGGCCCGGCCGAACCCGAAGAAATCCTCCTGCAGGTCGTACAGGCTCGAGCGCAGCTTGACGCGGGCGCGCACCAGCGTGGCGGAGTCCACCGCCTCGTCCCGCAGCCGCGCGACGGTCCGGTCGGTGAGCGCCAGGATTGAGTCGGCGGTGTGCGTCGTGTCGTGGACCAGCGACACGGTCCATAGCATCGGCCCGTTGTAGTTGAACATGTTGCCGAGCAGGTTGATCCCCCCTTCCACGGTGCCCGTGACGCCTGCCCGCCGCACCAACTCGTCGTACAGCCAGCTGTCGTTGCCCTGGAGCAGGATCTGGTCGATCAGCCCCATGGCAAAGTGTTCGGGCGTCCTGCGCTGCGGCATCTGGTAGCCCAGGGCGAGCGCCGGGCGCGGCGCCAGCGAGTCCACGCGGGTGGCGCGCTTCTCGCGCGCTTGGCGCGGCTCGGCCACGTCGAGCGCCGGCGGCCGCGGAGCGGACGGGATGCCGGCAAAGTAGCGCCGCACCAGCGCCAATGCCTGCCGCGGCTCGAAGTCTCCCACTACCACGACCGCCGCGTTGTTGGGCGCGTAATACGTGCGGAAGAACCCGCGCGCGTCCTCCAGCGTCGCGGCGTCCAGGTCGCCGAAGTCGCCGTAGAAGTTGTGGGCATTGAACCAGTTCTCGAACGCGCGCTGCGGCAGGTCGAGCCAGGGGAAGCCGCCGTAGGGCTGGTTCAGGACGTTGACCTTCACTTCGTTCTTCACGACCGCCTGTTGATTGGTCAGGTTCTCCTCGGTGATCGCGAGCCCCCGCATCCGGTCCGCCTCGGCCCAGAGAATGGTCTCGAGCTTGTGGGCCGGGACGATCTGGAAGTAGTTCGTGAAGTCGAAGCGGGTCGAGCCGTTCAACACGCCACCGTTTCTCTGCACGAGCTGTACGAACTCCATCTTGCCCAGGTTCCCGGACCCCTGAAACATGAGGTGCTCGAACAGATGTGCGAACCCGGTGCGGCCCCGGGGCTCGAGCCGGAAACCGACGTTGTAGTAGACGGCCACGATGACGATGGGCGCCGTGCGGTCGGGCGACAGCACCACCTTGAGGCCGTTCGGAAGCTTGTGATACTCGACGGGCACGCTGACGGGGCGCTGGGCGACGGCGCTGACGGGCAGAACCGCGAGCGTCGTGCAGCGCAGCAGGAGGCCAATTCTCATGGGTACCTCGAGGGAAGACCGGGCGACCGTACGGCCGTCATTCAACATATACCACTCATGGCGCGTCTTGACGAGCGCACCCTCAACGGTGCCTCACCCCTCCCCACCCGTCAACGCCGCGGCCAGCGCGCGAATCGTCGCCGGCGCGTTGCCTTCGAGCCGATTGTTGACCAGGATCAGCGCCTCGATCCGCCGCCCGAGCGCCTCGGCGATGAGCCGCAGCAGGTCCAGCCGCTGCTCGGGCTGCGGGTCGCGGATCCGGTCGTACGGCTCGAACAGCTTCACGGCATCGGCGTACTTCCGCCCCGGCCGCAGCAGCGCCCGGGCCACGGTGAAGCCCGCCGGGAATGTCCACGGCAGCTCGAGCTGCTCCCCGATCGGCGGCATCTCGGTCCACGAGTTGAAGACGTGCGCCACGCCGTGGCGGGCCAGGACCTCGCCGTGCACATCACTCATGAGCTCGGCGTTCCGCAGCTCGACCGCGTAGCGAAAGTCGCGCGGCAGCTGCCGGAGGAAACGGTCGAGCTCGTCCGCCCACCGCCTGGGATCCGGAAGATCCTTCCCGCGCATCGCCTGGAACTCGAATACGAAACAACCCGCGTGGTCGCGGAACGCCCGCTCGTACGTCCCCAGCACCGCGTCCTTGAATAGTCCCGCGTTCAGGAAGTCGGGGTTCAGCTGACCCGCGAGGTTCCCCCAGCGCAGGTCCTGGTTGAACCGCTTGGCAGTGATCCGGTCCCACACCTTGCTCACGCAGGGGAAGCCGGGCGGGAGCGCCCGCGCATACGCGGCGAGCACCTCCGGTTCCAGCGGCTCGTAAAACGCGCTGTCGATCCCGACCGTCTGGAACAACGGATAGCGGACGTACTCCTCGAGCCGGCGTGCCGGCTGCGCCCCCCGATAGGCCCGGTGGTACACGTCTCCAGCCCAGCCGTCGTAGGTCCAGGTCGAGGTGCCGAACCTGATGGTCGGGGGGATCCGCTGGCCAAGCTCCACGAGTTCTTGCGGGGGAGGCGGCAGTGCGGCGACGTCGTCGAAAAAACTAGGCTGATTGTGTCTTGCCATTAGAAGTCGAAATATACCAATAGGTTATATCTCTCGTAACCAGTCTTGCGGCCCCTGCGATCTTCGGGATATATTCGGGTCCCCATCGCCACTTTGTCAATGGCCCGGACTCCCCTGGCGAGTGTTTCCGCCGCCTGCTGCTGGATTCCCCTCTTCGCCCTGCGCTGTGAGGCGGCGCGGCGACAAGAGCTCGTCGCGCAGCCGGGCGCGCTGCTCGCGCCGGACGGCACTCGCCGGCTCTGGCAGGTCTCGCCGCTCGCCCGGAATGCGGGGGTGAAGGCCGGGATGACCGTCAGCCAGGCGATCGGCCTCTGTCCCGCGCTGCGTCTGTGCGAGCCCGATCCGGTCTTCTACGACGAGCAGTTCGCGCGCCTGCTCTCGGCGCTCACACAAGTGAGCCCGGTGATCGAGCCGGCGGAGCTGGGGCGGGCGTACGTGGGCACTGACGGCTTGGAAGGACTATACGGGGCGCCCGAGAAGATCGTCGCGGAGATCCTATTGCGGATTGCGGATTGTGGATTGCGGATTGGAAGCACGGACGTCGAATCCGCAATCCGCAATCCACAATCCGCTATTCAGGTTGGCTGGGGCCGCGGCAAGTT
>DASUAL010000039.1:0-89269 GCA_035763805.1 Gemmatimonadales bacterium
GTTGGCGCCGAGCCAGCGGATCAGCGCGAGCTCGAGGAACAGCATCAGCGAGCTGGAAAGCAGCAATCGGATCGTCGCGGTACGCTCGTTCTCGACCGGCGGGGAGCCAGCGCTCGCGGCGCTCTTCGCCGCTGGCGCCCACCGGCTTGAAGCGCACGCTGCCGCTGTCCGGGTCGATGCAGGCGGCGTCCTCGATGTGGTAGGTGGGCACCTTCGCTTGGCAGATGGCGGCGAGGTGGGAGGTGTTGCTCGAGTTGTAGCCCCCGATCACGACCATCAGGTCGAGCGGCTCGGCGATGAGCTTGAGCACCGCGTCCTGCCGGTCCTGTGTCGCCGAGCAGATCGTGTCGAAGGTGCGGAAGTGTTCGGTCAGCGCGGCCTCGCCGTGGCGCTTCGCCATGGTCCTGCGAAGCTCGGCGGCGATGGCGAGCGATTCACCCGACAACATCGTGGTCTGATTCGCGACCCCCACCCGCTCGAGATCGCGATCCGGGTCGAAGCCGGGAGACATCTTTCCGGCGAACCGCTCGAGGAACCGCTCTCTGCTCCCCGCTCCCTCGATGTAGTCGCACACCTCGCGCGCCTCGGCCATGTCGCGCACCACGAGGTAGCGTCCACCGCCGTACTTCGTCACCTGACTCGACGTCGCCTTCGTCTCCTCGTGCAAGTACTTGCCGTGCACGATGGCCGTGAAACCATCCTTGGCATACGCCTCGACCCGCTTCCACACGTTGAGCACCGAGCCGCAGGTCGTGTCCACCAGCACGCACCCGATCCGCCGCAGCCGCTCGAGGTCCTGCACGGTGACGCCGAAGGCGGGGAGGATCACGACGTCGGCGGGCGTGAGGGCGCCAAAGTCGAAGTCGCCCGCGTCGGGGCGGTGCAGGAACTCGACGCCCATCGCCCGGAGCTTCGTGTTGACGTGCGGGTTGTGGATGATCTCGCCGACGAGGTAGATGCGCCTCTCGGGAAACTTGGTCCGGGCTTCGTAGGCGTACTCGACGGCGCGGTCCACGCCGTAGCAGAACCCGAACTCCCGGGCGAGCTTGAAGGTGAGCTCGCCGACCGAGAGGACGTAGCCCTGCAGGCGGATCCGGTCCACCACATGGCTGTGGTAATCCGTCGCCAGGGCGCCCTCGATCTGGCCCTTCAGGCCGAAGCCTCTCCGGAAGTATGTCTGCTCCACGCAGTCAATCTAACGGGGCCCAGCGCCCGGCGTGCCCGCCGGCCCGCGCGTTCACAGTCGTACCTGGCACGCCACGGTGTCCGTCTCGAGCGGCACCGAATCGAAGGAGGCTTCGAGGCCCGCGCGTCCGCCCGCGATATGGTCGAGCCCCGAGCCGCGCACGTTGGCGGAGAGGGAGGCCTCCGCCAGCGTCACTGCAACGGCGCCGCTGTCGAGCGTAAAGCCGTGCGCCGCCTCGCCCACCATGAAGCGCACCGCGACGGTCGCGCCGCGCGAGGTGGTGCTGTCGGCCCGAGGGAGCAGGAGGAACTCGCCCGAGGCGAGCGAGTCACCGGGGCGGAGCCAGATGAGCACCCCATTGCCGCCGGCGCTCCCCTGGAGCAGCAGGCCCAGCCCGGGGCGGCCGCAGGGGCTCGCCACGGCGGGCGCTTCGAAGCTCACGGTGTCCTTGGGGGGCCGCGTTACCAGGGCGCGTAGGCGGGCCGGCGGCGGGGCGGAACTCCCGCAGGCGGCATCCGCCGCGCCAAGCGCGAGCACCACGAGAAGCCGGGTGTTCAGAGGGACGGGACACCCAGGAGGGCGCGCGCTCCCTCGGGGGTGAGAGTGTGCGGCGCGAGCGCGTCGACCAGGCCGAGGGGGAGCGGCCGCGGCTTCAGATTCGTGCGATCCACGCTCACCAGGACCATCCATCCCGCCGCAGCAAGCGACCGGCTCGTGCCTCGGAAGACGTCGAAGTTCAACGTCAACGACGTTCTGCCCACGCGCCCCACGTACGCGGCGACGCGCAGCCGGTCATCGAGCCGCGCGGGCTCGTAGAACTCGGAGTGGACCGCCTTGCGTGGGAGAAACATGTCGTAGCGGTCGAACACCTGTGCGTAGGCCAGTCCGCACGCCCGGAACAGCTCGGTCTCCGCAATCTCGAAGAAGCGGACGTACGACCCGTAGAAGATGATGCCCGCGAAGTCCACGTCGGACCAGCGGACGTACTCCTCGATGACGTAGGGCTTCGGGGGCTTGGGGGGCATGGCTTCCCGACCGATGGCCAGAGCGGGAAGCTAGACGGCGCGAAACTGCGACGCCAGCGTTACGCGCGCGTCGACTGGCCCTCGCCCGGGCGCAGGCCGTAGGCACGCAGCCGCCGCCACAGCGTGGTGCGACTGATCCCGAGCCGCCGCGCGGTTTCGGCCAGCTTGCCCTGCGTCGCCTCCAGGGTCTCGATGATCGCCTGCCGCTCGCGCTCCGCCAGCGTCTTCGAGCGATCGCGGTCGGCCAGGAAGATCGCCTCGCCGAGCTCGGCCGCGCCGTGCTTCAGGGAGCGCGCTCGCCCGCCGAGCGCGAGGAGCCGCTCCCGCAGGGCGGCGCCGCGCAGGAACGCCGGATCGCCGAGCCCGTCGATCACACGCCGGGCGCGCTCGTTGGCGTAGATCATCCGGCCGGAGCTGTCGAAGACGACGATCGCCTCGCCGAAGGATTCCAAGACCGCCTGGCCAAGGGAGGCGAAGGCAGGCGGGGCTGGGGGGGCGGGGGGGTGGAAGGCCTCATGTGCCATATGCGATTGCATACTCGAATCCCGGGTCAGAGTTTCAGGGCGCCCGGCTAATGGCGCCGGTGCCGGCGCCCGCCGTGGACGAGTCGGGTGCGCTCCTCGCGAGACAGCCCGCTCAGCTGGCGGCGCAGGTCGTCCACGTTATCGGAGCGCACCGCTTCTCGCTTACCCCGAAGCACCGTGAAGCGCACCGGCCGGTCGAAGGGGGGGAGGTCCCGGGGCTGGAGTCGCCGCGCCTGGCCCTCCTTGAGGCGCAGGCGCACCACCCCCACCCCTCCCTCCACTTCGTAGTCCACCGGGACGCGGTCACCGTACAGGTGCGCCGACGATGGGAGGGCGTCGAGCCGCTCCCGCACGTCGGCAGGGATGGTCTGCTCGACGTCGAGCGCCAGCCGCGTGTTGATGAAGTCGTCCCAGGAGCCGACCCGCTCGAGCTGCGTCGCAAGCCGCGCGGCGAGCCGCTCCGTAGCCGCCTCGGGGATCCGGCCGCCCGATCGCCGCCAGTAGAAGCCGAACCGCTCCAACGCCCGGCGCACGCGTCCCTGGTCGGGGTGCGGCGTCTCGCCCGCGAGCAGCGCCTCGACCAATGCCGAGCGGGCTGCAGCGGCGAGGTCAGGCGGAAACGGGTTCGGGAGCGGCTCGACGTCTCGCTCGAGCACGAACCCGAAGTACTCCACGGTGCGCACGACCATCAGCCCCTCGCGGCGGCGGTGTCGCTCGAACACGACCGTGGGGGCGCCCCGCCGCGCGTAGCGCCGCAGCGCACGCTCGTGAAGCTGCGTGCCTTCGATGCTCGCCCGGGGCACGCCGAACCGGTCGGCGAAATATCGCAGCGACCCGGCGACCGCGCCCCAGCTGCCGCACACCGAGCCGCGACTCACGCGGGCCTCGCGACCGTCGGCCGTCTCCTCGTCGACCACCAGATCGAAGGGCATGATCTTGGCCACGAGGTCGGCGAACGTCCTCAGGGTCTTGTCGCCTGCGTACGCGAGCTTGTCGGGCAGCGGCAGCTCGAGCTGGCGGAAGACCGACGCCGTGCCCAGCGCCACGTCCTCGATCGCTTTCACCAGGACGCCCCGTGCCTCCGCCCAGCGATCGATGCTCTCGTGGAACAGGTGGCGCGGCAACCCGTACACTTCGCCGGGGTAGCCGTGCTTGTTGATCGCTTCCGCGTAGACGTTGTACGCCGTGAGGTGATCGCTCCCGGAAACGATCAGCCCCTGCAAGGCACGCTCTTCGCGGGTCATCCGGTGCAGCGATTCGATATTCGCGCACACCGCGACGATCGGGATGAGCTCCGCGTCCGCATGATACAGCAGCTCTCCCCAGGGGCGCTCGACCGGCATCGCCTCGACCTCGCGCCCGTAACGCGTGAGGCGCCCGTGCTCGATCAGGCCGCGCTCGGTCAAGAGCTGCACTGCTTCGCGGTACGCCTTCCGGTCGAGGGGCACGGGCAGGTCGAGGTCGCGGGCGTCGATGCCGATCGCCGCGCAGGTGATCGCGACCCGCTCCGCATCGCCCGCGAGCTGGAACTCGGGCGGCGTGGGCTCGAGCCGCTCGAACACCACTTCACGGTCGCTCAGGATGTACACCTCGCCGCTCTCCACGCGGCCGTGCACACGGCCCGCCATCTGCAGGATCTCGTTGGCCCCGAGGTAGAGCCGGGTGAGCACGTTGCGGCCACGCTCGACCACGTTCGTGTAGCGAGCGTCGTAGATGACGACGGTGTCGAGCCCGCGGATGTTCAGCGCCGACTGCCCGGCGGCCGTCATGGCGAGCAGGAACGGGCGGCGCACGTCCCCGTCGAGAAACGGCCGGATCACCCGGATCGGCTCGCCGCCGTGGTAGAAGGCGGTCGGCAGGGCCTGCCAGCGATCGCCCAGCTCTCGCGCGATCTGCTCGACCTCCGCGCGCGTCGGCACGAACACGGCCACGCCCCGACGTTCCCGCATGACCCGCTTGATGAAGCGGTCGTCCAGGAACTCGAGCGGCTGGCGCTGCAGAACCCGCACGTCCGCGGCCTTGGCGGGGTCGAACGCCCGTGTTTCCAGCACTTCGACCGAGTCCAGGTAGCGGGCATAGAAGGTCGGGTCCACCGTCGCCGACAGCCAGATGAACCGGCAGCGCGCCCGCTTGCCCAGCGCGAGGCACAGCTCGAGCTCCGCGGAGGTCTGGTGGATCTCGTCGACCACGAGCGTGTCCCGCTCCGTGATGAGGCCGTCCTCGAACCAGCGCCGGGCGATCCCGGTCGTTACGATGACCACGTTCCACGTGGGCGTCTCGGGCGTCGCCTCCCGCTCGCGGTTCACGACGCCCACCTTGAGTGGGGCCTGCAGGATCGTCTCTGCAATGGACCGGATCGCGAGGGTCTTTCCCGTGCCGGTGCCCGCCACGATGCCGAACCCGCGCCCCGAGGCGGCCAGCCGGCGGATGTCGTCGCCGTGCTCGCGCTCGAGCAGCGTGTCGATCTTCAGACCCATGGCCAGCTCGATCGTCTCGCAGGCCGCGCGTGTCGGCGCGATGACGACGACTCGCCCGGTGGCGGGCTCGGCGGCGAGGAAGGCCTGAGGATCGGGGGGGAGGAAGTGGTCGCGGGAAATTCGCACGCCCGCAATATAGACGAGCCCATGGCTCGGTGACCTGCACAAGAAAGCGGGAGGCGTGCGTGCGCGCCTCCCGCTTGACCGCCCGACCCTGCGGCCCTGTCTAGGGCGTCAGTGGCCGCACCGGTAATGCCCGCACGCGCGAACCCGGTGGTACGGGCGGTCGTAATAGCGATGGACGATACGAGCGTCTAACCGGAACGATGCTCCACCATGACAACCGCGGCGCGCTGCGTTTCATGGCGCTCGTCTCCGAGGCGAACCCCGCTGGAAGGGTCGTGCCACGGCCGGGAACAGAGTGATAACGCATTGCGCAGAAGACACTTGGCGACGTTGCGCTGGGCGTGCCGGTCACCGCAGGGTGTCACCCCATGCGGTCACCGACGTCAGTCGCCGAGGCTGATTCCGAGGTCCCGGGCCGTCGCGATGGTGTCCGAGTCGAGCGGGACGCGTTTCGGGGCGGCGAGCGCTTCGTCGATCGGGATGGGCGCGATCGTGGGCGGGCGCAACGCGACCATCGTACCGAACTTCCCTGCGGCGATGACTCGCACCGCCGCGGCGCCGAAGCGGAGGCCCAGCAAGCGGTCGAACGTGGTGGGGCTCCCGCCGCGCTGCAGGTGACCGAGGACGAGGGTGCGAGTCTCCTTGCCCGTCATTGCCTGAATCGAATGCGCCACCTTGTCGCCCATGCCACCGAGCCGCTCATGCTCGGGGTCGATGAGCGAGACGCTTCCGCCGCGGGGAGCGGCACCTTCGGCCACGACCACGATGCTGAAATGGCGCCCCTCCGCCTCGCGACGCCGAATCTTTTCGCACACCTTCCCCATGTCGAATGGGATCTCGGGGATCAGGATCACGTCGGCGGAGCCGGAGATACCGGAGTGCAGTGCGATCCACCCGGCGTAGCGCCCCATCACCTCCACGACCATCACGCGCTCGTGGCTCTCGGCCGTGGAGTGAACCTTGTCGATCGCCTCGGTGGCGGTCTGGACGGCGGTGTCGAATCCGAACGTGAGCTGGGTCCCGCCCACGTCATTGTCGATGGTCTTCGGCACGCCCACGACGGGAATCCCCTTCTCGCGGAACAGGCGCTGGGCGATGCGGAGCGAGCCGTCGCCGCCGATGGCGATCAGGGCGTCGATCCCCTCTCTCCGAAAAGCGGCGACGAGCTCGTCGGCGCGGTCCCGAGCGACCGTGGTGCCGTCGGGGCGCTGCTCACGCCAGCGGAACGGATCGCCGCGACTCGTGGTGCCCAGGATGGTACCGCCCAGATGCGTGATGCCGCGGACCGCGTTAGCGTCGAGTGGGACCACGCGGTCCTCGTCCAGCAGCCCGTCATAGCCGCGCCGGATGCCGACGCACTCCCAACCCCGGTGGGTCGCCGCGAGGACGGCGCCGCGGATCACGGCGTTCAGACCGGGGGCGTCGCCGCCGCCCGTGGAGATCGCGATCCTCAACGTGAAGGGGGCGGGGGCGCCATGTGCCGGATCAGGCGCACCACTTCCCCGGGCTCGGCGTGGCGCCCCAGCGCCTTCTTGGAGAAGACCCGCCGCCCGTCGACTTCGACCTCGAACACGCCTCCAGAGGATTGGATCAGCTTCACGTCCGCGTGGGGGTAAGCCTTACGGATTTCGGCCGCCAGACCGGCGGCCCGGGGCTCGTAGTTTCAAACGACGCAGTACTCGATGGTCACGCGCATGCAAAAACGATAGTCGCGCTTGACACCCGGCGCCACGCCCCCAAGCTTGCGCGGCATCGATCCCACGAGGATTCCGAGGACCGAGCGGCATGAGCGTCTTTTCCCGCCTGAAGGCGTCGCCGGGTTTGCTCGTGCGCGCGCTCGTTGCGCTCGGCGCCGTGCTGGCGATCGTCGCGGCGGTTGCCGCCTACGCCCGTGGGCTTGCGACCGTTCGCCCGGGACTGGCGCTCGAGCTCGTGATCCTGGTCGCCGTCGGCGCGCTCACCCGGCGCTACGGCATCGCGCTCCCCGGCAACGGCTTCTCCTCCTACATCCTTGGCGTCATGGCGTACGCCGTGCTGGACTGCGGATGGACGTGCGCGGCGCTCATCGCGCCCGTGGCCATGGCGTCCGGGGACCTGTTGTTGCGCCGCCTCCCGCCGGGGGCGGCGCTCAGCAACGCCGCCCACCTCACCGCCGGCACGGCCGCCGTGGGCCTCGTGTACGAGCGCCTCGACGGCGCGACGGGCCTGGAGGCGCTCGCCGCGACGAATCTCGCTCCGCTCACGGCCCTGCTCGTACTGCTTCCCATCGTCGTCAACGCCACGTACTACCTCGAGCTCGCGCTGGGCCGCACGTTCGCGTGGGTGGATCCCGGGCTCACGGCGCGGTGGGAAGCGATCATATACGCGAGCTCGGTCGCCCTCGCGGCCGGCTGGCTCCGGCTCACGCACGCGGGGTTGGGCGCGAGCCACGCGCTCGCGTTGGGTGTCGTGCTCGCCGCCGCGACGGCGACGAGCCTGTACGTCATCCGCCTGGGCGTGCGCGCCGACGAGTTGGCGCTGATCCAAGGCCTGTCCCAGGCCATCGCGGGCGACATCTCGCTGGCCCGGAGCTTCGCTCGCATCCAGCAGCTGACGCGCCGGCTCGTCCCCTGGGAGCACATGGGGTTCGCCCGCTACGATTCCCGTACCAACGAGATGGAGCTCGTCGCCGACACGTCGGCGGGCGCCGCGGGCCGCCCGAACTTCCGCTTCGACGCCAACGCCGGGCTCACGGGCGAGGCCGTGCGCTTGCGGCGCCCGGTCGTCGCCCACGCCCTGCGCCGGGATCAGGTGGTCCTCCCCGAACGGGAGAGTCCGGGCTCGGAGGTGCTCGTCCCGCTGTACCACGCCGACCAGCTCGTGGGCCTGTGGAGCGTGCGCCACTCCGACCCGTCGATGTACCGCGACACGGACGGGGACATGCTCGCGCTGCTCGCGCCGCAGCTCGCGCTCATGCTGGCGATCGAGATGTCGGTACAGCCGGTCGTGGGCGCTTCCGACCGGACCACCGCCTACATCGAAACGCTCACCGCAACGACGCAGGAGATCCACGCCTCGAGCGAGGAGGTGGCCGCCGCCGCCCAGCGGGCGAGTCACGATGCCCGGCAGGCGGCGACCCTCGTCGGCACGGTGGCCGGCGAGTCGGCCCGACTCAAGCAACATGCCGGGGAGGTGGCGACCGCGGGCGAGCTGACGCGCGACTCGGGATCACAAATGGAGAAGACCACCGACAAGGTGCGCTTCGCGACGCAGACCGCGGTCCGCCGCCTCACCGACCTCGGGGGCACCACCGAGGAGAGCACGCGCGAGGTGCGCCGGCTCCGCGACGTGGCCGACCAGGTGGAGAAGTTCTCCGAGACCATCGGGTTCATCGCGAACCAGACCAACCTGCTCGCCCTCAACGCCACGATCGAGGCCGCGCGCGCCGGCGTCCACGGCCGCGGTTTCGCGGTGGTCGCCGACGAAGTGCACAAGCTCGCCGAGGCGAGCGGCCGTGAGGCCCGCGCGGTCGGCAAGTCGGCCCAAGACACGCGCCGGGCCCTGGACCGCGCCGCCGAGCTCCTGGAGCGGATCCGCGGCGATCTGGGCGACGTGGTCCAGAGCTCGAGTGAGTGGGTACACGACCTGAACCACATCGCCGAGGCCGCGTCAGGTACGGCCCGCGCCGGCAACCGGGTGGCGGAGCTGGCGCGCGGGATCGCCGAGCTCTCCGGCCGGATCACACAGTCGCTCGAGCAGGCGAAGACCGGCGCCCAGTCGTCGACCGCGGAGGCCGAGGCCGTGGCGGCGGCCGCGGCCGAGCAGCTCAAGGCTATCGAGAACCTCGCCCATGGTGCCGTCGAGCTCGCGGCGCTCGCCGACAACCTTGCGAAGGCGGTCCGCTTCGTCCGGGGGCAGAACGGCCGGCCGTAGGCGCTCGCCGCTGCTCCTCGCCCTGCTCGTCGGCTGCGGCGAAACGGCGGGACCGCGCGCGCCCACGAGCCCGCGCATCGAGTGGGTCGACGGCGCGCTCGAGCCCGTGCTCGTGCGCGGCCAAGCCACCGTGGTTGAAGGCCTTGGGTTCGGCGTCGGGAGCGGCGCCAGGGGCGGCGTCGCCTTCGCGAAGAGCGGCGGGGGCACCGCGACCGCGCTCGTCGCCGCGTGGAGCGACCTCGCGATCCGCGTCACCGTCCCGGACAGCGCCGTTTCGGGCACGCTCGCCGTCACGACGGCGACTGGACTGAGGCTGACCGCCGCCGTGCACGTGCTGCCGCGCGTGTCCTACGGCCCGGACACGCTCGCCTGGACGCCGCGGGCCGCCTTCCCGACCGCGCCCATCGGCGTCGGCGTGGCCGCGGCGGAGATCCCGGCCGGCGCGGTGATCGCGACGACTCTCTACGCCGTCGGCGGCGCTGAGCAGCTCGGCCCGCGTCTCATCCCGGACAGCGGCGTATACGTCGCCCGCGCGCAGCCCGGCGGGGCGATCCTGTCCTGGACGCGGCAGCGCGATCACTCCGACCCCGCGCGCTCCCGGGTCCTGCCCGCGCCGCGAGCGTTCGCCGCGGTCGCCGCCGCCACGCGCTACAACTCCCGCTTCGAGGGCAGCGCGCTGTACGTGATCGGCGGGACCGATTCCTCGGGCCGGGCGCAGGCCTCCGTGCTCGCGGCCGACGTCACCGCCGACAGCGTGTCCAGCCGGTTCGCACCGATCGAGCCGCTCCCCGCTCCAGTTGCGGGAGCGATCGCGGTCGTGAAGCGCGGCCGCATCTACGTGATCGGTGGGACGGACTCGATCGGGCGCCCCCAGCGCACCGTGTTCGTGGGCCGCATCGGCCTCGACGGGCACATCGACGGCTGGTACGAGCAGCCGCTGCTCACGACCCCGCGGGCCTACGGCGGTGCGGTGGTCCTCGACGACCGCGTAGTCGCGTTCGGTGGCGTGGCGGACAGCGTCCCGCCCGGGGGCGGGCTGGACCCCGCCCTCACGCGGCTTGCCTCGAGCGATACGGCCCCCCTGAGCCTCGTGTCGGGGTTCTTCGCGGGCCCTTGGGCGGCGGGCGCCGCGCTGCTGCCGACGGGGCGGTCGCAGTTCGCGACGCTCGACCTGGGCGACGTCGTGTTGCTCGTGGGCGGGATGTACGCCGGTGCGTCCACGAACAGCGCGGAAACCGTCGCCGCGGCCGCGGGGGGCGACTCGCTCGGCGCCTTCGCCGGGCCGGTGGGCACAAACACCATCGCGGGCCCGCCTAACGACGGGGGCACCCTGGTCGGGCCGACGGGGATCACCTGGCGCGAGGCCGACGGATCGCGCCGCGCAATTGTGATCGGGGGCACAGATCTCGGCACGGGTTTGCGCAGGTCGGGCGTCTGGGGTTTCTAAAGGACGGCGGAGTTATTACCGTAGGGCCACGCCTTCGGGTAGGTCACGCCTTCGGGGAAGGAGTCGATCCGTGCGAACACTCGTCATCCTGGGAGCGGCGTTCATCTGCGGGATCCCCCGCCTCGCCGCGCAGCGCGCCCACCAGTTTGAGTTGGGCGCGTTCGGATCGTTCACGCGGTACGACCGGACGTTCGGCCTCGACAACCAGATCGGGGGCGGCGCCCGCCTCGGCTACTTCTTCACAGATGTCGTCGGCGCGGAACTGGACGCCGGGTACCAGAGCCCGGACGCGAAAACGGGCACCGCGACCCCCACGGTGGCGCTCGGCAGCGCCAGCCTGGTCCTGAATTTCGGGGGCGCGCGCAACTTGTTCTACATCCTCGGCGGCTACACGCGGCTCGACTTCGAGAAGACGGCGCCCTATCGCTTTACCGACAACGCCGCCCACGGCGCGATCGGCGACCGTGTGTTCCTGGGCGACTGGGGCGCGCTGCGCATGGAGGTGCGCGCGATTTACGCGCCCGGCACCAAATTCGCGCTCGCGGATTGGGCCGGACACATCGTCGGCTCGCTGGGGCTGTCCGTCTTCACGGGCGGCGGGCCCGCTCTGGACACCGACCGCGATGGTGTCTCCGATAAGCGCGACGCCTGCGGCGGCACGCCCAGCGGTGCCATGGTCGACCCCCGCGGCTGCCCCTCCGATGGTGACGGTGACGGCGTGTACGACGGGCTCGACCGGTGCCTCAGCACCCCGACGGCGGCCCGGGTCGACGCGGCCGGCTGCCCAACCGACGCAGACCGTGACGGCGTGTACGATGGCGTCGACCAATGTCCTAACACGCCGGCCGGCGCCCGGGTGGACGCGAAGGGGTGCCCCACGGATGCGGACGGCGACGGCGTCGCCGACGGCGTCGATCAATGCACCAACACCCCGGCGGGCGCCACCGTGGACCCGACGGGCTGCACGCTCGATGCCGACAAGGACGGCGTACCGGACGGCCTCGACCGGTGCCCCAACACGCCCGCCGGGACGGAAGTGGACAGCGTCGGATGCCAGCGGTTCAAGGACTCCGACGGCGACGGTGTGGACGACACGAAGGACAAGTGCGCCGGCACCCCGCCCGGCACGCGTGTAGACGCCGCCGGTTGCCTGATCATCTTCACACCGGAGCGGACCCCGGTGATCCTGCGCGGCGTGACGTTCGAGACGGGCAAGTCCGCGCTCAAGCCCGAGTCCTTCACGGTGCTCGACATCGTCGCGCAGTCGCTCGTCGCGAATCCCGACATCCGGATCGAGATCGCGGGATACACGGACATAACCGGTGCCGCGTTGACGAACTTGAGGCTGTCACAGGCGCGGGCTGACGTCGTGCGCGCGTACCTCGTGAGCAAGGGCGTCGCGCCGGGCCGCATGGTCGCGAAAGGGTACGGCGCGGCCAGCCCGATAGCCCCGAACACCACGCGCCAAGGTCGTGCGCAGAACCGGCGCGTGGAGCTGCACCAGTTGCAGTAGACGCGCGTGAGACGCGCGGCGGCGTGGGAGCGGACATGAGACGCTTCGGGCTGCTCATGGGCCTGTTGACGCTCCCCGCGGAGCGCCTCTCGGCCCAGCACGCCGGCAAGTTCGAAGTCGGCGCGTTCGGCTCCTACACGAGCTACGACGACGCCTTCGGACTGGCGCGCAAGATCGGCGGCGGCGCCCGGCTCGGGTACTTTTTCGGCGACGTCGTGGGCCTCGAAGCCGACGTCCTCTTCCAACCCGCCTACACCTTCTCGGCCGGCGGCACGCCGGCCACGATGCAGCCGCTCATCGGCAGCGGCAGCGTGGTCGTCAACCTCCTGCACGGCGGCCGCCTGATGCTGTACGTGCTGGGCGGCTACTCGCTGCTGGACTTCGGCACGCGGGCGCCGTTCGACTTCAGCGACCATGGGGTGCACGGCGGCGCCGGCGCGCGTGCCTTCCTCAGCAGCCGCATCGCCCTGCGCATCGAGGGCCGGGGCATTTACGCGCCCGACACCAAGTCGGCGTTCGGATCCAGCACGGTGACCCACGTGGCGGCGACGGCGGGCCTCTCGGTGTTCCACCTCGGCGGGCCTCCAAAGGACTCCGACAAGGACGGCATCACCGACAAGAAAGACGCGTGCCCGAACACCCCGCTCGGCGCGAACGTCGACCCACGCGGCTGCCCGCTGGACTCCGATGGGGACCGCGTATTCGACGGGCTCGACAAGTGCCCCGAGACGCCGCGCGGCGCGCAGGTGGACGCGGGCGGCTGCCCGACGGACGCCGATGCCGACGGTGTCCCCGACGGCATCGACGAGTGCCCCGACACGCCGGCCGGCGTGCAGGTCGACGCCAGGGGATGCTCCAGCGACTCCGACGCCGACGGCGTTCCGGACGGACCCGACCAGTGCCCCAACACGCCCGCCGGCGCCACGGTCGACAGTGCCGGCTGCCCGTCGGACACGGACAAAGACGGCGTGCCAGACGGCTTCGATCAATGCCCCGGCACTCCCGCGGGCGCTGTGGTGGACCCCAAGGGTTGCCCCCTGGACGCGGACGTGGACGGCGTGCCGGACGGCCTCGACCAGTGTCCCAATACGCCGGCCGGCGCGCGGGTCGACGCAAGCGGCTGCCCCCTGCCGACAGAGGTCATCCGCGACTCGGACTCGGACGGCGTTCTGGACACGCTCGACAAGTGCCCGAACACGCCGCCGGGCTCGAAGGTGGACGCCAACGGCTGCATCATCCTGTTCCAGCCGGAGATCACGCCCGGGGCGCCGGCGCGTCCCACGCTGATCTTACGTGGCGTGAACTTCGAGACCGGGAGGTCGGCCTTGACGCGGGAGTCGTACGCGATCCTCGACCAGGTCGCGGGGTCGCTCATCGCGAACCCCGACATCCGGATCGAGATCGCCGGGTACACCGACAGCACAGGCCGGCGCGCGTCCAACCTGTGGCTGTCGCGTGCGCGCGCCGGGGCCGTGCGGGCCTACCTCGCGCGCAAGGGCGTCGCGCCCGGTCGCATGGTCGCAAACGGATACGGGGCGTCGGGATACATCGCGCCGAATACGACGGCGGCCGGCCGGGCGCAGAACCGCCGCGTCGAGCTGCACAAGCTGCCCTAGCGGCGGCGGTCGAACAGAACGGGCGGTCCGGCGGACAGCGAGCCCGCCGGCCCGCCCGTCGCGTCATCGGGCAGCAGCGGATAGCTTTCTGCCTTCCGGAACACAATTGAGCATCGCATGAACACCCGCTGGCTGCTCCCTGCTGTCGTGTTGGGGCTTCTGACCGCCCGTCCGCCCGACCGCCTGACCGCCCAGACGTCCCTCCGCCCCTTCCAGGCGACCGACTACTACAGGCTCATGGCCGTAGGCCAGCCGCGGATCGCTCCCGACGGCAAGCGCATCGCCGTCACGGTGACGACCGTGGTCGAGGACAAGGATCGCCGGCACTCCGAGGTCTGGATGGTGCCGACCGACGGCTCCACGCCCCCGTTCCGCTACACGAGCCCCGCCACCGAGGCGTCGAGCCCGATCTGGTCGCCGGACGGGTCCCTGCTCGCGTTCACGAGCAAGCGGGAGGGCTTCGACGACGACGTGTGGTTCCTGCGGACGTCGGCCCCCGGGGGCGAGGCGTTCCAGATGCGCGGCGTGCACGCGGCACCGCGATTCTCGAACGACGGCAAGTGGCTGCTCTACGCCTGGCGCGGCGCTGAGCCCGACAGCCTCAAGAAGGAGCCGTGGCGCACGCGGATTTCGCCCGCAGCGATCAGCCGCGGGCCGGACCCGATGCGTTTCGACGGACGGGTGTACACCGCGCTGCCGTTCCTCGAGGACGAGCGCGGCCTCGTGCCGCCGCGGGAGACCCGCCGGCCGAGCCATCTCTATCTCGTCCCGGTCGGCGGCGGCGAGCCGAGGCAGCTCACGAGCGGGGCCGTGAGCCAGCGCGACCCCGACTGGTCCCCCGATGGCCGCGCGATCGTGTTCGTGCAGGACTCGACCGAGAACGTCGAGGCGCGCGACCAGGTGCGGCCCCAGTTGTATGTGGTGACGGCGGCCGACGGCGCCGTGCGCCGGCTGGCGACGCCCTACGTCGAAAACTTCGACCCCGCGTGGTCGCCGGATGGCCGGCTGATCGCGTTCACCTGCTCGAAGGGTCGCGGGGACGAGAACGATGTGTGCGTCGTTCCGGCCGAGGGTGGACCGGCCCGGAACCTCACGAGCGCGTGGGATCTGGACCCGGACGCCGCGTTCTGGGCGCCCGACGGCAGGACGGTTTACTTCAGTGCGGCAACGCGGGGCAACATCCACCTGTTCGGCGTGCCCGCGGCGGGGGGAGCCGTCCGCCAGATCACTGGCGGCGAGCGCCAGCTCGGCGGATTCACGGTGTCGCGGGACGGCAAACGGCTCGCGTACACCGCGACCGACGCCACCCATCCCGCTGAACTGTTCGTCGTTCCGCTGTCCAGCCGGGGGGCGGCGACCGACAAGCGGCTCACCTCGTTCAACGACTCGTTGTTCGCGCAGCTCATCACGATCCCCGCGGACACCTTCTGGTTCACGAGCGTCGGGGGCCTGCGCATCCAGGCGTTCCTGATGCATCCCTCCGGCTACCAAGCGGGGAAGACGTATCCCCTGATCCTCTACATTCACGGCGGCCCCCACTGGAACTATGGCAACGTCTTTTTCCCGGAGTTCCAGATGCTCGCCGGGCAGGGCTACTGGGTGCTGCTGGTGAACCCGCGCGGCTCGACCGGCTACGGCCACGCGTTCACCTTCGCGACCCGCGGGCGCTGGGGGATGGAGGACTATCAGGACCTGATGAAGGCCGTGGACGTGACCATAGCGCGCGGTGGCGTCGACACGACCCGCCTCGGCGTCGCGGGCGGGTCTTACGGCGGGTTCATGACCAACTGGATCGTGGGGCACACGCAGCGCTTCGCCGTGGCCCAAACCGACCGGTCGATCTACAATTGGCACTCGTGGTACGGCTCGTCCGATGCCCAGGGGCTTACCAACTACGAGTTCTTCGGGCCGCCGTGGGAGTCGGACTCGCTGTACCAGGCGCTGTCGCCGATGACGTACGCCAAGCGCATCCGGACGCCGATGCTCATCGTGCACAGCGAGGACGACCGCCGCACGCCGATCACCGACGGGGAGCAGCTGTTCGTGATGTTGCGCAAGCGCGGGGTACCGGCGGAGTTCGTGCGCTACCCGCGCTCCTTCCACGGCCTCTCGCGCACCGGCCCGCCCTGGCTGCTCGTGGATCGGCTCGAGCGAGTGCGCACGTGGTTCGCGCATTGGCTCGGCACCGGGGAGAACCCGCCGGCGGCCGCTTCGGTCCACTGACGCCGTGATGTCCCGCGGCGTGCTCACCCTCCTCGTGGCGGGGCTCCTCGCGCCGGCGCCGTGGGTCTCCGCCCAACAGCCTCCCCGCCCCCGCTCGCCCCGTCGCGCGGCGCCCGCCCCGACCGCGCGCCTCCCGACGCCGAAATCGGTTCTCGGCTTCGAGCCGGGCGAGGACAAGAAGCTCGCGGACTGGCCGACGCTCGTGCGCTACTACCAGGCGCTGGCCAATGCGAGCGCCCGCGTGGACTACCGCGAGCTCGGGAAGAGCACGCTGGGGGCGCCGTTCGCCGCCCTGGTGATCTCGAGCCCTCAGAACCTCAGGCAGCTGGAGCGCTACCGCCAGCTCAACGCCCGGCTCGCCGATCCCCGGACGATCCGGAGCACGCGCGAAGCGCGGGAGGCGCTGCGCGACGGCAGGGCGGTCGTGCTCATCACTTCCGGAATCCACTCGAGCGAGGTGGGGGCGCACCTGACCCCGGCGATTCTCGCGTACCGCCTCGCGAGCGACACGAGCGCGGCGACGCGCGCGATCCTCGACAACGTCATCTTGTGGCTCGTCCCGTCGCTCAATCCCGACGGCGTCACGATCGTCACGCGCTGGTACAACCGCACCGTGGGCACGCCGGCGGAGGGCACCGATCCACCCGAGCTGTACCACCACTACACGGGTCACGACAACAACCGAGATTGGTACGCCTTCACCCAGGTCGAGACGCAGCTGACGGTGGATTCGCTCCACAACGTGTGGCATCCCCAGATCGTGCACGACATTCACCAGCAGGACTCGGACGGCTCGCGGCTCTTCCTCCCCCCCTACCTCGACCCGATCGAGCCGAACGTGGATCCGCTTCTGGTGGACGGGGTGAACGCGCTGGGCAGCGCGATCGCGTGGGAGCTGGGTGGCCAGGGCAAAACCGGGATCGCGATCAACGCGATCTACGACGCGTGGACGCCCGCGCGTGCCTACCAGCACTACCACGGCGGCGTGCGCATCCTCTCGGAGGTCGCGAGCGCGAACCTCGCATCGCCGATCGAGGTCCCTTTCGACCGCCTCGCGACGCGCGGCCGCGGCTTCAACCCCCGGGAGCGGTCGTGGAACTTCACGGGCCCGTGGCCCGGCGGGCGCTGGACGCTCCGGGACATCGTGACCTACCAGACGGATGCAGCGTACGTGCTGCTCGAGAACGCGGCGCGCTATCGCGACCGCTGGCTCGCAAATTTCCTGACGGTCGAGTGGCGCGCGGTGCGGGGCTGGAAAAGCTGGCCCTACGCCTACATCATCCCGCGCCAGCAGCGCGACACCGTGGGGCTGGCGACAGTGCTCGGAATCCTGCATCGCGGCCAGGTGGAGATCCGCACGTCGCTGCACCCCGTCACGCTGAGCGGTCAGCGGTTCCCGGCGGGGAGCTACGTCGTCGTGCTGCGACAGCCGTACGCGGGATTCGCGAAGGCTCTGCTGGAGCCGCAGCAGTATCCCGACCTCCGCCTCTATCCGGGCGGGCCGCCACTGCCGCCCTACGACGTCACGGCACACACGCTCCCCCTCTTGATGGGCGTGACCGCGACCCCGGCGCGCGACTCGTTGCGGATCGCGCTCTCGGCGCCGGTCGAGCCGCTCACGGCCGCTCCCGGCTATCTCGGGGTCGCCGGGCCGGACGCGCCCCGCGTCGGATTGTACCGCTCGTACGTCAACTCCACGGACCGGGGGGCGATGGACGAGGGCTGGACGCGCTGGGTATTCGACACCTGGAAGGTGCCCTACGTCTCGATGGTCGATTCGACCGTGCGCGCGGGAAAGCTCAAGGACAGGCTCGACGTGATCGTGCTGCCCGACCAGGACCCGCACGACATCCTCGACGGACTGCCGCGTCAATACCCCGCGCCCTATGCGGGCGGGCTCGGCTTGGAGGGGGCGAAAGCGCTGCGCCAGTTTGTGCAGGACGGCGGGACGCTGGTCGCGCTCAACGACGCGAGCCGGTTCGCGATCGAGCAGTTGTTGCTCCCCGTGCGCAACGTGCTTGAGGGTGTGGCCGACGACGAGTTCTACGCGCCGGGATCGATTTTCCGCCTCGAGCTCGATACCGGTCACTCCGTGACGCGCGGCCTGCCGGCGCACGGCATCGCCTGGTACGAGAGCGGCCCGGCGTTCGAGGTGCTCGATTCGAGCGCGGTGCGGGTCGTCGGCCGCTACCCGGCGGACGCGGACAAGGTGCTGCTCTCCGGGGGGGTGCTCCACCCGGAGCGGGTGGCCGGGCGGTCGGCGCTCGTCGAGGTGACACAGGGTGAGGGGAGAGTGCTCCTGTTCGGCTTTCGGCCGCAGTACCGGGGCCAGAGCATCGCGACTTACCCCTTGCTATTCAATAGCTTGCAGGCGGCCCGGCCATAGGGTGATCCATGGACTTGTCCGATTTCGGGTCGACTCCTATCGTGTAGCCCCCTATGGCTGTGGTCCGGCAGGCAGGCGTCCTCTTGCTGGCCGCGCTCTTCATGAGTCGCGGCCTTTTTGCGCAGGATGCAGGCACTCCCGACTCCGCTGCGGCTTGGGTCCCCGCCGATTCCCTCGCGGCCCCGATTCCGCCCCTCATCGTGGCGGACCAGGCGCGGGCGGCCCTCCGCCCAGTGGAGATCCGTTACGTGCAACAGGAATCGCTGCTGGGGCCGGTCCCCCGGGTCATCAAAGGGCTGTACGTGAACGCGTGGGCGTTCGGCTCGCAGAAGCTGTGGCAGCTCGTGCGCCTGGCCGACGAGACGGAGATCAACGCCTTCGTGATCGACGTGAAGGACGACACGGGATGCCTCCTGTATCCGTCGGCCGTCCCCACGGCTCGACAGATCGGCGCGAACGATTGCGTGCGCGCTAAGGACGCGCGGGCGCGGCTCGACTCGCTCACCATGCATGGGATCTATGCGATCGCGCGCATCGTCGTGGCGAAGGATCCGCTGCTCGCCGAGCGTAAGCCCCAGTGGTCCGTGAGGGATCGACGCACGGGCGGTCTGTGGCGCGATCGCATCAACAGCGCCTGGGTCGATGCCTACAACGACTCGGTGTGGATCTACTCGGCGCAGCTCGCCGAGGAAGCCGTCCGGCTGGGGTTCAACGAGGTGCAGTTCGATTACGTGCGCTTCCCCGATGAGCCGCGGGAGCGCATGGCGGCGGCGATCTTCCCCGCCCGCAAGGCGGGGTGGACCCAGCGCGAAGCGGTGCGCGATCACATCACGCTGCTCAGGAACCGCCTCCGGCCGCTGGGCGTGCTCGTGACGTTCGACATCTTCGGCCTGACCGCATCGACTACAGTGGGTGACTTGGGGATCGGGCAGGTATGGGAGGACTTCATCAACATCGCGGATGTCGTCCTGCCGATGGTCTATCCCAGCCACTATTACCGCGGCGCCTTCGGCGTCGCGTGGCCGAACGGCGAGCCGTACCGCGTGGTGCGGTACGCGCTGCGCGACGCGCTCGAGCGCTCGCGCCCGCATCCCGCCGCGGCCGAGATCCGTCCGTTCCTGCAGGCGTTCACGCTGGGCCGCCGGCGCCCCCGCTACACGCCGTTCGAGATTCGTGAGCAGATCCGCGCGGTCGAGGACGCCGGCCTCACGTCCTGGGTGTTGTGGAACCCGCGCAGCGTGTACCAGCGCGGCGCGCTGCGGCCGCACGGCGGCGGCGCGGCACCGGCGTCAGAGGAACTCTCCAGCTCCGACGGCGGCCGTTAGGCCGCCCGCCTACGCGCTCGTCGCGAGCGCCCTCCCCGGCTGCCACTCGGTGATGTAACCCGCGATGGCGGATGCGGCCACGCTGTAGGGGTTGGCGAGGTACAGCTGGCCCGGGCCCGAGCGGCCGGGGAAGTTGCGGTTGATGGCGCTGATGGTCACGTCCTCGCGGGTCTTGGAGACGCCGGGGCCCGCGTTGATACATGCCCCGCAGGACGGCTCCAGGAACGTGGCGCCCACCTTCCGGAACAGCTCGAGGTACCCCTTCTCCTCGCAGTAACGCTTCACGTCTTGCGACCCGGACTGGATGTAGAAGCGCACCCAGGGCGCGACGCGCTCGCCGCGCTCCGCCGCCTCCGCGAGCACCCGCGCATACATGTCCATGTCCTCCTTCTTCCCCGCCGTGCAGGAGCCTGCGTAGGCGATGTCCACGCGGATTCGATCCGCCTCTGCGAGATACAGGCCATTGCCGGGATCACCCGGCAGTGCCACCATCGGCCGGATCGCGGTCGCGTCGATCTCGATGACCACGCAATAGTCGGCGCCGGGATCGCTCTCGAGCCCCCCGCAGCGCCGCTCGGCTTCGCCGCGGGACATGCCGCGATACTCCATCAGGTACTGCACCGTCCTGTCGTCGGGCGCCACATAGCCCGTGAACCCCCCCACCTCAGCCGTCATGTTGGTCATGGTGGCGCGCTCGTCCACGGACAGCGCCGCGACGGCATCGCCACAGTACTCCACGAGCTTGCCGATCGCCCGACCGCTCTTCACGTACGGATGGCGCAGGATCTCGAGCATGAAATCCTTCGCCGTTACGTTGGCGGCCTTCCTGCCACGCACGAGGATCTTGACGGTCTCGGGCACGGTGATGCGAACGTCTTTCGTGATCCAGGAGTTGAAGATCGCCGTCGTGCCGACGCCGAACGCCAGGCACCCGACCGCGCCGGCGTGCGGAGTATGCGAGTCGGAGCCGATGATCACCATCCCCGGCTCGGCGTGCCCTTCGAGGATCTTCGAGTGGCAGATCGCCTCGGACCCGTGAGCCCCCAGCCGCAGCTCGCCGTACAGCTTGATGCCCTGCTTGTCCGCGAAGGCGCGCTGCTTCTTCTCGAGTTGGAGCGCGACGTCGAGCAGGCCCTCCTTGACGCGCTCCGGGGTCATCGCTTCGCCGAGGAACGTCAGGTGATCGCGGAACATCAGGATCGAGGCCGGGTCGTGGACCTTCTCGTCCGGTCCGACGAGCTGCTCGAAGAAGATCGCCGCCATCGGCGTCACGTACTCGTGGCTGAACCGGATGTCGGTGACCACGAAGCCCTCGTCGCCCGGCTTCACCGCGGGCACGCCGACCTTCCCTTGCGACGGATCCACCACCCAGTGCCGGGCGATGAGCTTCTCCCCGAGCGTCATCGGGCGGCGCGGGGTGTCGGGTGGCGTGAGTACGACGTTCCCCTGCAGCCGGGCGACGTTGAAGTTGAACAGGCCGCCGTACTCGATGATCCCCCGCGTGATCTCCCCCTCGCCCTCGGTGAAGGCGGCGAGCGGGATCGGGGCGCCGCGCCGCACCCTATCGAGGATCGAGAAGTCGGTGGTCGTGAGCACCCCGAGATTCTGGCAGTTCTCGCGGTAGATCCGCTCGATGTTCTCCGCGATGACGAGCCTGATCCCGGCGCACATCTCGGCGTACGGCGATTGCTCTCGCGAGGAGCCCTTGCCGCGCCGCTTGCCGCTCACGGAGGCGACGAAACCGCCCCGCTTCACCGCGCCGCGGGTGATCGGGAACTCGTCACCGCACTTGAGACCCAGGTAGGGAAAGTCACCCAGGGTTTCGTCGTAGTAGTAGCAGACGTACGCGGGCGTGATCTCGTCGGTGGAGATGTTGTCCCGGAGCTTGATCGAGGGGTCCCACTCCAGGTCCTCGCCCTCGAGCTGCCGGCGCACCAGAGCGGGATCTTCGGCCAGCAGCAGGACCCTCCCCTCGAACCGCACCTGGTCGGGCAGTTTCTCCACGCGACGGGACTTCAAACCAGTGAGCACGCGCGAAAGATGACCCCTTGCATACACCCGATCAAGCGGATTTCCTTGTTGACCGTGATTCTCCTGCTGCTGGCGCTCCAGAATGCCACCGCCACCCCACGCGCGTCGTTGACAGGCAGGTTGCATCCGCGCGTGGCCGAAAGCTCCGGCATTGCCGTGAGCCGCGCACACCGCGGCGTCCTCTGGACGCACAACGACTCGGGGGACCGGCCCTACGTGTACGCCACAGATCTCGCCGGCACCGACCGCGGGACGGTGGGCATCCGAGGCGCACGGGCGGTGGACTGGGAGGACATCGTCCTCGGCCCCTGCTTCGCCGGACGCGGCACCTGTCTCTACATCGCGGACACGGGAGACAACGACGAGAAACGCAAGTCCGTCGTGATCTACGCGGTCCCCGAGCCGGTTCCCCCCGGCCCAGGGGCTGAGCCCACGCCCTCCGCGCCGCCGGCGACCCTACACCTCAGGTACCCCGGCGGGCCGGACGACGTCGAGGCCGCATATGTGTCGCCGCGTGACAGCGCGCTCTACCTCGTCAGCAAGGGACGGCGCGGCCCGGTCCAGCTGTACCGCGTGCCGCGCAAGGCATGGGGATCCGACACGCTCGTGACCGCCTCCCTCGTGCAAACGCTGCCCATCACGCCGCTCGCCGCGCTCGGCCGCCTCGTGACGGGCGCGGCCATCCGGGCCGACGGACGCCTCGTCGCGGTTCGCACATACTCGGAGATCTATTTCTTCGTGCCGGGCGCTGGGGGGCGCCTCACACCGAGCCATCAGCCGGTGTGCAACGTCGCTGGACTCGAGCCTCAAGGCGAAGCGATCGCGTTCCTCGACGACTCCACGCTCGTGCTGACGAGCGAAGGCACCGGCAGCCGCCGCCGCCGCATCGGCGGGCCGATTCACACCGTGCGCTGCCCGGACTGAGGGGCTGGAGGACTTCGCAATGTTCTTGAGATTGTCCGCTGCTGTCGCGATGCTGTCGCTCGGCTGCCGCGCCCCAGAACCGGGGCTCCCACCGGTGAGCACGGCGGCGATCGATGCGCACATGCGGTCGCTGGCCCACGACTCGCTCGAGGGGCGCGCCCCCGGGACCCGCGGGGAGGAGCGCGCCACCCGCTACATCGCGGCGCAGTACCGGACGCTCGGACTGGAGCCCGCCGGGCCCGACAGCTCTTACTTCCAACCCGTGGCGCTCGTGGGAATGACGCCACGCCCGTCCCTCGCGTGGGGGAGGGCGGGCGCGACCCGAGCGCTCAAGTACCTCGACGATTTCGTCGCCTGGGCCGAGCGGCCCGAGTCACGCGTCGCGGCCGGCGGCGACGTCGTATTCGTCGGCTACGGCATCCGCGCACCCGAGTGGCAATGGGACGACTACAAGGACCGGGACGTGCGGGGGAAAGTGTTGCTGATGCTCGTGAACGACCCCGGGCTGCAGGACTCGACCGTGTTCGACGGCCCGGCGCTCACGTACTATGGCCGCTGGACCTACAAGCTCGAAGAAGCGGCCCGCCGCGGCGCGGCGGGGGCGATCCTCGTGCACACGACGGAGAGCGCGACGTACCCGTGGGACGTGGTGCGCGCGTCGTGGTCGGTCGAGCAGTTCAAGCTCGACCGCCCGGCGGCCCAGAGCATCGCATTCGCCGCGTGGGTGACGCACCAAGCGGCGCAGGTCGCCCTCGCCCGCGCCGGCTTGAACCTCGACTCGCTGACGCGCAGGGCCGCGCGGCGCGACTTCCGTCCGGTGGACACGGGGATGCACGCGGCCGTGCAGGTCACGAGCGCGCTGAGGCGCGTCGTATCGGCGAACGTGGTGGCGCGCCTCCCAGGCAGCGACCCGCGATTGGCCGGGGAGGTGGTGCTGTTCACGGCCCACTGGGACCACAAGGGGATCGGCCCCGCGGTGAACGGCGATTCGGTTTACAACGGCGCGGAGGACAACGCTTCCGGGGTGGCGGCGATCCTCGCCGCGGCGCAGGCGATGACGCAGGTCAGTCCGCGGCCGAAGCGCTCGGTGCTGTTTGTCGCGACGACCGCCGAGGAGAGCGGGCTGCTCGGCAGCGAGGCGTACGTGCGGGCGCCGCTCGTGCCCCTCGAGCGCACCGCTGCGGTGCTCAACCTGGACGTGATCAACGTGCGCGGCGCGACCCGAGACATCGATGCGCTCGGCATCGAGCGCTCCACGCTCGGGCCGGCGTTCGCGACCGCGGCGCGCGCCGAGTCGCTGGTCGTGGTCCACGAGCCGGATGTGCGCGGGTCGTTCTACCGGTCGGATCACTTCCCATTCGCGCGCGCCGGCGTGCCCGCGCTGTCATTCAGGCCTGGGAAGGACTTCGTCGGCCGGCCGCCGGGATGGGGCAAGGAACAGGAGGAGCTGTACAACCAGGAGCGCTACCATCGGCCAAGCGACGAATACCGACCGACGTTCACGTACGAGGGCACGGCCCAGGAGGTGCGCGTGGTGCTGCGCGTGGCGCTCGCCGTGGCCAGCGCGTCCGAGCTGCCACGCTGGCTGCCCAATGCCGAGTTCCGCCGCCCCGACCGGGGCACACCTTGAGTGCAGCTGGTTGCACGCTCCTTAACGCGCTGCGGTAAAAGCAACTAGGACGGATCCCGTCGGTGCCTCTGGCCTATTGTCGGGTACGCGAATAAGTTTGCGCCCGCTTTTTGACAGCATCTCCCGCACTCGACACCGCGGAGCGAGCACCTGGAACTCCCGACGTCCCATCGGTTGCCGCTGTCCTGGCTGCTCGAAGCGGCGAGCCCGACGATCATCTATCGGGCCTATGCCGAGATCGTGCCGGAAGGCGATCGTGATCCTGAACGACTGGCCGCGCTGCGCCAGGCCGTGCTCGACTACAAGATCGCGCAGGCCATCGCTCGGAAACAAAAGGCAGCGACCGGCCTGTGGGGTGGGAACCTGCTCGGACCGGTGGCCTCGAAGGCGTACGGTTGGACCGAGACGGGGACGGTGTATCAGTACCGCCGACTGCTCGAGCTCGGGTGGCCTCCGTCCGAGCGGCCCTTCAGGCTCGCGGACCGATTCCTGTTCCAGATCTTGTCGCGCATCGAACCCGACGACCCCGACCGGATGATCGCCCAGCGAGCGCAGGAACTGCTTGTCGAGTTCCAGAAGCCGGCAAAGACGGATGTCGGCTTGGCTCGCTGGGCGCGGCGGATGGGCCGGGAGGCGGCGGCCTGTGCGCTCGCCCGCGGCGTGCACGGGGACGATCCGCGGGTTCGGGGAACGGCACACAACATCGCAAGCAGCATCTCGCAGTACCTGCGCAGCGAGCTCGTCGCGAAGCCCTTCAAGAAGGTGCAGGGGAAGACGGTCCTCGATCCGGCGGCGTACCCACCCACGATCTTCGCGATCGAGATGCTGGCGTTCCTCCCGCCGGTGCAGCGCGAGCGGGCCGGGTTCATCGAGCGTCTGGGGCACTACTTCTCCTCGCCCGCACCGCGCCGGGTCCTCTACATTCTGGCCGGCAAGAAGCTCTTCAAGCCGCTGTTCGAGCTGCTCGGCGACCCCTTGCGTGCGGACGCCGCGGGGCACGTGACGGATGTCCCCTTCGCCTTCTACTGGCTCGAGCTGATGGCCCGGCTTGGCCTGGTCCGTCAGATGCCGAGCGCCTCCCGCGTGCTCGCCCGGCTCTACAGCGAATGCGACGACGCCGGGATCTGGAGTCCCAAGAGCCTGCGCGCCGCGCCCAAAGCGACCAGCCCCCTTACGGCGCACTACTTCCCGCTGGAGGGGCCAGGGAAGAGCCCCGCCCAGCGGCAGACCGACGCGACCTTCCGGTTGGGCCTGATTGCCAAACTCATGGGGATCCCGCTGGAAATCGGGTGACGTAGTCCGCGGGCTGGCCTCAACGGTCGTGGAGTAGTAGTATCTGCTACTACTTATGAGCAAAGTCGATCTCACACCGTTCGGCTTTACCCCTACTGAGTCGCTGGTGTACGGAGCCCTCGTGCAGCTAGGGCCGTCTACCGGGTATGCGGTCGCGCACGCCACGCGGCTCGCCCGCGCCAATGCCTACGGCGCGCTGGCGGGGCTGGTGAACCGCAGCGCTGCCACGCGCCAACCCGGACGCCCCGCCCGCTACCGCCCGGCCGATCCCCCGGCGCTCCTCGCCCAGCTCGCCGCCCAGCAGGGCGAAGCGCTCGACCGGCTGGCGCACACGCTCCAGGAAACCGCCCATCCGGTCGAGCCGGAAACGCGCGGCGTGGTCGGCGCACGCGCGCTGGGCAACCTGATCCTCCAGCTCGTCGCCCGCGCGGAGCGCCGTGTCGTGGGCGTGATCGCGCCCGAGCTGCTCCGCCCCACCTTGCCGGCATGGCGCCGCGCGGCGAGCCGCGCGGAGGTCGAGCTCCGGGTCGCGGGCGAGGCCCCGGCCGATGCAGACACGCTGCTCGCAGGCGTTGTCGCGGCAGAGAGCCCCACGCTGCTGGTGATCGACGAGGCGCACACGGTCGCCGCGACCGGTGCCGGCGACCGGATCATCGGCATGTGGAGCTCCCATCCCGTGGTGCTGGTCCTCGCGCGGGCGGCCCTGCGCAGCTTCACGTGACCCGCCGGCTCGCACTGCTGCTCGCCCTCACCACCGGTTGCCGCGCGGCGCCGCTTCCCCAAGCCGAGCGCTTTCCCTCCGGGACCCGGTTCGCCGCGCGCCACGTGCGGGTAGATGACACCAGCATCCGGTACCTCGACGCCGGTGCGGGCACACCCGTGATCTTCATCCACGGCCTCGGCGCGTCGCTATACACATGGCGCGAGAACCTCGATGCCGTCGCTACGGCCGGCTTCCGCGTGGTCGCCTACGACAACCGCGGATTCGGTTCGTCCGACAAGCCGGCGCATGGCTACACCAACGCCGAGTACGCCCGGCTGCTGATAGCACTGATGGACTCGCTCCGCATCACCGACGCCGTCCTGGTCGGCCACTCCATGGGCGGGGCGATCGCCGCCGAAACGGCAATCCGCTATCCCGAGCGAGTGCGCGGGCTCGCGCTCATCGGTTCGGCGGGGCTCGGGATCCGCGAGCCGACGCTGTTACGCCTCGCTCGCTGGCCCGTGGTGGGACCCGTCCTGCTGGGGTTCCGGGGACGCGGGCTGGTCGAGCGGCTGCTGAAATCGACCTACGCGGATCCGAGCAAGGTGACCGACTCGGACGTAGACCAATACTACGCGCCCGTCGCCGACCCTGCGTACGGCCGGGCGCTGCGTGGCGTGCTCCGCCAATTCCGGCTCGACGGCCTCACCGGCAGGCTCGACCGCATCGAGGCACCGGCTCTCGTTCTGTGGGGCGAGGCGGATCGCTGGGTGCCGCTCGCCCTTGGCCGCGCGCTCGCCGCGCAGCTCGCCCGCGCGGCGTTCCTGGCCGTGCCCCGCGCCGGGCACGCGGTGCATGAAGAGGCGCCCGCCGAGGTGAACCGCCTGCTGATCAAGTTTTTGAAGGAAGGCTTGCCACGCATTCCGGAGGATCTCGCATGGTCCGCAGGCTGGCGTGCCAGTGCGGATGACATAGATTTCATCAACCATCTGGTTGAGGAACGGGCCTTTGCGACCTAAGCTGTGCAATACCAGGGCATTGCGTATCATGGCAGCGGCCCAGGACGAGTTCGCTAGCCGGGGGTTTGAGGGGGCTCGGGTCGACCAGATCGCCCGCCGCGCCGGCGTCAACAAGCAGCTGTTGTTCTACTACTTCCACTCGAAGCGCGGGCTGTTCCACGCGGTGCTCGCGCGCGGCGCGGCGGCGCTCGAGGAGGCGCTGGGCCGGCTCGACGCCCCCGACGGCCAGCCGCTCGACCGGTTGCGGGCGACCCTGGAAGCCCAGTTCGACTTCCTCGTCCGGAGCCCTGCCCTGGTGACGCTGCTCAGCCAAGCCGGCCGCTCGGACGCCCGCCCGTTCGCGCCTGCGATCAAGCGGCTCGTCGTGCTGCTCGCCGAGGGCCAGGGCCGGGGAGAGGTGCGGGACGACGTGGACCCCCACCTCGCCGCGGCTCAAGCGCTGGTGCTCATGGTCGCGTATCTCGGCCTCGAGTCACTGATCGCGGCAAGCGCGCCGCCACTCGGCGCCGACGAGCCGGCCCTCCGGGAGCGCTGGAAGGACGCTGCGGTGCAGCTGGTGCTCGAGGGCGTGGCGACGCGCTAGCGGCGCCTCACCAGTTCAGCCAGTACGACGCCTTCACGAGGAAGGTGTTGTCCGGATGCAGGTTGAAGAGGTCCCGGAAGTCTCCCGAGAACGACCGCGTTCCCACCCTCGGCAGGAAATCATCGCGTCCCTGCGTCCATACGACGAACAGCGTTGAGCCGGGACGGTACTCCCACCGCAGCACGACGTTCGATCGGAACTGCTTGAAGTTCAGTCCGCCGGGATTGTTGGCGACGGCCGTGTCGGCGTACGGCTGCCAGCGCTCGGCGTACGCCGGCGCGCGGGTGTCCGCGAGTTCGACGACGTTCGAGTACGTCCCCTTGCTCACGAACGGCTGGGCGTACAGCTGCACGGTCAAGTCGGGCGTGGCGGTATAGTCCACTCGCCAGGTGAGGGACGCGGTTCTCCGGTGGAGGCGGGCGAAGGTGTAGTGCGTGACGCCCGCCGTGTCGGTGATGTTCCTGAACCACTGCGTGTCGTTCCGGTCGCGCGAGAGGTTGAGGGAGAACGAGGTCGAGAAGCGGGAAGCCAAGCGCAGAATGAGCTCGGGATTGACGCTCAAGTAGTCCGAGCGCCCCACGTCGCCGCGCCAGTAGTTGATCCACAGGAACGGCACCAGTCGGTACCGGTCGTCTCCCTCGAACCCGATCCAGGGGGCGATGTACGGATCGACTCGGACCGCCGGCCCGCCGCGCGCGCAGCGATCACAGAACGTCGTGCCGAGCTGCCCGAGCGTGCCGCCGGCGTGGAGCCACCAGCGATTGTTGAGCTGCACGTGGGCGTTGCTGTTCGCGGCGCGCTCCAGCGCGAGGCCCCCGGCCGTCCAGTGCTGCCACCAGTTGAAGTTCCAGAACGCCTGCCGGTAGAAGGACCGTGGGCGGTTGAACTGGAAGGCGAACCAGTTATTCCAACTCTGCTGGTCCGCGCGCAGCAGGAAGCCGAGATCGTTGATCTCGAAACCCGCCGAGCGACGCTGGTAGCTGGTCTCGAAGCGCGTGATCCCCCCGCCCACCTTGGCGAAGAACAACTCCTGCGCATTCCCCAAAAGCGAAGTCCGGGTCCGGTCGAAGCCAAGCCGTGCGTCGGGCCGCTGGTAGTAGTGCACCGGGTCGAGCTGGGTGCGCGCGATCGCGCTCGGGCTGCCCGCGACTCGGCTGAAATCGAGCGACCCCGCGATCTGGTATCGGCTCTTCGCGAAGCGGTGCCGGAAGTCAAGGGCTCCCACGTACGCGCTGCGCCGCAACGAGTCCTCGGTCCAAGAGTCGAGGCTGCGGTTCACCGCCGTCATCATGACGCCGACGCCGCTCTCTCCCTTGCGGAAGTCCTGCTGAGCACGCGCGGCCGCATAGTTGGTGGTAGGCTCGATGGTACGGTCGAGCACGCCGGCCGCGCGTCCGGTCACAGCCTCCAGCAGACCCAGCGTGAGCCCGCTCGGCAGGCGGCCGGTCAGTTTGCCGGCCCCGATGATCGTAGTCGCCGTAGGCGAGCTGGCATCCCCGTAGGAGTCCGAGAGCTGGGGTGACCGGCCGATGCGCCGGGAATAGAACAAGCCTTCGTCGCTGCAGTTCACCACACTGCAGTTCACGGGGAAGCGGAAGATGCCGGTTCCCTCGACGAAAAACGGCCGCCGCTCCGGGAAGAACGTCTCGAACGCCGTGAGGTTCAACACCGCGGGGTCCGCCTCCACCTGCCCGAAATCGGGGTTCGCGGTGGCGTCGAGCGTCAGGTTGGACGTCAGCCCGTACTTGATGTCCGCGCCGGCCGCGACCCTCTGGGCGCGCTCGAACCCGGTCGCCGTCGCCACCGAAACGTTCTTGGTCACGCCGTACGGCGTCACCTCGACCCGGCGCGGCGCGGGCAGCCCCACGAGGCCCGTGAGTTCCCCGAGCTGCGAGGCCAGCCCCGCGCGCGACGGCCGATACACCGGCCAGCTCAGGCGCTCCGTGAAGCGCTGGATGTCGCGCCACACCGCGAACCCGAACGTGTTCCTCTGGGAACGCGCGTAGCGCAGCTGCGACAGCGGGATCCGGAACTCGGCGGTCCAGCCCAGCGAGTCCACTGTCGTCGCCACCTCCCAGACGCCGTCCCACGCGTCGTCCTCATTGGAGTCGTTGTAGATCGCGTAGTCGCGTTTCACGCCGGCCGGATTCACGGCGAACTCGTAACCGGTGCGCCGGTCGTGGTAGGAGTCGATGATGATCTTGAGCTGGTCCGTCGGAGCCCGGACGTCGCGCCGGGCGAAGCGCTTCAGGATGCTGTCCGGGCGGGGATCGAAGGCGCGAATGTATACGAAGAAGTTGTGGTCATCGTAGGCGACCTTCGCCTCCGTGGGGAAGCGGGGATCTCCGTCCTCCCGCGGCGAAAACTCCCGGAATGCCGTGATCGCCGGTGCCTCGCGCCACACCTCGTCGAGATCCTTGCCGTCGATCACCAGGGGCCGCGGCGCTCGCAGGGCGGCAGCCGTGGTGACCGTCGCCGCGGGCGTCACTTCGTTCCCACGGGGCGGGCTGGCGTACGTTTGAGCGGCGGCGATGACGGCGAGCGCGGCAACGGCCGGCGCCATGGCGGTCCTCCCGGGTGTCCGGAGACCTTAGACGCTCCGGCGGGAAAAAAGGTTGCAGGGAGGGACACGAAGCCTCCGGGACGGGCGCCCGGGGGCTGGGGGGACTGCGGTTAGTGCTCTTTTGCCACCAGGCTGGGCTCGATTGGCGCCTCGCCTTCGAACACCAGGTGGCCCGCCTCGAATCGGGCGCCGCGCAGCGCCAGGCTCAGCACCTCGCCCAGCTCCTCCACGAGGTGGATGTCCAGCGCCTTGCGCACGTCCTCGGGCAGGTCGTCGAGGTCGGCCTCGTTCTCCCTGGGGAGCACGATCGTCTGGATCCCCGCCCGGACGGCGCCCAGCACCTTCTCCTTCACGCCACCGATCGGAAGCACCCTGCCACGCAGCGTGATCTCGCCGGTCATCGCGACGTCGTGGCGCGTCGGTCGCCGCGACAACGCGGAGACGAGCGCGGTCGCCATGGTCACGCCCGCTGAGGGACCGTCCTTCGGGATGGCGCCTGCCGGCACGTGGATGTGGACGTCGATGTCGACGAGCGCTTCCTCCGGAATGCCGAGCTGGTCCGCGTGACTCTTCGCGTAAGTGAGCGCCGCGCGCGCAGACTCCTTCATCACGTCCCCGAGCTGGCCCGTGAGCACGAGCTCGCCCCTGCCGCGCATCACGCTCGCCTCGACGAACATGATGTCGCCGCCTACCGGGGTGTAGTACATGCCCGTCGCGACGCCCACCTGGTCCTCGCGCGCCTTGCGCTCGGGATGGACCTTGGGACGGCCGAGGAGGTCGTCCACATCTTTTGCGTCCACGGTCAGGCGCTCCGCCTCGCGGTCGGCGATCTTGCGCGCAACCTTGCGGCCGAGCTTGCCGATCTCACGCTCGAGCTGGCGCACGCCCGCCTCACGCGTGTAGCTCGTGATGATCTCGCCCAGCGCCGCGTCGGTGATCGCCAGCTGCTCCGGGCTGAGGCCGGTCTCAAAGAGCTGTCGCGGCACGAGGTAGCGTTTCGCGATCTCGAGCTTCTCGCGCTCGGTGTAGCCCGCGAAGTTCACCGTCTCGAGCCGGTCGAGCAGCGGCGCCGGGATGGATTGGATGAAGTTCGCCGTCGCGATGAACAGCACCTCAGACAGGTCGAACGGCACCCCCAGGTAGTGGTCGGTGAACGAATCGTTCTGCGCTGGATCCAACACCTCGAGCAGCGCCGCCGCGGGGTCGCCCTGGAAGGACACGCCCAGCTTGTCCACCTCGTCGAGCAGGAAGACAGGGTTCTTCGCACCGGCCTGCTTCATCCCCTGGATGATCCGCCCCGGCATCGCGCCGACGTAGGTGCGCCGGTGGCCGCGGATGTCCGCTTCATCGCGGGCGCCACCCAGGGAGATGCGAACGTAGGGGCGACCGCTCGCGCGCGCGATCGACTTCGCGATCGACGTCTTGCCCACGCCCGGTGGTCCCGCGAACAGCAGGATCGACCCCTTCGGCTGCTTGTCGTCCTCGTTGCCCCGGGCCTCACCCTGCGGCGTCCGTTGCCGCAGCTGCCGCACCGCCAGGAACTCGAGCACCTGGTCTTTTACGTCCTTCAAACCGTAATGGTCCTCCTCGAGGATCTCGGCGGCGCGCTTCAGGTCGAGCGACTCCTCGGCCCGCTTGTTCCACGGCAGCTCGGCCATCGTTTCGAGGTACGTGCGGATGACCTGGGCCTCCATCGAGTCCCGGCTCGCCCGCTCGAACCGGTGGAGCTCACGCTCCACTTCCTTCTTTGCCGCCTCGGGGAGCTCCAACGCCGCGAAGCGCTTGCGCAACTCCTCGACCTCGCTCGCCTCGTCCTCCTCACCGAGCTCCTTGCGGATCGCCTTCATTTGCTCGCGCAGGAACATCTCACGCTGGCGCTCGCCTAGTTCCTCCTGCACCTGCGACTTGATCTGTTCCTGGGCATCGAGCACGCCGATCTGGCGCTGGACCAGCACGAGCACGCGACGCAGCCGGTCCTCGACCGACAGCGTCTCGAGCAACGCCTGCCGCTCGGGGGACTTCACGTCGAGGTAGCCCGCGACGAGGTCCGCGAGACGGCCCGGATCAGTCACGCCCTCGAGCACCTGGCGCACGACCTCCTCCGGGAGCCCGGACTTCTGGCCCAGCTCCGCGGCGCGCTCACGCGCCTCCCGGTGCAGGGCGACGAAGGCGGGGTCGTCGGGGTTGACCGGCGGGAGGTCCGCCACTTCGCGCACGTCGGCCTCCACGTAGCCACCGGTCTCGACGTAGTGGAGCGCGGTGCCCCGCGTCTCGCCGTGCAGCAGCAACTGCACGCCGCCGAGCCCGCGCTGGATCTGGCTGATCTTGGCGACGGTCCCCATGGTGTACAGCATGCCGGGAGTCACGGGGTCGACGTTCTCGCGCTGCGCGACGGCGAAGATCAGTCGCGACTCGCCCTTGAGCGCCGCCTCGATGGCGCGGAGCGTAGCCGGGCGCCCCGCGCCGATGGGCGTGGCGACGCCGGGGAATAGCACGACGTCCCGGAGCGGGAGCACAGGGAGCGTCATGCGCTCAGACACGGGTTGTATCTCGCATAGATGGGATCATAGCATCGTCCGTGCCATCAATGAACGCTAACGAGGGCGACCCTGTTCCGGTCGCCGCGGCCAATTAGGCAGAGACTGCCTATTAGCCATCAGCCTCTAGCCCATGAGCCGTCAGGCTGGCACTCGCCGTTGCCTGCTGAAGGCTGAGAGCATGATGGCTAATGGCCCGCTACACTGACGTAAGTCCAGACCCATCGAAAGGTTGCACGCTCGCGTCGCCGCGGCTAAATCTATGCGCGCACGTTTCACGAACCGGGATGAACGAAGCCGATAGGTCGCTATTCGCCCGCCTGATCCAGGCGCTGGGAAGCTCGTACACCGTCGACGGGGAGATCGGCCGCGGGGGGATGGGCGTTGTGTACAACGCCCGCGACGAGCGGCTCAAGCGGCAGGTGGCAATCAAGGTGCTCCCGCCCGAGCTCGCCTTCCGCGAAGAGATCCGGATGCGCTTCTTGCGCGAGGCGGAGACGGCCGCCCGTCTGTCGCACCCTCACATCGTGCCGATCTATTCGGTCGGAGAGGGTCCGGACGGACTCGTGTATTTCATCATGGCGTACGTAGACGGCGAGTCCCTCGCCGCCAAGCTCAAGCGCCGCGGCCGGCTGCCGCCCGATGAAGCACGCCGCATCATGCTCGAGACCGCCGACGCGCTGGGCGCCGCGCACGCATTCGGCATCATCCACCGCGACGTCAAGCCGGACAACATCCTGCTCGAGGGCAGCCGCGGCCGGGTCGTCGTGACCGACTTCGGCATCGCCAAGGCGCTGTCGTCCAGCACCGGCCCTCAGACGCTGACGGCGACGGGGGTGGCCATCGGAACGCCACACTACATGAGTCCCGAGCAGGCCGCGGGCGACCGCGAGATCGACGGGCGTTCGGACATCTACAGCCTCGGCGTGGTGAGCTTCCAGATGCTCGCGGGCGAGCTGCCGTTTCACGCGCCGACCGTGCCCGGAATCTTGATGAAGCACATCACCGAGCAGGCGCCGCTCGTCTCGGAGAGGCGTCCGGACGTCCCGGAGGACCTCGCCGCATGCGTGATGCGCTGTCTCGAGAAGGAGCCCGACGACCGCTGGCCCACGGCCGACGCCCTGCGGCGCGCCCTCGAGGCGCGCAGCGCCACGATGTACCGCTCGCGCCGCCCGGCCGCCGCCTCGCGCGGGCCGCGACTTCCGCGGCCCGCGGCCGCTCCGCTTCCCCGGAGCCCGGACATCGGGCGTCGTCCGAGCCGCCGGCAACGTGAAACGCCGCAACTCGCGCCTGGGGGCGAACCCGCGATCGTGCGCAAAGCCCGCTCGAGTATCGTGTCGTGGGCATCCGTGGCGGGCGGCTGCATGCTGTTCGACGCCGCCACGGGCTGGAACGGGTGGTCGCTGTTCGTTGCAGTTCCGTGGGGTGCCTTCGGCATCCTGCCGATGTACATGAAGCTATGGAGTGCGGGCTACTCCTGGCGTGACGTGCTGCATCGCCCCGCGGCGCCCGAATCGGCCGAAGCGCAGCTCGCGGCGGCTGGATCGCGGCCCCTGGACCTGCCGCAGGCGACAACCGGCGAGTTCGGCCGACAGGCGGCGGCCGTCCAGCAGGCCCGGAGCGACCGCAAGGCGATCCTCAAGATCATGGAGCGCCTGCCCAAGTCCGAGAGGAAGCTGCTACCGGACGTCGTCGCCACGGTGGACGGTCTGCTCAAGCGGGCCGAGGACCTCGCCAGGACCCTGCACGCGATGAGCGCCGACGTGGACGAGGGCGCGCTCGCGCGCCTCGAGGGGAAGATCGGGGCGACCAAGCAGGAGCCCGAGAGCCCGGAGCGGGAGCGCCAGCTGAACCTGCTGCAGCGGCAGCGTCAGGCGTTGACCGACCTGCTCACGCGCCGGCAACTCGTGGAGGACCAGATCGAGTCGTGCATGATCGCGATGCAGAACGTCCGGTTCGACCTGTTGCGGCTCAGGTCGGCGGGCGTGGCGGCGGTGCTGGACGACCTCACCCACGCCACCCAGCAGGCGCGCGCGCTGTCGCGGGATGTCGACCACGTGATCGCGGCCGCGGGCGAAATCAAGCAGGCGCTAGGGGAGCAGAGGGGCGTCTAAGGTCGTTCCCCGCGGCTGCAGCGCGCCACCGACTCCGGCGCTTCCGCCACCCGAATCCCGAACTCCAGCAGCGCGAGAAAATGCGCACTTGCCTCGGAGCATTGACCGAGGCGCAGAGCCGCGGTGGCCCGCAGCGCGTACAAGCGCGCCCACCCCGGCCGCACCGCCAACGCCTCGACCAGCAGGCTGTCCGCGAGGTCGGGCGGCCCGTGGTTGGCGAACCGCCTCAGAACTTCGCCCAGCGCGTCGACCGGCAGCGGACGTCGATAGGTGCCCGAACCGACCGCGAGCGCCGCCCGCACGCCCCGCCCCGCCTCGGCCCAGCGGCCCTCCACGGCGGCGAAACCCGCGAGCTTGGCCCGGACCGCCGCGGTGTCCCCTCCGCGCGCGAGGGCGGCGGTGAGCAGCTCGCGGGTTCGTACGGTGTCCCCGCGCCGCTCCGCCACGGCGGCGGCCACGCGCAACGCCTCCGGGTGCCGAGCGCGTGTCAGAAGCGCGGGGAGGACGCTGTCGGCGTACGTACTGTCGCCCAGTTCCAACCGCACCTGCGCCACTCGCACGGCCCAGATCGGGTCCTCCGGGCGGGATTGATGCGCCGCCTCGATCACCGCCCGGCGGGCAGGCGACACGCCCGGCGCCGTCACGGCCCTCGCCAGCTGGACCGGCGAGCCACCGGGCGTCTCGCCGGCCGAGGCGGCGATCGCGAGCAGGGAATCGAAGACCGGCCCGGCACCGGGCGGATCGAGGAAGCGGCGCGCGGCGACGAACTCGAGCTCGGGCCGATCGTCCCGGTGGACGAGGGTCGCCCGGGCGCTGAGCCATGCGGCGCCCGCGTCGCCGAGCAAGCGGCGCCCGAAGTAGTCGCCCACCGAATCGATCCCCAGCCATTCATGACCCAGCTCGCCGATCGACGTGGCCGGGGCGAGCAGCCGTTCGAGCCACGTCCGGTCGTAGCGGATGGGGCGGCCGGAAGCGATGATCAGCACATCGACACTGTTCGAAAACCAGAGCTCCACCTGGGGAAACACTTCGCGCACGTTGCGCACGATCCCGGCGACGATGGGCAGCGGAAGCTGATACAGCTGCATCCACTGGCAGAATACGCCGTCGTCGGCGAGCCGGGTCCGCAAGAGGTGGAAGAACTCGGGTGTGTAGAGCGTCGCGACCCCTGCAACCCAGGGGTTTGACGGCTCGGAGGTGATGACGTCGAAGCGCTCGTCGTGCAGCTGCAGAGCGCTGCGTGCATCGTCCGCCACGACCGTGACCTCCGGGCGCTCCAGCACGGAGTGGTTGACGCTGGCGAAGTACGGGCTCGCCCCGAGCACGGCGGGCTCGATCTCCACGATGCGCAGCCGCCGCATGCCGGGGACGTCCGCGAGGACGCGCGCCGTGACGCCGCTGCCATAGCCGATCACCAGGGCTGAGGACGCGCCTGCGCGGGCGGCCGCCGGCGCCAGCCCGGAGAGGATCTGGGTATTCATGTCCGCGTAATCGGACGCGTCGACCTTCCCGTTCACCCGCAGCGAGCGACCAATCGACGTCTCCCACACGCTGACCGTGGCGTTCCAGCCTTCCTGGAAGGCGAGCTGACGGGAGCCGGCATGAGTGAGGAACGCCTGCCGCTCGGCCGCGTTCATCGGCGCGCGTCCGTAGATCGTCGGAGCCAGATCGATGAGCCTGCTGCTCCACCCGGGGGCGGCGAGCGCGACTCCGAGCGCGACGCTCGCGAGCGCGCCGGCCCCGAGCACCCGGACGCGCAGCGCCCGGTGCTCGGCGGACCGTTCTGCGACGCCGCGCGCGGCGAAGCCGGCGAGCACGAGCGCGGCGACGCCGTTGATGACGAGGCCGATGCGGAGCGTGGTCTCGCTGCCGAGCGCGACGACCAGCACGAAGCCGGTGAGCACGGCGCCGGCGATGGCGCCGAGCGTATTCAGGCCGTAGGCCCGGCCTACGTCTGCGCCGCGTGCCGCGTCCGGGCGGGCGGTGAGATCCGTCAACAGCGGGAAGGTCAACCCCATCCCGATGGCGGGGATCAGCACGACGCTGCCGACTGCTACACCCATGAGCAACAGGCGTGTCGACGCGTCGAAGCCTTGGTGCTGGAATACCGCAAGGACGTATCGGGGAAGGACGCTGAAGAACAGCAGGAGCAAGGCGGCACCCGCACCGGTGACGCCCTGCGCCAGCGCCGCAGCAGCGGCGGTCTCCGAACGGGCCGTAGCCCGTCGTCCGACCAGCGCGCTCCCGAGGCCGATGCCGAGCAGGAACACCAGCAGCACCAGGGTAAACGCGTACGTTGACCCGCCGACGACCATGACCAGCACCCGGGTCCAGGCGATCTCATTGAGGAGCGACGCGAACGCCGTGCAGGCAAGCAGTGCGAGCGCCGTGACCGCCAGCGCGTCGCGACGGCCGGCTGGGGCGACGGCGGGGAGCACGGGGGGGGGCGGCTCGGGACTGGGCGGGAGGGGCCGCGCCAACGCGATCGCCGCAAGCCCGAGGATGATGTTAATGGCCGCCGTGCCCCAGAGCGAGAGGCGGATCCCCGCGAGCTCGATCAGGACGAACCCCGCGAGGGCCGTGCCCGCCATGGCACCGAGCGTGTTGAGGCCATACAGCCGTCCGAGCGAAGGTTTGAGCGCCCCGCGATCCACGCCCGTGAACGCGCGCGTCAGTACGGGAAGCGTGCCACCCATGAGCGTCGTGGGGACGAGGAGCACGAGCGCGGCGAGCCCGAACCGCAGGGCGACACTCGCCCCGCCTGAGAGCGGCCACGCGCTCGCGGCGCCGACGTAGACACGGTGCGCGAGCCCCAGCACCAGCGGCGAGACGAGGCCGAAGACGCCGATCGCGATCTCGAGCACACCGTACAGGGCGGCGGGCCGCGGGTGCCGGTCGACGTGCCGTCCCAGCAACCAGGCGCCCAGGCCGAGGCCGCCCATATAGGCGGCCACGACCGTCGTCACCGACTGAATGGTGGAGCCAAACGTCTGGTACAGGAGCCGAACCCACAGCAGCTCGTAGACGAGCCCCGTGGCCCCTGACAAGAAGAAGAGGAGTCCGAAGGCGCGAGCGGCACTAGAACGCATGCAGCTCGCGCATGGCCTGCGTGAGATCCTCCGTCTGCGGCAGGATGAAATCCTCGAGGTCCGGTGCGTAGCCGACGAACGTGTCGGTCGACGCGACCCGTCGTACCGGCGCGTCGAGCCAGGGGAAGCACGCGTCGCCCAGCGTGGCCGCGATCTCCGCACCGTAACCCCAGGAGAGCGCGTCCTCGTAGGCGACGAGCACCTTGCCGTTCTTCTTGACCGACGCCCCGATCGCGTCCCAGTCCACCGGCGAGAGGCTGCGGAGGTCGATCACCTCCACGCTCAGGCCGTCCTTCTCCTCGAGCTCTTTCGCGGCGACGAGCGCGCGCTGCACGACGGCACCGTAGGTCACGATCGTCAGGTCACGACCCTGCCGCACCACCTTCGCCTTGCCGAACGGAATCATGAAGTTCGGGCCCGGGTTCGGGGCCTTGTTGTAGGTCTGTCGGTAGAGGTGCTTGTGCTCGAGGAACAGCACCGGGTCGTCGCAGCGGATCGCGGTGCGCAACAGGCCGTTCGCGTCGAGCGCCGTGCTCGGGCAGACGACGCGCAGCCCGGGGATGGACGTGAAGACCACCGCGCCGGTCTGCGAGTGGTAGATCGAGCCGCCCTTCAGGTAGCCGCCGTAGGTCACCCGCACGACGGCCGGTGCACTGAACGCGTTACTCGAGCGCCAGCGTATGGTGGCGAGCTCGTTGCGAAGCTGATGATACGCGGGCCAGATGTAGTCGAAGAACTGGATCTCGACGACGGGCTTGAGCCCTCGCGTCGCCAGCCCAATCGCGCGGCCCACGATGTTTGCTTCGGCGAGTGGGGTATTGTAGACGCGGTCGCTCCCGAACTGCCGTTGCAGGCCCCACGTGACCTTGAACACGCCGCCCTTCCCCTTCACCTCACCGAGGTATTGCTCCCGGCTCACGTCGGCCACATCCTCGCCGAACGCGATGATGCGCGCGTCGCGCGCCATCTCGTCCTTCAGACAAGCATTGAGCAGGTCCACCATCGTCGTGGGATCACCCGTGAACTGAGGATCGTCCTCGGTGTCGAACTGCTCGGAGGTAGGATCGACGTCCGGCGAGTAGACGTACAGCAGGGCCGACTCGGGCTTCGGTTGGGGCGAGGCCAGCGCCATGTCGGCGGCCACGGTGACCTCCTCCTCGACCTGCCGCTTGATCTCTTCGATCTCCGCTTCGCTGGCGACGCCGTCGGCGATCAGGTGCTTCGGGAAGGTGAGCGTGCAGTCACGCTTCGCCTCCTCTTCCCGCTCGCGCGGCGGTTTGTAGAGCACCTCGTCGTCGGACAGCGAGTGCGAGTAGGGCCGCGTGACGTGGGCGTGCACGAGCGCAGGGCCGCGGCGCTCGCGGCAGTGTTGCGCCGCGCGGGCCAGCACGTCGTAGCACGCGATCGGGTCGCAGCCGTCCACCTCCTCCACCAGGAGGTCGGGGAAGTTACGCACCAGCTTGGACACGGAGCCGCCCGCGGTCTGGACCTCGACCGGCACCGAGATCGCGTACTTGTTGTCCTCGATGAGGAACAACACCGGGAGCTTGAGGTTGCTCGCGCTGTTCAGGGCCTCCCAGAATTCCCCTTCGCTGGTGGTGCCGTCCCCGGCGGAAACGTACACCAGCTCATCGCCCTTGATGGGCTTCTCGGCGATGGCATCGATGCGGTCATAGCGGAGCCACGCTTCGGCGCAACCGACCGCCTGCAGGAACTGCGTGCCGGTGGGGCTCGACTGGCTGACGATGTTCAGCGCCTTGTGGCCCCAGTGTGACGGCATCTGCCGACCGCCCGAGTTCGGGTCCTCGGCGGCGCCGACGGCCGAGAGGAGCATCTCGGTCGGCGTCATGCCGAGGGTGAGGCAGAGGGCGCGGTCGCGGTAGTACGGGTAGAACCAGTCGTAGGCGGGGCGGAGCACCTTGCCCGCCGCCACCAGCACCGCTTCGTGCCCGGCGCCCGAGATCTGAAAGAAGATCTTGTTCTGGCGCTTGAGCTGGATCTCCTTGTCGTCGATCCGGCGCGACAGGAGCGTCAGCCGGTACATGTCGAGGAGATCCGCTTTCGGGAGGGCCTTAGCGGCCTTGGATCTGGGGTGGGTCCGGGTCGCCATAGGCTGAAAGATAGCTCACTCCGGGCCGGCTAGAAGCTCCGGGAGCCTGGGGAAGTACGTGAGGGCGGCCCGGATGTCCGGATCATTCCGAATCCTGAGCTGCACCCCGCCGTCCGGCGGCCAGCGCACGTCCGCCGCGCGCCCCGCGAGCGATAGCGCGAGCCGTTCGGCGACGAGGCTATCGGGCCGTGCGTTCACGTGAAGACGCCTGCGCACGCGCTCAAGGAACGGCGCGAGCAACCTCTCGTGCCACTGCGCCCGACCCGCGAGCCATTGCGCGCGAGCCACGGGTGTCGCGGGCAGGGTCAACGCGACACTGTCCGCGACAGCCACGTCGAACCCGCTATCGGTGGCGACGCTCCACCACACCGGCAGCTCGGCTGGCGCAGGGAGCGGCACATCAGGGACGATCCCGCCACCCCCACGCACCTCGCGTCCCCGGCCGGTTCTAAAGACGACAAGCGTATCCTCCTCGGCGCCCGACTTCCCCGCAAACGACCGATACTGCTGCACGCCGATGCCCTTGTAGCGGCGCTGGATGACGCGGCCGCTCGGCGTATGGACCCGCGCGATCGTGAGCTCCACCATGTCGCCGGATGGCATGATGAAGAACCCCGTTTGCACCAACGCCTTCCCGAAGGTGCGGCGTCCGAGGACGAGGGCACGGTCATGGTCCTGGAGCGACCCCGCCACCGCCTCGGACGCGCTCGCGCTGCGCGAATTGACGAGGGCGATGAGAGGCATCTCGCGGAAATCGCCATCCCGCCTGGTCACGTAGTCCTGGCTCGCGCCCTTCTTTCGTCCTTTCGTCCGGAAGATCACGGTACCCTTGGGGAAGAACTCGGCGGCGATCTCCACCGCCGCGTCCACGACCCCACCAGGGTTGCCGCGGAGATCGAGGATCACCTGACGCGCGCCTTGACGCTTCAGCTGGTTGACGGCGTCGTGCACCTGATCGCCCGCTTTCGGGCCAAACCACGCGAGCCCGACGTACCCGGTGACCGAGTCGGCCATGCCGGACATCTGGACGGCGGACTCGGCTTCAAGGAAGGTGCGCTTCAATGTAACCGCGAACGTGTCCGGCTCGAGGCGCGGCCCGCGCTCGAGCTCGACGCGGACTTTCGACCCCTTCGGCCCTGCCAGGTGGCGCTCGAGCTCCTCAATCTTGAGCCCGACGACGGAAGTGTCGTTGATGCGTACGACTCGATCCCCCGGGAGCACGCCCCCCTTGGCGGCCGGGCTGTCGCGCCGCACGCTCAGGACCGTTGCCGTGCTGTCCTCCTCCGCGAGCTCCATGCCCGTGACCGCCAACTCGCCTCGCTCCAAAGCGGAACGCGTCTCCCAGTCTCGCCGCGACACGAAATAGCTGTGCGGATCGAGCGAGCGGAGCATCCCGTCGATTGCCGCACGCACGAGCCCGGTATAGGTGACGGAGTCGGCGTAGTTCAGACGGATATGGTTGAGCACGGCGGAGAAGATCTGCAGCTCCTCGTAGGCGGGGGTCTGCTGCGCGCACAGGCCGTTGGGTGGCAACGCAGCGAGCGACAGCGCCGCCAGCGCCGCAACGACTGCTTTACTGCAGTGAGGCGAGGCGCTGCTTCGCGTCCGCGATTTGTCGGTCATACCGGCTCGGGGCGAGCGCAAGGAAGCGAGTGAAGGCAGCGCGAGCGTCGTCTCTCTTCTGTAGCAACTGCGCCACCACGCCCAGGTAGTACGGAACGCGCGAATCGCGCGGGCTCGCATCCATGGCCTGACGCAGCGTCTCCTCCGCTTCGGCCAAGCGGCCGGCGCCAGCGTAGGTCTTGCCGAGGTCCAGCAACAGGCTCGGATCGTCGGGGTTCGCGTTCGCGGCGTTTCGCCGCTCCACGATCGCCTGGTCCCAGTTCCGATGCATCTCGGCGATCTCGGCAAGGCGTACGTGCGCCATATACAGGCCAACGTCGTTCTCGAGCGCCTCGCGGTAGAGCTGCACCGCCTCCTCGAGCGTCCCGGCTCGGTGCTTCAGGACAGCGAGCATGTATCGATACTGGTTCGTCTCCATGGGGATGTAGTAAGTGAGCGAGTCGGGATTCTGGTGTCGCGACATGCGCTCGAACAAGAAGCTGAAATCCCGGATCGCGTCGTCCCACCGGTAGATGTGGGCTGCCGCGAGGCCGCGGTAGTAATACACGAAGTTCGCCATCCCCTCCCGTTCGACTTTGGTCGGTGCGTCGTCGATGAGCCGGTTGAGGCGGTTGTACGCGGCTTCGTAGCGACCTGCCTCGATGTCCTCGAATCCGCCAAACACATAGTCGTAAATCCGGCTAAGCGCGTCGGTGGCGGTCCAGTAGACGGATTTTGGCGGCCGGACCGCAGCCTCGATCCGCAGCTCCACCAGGGGATCGATCAGGAACGCCCGGCGGTACAGACGGTCCGCGTCACGCAGGGTGTTGCGCACGGAATCCGACACCCGGCCGTCGTGGATCTCCTCCCACAACCGGTCGCTTCTCGCGAACGGCATCCGACCGAGAGCAAGCCAAGCGGCGGCGAGTTGCGGCTCGATGGTCACCGCCGTCCGCAAGGCTCGCTCCGCGTCGTCGTAGCGGTTGGCCGCGAGGTAGCCGAGCGCCACGTTGTAATGCGCAGCGGCGTCGTTCGAGTCCTTGTGAACGCGGTCCTCCAGCTGCGGTAGCTTCACCGGTAGCTTGATGCGTTGCGCTGCCAACGGCCCGACCGCGACCGTGGCACCCAGCAGCGCCAGCTTTAGGCTCCGCAGCACGGCTCCTCCTTGACCTCACGACCAGCGCGCGCGTGCAGGAATGTTGACCCAGAGCCAGCCAGCTGTATAGGGCGGTTTTGCGGCACGCTGGGCCTGATTTGCGACATCCCGGGCACACGGGTGGAGTGCCCCCCGCCTTTCGGACCAAGGGGACCACTGGGACGTACAGGAAAGCAGTCGGTTGGGGCTGGGAATGAAGCGGCCACCTCCGTGATGTTCGGCTGGCGAGCGGTTGGCTAAGCTGCGATGGGGCCGCTCGGTGTTGTAGTCCACCCGCCAGCCGTCGAGAATCTGCTGGGCCTCGGCGATCGAGGCAAACCAATGTTGCGAGAGGCACTCGCGCCGCAGCGAGCCATTGAAGGCCTCGATGAGGCAGTTGTCCCCGGGTTTGCCTGGGCGACTGAAGTCGAGCTGGACGTGATTCCAGTACGCCCAGGCATCAAGTGCCCGCGAGGTGAACTCCGTCCCGTTGTCCACGGTGATCCAGCGGGGCAGTGCGCGCTGGGCGCCGACGTCCTGCAGCACGCGGGCCACGGCCTCGCCGCGGAAGCGCGCCTGGGCCACGAGCGCCAGACTCTCGCGCGTGTAGCTGTCGATCAGCGTCAGCACCCGGACGAGCCGTCCGTCGGCCAGGGTGTCGTGCATGAAGTCCATCGCCCAGACTTCGTTCGGCTGCGTCGCGATGCGGCGCGGGCCGCGCGGTACGGCGCTCCGCCGGCGGCGAGGCCGCTTGCGCCCCGGAGCCGACGGCCCAGCCCGCAACCTATCGCTTTCTGTTAGTCCTCGTGGTCCGAGAATCCGGGAGCCCCGCCGGTTCCTATCTTGGCACCGCGCCAGCCCAGGTCAATATTTCAGGCCGGGTACCACCGTCACTCGACGAGCGAGAGCGCTGCCATGGATGACGCGGCCAAGAAGACCGTCCTGCGCCACTTCCCCTACGGCCTCTACGCCCTGACCGTGAAACACGGCGGCGAGGAGCACGGCATGACCGCCAACTGGGTCACCCAAGCCTCGTTCGAGCCACCGATGGTCGCCGTCGCGGTCGAGAACACGTCCAAGACCATCGGCATGATCCGCGACGCGCACCATTTCGCGATCAACCTGTTCCAGCAGGGCCAGCGCGAGCTCGCCGGGAAGCTCGGCCGCGCCTCCGCCAACGCGCCTCAGAAGTTGAAGGGCATAAAAACGAAACCGGCGCCCGTTTCGGGGGCGCCGATCCTGGCCGACGCGCTAGGGTGGGTCGAATGTCGCGTGGTCGCAACCCTCCCCAGCGGGGACCACACGCTGGTGCTGGGCGAGGTGGTGGAGGCGGGCGCAGAGCACGAGGGCGCACAGCCGCTGACGCTCCAGGAGGCGGGATTCAAGTACTCGGGCTAGGGCCGGTCGTACACGACCTTCCCTCCGACGATCGTCATGCGCACCTTCGCCTGGTCGAGCGACTCCGGCGGGATCGTGAAGAGATCGCGGTCTAGCACCACTACGTCCGCGTAGTACCCGCGTGCGAGCGCGCCCCACTTCCCCTCGTTGAACGTCGCGTAAGCGTTGCCGCCAGTGTAGGCCCGCAGCGCCTCGCCCACGGTCATCTTCTGGTCAGGCACCCACCCGCTCGGGTTCCTGCCGTCGAGCGTGCGCCGGGTGACGGCGGCGTAGATACCTGACATGGGATCGAGCGGTGCCACGCTCCAGTCGGACCCGAACGCTGGCCGCGCGCCCGTATCGAGGAGTGTCCGGAAGGCGTAGGTCGTCGTTATGCGCACCGGGCCCACCCGCTGTTCCACCCAGCGCCCGTCGTCGATCGCGTGGTAGGGTTGCATCGAAGGGAGTACGCCGAGCTTCCCGAACAGCGGGATCTCCTGCGGCCGCAGGTGCTGGGCATGCTCCACGCGAAATCGTCGGTCGCGCGGCCCATGGGCCCGTGCCACACTGTCGAAGATCGAAAGAAGAATGGCGTTGGCGCGGTCGCCGATGGCGTGGACCGCCACTTGAAGCCCGGCTGAGTCCGCGCTGCCGACCCAAAGGGCGAGGTCCTGCGCCGAGGTCTGCATCAGCCCCACGTACCCCGCCGAGTCGGCGTAGGGCTCGAAGAAGTAGGCCGTGCGCGACCCGGCCGAGCCATCCACGTAGCCCTTGAGACCGCCGATCCGCACCCAGTCGTCGCCCTGTCCCGAGCGTCGCACCGTGTCCGCGACATCGCGCCAGCGCTCGAGCGGCAGGTAGAGCGCCACCCGCGCCGTCATTCGGCCGGCTTGCGCCAGCCGCCGGTAGGTCGCGAGATCGGCCCACGACGCCGACATGTGAGCAATAGCCGTAACGCCCACGGAGGCAGCGTGGGCCAGCGCGCGCGCCAGCGCCGAGTCGCGCTGCTCCGGCGACGGCGCCGGCACGGCCCGCCCGATGAGGCCCAGCGCCTGGTCCTTGAAGATGCCGATCGGCTCGCCGGTCTTCAGATCGTGCAGGATCTCTCCGCCCGGCGGGGTGGGAGTGTCTCTCGTTACGCCGGCGGCCCGCAGCGCAACGCTGTTGGCGAGCGCCTCGTGCCCGTCCAGCCGGCTCACAAACACGGGATTGCTCGGCGTAACCGAGTCGATCCACTCACGCCGCGGGAGCGGCTGGCCGGGCCAGAGCGTGTGGTCCCAGTCGCCGCCCAGGATCCACTCCCCAGGCTTGAGCGTCTTCGCCTGTTCCTTGAGCCGCCGGACGAACTCGCGCGGCGTCGCTGCGTCCCGCAGGTCCACCGAAGCCAGCTGGAACCCGCCGTCGATGAAGTGCGCGTGTCCGTCGGCGATGCCGGGCATCACGAGCCCGCCGTCGGCACGGATGATCCGAGTCTTCGACCCCACATAGGGGGCGACATCGGCCGAGTCGCCGACGGCAAGGATTCTCCCTCCCCCGATAGCCACTACACCTCGCTGCGGCTGCCCGCTCGAGAGCCCGGTCCACACCAACCCACCGGCGATCACGGTGTCCGCCTTCCGGCCGCAGGCGGCGAGCGGCAGGCACAGCAATCCCATGACGAACCGGCGTCGGATCATGCGGTGCTCCTTCAGCGCAGCTTGGTGATGCGGCGGATCGTCTCGAGCGCGCTGATCGGGTCGGCCACCGGGTTGTTGGTGGCATGCCCCTCCGCCTGCGCCGGCGACGCCGTCAGCCCGTCACGAATGTCGAGCAGCACCTCGAGGAGCAGCTGCTCGCGCTGGTAGGCGGCGTCGAGGTCGGCCATGCGCGCGGGGTCCCCGGCCGCCTTCGCACGCTCGTATGCCTCTCGGTAGATCGCCTCGAGATTATCGAGGATGCGTTGTCGCGGCCGTGGACTCATGAACGCGAAAGATATAGCTTGGCCGGATGAGTCTCAAAGGCAAGAAGGTGCTGTTCTTCGCCGGGCCGCTGTACGAAGACCTCGAGCTCTGGTACCCGAAGATCCGACTGGAGGAAGAGGAGGCCACGACGACCGTGGCCGGGCTGGGCGAACGCACGTATCAGGGAAAGCGCGGCTACCCGGTCACCGTGGACGCGAACGTCGACCAGCTCGACGCGGCCCGCTTTGACGGGCTCGTCATCCCGGGTGGGTTCGCCCCCGACCAGCTCCGCCGCTACGATCGGGTGCTTCAGATCACGCGCGAGATCTACCACGCGGGAAAGCCCCTGGCGTTCATCTGTCACGCTGGCTGGGTGCCGATCTCCGCGAAGATCCTCAAGGGCAAGCGCGCGACGAGTGTGCGGGCGATCAAGGATGACATGGAGAATGCCGGCGTAATCTGGGAGGACGCACCGGTCGTGGTAGACGGGAGTCTCATTTCCTCCCGCACTCCGGCCGACCTGCCCCACTTCTGCAGGGCGCTGATCGCGGCGTTACGCCAGCGGCCGCAGGACTAGTCCGCTCGGCACCTTCGGAACGAAGTACGTGGACTTCGGGGGCATCGCGTCTCCCGCGTCCGCCACCGCGAACACCTGCTCCACCTTCGTCGGATTCAAGAGCACCGCGGCCGCCGCCTTGCCGAGCCGCACGGCGTCGAAGGCAGCGTGCGGATCCCCCGTGTAGGCGAGCGTCGGCGTCACGGTCCCGGCCCCGAGGATGTGCTGCACCACGAGCGCCTCGATGCGCGCCACGTCGAGCGCGCGCACCGCCGGGGTGCGGCCCAGCTCGGCCACCTCGTCGAGCGGCGCGTCTCGCTTGAGGACGAGCGTGACGTCGTATTCGTGGGGGAAGGCGACGATGCAGGCGGTGCGGCCCCGACCGAGCTCCGCCAGGCGCTCGATCCGGTCCATGCACGGTGCCACCCGCCCGATCTCGAACCACGGGCGCCACCCGGCGATCAGCCTCGCGGCGTCCCGCTCCGCGCCGAAGATGATGCGGTGCGTCGGGAGGATCGTGAGCCCGGGGTCGCTCGCGGACACGATGAACGAAAGCACCCGGTCGGCCGACGGATTCTCTTGCGCGTACGCAACTGCGGTCTCGTAGCGATGATGGCCGTCGGCGATGTACAGCTGTGCCCGCCCCGCGAGCTCGGCCAGCCCAGCCGCATCCTGACCGGACACGGCCCACAGGCGGATCCCCACGCCATCGAGTTCCGCCCGCGCCGCGGGCACGCCGCGCCCCGCTCGGGCCAGCGCCATCGCCAGCGCGCCGTCGGGGTCGGGGGCGAGCACGAAGATCGACTCGAGGCTGGTGCCGGTGGCGCGGAGCAGCGCCAGCCGGTCCGCCTTCGGGGCCGCGTGGGTTCTCTCGTGTGGTCGCACCCGCCGCGTGCCGAACGGCTCCGCCCGGACGCCCGCAAACATGCCAGTGCGCGTGCGCCGGTCGCCCGAGGGAAGCGCGTAGTCCTGGGCGACGATGTAGACCGAGTCGGCGGCGTCGACGCGCAGGACGCCTTCCCGGCGCCAGGCCGCCAGCAGCCCGGCGGCGCGCGCGTAGCGGTCGCCCTCCGCCGGCGCTTCCGGCAGGGTGAGGTGGACGATATTGTGGAGGTCGTGCGTGGCGTAGCGCCCGCGTTCCTCCGGCGGGATCACGTCGTACGGGGGGGCGATAAGCGCGCTCAGCCGGTCCTTCGCGACGTAGCGCTCGCCACGGAACGGGGTTACCAGCGGCGGCAGATCGGCGTTCACGATTGCCTGGAGCCTTCCTTGTCCCTGCGCCAAGCTCAACAGACGGTCGATCGCTGGATCGGCCAATATAAAGAAGGATACTTCTCCCCGCTGACGAACCTCGCCCGGCTCACGGAGGAAGTGGGCGAGCTTGCCCGGGAAATCAACCACCGCTTTGGGGAGAAGACCAAGAAGCAAGAAGAGGCAGAGGGCTCGTTGGCCATGGAGCTCGCCGATGTCCTGTTCGTCGTGATCTGCATCGCCAACTCACAACGGATCGACCTCGATCAGGCGTTCGAGGCGATGATGCGGAAGGTCACCGCCCGCGACGCCGACCGCTGGACCAGGAAGGAACGCTGACTTCTTCACAGATCCGCTGGTAGGAGACCAGCCGGTCGGGGTCGAACTGCCCTGCTTCCACCGCCCGCCGCACCGCGCACCCGGGCTCGGCCAGATGGCGGCAGTTGTCGAAGCGGCATTGATCGAGCAGGCTTCGGAACTCCGGAAAGCAGCCTCCGAGCACGTCCGGGTCCACGCCCCACGTCGCCAGCTCCCGCAGCCCGGGCGTGTCCACCACGTACCCGCCGCCAGGCAGCGGCACGAGCAGTGCCGCGCGCGTCGTGTGTTTCCCGGCGCCCCAATACGCGCTGATCTCCCCGATCCGCAGGTTGAGGCCGGGCTGGATCGCGTTGACCAGGCTGGACTTCCCCACTCCGGACGGACCTGTGAGCACCGATGCGCGGCCACGCAACAGGTCGCGCAGCGCCGGCAACCCCTCGGCGAGCGTCACCGAGGTCGGCAGCACCTGGTAGGCGGCAGGCCCGTACCGTCGGAGCAGGCCCTCCAGGGCGCTGCGGTCGAGGTCGATCTTGTTGAGGATGATCACCGGAGGAATGCGGTTTGCTTCGGCGATGACGAGGAAGCGGTCGAGCATCCGGAGGTTCGGTTCCGGGTCGCGCGCCGACGCCACGACCACGACTTGGTCGACGTTGGCCGCGATGGCTTGGGCGCGGGGACTGCGCCGGGCGGCTGCCCGCCGGGCCAGCACCGAGCGCCGCGGGCGCACGCCCGTGATCGTCGCGGGACCGTCCGCCCGTAGCTCCAGCTCGACGATGTCGCCCGCCACCACCCGTTCATCGTCCCGCCGCTTGAACCTGCCGCGGAGCACGGCGGTGACTTCACCCTCATCGCCGTGGACGCGGTAGGTCGAGCCCGTCCGCGCCAGCACGACCCCGATCGTCAAGGCCATCTCACGTGCTGCAGGCCGCCCCCCGCCTGATCGAGGCAGCGGTCGAGGTGGCGCTTGATCTCATGGAGGGTGAGGGCAAGGATCGGCGTAAGCGCTTCGGCGGGCGTCTTTCCCCACGCGAGATACTCGGTCTCGAGGTGTCCGACCGGCCGGTCTCCGGCGTCCGACCAGCGGACGAACAGCAGGGCCGCGCCGTAGAGGCCCCGCGCGTCCGGCGCATCGTCCACGAACGTGGCCACTGAGTAGGCCCGCCCGTCCTTGCCGCCGAACGCCGGCGCCCGCTCGTGCACCCGCTGGTAGCCGCCGAGGGTGTCGTCCGTCAGCTCCGCCGTAGCGACTCTCTCACGATGTTGCCGAGCAGGAACACGATGTTGGCCGGCCGCTCGGCGAGCCGGCGCATGAGGTACGGATACCAGTCGTCGCCGAAGGGGACGTACACGCGAACGCCATACCCATCGCGGCGCAGCGTCTGTTGCAGGTCGCGTCGCACGCCGTACAGCATCTGGAACTCGAAACGCCCCGCTGCGATGCCCCGGCGGCGCACGAAGTCCTTCGCGTGCGCGATGATCCTCGCGTCGTGCGTGGCGATGCCGGGATAATGCCCTTGCTCGAGCAGGCGCTCCATGCAGCGGACGTAAGTCGCATCCACGTCTCGTTTGTCCGGGAACGCGAGGGTCGCCGGCTCCTGATAGGCCCCCTTGCAGAGCCGCACCCGTGCCCCCAAGGCGATCATGTCTTCCACGTCTCGTTCGGTGCGACGCAGATACGACTGCAGCACGACCCCGACGACGTTCCCGAACTCACGGTGGAACGTCTGCGTGAAGAGTTGCAGGGTCCGCTCGGTGTACTCCGACTGTTCCATGTCGATGCGTACGAACGACCCATAGCCCTTTGCCTTCGCGATGATCGCCCGCGTATTCTCGACGCACAGCGCTTCATCGATGCCGAGCCCCATCTGCGTCAGCTTGACCGAGACGTTCGCATCGGCACCGACGAGCCGGATGCGGTCGAGTGTCTGCAGGTAGAGATCGCGAGCGGTGCGCGCCTCGGCAGCGCTCCGCACCGCCTCGCCCAACAGGTCGAGGCTGACCGTGACCCCCGCCGCGTTGAGCTCCTTGAGGGCCGCCACGGCGGAGTCTACCGTCTCCCCCGCCACGAAGCGCGACGCCAGGCGCCGGGCGAGGCCGTTGGCGCGAATGAAATGGAAGATCCGGGGTTGCTCGCTGAGCCAGAGAAGGCCGGCGCGTAACATCAGGTGCCAGGTGCCCGGTGTCGGGTGTCAGGGATAGAACTTGCCACCCTGTCGCGCCTGCTCCAGCAGCGTCTCACTGGGCGCGAAACGCGAGCCGAGGCGTTCGGCAAGCCGTTCGAGCTCGCCCACGAGTCGCGCGGCGCCGAGGTCGTCGGCATGACGTAGCGGCCCGCCGCGGAACGGAGGAAACCCGAAGCCGAAAATGGCGGCGACGTCGCCGTCGCGCGGACTTCTCACGATGCCTTCACCGACCGCGCGCGCGGCCTCGTTGAGCATCACCAGGACGAGCCGCTGGATGATCTCCGCGGCGCGAGGGCCGCCGTTGGGTTGTGTGCCGATGAGCTGATACACGGTCGGATCGACGTCGCCCTTCTTGCCGCCCGAGTACGTGTAGAAACCCTTCCCCGCCTTGCGCCCGAAGCGCCCGGCCTTCACCATGCCGGCGAACCCGGGTGGCGGGGCGAAGCGCTCCCCGAACGCCCCGTGCATCACGCCCACCACCTTCTCCCCCACGTCCAGGCCGACTTCGTCGAGCAGCGTGATCGGCCCGACAGGGAAGCCGAACTGCACCATCAAGTGGTCCATCTCCTCGATCGCGACCCCTTCCTGCAAGAGATGGCCCGCCTCGTTCATGTACGGCGTCAGGATGCGGTTGATCCAAAAGCCGGGGCTGTCCTTCACCACGACCGCCGTCTTTCCCATGCGCCGCCCGAAGGCGACCGCCGTGCTGGTCACCCAAGGAGCGGTGTGCTCGGACGGGATTACCTCGACCAGGGGCATGCGAGCGACGGGCGAGAAGAAGTGCATCCCGATCACCTGCTGCGGGCGCCGCCCCGCCGCGGCGATCTGCGCGATCGGAATCGTGGACGTGTTGGATGCGAACACGACCCTGTCGTGCGTCGCCGCCTCGACCTCGCGCAGCACCTGCTGCTTCACGGCGAGGTCCTCGAACACCGCCTCGATGACGAGGTCGGCGCGTCCGAAACCCGCGTAGCTGTCGCCGCCGGACAGCAGCGCCACGAGGCGCGCGTGCTCGTACTTCGTGATGCGACGCCGCTTCAGGCGCTCGTCCGGGATCTCGCGCGCGGCGACCAGGCCCTTATGCACGCGGGGCAGATCAGCGTCCTTCAACCGCGCGTCTACGCCCGCCTGGGACACCGCCGTCCCGGCGATCCCCGACCCCATGAACCCGGCTCCGACGACGCCGAGCCGCCGCACCTCCACCGGCGCCGGGGCGTTCGCCACGCCGAAATCCTTCTTGAGCTGGGTGGTGGCGAAGAAGATCTGGACGAGCTTGCGGGACACATCGGTGACGGCGAGCTGTCCGAAGAGCTGCGCCTCGCGCTTCAATCCCGCGGCCATCCCGCGCCGCAGCCCATACTGGACCGCCTCCAGCGCGGCGAGCGGGGCGGGATAGTTGCCCTTGGTCTGGTTGAGCACCTGTTTGCGGGCCGTCCGGAACACGAGACTTCGTCCGAGCGGGTTGGCGTCGAGCAGCCAGCCGACGAAGCCCCCGCGACGCCTTCGCCGGGGCCGCCAGCCCGTCGCCATGCGCTTGGCGGCGGCGATCGTCACGTCCCTCAGAGTCGCCGGGTGAACGAGTTCGTCGACGATGCCCAACCGGAAGGCCTTCTGCGCCGGCTCGGTTTTTCCCGCCAGAATGATGTCGAGCGCCGCCCGCGCGCCGATCAGGCGCGGCAATCGCTGGCAGCCGCCCGCGCCCGGGAGGAGGCCCAGCTGCACTTCGGGGAGACCGAGTTGAGTCTTCGGATGGTCGCTGGCGACGCGGTAGTGGCAGGCGAGCGCGAACTCGAGCCCGCCGCCCAAGCAGGCGCCGTGGATGCCGACGGCGATCGGCTTCGGAAGCCGGGCGACGCGCTCGAGCAGCTCCTGGCCGTCCGCCGAGAGCCGCTCGGCTTCGGCGGCGGTGGTCAGCTTGACGAATTCCTCGATGTCCGCGCCGGCGATGAAGTTCTCGGGCTTGCCCGAGAACAACGCGACGGCCTGCACCGCGGCGTCGCGCTCGAGGCCGGCGAACGTGACCAGGAATTCGTCCTTCACGGCGCGCGAGATCTTGTTGACCGGCTCGCCCTTCAGGTCGAGGGTGACGAGCGCGATGCCGTCGATGAGCTCCCAGGTGAGGGCGGACCCGGGTGGAGGCATGTCAGCGGCGCTCCAGCACCATCGCGAAGCCCATCCCGCCCTGCGCGCAGATCGAGAGCAGCCCGAACTGCACATCGCGCCGCGACATCTCGTTCGCGAGCGTCGTGACGATGCGACCCCCGGTGGCGCCGAACGGGTGCCCGATCGCGATCGAGCCGCCCATGACGTTGATGATGTCTTCGTTGATCTCCCACCCCTTCTCGGCGAAGCCCTTCAGGTTCGAGAGCACCTGGGCCGCGAACGCCTCGTGGATCTCGATGAGGCCGAGGTCCTTCCACTGCACGCCCGCGCGCTCGAGAACCTTGGGGACGGCGAAGATGGGCGCCTGAAGCAGCTGCCAGCCGGGGTCCACCGCCGCCACGGCATAAGCGCGGATGTAGGCAAGGGGCGGGTAGCCATGCGCGCGTGCGGCGTCGTCGCTCATGAGGAGCACGGCGGACGCTCCGTCGGTGAGCGGCGAGGAGCTCGCGGCCGTGACCGTCCCGTACTTGCGGTCGAACACCGGCTTGAGCTTCGACATCTGCTCGAGCGACGTGTCGGTCCGGATGCCGTTGTCCTGCGTGACGACGGGCGCGTTGAGCTTCGCGGGAAACCAGGGCACGATCTCCTGCGTGAGCCGGCCGTCGGCCGTTCCCTGGGCCGCGAGCTGGTGGCTGCGGAGCGCCCAGCGGTCCTGCGCCTCGCGCGGGATGTGGTTCTCCTTCGCCATCTTCTCGGCCGACTGCCCCATCGTTTCGCCGGTCGACGGCTCGGCGATCGCGGGCGAGACAGGCATCAGGTCGCGGATACGGAGCCGGCTGAAAGTCCGGAGCCGCGCGCCGAGGCTCTTCGCCTTGCTCGCCTCGACCAGGGTGTCCGCGAGGCGGCGGGAGGCGAGGATCGGGATGTCCGAGAGCGACTCGACACCGCCCGCGATCACGACGTCGGCGTTTCCGAGCGCGATCTGATCGTGCGCACTGGAGACGGCTTGGCCGGCTGAGGCGCAGGCGCGGTTGAGCGAGTAGGCGGGAATCTCTTTCGGGAACTGGGGGAGGAGGCTCACTTCGCGGGCGACGTTGGGCACGAGCGCCGACGGCACGACCTGTCCGAAGACCACCTCATCCACGTCCGCCCCGTCCAGACTGGTGCGCTCGAGCAGCTCGCGCGTGACATAACGGGCGAGATCCACGGCGCGCGCGTCCTTCAGCGCGGTTCCCGATTTGCAGAACGGCGTGCGGCAACCGGCCACGACGGCTACGCGCCGCCCATTTCCCACCGGCATTACATTCTCCTGCGTGATGCGAGCGTGAAAGCTACCACGGGGCACGCAGGCCGGCCAAGACACCGCATGCCGACGGACACAGAGTTCTCCCAGCGCACGCGCGCCGCGGCGCTCGCGTCGATGGTCGCCGAGCCGGTGGACGTCCTCGTCATCGGCGGCGGGATAGTGGGCGCCGGCGTCGCTCGCGACGCGGCGCTGCGCGGTTTCCGCACCGCGCTCGTGGACAAGGGCGACTTCGGAGGCGGCACGTCGTCCCATTCGTCCCGCCTGATTCACGGCGGTATCCGGTACCTCGAGCAACACGACTTCCGCCTGGTCCTCGAGGCGAGCCGCGAGCGGCGCGTGCTCATGAACATCGCGCCGCACCTCGTGCGCCCACTGCCTTTCCTGTTCCCCGCCTACCGGGGGGCGCGTGTCCGGGCGTGGCAGCTCCGTGCCGGGTTGTGGCTGTACGACCTGCTGGCCGCGTTTCGGAACGTCCGCCGCCACCGCTGGCTCGGGCGCAGGACCGTGCTGCGGCTGGAGCCGGGGCTCCGCGAGAAGGACCTCCAGGGCGCCGGGCTCTATTACGATGCCCAGACGGACGATGCCCGCCTCGTGATCGCCACGACGCGGAGCGCGGCGCAGGCGGGCGCGCTGGTCGCGAACTACGCCGAGGTCGTCAGCCTCCTTAAACCCGACGGGCGCGTGCGCGGGGCCACGGCTCGCGACGCTCTGACCGGCAGGACCCACACGGTGCGCGCGCTCGTGGTCGTGAACGCTACCGGGCCGTGGGTGGACCGCGTGCGCCGGCTCGACGACCCGCAGGCCGAGCCGCTGCTGCGGCTCACCAAGGGCGCGCACGTCGCCGTGCCGCGCCAACGCGTCGGGAATACCCACGCCGTGACCATCACGTCCCCGATCGACGGCCGGGTGATGTTCGTGCTGCCGTGGGGAGAGCAGAGCTACGTCGGGACGACCGATACCGAAGACGCCGCCTCCCTCGACGACGTGCGGACCACGGCGGAGGACGTCATCTACCTCCTCCGGTCGGCGAACGCGTTCTTTCCCCAGGCCCGGCTGGCGCCCCAGGATGTTGTCGCGACGTGGGCGGGGCTGCGCGCGCTGCTACAACCGGATCAGTCCCTCTCTCCGTCCGAGGTCTCGCGCGAGCACCGGATCGTGGAGAGCCCGAGCGGACTGCTCTCGATCGCTGGCGGCAAGCTCACGACTTACCGCGTCATGGGGCGCGAAATGGTGGATCGCGTCGCCGCGCGGCTCACGGCCCTCGACGGCCGCCCCAAGGCGCCACCACCGCCCACCGACCGGCTGCCGCTCCCAGGCGGTGAGCCGGCGGACCTCACCGTGCTCGTCGAGGCAGCCCGGGGACGCGGGGCGTCCGAGTCGACCGCACACCACCTCGTGGCCAGCTACGGTAGCGAGTCGGCCGGCGTGCTCAACCTCGCGGACCGCGATCGCAGGCTCGGCCGGCCGATCGAGAGCGGCCACCCGGAGATCTGGGCCGAGGTCGTGCATGCCGTGGAGCGGGAGATGGCGGTGCGGCTCGACGACGTGCTCGTCCGGCGGCTGCATCTCTTCTATCAAGACCGCGATCACGCGGCGCGCGCCGCGCCCGCCGTCGCCAAACACATGGCCGAGCTGCTCGGTTGGGACGCGGCGCGCGTGGAGGAGGAGCTCGACGAGTATCGGGGGGCGGTCGAGCGGGCCGGAGAGTTCCTGCGCCGGATCGCTCGTCCGAGCAACGAAGTCGGCTGATCCCCGCCACCCAGCAGTGGCCTTCCTCCTTCTATCGGCGCGCCTCCTGCAGCCGCGCACGGTAGTGTGCCAGGTTTTCGTGACTGATCCGCGTCAGGTCGCCGGGCATCTCGTCCGGCCCGAACCAGCGGATTTCGGCGCACTTGTCCGGTTCTCGAATCACCGGCTCACCGCCTGTGCGTCGGCAGATGAACGTGGGCGACACCCAATGCTGTCCCTCGTCCGGGAGGATGTGGTCCACGACGTCGAGCAACGCGCCAACATCAATTTCGATGCCGTATTCTTCCTGCATCTCGCGCTTCAGGGCATCGGCGAGCCGCTCGCCGAACTCGACGGAGCCGCCGGGGAACTCCCACAGCCCCCGCTCGTTCTTCGCCTTCGGGCCACGACGCGCCAACAGCAGCCGGCCATCGTCGGCGACGATGATCGCGCCGACGCCGACGCCGACGTAGTCCACGCCGCGCTTCATTGGATCAGACCCATCCCCGCAGCGATCGTACGAAGTCGTGCACGACCAGGAATTTCTCGAACACCGGCACGCCCTTGCGCTTCCGACCGAACTCCGCGAACAGCTCTCGTAGCCGGCCCCGCCGCGCAACGTAGAACCGAAACGTTTCCGCGAAGTCCTCCTGCGGGTGCGTCGCGGCGTACGCCGTGACGTAATTCGGCAGCGTCGTCGTCACGCCGCGGCGCTCGAAGTCCACCCACTTCGAGTCGGCGACGCGGTATGCCTTGCGTACCTCCCCGAACGCCCGTCGGAAACGCCCCGTGCGGGTGAGCGACCAGTTGTGATACAGGAACGAGTGCCCCAGCTCGTGCAGGATCAGCCCCGTGAGCATGTTCCAGGAGATCTCGTCCCGCCATCGCTTACCGGTGACGTACCGGCGCTCGATTTCGATCACCTTGGGCGAGCGGTGCGTGACACCCGACACGCCGGGCCTCAGCAGCACGCGGTAGTTCCAATCCTTGATGCGCGCGACGACGAGGAGCTGTCGCACGCGCCGCAGCGCCTGACGGATGAGGTCGCGCCCCGACGCGTCCTCGCCGCACCACGGACAGACGTCCATCCAGTCGTCCACACCTTTGCTGCAGTGCGGGCAGATGTTCTGGTAGTCGTCGTACCGCCACTTTTGCGGCCGCCCGCACCACGGGCAGTGACGCATCGGGTACATCACCCCGCCGCCACAGCCCCAGCGGCAGCGCCGGTCGTACCGGAATCCTTTCGGCGCCTTGAGCGGCTCCGGACTCGAAGCCGGATCTTCGATTCTGCGCCCGCACCAGGGGCAGAACGAGAACGCATCCGACACGACCCAGCCGCAGTAGTAGCACTCGGCGCCCGTCTCTTTCCGGGTGTCGCGCCACTCGAGACGCCGGCCGCAGTTGGAGCAGTGCGACCAGAAGCGCTCGAGCTCCGCGCCGCACGTCGGGCAGCGCAACTCGGGAGTCGGAACCTCGCGGCGGCGGCGCGGCCGCTTAGCCGTGGTCACGAGTGAGCGCCTCGTCGACGATCCGCTGGATGAAGTCCTCGTAGCTCATCCCCGCCTTCTCGGCCGCGTTGGCCATCTCGTGCTCGTAGGCGATGAAGGGGTTGGGGTTCACTTCGAGCACATAGACTTCGTCGTGCGTCAACCGCAGGTCCACGCGCCCGTAGTCCTGGAGCCAGAGCGCATGGAACGCCGTCGTGCAGATGTCCGCGATCTTCGCCGTCACGTCCTCGGACAGCCCTTTCGCGAACACATTCTTGATCTTCTTCCGCTTGCGGTAGTCCTCATCCCATTTCGCCTTGTAGGTCGCGATGCGGTGCTCCGAATCATCTGCCTCGCCGAACATCATCTCGATGATGGGGAGCACCTGCAGCCGCTCGTTGCCGAGCAGTCCGACGTACAGCTCCCGCCCCTCGATCAACTCCTCCACGATCGCCGCCTGGCGGAACTTTTCGTGGATGAACGTGACCCGCTGCACGAGGCCCTCATCGTCCTCCACGACCGACGCCTGCGCGATGCCCACGGACGCGTCCTCGAGCAGCGGTTTCACGATGAGCGGGAACCGGAGCTCGGATGGACGGACCGGCTTCTCCCCCGGATGGAACTCGGCGAACGCCGACACCCGGATCCCGTGAAAGGCGAGAACCTTCTTGGTGAGCGACTTGTTCCGCGCCAGGAGCAGCGCCGTCGGAGACGAACCGGTGTAACGGTACCCATGCATCTCGAGCACCGCCGCGAGCCCGTACTCGTGGCGCGCATGGCCACGAAAGGCCTCGCACCCGTTGAACACCAGCTTCGGCTGGAACTTCGCGAGGCGCTCGAGCATCGGTGCGAGCTCTTCGCCGACCCCGACCATGAGTACGTCGTGCCCCCGCGCCACGAGTGCCCGCGCCACGTCGTACTCTGCCTCCCGCACCTTCGCGTCGACTTCCTTCTTGTAGTCGGCGTCTTCCCAGTCGGGGTGCGGGGAGTCGAACAGAACGGCGATCTTCACCGCCCCGCACCTCCCCGCCCAATGCGGAATGCGGAGTGCGGAATGCGGAATTGAAATGGGAGGTCGATCACCGAACGACGCCCGACCTGACATTCCGCCTTCCCCATTCCGCATTCCGCATTCATGCTCTCACCCGCGCCATATCTCTTGCCACCGTCGTCAGCCCGATCAGGATCACCAGCCCCCCCACCGCTCCCGCAGTCGGAAGCAGCAGCATCGCCGGCCGGAGCCCGAACCGGTCGGAGAGGTACCCGACCAAAGGGGGTGCAATGGCGTCACCCGCGAGATGCGAGAACAGCACGTAGGCGCCGAGTACGGAGGCGCGGACCGCGGCCGGCACCACGTCCAGAATCACCGCGGAGAGCGGTCCGTTGTACCAGGTGTACAGGAAGAACGTCGCGAACAGAAGAGGCACGAACAGCTGCAACTCGTCGACTAGGAGCAACGCGGCGCACACCGGCCCGCCCAGCACGAATCCCGCTCCGCTCACGACGACGCGACCCCCAGGCCACCGCTGCAGCAGCCAGTCGCCGACCCGGCCGCCGAACAGCGCCCCGAGGGCGCCCCCCGCGAGCCCCCAGAGCCCGAACTGGCGCCCCACCACCGCCACCGAGAGGCCGTGCGTGCGCTGCATGAAGCTCGGTGCCCACGCGATGAGCCCGTTGACCGCAAACGTCACGAGCGCTCCGCCCAGGAACATCCAGATGAGCGTGGGCGTGCGGAGCACCGTGGCCGCCGCGTGCAGGAACTCGCCGTACGCCGTCGCCGCCACTTCCGTCGCTTCCGTGGTGCGCTGCACCGCGGCGGGAATGAGTCGCACGACCGTCCAGACGATCCCGGCCGTGAGAAAGACGGCGAACACCCCTGTCTCGACCTCCGGAGGCGCGCCGAGCAGGTCGAGCACGCCGCTCAGCAGGGCGCCCACGAGCGCGAGGAGGATCATCGGTCTGCCGAGCTCCAGGGCCTGCCGCACTCCCCGTTCGGTCCAGCTCCGCACCGTCGCCGCGAGTGGCGCGGGCGGACGCCGGCGCGGCTCGCGCAGCCGCGACGCCAGGATCGTCAGGATGAACCCCGGCACGCCCATCGCCACGAACGCCGTCCGCCAGCCATAGCGCTCGGCCAACACACCGCCCAGCCAGATCCCGAGCACGCCGCCGAACGCCATACCCACCGAGTAGATCCCGATGGCGAATGCCCGCCGGCGTCCTTCGTAGAACTCGGCGATGAGCGCCTGCGCCGCGGGCCCGTACCCTGCCTCGCCCACGCCCACCAGGGCGCGGCAAAACAGCAGCTGCCAAAACCGGTTCACCACGGCGCCCAGCGCGGTGAAGGCGCTCCACAGCCCGACGCCGAACGCGATCACCGCGCGGCGGGAGCGCAAGTCGCCGATCACGCCGAGTGGCAGCGCCGCGAGCGACAGCACGATGACGTAGGCCGAGCCGAGCCAGCCGAGCTGCTGGTCGGAGAGCACGAGCTCGCGCTTGATGTGCTCGAACAGCGCGAAGATGACGTTGCGATCGGTGTAGTTGAGGATGTTGATCAGCGTGAGGAGGGCCAGGGCGTACGCCGCATACGCCCCGGCGCCGCTCCCCCCGCGGGCGGGGCTAGGGTCTACGCCCGACAGACGTCGCCTCCGCGCGCGCGTCGCGGTCCGCCTTCGCCTCCTGGTAAGCCTGGGTCAGCTCCCGCATCATCGCGTCGCGACGGTGATACAGGCGCTTCAGCCGACGCGGTTTGTGCTTCGCCAGTGCGTACGCGGCGAGGATCGGGAAGGCCACGGTGTTGTCGAGGTAGCACACCACGGTGTCGGGCAGCTTGTCCGGGTCCACCTTCCCCCAGCTCACCGCTTCGGCGGGCGTCGCCCCGGACAGGCCGCCCGTGTCGGGCCGGGCGTCGGTGATCTGGAGGTAGTAGTCGTGCCCCTTCTCGCTGATGCCGAGCACCTCCTGGATTTGCGGCTCGGTCTGGAGCACGAAGTTCTTCGGGCTGCCGCCCCCGATGATCAGCACGGCACTCTTGCCGCCGTGGGTCTTGGCGTCGAACACGATCGCGGAGGTCTCGTTCACGTCGGCGCTCACGTCGAACCGCAACTTCGACCCCGTCAGCGCCTGCTCGGCGACGTTCATGCCGATCGAGGAGTCGCCGGGGGACGAGGTATAGATCGGGACGCCGCACTCGTGCGCCACGCCGAGCACCGACTTGCGCGACAGGCCCAAGGCCTTCTCGCGCTCGCCGACGTAGCCGCCGAGCAGGTAGTGATACTCGGCGGTGCTCATCGGCCGCTGGAACTCGGGCGCCGACGACACCTCACGGACGTACGCGTCGGTCGAGAGCAGCACCTCATAGTCGAAAAAAATGTCGTAGATGCGGACCACGCCCTCCTCGCGCAGCTCGACGTCGTTCGCGAACGGCGTGCCCCGGTGCATCGACAGTCCCAGACCGAAGTGCGCGTCGTGATACAGATTGGCGCCGGTCGACACGATCCAGTCAATGAAGCCCGCCTCGATGAGTGGATTGATCGTCGACATGCCGAGCCCCGCTGGCGTCATGGCGCCGGTCAGGCTCATCCCCACCGTGACGTCGTCCTCGAGCATCCGCTGGGCGAACAGCCGGCAGCCCTCGGCGAGCCGGCCGGCGTTATACGCGAGGAACGCATTGTCCACCAGCTCGGCGACGGACTCGCGGTCCGTGATCGGCCGGGGATCGATGCGTTGCCCGCGCAGGAGGTCCTTGCGTGTCGTCATGGTCTCACGTGTCTGGCTCGGCGATGGCCGGGAGCTCCTTGGCGCGGCGCTCCCGTGCCTCCCGGATGATCGCGACCGCCTCGCGCGGGTGGTCGGTGATGTGGAGCAGGTCCAGGTCCGTCGTGGCGATCTTCCCCTCCCCCGCCACCCGCTCGCGCAGCCAGTCGACCATCCCCTGCCAGTACTCGCTGCCGAACAGGATCACGGGAAAGTGGCGGACCTTGCCGGTCTGGATCAGGGTCAGCGCCTCAAACAGCTCGTCCATCGTGCCGTAGCCGCCGGGGAAGACGACGAAGGCCGTCGAGTATTTCACGAACATCGTCTTGCGCACGAAGAAATAGCGGAAATTGATCGCCCGCTCGACGTAGGAGTTCAGCCCCTGCTCGAACGGGAGCTCGATGTTGCAGCCGATCGAGAGCCCGTTCCCCTCCTGACAGCCGCGATTCGCGGCCTCCATGATGCCTGGGCCGCCCCCGGTGATGATGGGAAACCCCTCCCGCGCGAGCATCCGCCCCGTCTCCACCGCCTTTTCGTAGAACGGATCGTCGGGCGGCGTGCGAGCGGACCCGAAGACCGTCACCGCGTTGTACACGTCCGACAGGGTGTCGAACCCCTCGACGAACTCCCCCATGATGCGGAGCACGCGCCACGAGTCGGTCTTGACGAACGGCCGCCGTTCGCGGGGGACCTGCGTGAGGAACTGTTCGTCCTCAGTGACTGCTTTGTGATGCGAGTCGCTCAAGCGCTGCGACATGGTCGTCCTGGATGTTATAGAAGAAGGGAGAGAGGCGGACATGCCCCGGCCGCGCGTCCGCGATGATCCCGGCCGCCGCGAGGTGGCGCACCACCGCCGCAGGATCCTCGGCCGGGACCATCACGATCGCGGAGCGGTCGTCCGCACGGGGCGCTACCTTGGGCTCGAACCCGAGGCCCCGGGCGCGCGCGATCAGGTCTTCGGTGAGCTCCGCCGTGACCTCCCGGATCGCCGGCACGCCGATCTCCTCGATGTACCCGAGGCCGCCGAGCTGCGCATAGATCGCGGCGACGGACGGGGTGCCCAGCTCGTAGCGCCGCGCATCGTCGTGCAGGTCGAGCACGCGCGGCTCGAAGGCGAACTGGTCCTTGTGCCCAAACCAGCCCGCGATGCCCGGCGCGAGCCGGCGCGCGAGCGCCTCCCGCACGTAGAGGAACGCGATCCCCGGGCCGCCGAGCAGCCACTTCAGACCACCCGCGGTGAGGAAGTCGACGCCCGTGGCCTGCACGTCGAGCGTGACCTGCCCCACCGACTGGTAGGCGTCCACCAGGCAGAGGGCGCCCTGCGCGTGCGCCGCGTCCGCCACCGCGCGGATGTCCTGGATCGCGCCGCTCGTGAAGTACACGTGCGACGTCGCGACCAGCGCCGTCCGGTCGTCCACCGCCCGCGCGATCGCCTCGACGGGCACGGAGATCTGGTCGGGGCTTTCCACCACCACGACCTCGACGCCCCGCAGCCGCTTCGCCAGCCACTGATAGGCGACCGTGGGAAAGTCCAGCGAGGTGACGACGACCTTCGGTCTCCGGCCGTAGTCGAGCGCCTCGGCGACCGCCGACAGCGCCACCGAGATGCTCGGGGCGAGCGCGATCTCCGCCGGGGCTGCCCCGATCACTCGGCCATAGCGTTCGCGCAGCTCGGCGAGCGCAGCCCACCACACGTCGTACCACGCGGACGCGCCCCGCGCCTGCCATAGCTCCAGAAACTCCGCCACCTTGATACGTGTGCGCTGCCCCAGGGCGCCGAGGGAGCAGGTGTTCAGATAGATCTGGTCCCGAAAGATCGGAAATTCGCTCCGATAGCCCGCGAGAGGGTGAGGCCCGGCCCGAGGGCCGGTTTGCAGGCCGCTTGCCAGCGTCATAGGCGGTCAATATACAGAATACAGAAGGAAAAGCGCGCTTGACACGTCCCAAAGTACATTCCATCGCATGCAGGCTTCCGTCGGCTGGCCCGCTCTGTTCGCGCGGCTCACACTTCGAGCCCTCGTGAACCCACGGGTCGCGCTCGACCTCGCGCGCCTGACGTGGAGTTTCCGGGCTCGCGACTGGTACCGCCGACCGCCGTTCCTGCCCCTGCCGCCGCGCGACTACATGCGCTGGCGGATGTTCACCGCGTACGGCGACGAAGGTGCCGTGCCCCCTGTCGAGGACGTGATCAACTTCGCCCGCTGGCGCCGAGAAACCATGCATCTATGACTGACAAAGACGTCGAGGAGCCGAGCGGAGGAGCTGCGTGGAAGAACGGCGTTGAGGTCAAACGTCAGGCGATGCAGCTCGGGTTCGACGCCGTCGGGATCGCGTCGCTCGAGTCGAACGCCCACGCGGACCAGCTCGACCGTTGGCTCGCGGCAGGTTACGGCGGGACGATGGCGTATCTGCGGCGCCAGGCCGAGCAGCGGAAGCAGCCAGTCCGCATCATGCCGGGGGCCCGGGTCGCGGTCGTCACGCTCACCAATCACTTCCACGGCGCGGAGGAGCCCGGTCCGGTGCCCCCGCGTTCCGGGAAGGTCGCCCAATACGCCCGGTCGACGGACTATCACCGCGTCGTCGGCCAGCGGCTCAGGCAGCTCGCGGCCGCCATCCGCGACGTCTCTCCGGACGCGACGACCCGTACCTACGTGGACGCCGGACCGGTGCCCGAGCGCGAGCTCGCCCAGCGCGCGGGGCTCGGCTGGATCGGGAAGAACATGATGTTGATCCACCCCGCGATCGGTTCGTTTACTTTCATCGGCGTCGTCCTGACCAACGCCGATCTCGCTCCGGATCTCCCGTTCCAGGCGGACCGCTGCGGCACGTGCCGCGCCTGCCTCGACGCGTGCCCCACGGCCGCGTTCGTCGAGCCTCACGTGCTGGACGCGCGGCGCTGCATCTCCTACCTCACGATCGAGCACCGCGGCGACTTCACCGACGCCCAGCGAAGGATGCTCGGCCACCGGGTATTCGGGTGCGACATCTGTCAGGACGTCTGCCCGTGGAACGTGAAGTTCGCGCGCGCCACGAGCGACCCGGAACTCGCAGCCCGGCCCGAGCTCGCGGCGCCCGAGCTCGCGACGTTCCTCGAGGGCGACGCCGCGGGGTTCGACCGCCGGTTCGGCGATACGCCCCTCGAGCGGCCCGGCTTCGCGGGAATGCGCCGGAATGCCGCCGCCGTGCTGGCCGAGACGCTGACATGAGCGAGACGATCCCCGGTGCGCGCAGCGAACAGATCAACGAGATCCAGCGGCGGCTGGCGGACGGCCTCGGGAAGATCGACCCCCACCACCGGCTGCTGGGACGCCCCATCGCCTACCGCATCATCGACGGGACGACGCTGGAGATCACATACCGGGACGTGCCGGGGATCGCCGAAGCCGAGGTGCTCGGCGTGAAGCGGCTGATCGGTGTCGAATGCTTCTGCACGGTGTCGCCGCAAACGGCGGAGTGCGTCACCGTGCGGTTCATCGTGTCGCTGAGACAGTGAGCCCGCCACCCACTCTAGGAGGCCCCATGGCGGAGCGCGTCACGGGCATCGGCGGAGTGTTTTTCAAGGCCAGGGACAAGGAGAAGCTGCTGGCCTGGTACCGCGACCGGCTCGGCATCGACGTCCAGGGCTGGGGCGGCGCGACGTTCTCGTGGCGCGACGCGCAGGACGGCGCCCGCCGCAGGCACACCGTCTGGAGCGTGTTCAGGCACGACGCCGACTATTTCGACCCCTCCTCCGCCCCGTTCATGATCAACTACCGCGTCGCGAACCTCGACCGGATGCTCGCGCAACTGCGGGCCGCGGGCTGCCAGGTGGACGACCACATCGAGGAGTCGGAGTACGGGCGGTTCGGGTGGGTGATGGATCCGGAGGGGAACCGGGTCGAACTGTGGGAACCGCCCGAGACGGGACCACTGGGGACACAGTGAATAGGCAGCAGAGCCCGAGGGCTTGCCACGACTGGACGCACAGGCGCGCAGCGGTGAACAGTGAGGTGTTTCCTGCGCTGCGCACTGTGCGTCTCTCCGCAGCCTATCCTGCTCTCTCCAGGTTGATTACCGGTAACTCCGGCGGGTTGCCCCATCTGATCGCGATCGGCGCCGTCCCCACTCCCGCCGACACGTACAACCACGTGTCGCCTACCCGTTTCAGGCCCTGCAGGTAGCGGCTACCGAACTGCGACGGCACCGTGAGCGGGCCGACCAGCGGGATATGCAACTGTCCGTTGTGCGTGTGCCCGGACAACATCACGTCCACACGCAAACCGGCAGGCAGGTACTCGATCAAATCGGGGTTGTGGGAGATGAGCACGCGCGGAACGTCGGGCCGGACCCCGCCGAGCGCTTCGTCGAGGCGGATGGCGCCGTGAGTGAAATCGTCCACCCCGGCGACCGCAAGCGCCGCCGACTTGCGCCACAGCATCCGGCGCTGGTTCACGAGCATGGTGACGCCCGCGCGCTCGACCGCGGCGGCGACGGCCTCGGCTCCGACCCAATGGTCGTGGTTGCCGAGCACCGCGACCACGCCGTCCGGCGCCCGGAACCGCGCGAGCACAGGTTCGAGCCCCTCGAGATCGCTCCGCGCGTGGGACACGAAGTCGCCGCCCAGCACCACGAGATCGGGCTCGAGCGCGGCCGCGCGCTCGGCGACGCGCTCGAGCCACGCGGCAGGGACGACCGGACCGTGGTGCAGATCGGCGACGAGGGCGATGCGGTAGCCGGCGAACTCCAGGGGGAGACCGCGGATCGGGACCGCGACTTCAGGCGTCTCGAGCCGGGCGCGATCCCAGCGCACGAACGGCGCGGCCAGCCGCTCCACGACCCAGCCAATGGGCAGCTTGACGAGCCGTGCCGCTATCGGGGGGCGCCGTTCCCGGCCGGGCGGGTACCGCCGCGGATGGAGGAGCGGCCCGATCACCGCGTGCCGCCCACTAGGGTTACGCCCAGATGATCACCGCGATCGTAATCACCCCTGCGCCCGTTATGTCCAACCACACTCCCGCCCGAGCCATCTCCCCGGCAGTGACCGCGCCCGTCCCGTAGGCGAGCGCGTTCGGCGGTGTGCCAACGGGCAGCATGAAACCGAGGGCCGACCCCAGCGCCGCCGCGGCCATGAGCCCGACGGGCGGGAGTCCGAGCGCCGGGGCGAGCGAGGCGGCGAGCGGCATCCCCATCGCGGCCGTCGCCGTGTTCGACGTGAGCTCCGTCAGGAGGACGAAGAACAGCGCGACCGCGCCCGTCGCGGCGATCGTCGGCGCTCCGCGCAGGATCTCCAGCCGCCCGGCGAGCCAGGCCGCGAGGCCGCTGGCTTCGAACCCCGTCGCGAGCGCCAGCCCGCCACCGAACAGGATCAGCACGTCCCAGGGGATCCGCCGGGCGGCCTCCCAGTCGAGCGCGAACCGCCGCTCCACGAGAGACACCGGGATCGCGAACAAGAGGAGCGCAGCGGCGATCGCGATCCCAGCGTCGGAAGTCGCGGACAGCACGGTCGTGAGTCCCGGAAACACGACGCTCCCGAGCGTCTTGGGCTCACGGAACACCCAGCACAGCGCCGTGACCGCCAGTACGACCACGGTCGTCCGCTCGCCAGCGCTCCACGGTCCCAGCGCCGCGCGCTCCCGCGCCACCAGCTCCGCCACACCGCCGAGCGGTCCGCGGACGGAGAACATGACGCGCACGAGCAGCACCCAGCAAACGGCGAGCATGACACCCGACACGGGGACGCCGATCCCCATCCACTCGGCGAAGCCCACCGGGCGGCCGGCGAGGCTCTTCGCCGCCGCCGCGAAGATGGCGGTGGGGGGGGTCCCGATCAGGGTCGCAACGCCGCCGATTGAGGCGGCGTAGGCCATGCCGAGGACGAGCGCTGTGCCGAACGCTTTCGCGCGCTCGGGCGCCTCACGCCGCGCCAGCGCGACCAACGCCACCGTGATCGGGAGCATCATCGCAGCGGTCGCCGTGTTCGAGATCCACATACTGACGAGCGCCGTCGCGAGCATGACGGCGAGCACCACGCGCGACGCCTCCGTGCCTACCAACGCGATGACCGCGAACGCGAGCCGCCTGTGCAGCCCCCAGCGCTCGCTCGCAGCCGCGAGGAAGAACCCACCCATGAACAGGAACACGATCGGGTCGGCGTAGCGGCGCGACACCTCCTCCACCGAGCTTACGCCGGCGAAGGGGAGAAACACGAGCGGTAGCAACGCCGTGGCGGCGAGGGGCACGGCACCGGTGAGCCACCACGCGACCATCCACACAGCGAGCGCCGCGACGCGTCGCGCCGGCTCCGCCATCCCGGCCGGCCCCACGAGCACGACGATGAGGTAGAGGAGCGGCCCCGCCGCCAGCGGGGCCCAGCGTCGGATCACTTCGCGACGACGCGCGACACCACGTCGTACAGGAAGCGGACGCCGAACGTCAAGTCGGTGAGGCTCACCCGCTCGTCGTTGCCGTGCACGCCGCGCGACTCGGCCTGGCTGAGCGGGAACGGCGACAGGCCGTAGCTCAGGATTCCGAGGCGCCGGAAGTAGTGGCTGTCGGTAAACCCGGTCAGCGGTGGGGTGGTCACGAGCGCCTTGGGGTCCCGACCCCGCGCGGCAGCCACGATCGCGCGAAACAGCTCCGTGTCGATCGGGCTTTCGGTCGCGGACCAGCTGGGCCCCTGCGGCGCGATGGTCACGGCCGTGTCGTTCACGACGCGCACCAGGTCCGCGAGAAACGTCTGGGGGTCCTGTCCCGGGAGCAGCCGCACGTCGACCGCGGCTGTTGCCGTCGGCGGAATCACATTCGTCTTGTCGCTCCCCTTGAGCCCCGTGATCGAGATCGTGTTGCGCAGCAAGGCGTTGTAGGTGAGATCGCTCGTGAGCGCCCGGACCGCCGTCGAGTCTCGGAGCGCCGCCCGCACGTCCGCGAGCCAGGCCCGCCGGGTCGCATCGCTCTCGATGGTCGAGAGGTCGCGCATGTAGCGCTCCACGGTCGGCGTGACGACGAGGGGCGTCTGATAGTTCGCCATCCGGTCCAGCGCGCGGACCAGCCTGTGGACCGGGTTGTCCGGCGTCGGGCGCGAGCCGTGCCCCGGTGTTCCCTTCGCCGTGACGTCCAACCAGAATGGTGACTTCTCCGTCGTGCCGACGCCGTAGTACTCGATCCGCCCGCTCGCGTCGGCGCGGATCGTCCCGCCCTCGTTGAGGAGAAACTCCGCGTCGCTCACCAGCTCCGGATGGCGCTCGACGAACCATGCCGCCCCGACGCCGGCGCCGATCTCCTCGTCGGACGTCGCGAGGAATATGACATCCCGCTTGAGCGGCATTCCGGCTCGTTTGAGGATGATAAGCGTCATCAGCTGCACGATCGCCTCGCCCTTCATATCGAGCGCGCCGCGCCCCCAGATGTAGCCGTCCTGCTCGACGCCGCCGAACGGATCGACCTTCCAGAACTCGGGGCTCGCGAGCACCACGTCCATGTGGTTCAGCAGGATGAGCGGGCGCGAGCTCCCATCGCCCTGCACCCGGGCGTAGAGATTCGCCTTGCCGGACCGGGGCTCGAAGATCCGAACCTCGATCCCCTCGCGCCCGAGCACGACCCGCAGCCACTCGGCGGCCTGCCGCTCGTTGCCCGGCGGATTCGTCGTGTTGATCGCGAGGTACTGCGACAGCAACGAGGCGGCCTCCCGACCCGCCGCCCGCCATTCCTCGTCGGTACGGGGAACGGTGCCGCCGAACAACTGCGGAGGCAGCATGACCGGCCGGGACGACGGGCCGGCGAGCGACGGCGGCGGATGGCGGGCCGTGGCGGGGGCGCATCCCACGAGCCAGAGACATGATAGGCCGACGAGCCCTCGACGACGCACGATTCCTCCCTCACGTGACGAGTGGACCGCCGAAACTACGGAGTGCGGCCGGGCAGGGCTAGAGCGCGCGGGATTCGCCGTGGGCGAGGAGCCAGAACCGCTCGGGGGGGAGCGCGGCCGCCTGCCACGCCGCTCGGGCCCGCACCGGCGGCTCGTCCATGGCTTCATCGGTCAGCTTGAAGGTCCCCCAGTGCATCGGGACCAGCACTGTGCGGCTGCCGCCCAGATCCAGGAAGGCGCGCACCGCTTCCTCGGGATTCATGTGCACTCCCCGCATGAACCAGCGAGGCTCGTAGCCGCCGATCGGCAGCAGGGCGACGTCGAACGGCCCGTAGCGCTCCCCGATGCGACGGAACTCAGGGTGGTACGCCGTGTCCCCCGCGAAGAACACGCGATGCGCGTCCGTGATCACCGACCACCCGCACCACAGCGTGGCGCCCCGGTCCCCAATGCCGCGCGAGCTGAAGTGCTGGGCAGGGGTGCACGCCACCAGCGCGGGGCCGATCCGCGTCTCCTGCCACCAATCGTGCTCGCTCACGTCGCGCGCACCACGCCGGCGCGCGAACTCCGCGAGCCCGAGCGGCATCAGCCACGCCGCGCGCGGGTCGCGCGCGGCCAGCCTGCGGACCGTGCGCCCGTCGAGGTGATCGTAGTGGTTGTGCGAGATGAGGACGACGTCGATCGGCGGGAGCGCGGCGAACTCGATTCCAGGCGCCATCCAGCGTCGCGGGCCGGCGAACCGCACGGGCGACGCGCGGACGCTCCACACAGGATCGGTGAGCACGTTGAGCCCGCCGACCTGGAGCAGGAAGCTCGAGTGGCCGACCCACGTGACGATGAGCCGGTCCGGGGCCGCTCGCGGCGCCGCGAACAGCGGCTCAAGCAGCCTGAACGCCAACGGGTCCGGATCCACCGGCAGCGGCCGTGTCGTGCGGTGCACGAGCACCCACTTGAGAAAGCCGCCCAACGCGGGCGCAGCCGCGTTGGCCCACGGGTTGCGGAAGCCGCCGCCAGGGCGATGATGCACCGGAACCACGACTCGTCGCGCCCTAGCGCCGCCCGCCCGCGAGCGCGGTCGCCTCCGGCCGGCGTCGCAAGGCGAGCATCGCCCACACGCCGCCCACCGGCCCCAGCGCCAGCACTGTCATGCTCCAGCGCCAGCCGATCCGCGCCGCCACCGCGGGGAGGAGATAGATCGTCAAGCAGGTGAGTAAGAAGCCCAGGCTGGTCTGCAGCGTGAGCGCGGTGCCGACGAGGTCGCGCGGCGCCAGTTCGCTCACGGCCGTTGAAAACTGGGCCGAGTCGGCGACGACCGTCACGCCCCAGACGAGCAGCACCGGCACGAGCACCGCGAGGGAGCGTCCGAACAGCGTCCCGGCGGCGAGACAGCACGCGCCCGAGATCGCCATCGCGATGCTGGTCACGAGCGTGCGCCCCCACCGGTCAGCGTACCTCCCGCCCAGCCAACATCCGATCGCGCCGATCCCCACCACCGCGAAGGTAACGAGCGCCGGGCCGCCGGTGCCCGTGCCATCGCCACCGCTGCGGGCGCGCTCGCTCTCGGCGACGAACACCGCCATCCACGTCCACATCGCGTACAGCTCCCACATGTGGCCGAGGTAGCCGAGGTTGGCTAGTGACACGGCGCGGTCCCGGAGGATCCCGGGCGCCGCGCTCCACCTGAACCGCGGCGCGGGCGCGGCGAACGGTCCATCATGCGGGACGCGCAGCACGAGCAGCCCGCCCACGATGGCCGACGCCGCGGCGACCACGAGCACCGGACGCCAATAATCGGCCGGCACGGCCCAGCGCACCAGGTGGGGGAACGCCGAGCCGAGCGTCAGCGCGCCGACGAGGATCCCGATCGCCCCGCCCCGGCCCTCGCGAAACCACCCCGCCGCGATCTTCATCCCCGGAGGATACACGCCGGCGAGCGCCGCCCCGGTGAGGAGCCGCAGCGCGATGCCGATGGTGGGACTGGGAGCGAATGCCACGCCCAACGTCGCTGCGGCGGCGAGCGCGGCCGACCACGCGACGAGCCGCCGCGCGGACCAGAGATCGCTGAGCGTGAGGATCGCGGATACGAGCGCACCCGCCACGAAACCGAGCTGCACGGAGATTGTGAGCCAGGCAGTGCCGCCGGGGCCGAGCTGCCACAGGCGCGACAGCGCGGGCCCGACGGCCGATGCGCTGAACCACGGTGCCATCGCGCACAGCTCCGCCAGCGCCAGCACTCCCAAAACACGCCGCGCGCTCACAGGCCGGTCGGATGGTCGAGGAACGTCCAGGGAAGCCCGAATCTCGCGCTGACATGTTCGGCCAGTGCCTTCACGCCGACCGTCTCCGTCGCGTAGTGCCCGGCGTAGAACACGTTCATCCGGAGCTCTTCGGCGTCGAAGAACGTGTGGTGCGCGCCTTCCCCGGTGATGTAGGTGTCCAGACCGGCAGCCGCAGCCTGTGGGATCATCGAGCCTGCTCCCCCCGTGACGATCCCGACGCGCCGCACCCGCTCGGGCCCGAACGCCATGACACGCGGCGCCGCGCCCAGCACGGTGGCGAGCTGCTGCTGCAACGCGGCGCGCGGAACGTCCAGCTCACCCCACACGCCAATCCGCACGCCGTATTCCTCCCCGAACTCGCCGCGCGCCGTCACGCCCAGCTGGCGCGCCAGCATGGCGTTGTTACCCACGTCCGGGTGGAGATCGAGCGGGAGGTGCGCGCTGTAGAGCGCGATGTTCTGCCGGATGAGCCCCGCCACGCGGCGGTAGGCGGAACCGGTGAGCGGCTTCGGCCCACCCCAGAACAAGCCGTGGTGAACGAGCAGCAGGTCGGCCCCCTGCTCCGCCGCGAGTCGCACCGTGGCTTCACACAGGTCGACAGCCGCACCAACGCGCGTTACGTCACCGGCGTTGGCGACCTGGAGTCCGTTCACCGCCTCGGCCGCGTCCGGCACTTCCCGGACGCGCAGGTACCCGTCGAGGTAGCTCGCGAGGTCGCTCAGTCGCATCACATCCGCCGGCGACAGTATGACGACATTGTCTCAACAGCCGGTGGCCAGCGCCGTGAGATTCCCACATTGCTGAGATTGTAACTCATAACCGGTCTTGGGGATAAAAAATCCACACGCAGGAAACGCGAGCGTGTGGAAATCTCGCTGCACTCAATACGATCGTTGCGATCCGGCTGCCGCACCCGCCTTCACGGGCTCCGTCTCGACAGCAGCCTCGCCCATGCGAACCACGCCGTTGATCTCGCCTCCTTCCTGCACCAGGAGCCGCTTGGCGGCGATGTCGCCGTGGATCACGCTGGTGGCCTGAACTTCGACGCGCTCGTCGGCGCGGACGCTGCCGCGCACTTCGCCGCCGATGATCGCCTCGCGGGAGATCACGTCGCCCTCCACTTCCCCACCCTTCCCGACCAGGACCTGGCGGCCGGCGCGCACAGTGCCGACGACGGTCCCTTCGATCTTCACCACTCCGTCGGCGTTGATGTCTCCGACGACCCGCATGCCGGCCCCGATGATCGACAGGCCGGCTTCGGTTTCCGGGGTGGCGTGATCCTTGTCGGTGAAGATCGTCATTTCAATTCTCCTGTTTCGCGACCGTGACGGGATCGAGCGACCTGCCCTCGCGACGGACTTCGAAGTGCAGATGGGGCGCCGTGGAGCGCCCCGAGCTCCCGGACAGGGCGATGATCTGCCCACTCTGGATCGAGTCGCCCTCCTGCACGAGGAGGCGCGAGGCGTGTCCATACATCGTCTCATACCCGCCCGTGTGCCGCAAGAGCACGAACAGCCCGTAGGCAGGATCGGTGCCGGCCCGCCGGACTTCGCCGTCGCCTGCTGCCCGAACCGGGGTGCCGACAGGGACGGCAATGTCGATCCCCGGGTGCGACTCGGCGGGATCCCCGGGCCGCACCTGGCCCCGGGTGACGAATCCGCGCACGTCAAGCGGCCAGTGGAGGGGCGTCACGGAATCGGGCTGAGCGCGCGGGGCTGCGTTGGGTGCCCGCGCGCGCACCGGAACCGTGCGCGCGAGATTGGCGGTCACCAGGACCTTGTCGGGCGGCGCCTTCACGCCGAGCAGCTGGCGCAGCTCCTGATAGTTGGCCTCGGCTCGGCTGAGCGCGGCCGCCAGCTGCTGGACGCGGCTGTTGTCCTCCTTGAGCCGGGCCACTTCGCGATCGAGCACCTGGGCGCGCACGGCCTCTTTGGTGAGCCACGAGCCACGCGCCACGAAGAACAAGGTCAACACCGCGAGAATGGGCGCGCCCCACCTCCCTCCCTCGAGCACCCACCACGGCACGCGGTACTGCCGTGAGTTGAGATCGCCGTCCCTGTGGACGACGATCGTGACGTCGCGCCCCTTCATCCGTCGAACGGCGTGCCCAACATCAGCTCGAGCAGTCGCGCGAGATCGTCGTTCGAATAGAAGTTGAGATGGATCTGCCCCTTGCCCTTGGCGCGCAACGTCACGCGCACGTCGGTGCCCAGCCGGCGGCGCAGCGCGTCCTCGATGCGGCGCACCTCGGGCGCCTGCCCCACGCCCTTCTTGAGTCGCGGGCGCCGCACCGGCGCCCTGCCGCCGCGCACGCGATCCTCGACGTCACGCACCGACAAGCCGAGGTCCACCGCCTCCTTGGCGAGCGTGGTCGCGGCCCGCGGATCGTCGAGCGCGAGCAGCGCGCGCGCGTGCCCGACCGAGAGTCCGCCCTGATGCAACAGCGCCAGCACCGCCGCGGGGAGCTTCAGCAGCCGCAGGGCGTTCGCTACCGTCGAGCGATCGCGCCCCACGGCGTCCGCCACGTCCTGCTGGGTGAGACTGAACTCCGCGATCAGCCGCTCGTAGCCGCGCGCCTCGTCCACGGGAGACAGATCGTCGCGCTGCAGGTTCTCGATCAGCGCGAGCGTCAGCACCGTGCGATCATCTACCTCGCGCTTCACTGCAGGGATCCGCTCCCAGCCGAGCGACTGGCAGGCGCGCAGCCGCCGCTCCCCGGCGATCAGCTCATAACCCCCGTCGTCACGCGCGGCGCTGGCGCGGACCACGACGGGCTGGAGCAGCCCGGCCTTCAGGATCGACGCCTTAAGCTCTTCGAGCGCCGCCGGGTCCACGTCACGGCGTGGCTGGTACGGGTTCGGCCGAATCTCGGCGATCGGTAGCTCGACCAGGCTCCCTTCGCGCTCGGCTTCCTCGCGCGTGGGTCCCAGCAGGGCTTCCAGTCCCCGGCCGAGGCGACGGCGACCAGCGATGGTTTCCGTCATGCGGGCACCTCCGGCAGCGGTTCGGTGGTGGGCGGGGCAGGGGGCGCCGGAGCCCCGGCGCGCTCGACGCGGCGAATCAGCTCCTGCGCCACCGCCAGGTAGCTCTTCGCGCCCACCGACTGCACATCGTACAGCAGGATCGGCTTGCCGAAGCTCGGCGCCTCGGCAAGCCGCACGTTGCGCGGGATCGTCATGCTGAACACTTGGGAGCCGAAATATTCCTTCGCCTCTTCGGCCACCTGCTTGCACAGGTTGAGTCGCGCGTCGTACATGGTCAACAGCACTCCGTCGATCGCGAGCGCAGGGTTGAAGTTGCGCTGCACGAGCTTCACGGTGTTGAGAAGTTGCGAGAGCCCCTCGAGCGCGTAGTACTCGCACTGGATCGGGATCAGGACGCTGTCCGCCGCGGTCAGCATGTTGAGCGTGAGCAGCCCGAGCGAGGGCGGGCAGTCGATGACGACATACTGATATTGGTCGCGGATGTCGCGCAGCGCACGGCGCATCATCGTCTCGCGCGCCTGCTTGTCGACGAGCTCCAGCTCCGCGCCGACCAGATCCTGCGTCGCCGGCACGACGTCGAGGTACGGGAAGTGGACATGGGGGAACAGGGTGTCCGCGAGCGCGCGACCATCGAGGAGCGCGTCGTACAACGACTGCCGGATGCGATCGCGCTCGATGCCGATACCACTCGTCGAGTTCGCCTGCGGATCGGCGTCGACAAGCAGCGTTTTGCGCTCCGCGGTCGCGAGCGACGCGGCGAGATTGACGGCCGTCGTAGTCTTTCCGACGCCGCCCTTCTGATTGGCGATGGCGATGACGCGGGACATACTCTAACTTGTTATTTCACAATCAGTTATATAGCTTGGTACTCAGAGGGGTCAAATATACGGCATCGGTCCGCCGCGGTAAAGCCTCAGTTTCACGTGAAACCGTGAGTTTCACGTGAAACAACTGTTTGAGGAGTCGCTCTAGGCCACACGTCGACGCCAACGGGCCGTCTCGACCACGAGGTTGTGGAGATCGCTTGGCGACACGCCGGGAATCCGCGAGGCCTGGGCCAACGATGTGGGGCGCACGCAGTCGAGCTTCTGGCGCGCCTCGGTCGCGAGGCTCTGGAACTCGAGGTAGGGGAGGTCGCCGGGAAGCGCGAAGGATGCCAACTCGGCCAGCCGCTTCGCCGCCTCCCGCTCGCGCGCCAGATAGCCGTCGTACTTGAGCTCGATCTCGGCGCTCGCGACGATTTCATCATCCTCTCCCGCAATCGCCACTCCCGCGGCCTCAAGCAGCGTGCGCAATACGACCCCGGGGCGACGCGCCACGCTCGCCACGCGCTCCGGCTCAGCCAGCCTCGTACCGGTGAGCGCGAGCGCTGGTCCTGCAGCGGCGGGCGTGATCGTCGTCCCCCGCGCCGTCTCAAGCAGCCGCTCCTCGGCCTCCAGCCGCCGCTCGCCCGTCCGCAACTCCGCGGCCGTCAGCAGGCCGAGCCGATCCGCGAGCGGGGCCAGCCGACGCAGCGCGTTGTCCTGCCGGAGCAGCAAACGGAACTCCGAGCGCGACGTGAACAGGCGGTATGGCTCGTCCACGCCACGAGTGATCAGGTCGTCGACCAGCACCCCGATGTACGCATCGTCCCGGCCGAACACCACCGGCTCCTGCCCACGGATGCGGCGCACCGCGTTGAGCCCCGCGACGATTCCCTGACCGGCCGCCTCTTCGTAGCCCGTGGTACCGTTGATCTGACCCGCGAAGAACAAGTGCTCGATCGCCTTCGTCTCGAGCCAGGGCGTGAGCTGCGTCGGCGGGTAGTAGTCGTACTCGATCGCGTACCCGGGGCGAGTCATCTTCGCGCGCTCGAGCCCGGGGACCGCGCGCAAGAACTCGAGCTGCACGGGGACGGGCAGGGAAGTGGACAGCCCGTTCACGTACAGCTCGTGGGTGTCCAGCCCCTCCGGCTCGAGAAACACCTGGTGCCGCTTGGCATCGGGGAACTTGACGATCTTGTCCTCGACGGACGGACAGTAGCGCGGGCCCCGAGAGCTGATTGCGCCGCCGTAAAGCGCCGACTCCCGCAGGTGCCGGGAGACGATGTCCTTCACCGCCTCGCCCGCCCATGTAATCCAGCACGGCCGCTGCGGTGGCAACTCGACCCGTTCGTAAAACGAGAAGTGGTAGTCCGTGCCGTCGCCGTCCTGCCGCTCGACCTGGGACCATTCCACGGTGCGGCCGTCCACGCGAGGCGGCGTTCCGGTCTTGAAGCGCGACACTGTAAGTCCAAGTGATTCAATGTGTTGTGCGATCTGCACCGCGGGCTGGTCGCCCGCACGGCCCGCGGGAATCTGCGTGTCCGTGCCGAGGTGAATGCGCCCTCGCAGAAAGGTGCCGGCCGTGATTACCACGGCCCGCGCGGTGAAGCGGCGGCCGTCGGCGGTCTCGACGCCGCCCGCTCGCACGCCGTCGATCACGAGGCCCGACACCATCCCTTGCGCGAGCTCGAGCGTCGCGAACTCCTCGAGCAGCCGTCGCACGGCGCGCCGATACAGCGCACGATCGCACTGCGCCCGCGGAGCCCAGACAGCGGGGCCCTTCGAGCGGTTGAGCATGCGGAACTGAATCATGGCGCGGTCGGCCGCGCGACCCATGATGCCGCCGAGGGCATCGATCTCGCGCACGACGGTTCCCTTGGCGATCCCACCGATGGCGGGATTGCAGCTCATCTGGCCGATGGTGTCGAGGTTGGACGTGAGGAGGAGCGTCCGCGCGCCGAGGCGGGCCGCCATCACCGCCGCTTCGGAGCCGGCGTGGCCGGCACCGACGATGATCACGTCATAGTCGAAAGGCATGAGGACAAAGCTACGGGACCAGGCAAGGCAAAAGCTAGACACGCAGACGCACGGCGGAGAACCGTCAACCGAGTTTGGTCGGCTTCGAAGCCAACTGGCTCACCTTCCGGAGAAGCCCGAACAGCGTCTTGCTGGTCTCCGTCGCGAGCGCTTCGAGACGCCCGTAGTCCGCAGGCTGCACATAGCCAACATTCCGAGCGATCGCCAGCACGGTCTGGACTTCGGCCAGCGATCCCCATGCGGTGTCGAGGAACTTTCGGCGCTCTCGCGTCCCTTTGCGGCTCGTGCCTTCTGCGATGTTGAGCGGAACGCTGTAACAAGCTCGACGAAGCTGGTCCGCGAGCGCGCCCTGCTCATATTCCGGAAAACGGCTCGCCGCCTTCACACATTCGACAGCGAGCCGCTGTGCGTGCTGCCAAGCTTTGAGGGTGTGGTGAATGGGCATGAGCACATGATGAGCATAATTCCGACGGGGCACCCAACCGTTTCTACGCGAAGGGTGCCCCGTTTACGCGACGCTGCTTGCCTGTGCGTCTGCGCGTCTACCCTATGCCTGTCCTATCCGGCTCTCACCCACCTCACTATTTCCCCAAGACTCGGTCGCTTCCCCGTCATCAGAATCCCGACTCTGTAGATCCGCGCCGCCACCCAAGTCACAACGACGATCCCTAGTACGAGCAGCACAAGCGATGCGACCAGCTCGTTCGGCCCCACGCTTCCGGCCGCCCACCGCACCGGCATCGCGATCGGCGCCGTGAATGGGATCAGCGATAGCGCCACCGCGTACCCCGAGCCCGGGTCGTTCGCCAATGCGAATACCGACAGGTACGCGATCATCAACAGGAACATCACGGGCTGCTGCGCCTGGCGCGCCTCCTGCTCGTTCGATGACATCGCGCCCACCGCAGCGAACATGGCGGAATAGAGGAAGAACCCGCCGAGGAAGTACGCGAGAAAGACAGCGACCGTCGTGGCCGCGACGTGCGGCAACTGCAACGCGACCTGCTGGGTGGCGGCGTCCTCCGGTCCGAGATTCCCCAGGAGCGCGGCACGCTGCGTGAGCACGAGGCGTCCCCCCACTCCCCAGATCACGAACTGAAAGATCGACACCGCCCCCACGCCCACGACCTTGCCGAGCATCAGCTGGAACGGCTTGAGCGATGATACGAGGACCTCGACGATGCGTGTCGTCTTCTCCTCCAGCACGGAGCTCATCACGTTCACCCCGTACACCGCGATCACGACGAACAGCACGATCGACATGACGTAGGCGAGCCAGAAGGATTGCGCCGAGCTCTCCCCCGTGGTCTTGAACCCCGAGATCTTCTTCGTCGCGAGATTGACGCTGATCTGCGCCCGGCTTACGGTGCGCGGATCCACGCCGGCGCGCTCGAGCCGCGCGTTCACTGCTAGCCGGCCGAGCACGCCTCGCAGCTCGTCGATGTCTCGGAACGACGAAATATTCGACGCGCGGTATTCAGCCGCTCCGCCCTCCACCGTCGTGTCGCTGACGATGAGGAACCCGTGCAGCCGGTTGGCGCCGACCTCGCTGGTCAGCGAATCGAGCAGCCCGGCGCGCGGCGGTGTCCGGGCCACGATCCAGAATGTCCGGCCCCGCATGAGGGTGTCCGCGACGCGCGCCCCGAACCCCGTGTTGGTGCCGTCCACGACCACGATGCGCTTCGCGCCGCCCGAGGCCGCGAGCCGAAGCGGGATGATGATGATCGCGCCGAAGAACACGGGCCCCAGCACGGCCGAGATCCAAAACCACCTGCTCCGGATCCGCTCGACGAACTCGCGCCGTACCACGGCCCAAACCTTACGCATCCGGCCGTGCCTCGGCCCGGGCCGCGTCGGGACCCACGAGGTCGATGAAGATCTTGTTGAGCGACGGCTCCTCGAGCTCGAACTTGGCGAGCCGCGCCCCCGACGCGACGAGCGCCTGCAGGATCTGCTGCGGGTCGGCGCCGGGTGCGAGCTCCAGCTCGGCGTACTGGCCGTAGTCGTCGGCCTTCTTCACAAGTCGTGTGTCGGCAAAGACTTGTGCCGCAGCCCCTGAACTGCCGTCGAACCCGATGATCAGATGCTGTCCGCCGTGTGTCCGCTTGATGTCGCCAAGCGCGCCGTCCACGACCTTCCTTCCCCGCGCGATGATGCACAGCTGGTCGCACAGCTTCTCCGCCTGCTCCATGATGTGGGTCGAAAAGAGCAGGGTGACCCCGCGGCGCCGCAGCTCGAGCACCGTATCCTTCAGCACTTGCGCGTTGACCGGATCGAGCCCCGCGAACGGCTCGTCCAGGATCACGAGCTCCGGCTCGTGCAGCAAGGTGGCGATGAACTGAACCTTCTGCTGCATCCCCTTTGACAGCTCGTCGATCCGCCGCAGTCGCCAGTCAGCGAGCCCGAGCCGCTCGAGCCACGCGAGCCCTTTCGCCCGCGCGACACGCCGCTCGACACCCTTCATTTCCGCGAGAAACACGAGCACGTCCAAGACCCGCATCTTGCGGTACAGGCCGCGCTCCTCGGGGAGGTAGCCGATCCGTGCGGTCTGCGTTCGCCCGCCGCCGCACTCGCCGAACAGCCGTACGGTTCCCTCGTCCGGCTCGATGATGTCCATGATCATGCGGATCGAGGTGGTCTTCCCGGCGCCGTTGGGTCCCAGCAAGCCGAAGATGACCCCGGGCTGCACAGCGAGGGCCAGCCCGTCCACTGCCGTGTGGCCGGCGAACCGCTTGGTGACGCGGTCGAGAACGACAATCGGTGCGGGGGCGGGGGCGGGGGCGGGCACGGCGAAGGCTAATCTCCAGCGGAGGAGGGGAAGAGGGAAGGGGACGCGCTCGGCGCCTACGTCTTCACGGCATCGGTCAGCGCATTCCAGGGCAGAAGCGCGCACTTGATGCGCACCGGGAACTTGGACACACCGGCGAGCGCGCGCAGCTCGCCCAGCGCCTTGTCCCGCGCCGCCGCGTCGTCCCCCTGCATCATCGCGCTCATGCGCTCGGCCAGGGCGACCGCCTGTGGAATGGACTTGTCCTTCAGGAGCTGAGTCATCATCGACGCCGACGCCTGGCTGATGGAGCAGCCTCGGCCGATGAAGCGCGCGTCCTTGATCACGTCGCCGTCGACCCGCAGCTGCAGGTCGATCTCGTCGCCGCACAGCGGATTGTTGAGCGACACCGTGTGCGTCGCGTCATCGAGCGTCCCCTTGTTGCGAGGACGCCGGTAGTGATCGAGAATCAGCTCCTGATAGAGCGCACTGAGCCTGGGCTCAGGCGGGGACGTATCCAAACAGGGCTCCGGCCTTGACGAGCGAGCCGGCGAGGGCCTCGACGTCCTCAAGATCGTTGTAGATGTAAAACGACGCGCGCGCCGTTGCCGCCACGTTGAGCCGCCGCATCAGCGGCTGGGTGCAGTGGTGCCCGGCCCTGATGCAGACGCCGTCCTGATCGAGGATGGTCGCGATGTCGTGCGGATGGATGTCGCCGTAGGTGAACGACACCACGCCGGCGCGGTGACCGCGCGGCCCGTACACCGTCACACCCTCGATCCCCGTGAGCTTCTCGATCGCGGCCCGGGCGAGTGCTTGTTCGTGCTCGGCGATGCGGTCGGGGTCGATCCGCTCGAGGTAGTCGACCGCTGCGGCGAGTCCGACCGCGCCCTCCACGTTCGGCGTCCCAGCCTCGAACTTGTGCGGGATCATGTTGTAGGTGGAGTGATCGTCCCACACGCGCGAAATCATCTCGCCGCCCCCATGGTACGGCGGCATCGCCTCGAGCAACTCGGGCTTCGCCACGAGCGCGCCCGAGCCCATCGGTCCGAGCATCTTGTGACCCGACAAGGCGTAGAAGTCGCAGTCGAGCGCCTGGACGTCCACCTTGAGGTGCGGGGTGGACTGCGCCCCGTCCACCACCACCACCGCCCCGACTGCGTGCGCGAGCTTCGCGAGCTGCGCCGCCGGGTTCACCGTGCCGAGCGCATTCGAGACGTAGGGGAAGGCCACGATCTTGGGCCGCCGCTCGAGCGCCGCGCCGAAGTCCGATAAATCGATGCGGCCGTCCTCGGTGATCTCCACCATCCGGAGCGTCGCCCCCTTCTCCTGACACAGGATCTGCCACGGAACGAGGTTGGAGTGGTGGTCCATCGCCGTCACCACGACGGTGTCACCCGGTCGCACGTTGGCCCGGCCGTAGGACCCCGCGACCAGGTTGATCGCCTCCGTCGTGCCCCGCGTGAAGACGACCCCCTCCGTCGCCCACGCGTTGACGAAGCGCGCGATTCGCGCGCGCGCGCCTTCGTAGGCCTCCGTGGCCCGGATGGCGAGACCGTACGCCCCGCGGTGCACGTTGGCGTTGGTCGTGCGATAGTACTCCTGGATGGCCGCGAGGACTGGCTCGGGCTTCTGGGTCGTCGCCGCATTGTCGAGGTACACCAACCGGCGGCCGTTCTCCGGTCGCTCGAGCAGGGGGAAGTCGGCGCGGATCCGCGCGGCGTCGAGCATCAGGCGAGGCCGGCGCGCACCAGGCGGTCCAGGTGGTCTCGCAGGTCGGCGCGCTGCATGCGCCCGAGGATCTCGGCCGCGAACCCATAGGTCAGGAGACTCCGCGCCGTCTCGGGCGACAGGCCGCGGCTGCGGAGGTAGTGGACCGCGGTCTCATCGAGCGGCCCGACCGTCGAGCCGTGGGTGCACTTTACGTCGTCGGCGTAGATCTCGAGTTGGGGCTGGCTGTCCGCGCGCGCTTCAGTCGACAGGAGGAGGTTGTTGTTCGTCTGCTTCGAGTCGGTGCGCTGGGCGCCGGGCCGCACGATGATCCGGCCGTTGAACACCCCATGGGCCCGCTGGTCGAGCACGCCGTTGAAGAACTCGTGACTCGCGCAGTGGGGCTTGGCGTGGTCGATGACCGTGTGGTGGTCCGCGTGCTGGGTCCGCCCGAGCAGGTAGAGACCGTTGAGAATCAGCTCGGCGCCGGCGCCGTCGAGCACCGTGTGGATGTCGTGTCTCGCGAGCAACCCGCCCAGGGTGACGGTATGCAGTCCGAGGAAGCTGTCCCGCCCCTGCTGCGAGTGCGTCGTGGCAACGTGGTAGGCCCGCCCGCCCTCGCGCTGTACGCGATAATACTCCGCCCGCGCGCCGTCGCCCACGACCACCTCCGTCACCGCGTTGGTCCAATAGACGCGGTCAGCAAGCGCAACGTAGCTCTCCACTACCACCGCCTGGGCCCCGGGCTCGATCACGATGAGGCTCCGCGGGTGGGCCACGGTGGGCCCCTCGTTCCCCTGGGCCGTCGCGACGAACAGTACCTCGAGGGGTTGCTCGAGCACGGTCTGCGCCGGGACGTACACGAAAGCCCCGTCGGCGAGGAACGCGGTGTTGAGCGCCGCGAAGGCGCTCTCGCGCCAGCGGGCGTAGCCGGCGAGGTGCTGCCGCGCGAGCTCGCCGAGCGGGCCAACCTGGAGCGCCGCGGCCAGGCTGGTCACCTGCACGCCTGCGGGCAACCCGGCGGCCCACGACAACTCGGGCGCGAACTTCCCGTCGATGAACACAATCGTCGGGCCGGTGCCGAGCAGCAGCGGCTCGATGTCGCGCGGACTGGGGAGCGACGAGCGGGGACCAACGTGCGAGAGCTTGAACCGCGTCTCCGCGATCGGCGCCACGCTCGTGAAGCGCCACTCCTCCTGCTTCATCGTCGGGAAGCCAAGCTCGGCGAAGCGGGTGATCGCGCCTTCGCGCATTTCCTTGAGCCACGACGGGGCGCTGCCGGCGCCGTTGCCCGCAAACGCGCGGAAGTCCGCGACGTACTGTTCCGTCATGCCACCGCCGCTGCTTCGCGCAGCCAGTCGTAGCCCTTCTCTTCGAGCTCCAGCGCCAGCCCCTTGCCCCCGGACTTCACGATCCGGCCGGCCGACAGGACGTGCACGAAGTCCGGCCGGATGTGGGTCAGGATCCGGTAATAATGCGTCACCAGCACCGTCGCGTTGTCCGGCCGGCGCAGGCTGTTCACCGCGTGCGCGACCGTCTTCAGCGCATCGATATCCAGGCCGGAGTCGGTTTCGTCGAGGATCGCGAGCTTCGGCGCGAGCACGGCCATCTGGAGGATCTCGTTGCGCTTCTTCTCGCCGCCCGAGAACCCGTCGTTCACCGGCCGGTTCACGTAGCTATCGTCCCACCCCAGCACCTTCAGCTTCTCCTCGAGCGCGTCCATGAACTCGACGGGCCCGAGCCCTTCTTCGCCCCGGTGCTTACGGATCGCGTTCACCGCCGAGCGAAGGAAGTAGGCGTTGGTGATGCCGCGGATCGCGACCGGGTACTGGAACGCGAGGAACACGCCTTCGCGCGCGCGGTCCTCGGGAGCCATGGCGAGCAGGTCCTTCCCCTCGTACAGCACCGATCCCGCAGTGACCGTGTACGCGGGATGCCCCGCCAGGACCTGTGCGAGCGTGCTCTTCCCCGAACCGTTCGGCCCCATGATGGCGTGCACTTCCCCCGCCTTCACCGTGAGCTCGATGCCACGGAGGATTTCGCGGCCTTCGACCGAGGCGTGGAGGTTCCTGATCTCCAGCATTAACCGACGCTCCCTTCGAGACTGATGCCGAGCAGGCGCTGCGCCTCGACCGCGAACTCCATAGGCAACTCCTTGAAGACTTCCTTGCAGAAGCCGTTGACGATCATCGAAACCGCGTCCTCCGCGGACAGACCCCGCTGCTTCGCGTAGAAGATCTGGTCCTCCCCGATCTTCGACGTGGACGCCTCGTGCTCCATGATCGCGGTGCTGTTGCGCACGTCGATGTAGGGGAACGTGTGCGCCCCGCACCGGTCGCCGATCAGCATGGAGTCGCACTGTGAGTAGTTCCGCGCATGCTCCGCGCCCTTCATGATCTTCACGAGGCCGCGGTACGTGTTCTGCCCGCGGCCGGCCGAGATGCCCTTGGACACGATGGTGGAGCGCGTGTTCTTCCCGAGATGGATCATCTTGGTGCCCGTGTCCGCCTGCTGGCGGTGGTTGGTCACGGCCACCGAGTAGAACTCGCCGATGGAGTTGTCGCCCTGCAGGATGCACCCCGGATACTTCCAGGTAATGGCCGAGCCGGTCTCGACCTGGGTCCAGGAGATCTTCGAGTTCCTCCCCAGACACTTCCCGCGCTTGGTGACGAAGTTGAAGATCCCGCCCCGGCCCTCCTCGTCGCCCGGATACCAGTTCTGGATCGTCGAGTACTTGATCGTCGCGTCGTCCAGCGCGACAAGCTCGACCACCGCCGCGTGCAGCTGGTTCTCGTCCCGAACCGGCGCGGAGCAGCCTTCGAGGTAGCTCACGTAGCTCCCCTCGTCCGCGATGATGAGCGTGCGCTCGAACTGCCCCGTGGACGACGCGTTGATCCGGAAGTAGGTGGACAGTTCGAGCGGGCAGCGCACACCCTTGGGGATGTAGGCGAACGACCCGTCCGTAAAGACGGCGGAGTTCAACGCGGCGAAGAAGTTGTCGTTGTGGGGGACCACCGAACCCAGGTACTTCTGGACCAGTTCCGGGTGCTCGCGGATCGCCTCGGAGATCGCGCAGAAGATGATCCCCTGCCGAGCGAGCGTCTCCCGGAACGTGGTAGCGACCGAGACCGAGTCGAACACCGCGTCCACAGCCACGCCCGCGAGCCGCTTTCGCTCTTCGAGCGGAATACCCAGCTTCTCAAACGTCTCGAGCAGCTTGGGGTCGACCTGCTCAAGGCTCTCGAGCTTGGGCCGCTGCTTGGGCGCCGCGTAATAGCTGATCCCCTGATAGTCGATCGGCCCGTACGTCACGTTCGGCCAGTGGGGCTCGGTCATCTTGAGCCAGTTGCGGTAGGCCCGCAGCCGCCACTCGAGCATCCACTCCGGCTCAGCCTTCTTGGCCGAGATGACCCGGATGATGTCCTCGCTCAAGCCGGGCGGGACGACCTCGGCTTCGATGTCGGTGACGAACCCGTACTTATAGGGTTGCAGGACCTGGGCTTCGATGCCGCTGCTCATGCAGGCTCCCCCTCCCCTGGCGGCCGCGCGCCGAACGTAATCGAGTACTCGCAGGCGTTGCAGCCGCTCGCGATGTGGCTGCGCCGCTCGACCGCCGCTCCGAGCACGTCCCGCAGGAACCTTTCCTCCGCGGCGCACACCTCCGGGAACCGCTCCGCCACGGCGCGGATGGCGCAGTTGTGCTCGGCCAATCGGAAGCCGCCGGCGGACTGCTGCCACTCGGCCATGTAGCCCTGCTCGTTCATCAACCTGGTCACGAGATCCACGCGCTCCGACTCACCGGCGCCGTCGAGCTGCGCCAACACCTTGCGAGTGAGCTCGCGATAGTGGTCCTCGAACAACTCGACCGCCGCCTGGCGGCCTGCCTTGTCCGCCACGCGCTCCAGCAGCTGGGTCAGCGTCTCTTCGTACGCGCGTGGGAACAGCGCTTCACCAGCCTCGCTCAGCCGGTAGGCGTAGGTCGGCGCGCCAACGCCGCGTTGCTCGCGGCCGTACATGATCAGCGATTCGGCCTCGAGTTCTTTCAAATGGTGCCGGATGGCATTGGCGGAAACGCCGAGCTTCTCGGCGAGCAGCTTCGCGGTGAGTGGTTGACCGCGCTTGAGCTCGAGGAGGATGTCACCCCGAAGTCCTTTATGCGCCGCAAGATGCGGAGAGAGAGTTGCCATACAGGCAGCGAATCCTAAGTCCTATGCTCGGGATTGTCAACTAAACCAAAGGACATTGGTGCGAATTCGTAAGTGGCTGTCAGCACACAGCTTCCAGCCGCACCCCGATTCGCGTTGCGGACGACCTGTTTCGGCGTCCCCGGGGCGGTTCGGGTGAGTCGATTACCGCGGCTCGTCCACGCCGACGGCGACGGGCTGAACCTGGCCCGAACATGGCTTCATCGCCGATGACGGCCTGGCCGCGTGACAGGGTGGGACCCCGGCCAGGCCGTGGGTACGCCGATACGCCTCGAACCAGGCGCTCCACGGCGACGGGACGTGGGGGACGGCGCCCGGCCATACCCCACCGCTCCCAGGGCCGGGCGAGAGCCACACCGGCGCCACGTCAACGCGAGTTGCACCCCGGCGCCAAACCCCCAAATTGGCGGCCCATGGCGGTACGGCGCATTCGCCAACTGGGCGATCCCATCCTGCGGGCCCGCTGCGAGCGGGTCCAGAATCCGAAGTCGGCCGCTACGCGGCTCATTGCAGACGACCTGCGAGATACGCTGCGTGCGGCCAAGAAGAGGTATAGGATGGGCCGGGCCATGGCCGCGTCCCAGATCGGCGCGCCGGTGCGGATCGTATTCGTCGAGGTCGACAAGCAGCGCTGGACGATGATCAACCCGGAGATCACGGATGTCGGTCCGGACGACTTCCTCGTCTGGGACGACTGTTTCTCCTTTCCCAACCTGTACGTGCGCGTCAGCCGCGCTTACGCGGCCACGCTCAACTACACCGATGTGAAGGGCAAGGACCACACGATGCAGCTCGAGGGACCGATGGCCGAGCTGCTCCAGCACGAGATCGACCACCTCGACGGGATCCTCGCGCTCGACCGAGCTTCCGGCCTCGATCCGTTCGCGTTCCGGTCTGAGTGGGAGAAGGTCCACGACCCGTCGGAGCGCTACGGTCAGCCCAAGCCGCGGGATCTGATCTGAGACCGGACGCCGTCAGTCAGGCGCCTGGGCCAGTCCGACCCCACGTGCTGCGCGGGCTCCCCGCCACGCCGTGAGCAGGAAGTAGCCCGCGCCAGCCGCGACCGCGCACTGCGGCTCCTGGCACCAGGTGGGGTACCACCCCTTGTGGTCGTCCCTGAAAAACAAACCCAGAATGTCGGTTGGCATCCGGCACCAGCGGGCGTGCTCCGGCGTAGCGCGGCTGCGGCGCCCATGGCCGGCGCCACGAGACTCGCGAACACCGCCAGGAGGTAGATCGCGAACGCCGGGAAGGGGTCCTTCACTAGCGTCCTCACGTCGGCATCGGTCCGCCGCAGGCTGTGCAGCCGGTCGGCCGTCAAGCCGACCAGCGAGACGAGCGGCCACCAGAAGCCGTGGCGAACGGCGCAGACCCGACGCCCCAAAGGAGGACTCCCTGCGCAATCGTCCTCCGGGTGATAAACGCGCCGAGCAACGCGAACCCCTCGAGCTCCATGAGGAGCGTGAGCCGGGCAAATCCCTGGAAACCCGCGACGCTCCCGACGCCGTTGAGCGTCCAGGCGGTGAGATACGCCGGGCTTGAACGTCACGAAACGGCTGCAAGTGTGAATGCTCCCCGGGTTCGTGCGACGTGGCGTGGTGGCGACGTGGCGTCTAGATTCACCTTCGACAGGGGTGCCCGCCAGTAGCACACGCGCGGCGGGCTGAGATCACACCCTTTGAACCTGATCCGGCTAGCACCGGCGAAGGGAGTCGAGCATGACCTGCGTCACCCAGATGTCCTTCGCCCGCCAGGGCACGATCACTCCCCAGATGCAGCGCGTCGCGGAACGAGAAGAGCTCCCGTTCGACGTCGTGCGCGATGAAGTCGCCCGCGGGCGGTTGATCATCCCCGCGAACGTGAACCACCTCACCGGCCGCCTCGACCCGATGGCGATCGGCAAGGTAGCGCGCGTGAAGATCAACGCCAACATCGGCAACTCGGCGGTCCAATCCAACATCGACCAGGAGCTCGAGAAGCTGCACCACGCCGTCCACTACGGGGCGGACACCGTGATGGACCTCTCGACCGGCGGGGACATCGACGCGATCCGCCAGGCAGTCATCGACGCCTCCCCCGTGCCAGTGGGCACGGTGCCGATCTATCAGGCCGTGACCGAAGTGAAGGAGGTGGAGGACCTCACCGCGGACGATCTGCTCGACATGGTCGAGCACCAGGCGCAGCAGGGAGTGGACTACGTAACGGTCCACTGCGGCATCCTGCGCGAGTACGTGGGGCTGGCGCTCGGCCGGGTTACGGGGATCGTGTCGCGCGGCGGGTCACTGCACGCCTACTGGATGATGCACCACAATCAGCAGAACCCGTTCTACACTCACTTCGACCGCATCCTCGAGATCGCGCGCAAGTACGACGTGACCCTCTCGCTCGGCGACGCGCTGCGGCCGGGCTCGGTCGCCGATGCGAACGACCGCGCCCAGTTCGCGGAGCTCCAGACGCTCGGCGAGCTGACGACGCGCGCCTGGGCGAACGACGTGCAGGTGATGATCGAAGGCCCGGGCCACATCCCGATGCACTTGATCGAGATCAACGTCCGCAAGCAGAAGGAGATCTGTCACGAGGCGCCGTTCTACACGCTCGGGCCCCTCGTGACAGACATCGCGCCCGGCTACGATCACATCACTTCGGCGATCGGCGCGGCGATGATCGGCTGGTACGGCGCGGACATGCTGTGCTACGTCACCTGCAAGGAGCACCTCGGTCTCCCGAACGCTGAGGAAGTGCGCGAGGGAGTGATCGCCTACAAGATCGCCGCGCACGCGGCGGACATCGCACGCGGGCGGACGGGCTCGAGGGACCGCGACGATGCGCTCTCCCGGGCGCGGTTCGCCTTCGACTGGAACGAGCAGTTCCGCCTGTCGCTCGACCCCGCGCGGGCCCGCCAGCTGCACGACGAGTCGCTCCCCGCGGAGTACTTCAAGTCGGCCGAGTTCTGCGCGATGTGCGGGCCGAAGTTCTGCTCGATGCACATCACCCGGGAGATCACCCGGAAGCTCGAGGGCGAGGCTGTCCCTCGAGGCTGAACCGGCAGGTGTCGTGTCGGAGTACTGTTCGCGTGCTCTCAGACCCACACGCCGGACCTGCCGGACCTCTGGCGCGACCGCTCTCGCGTTCAAACTGAAAACGAGCAGTCCGGATGTCGCTCGACCCGCCCCGGCGCGCGAGGTGCGAGATCACGAGTGCGCGATGAGTCACTCCCGGGGAGTCTTCCAGTCCGCCGAGTTCTACGCGCTGCACATCACGCGGTCGATCACGGAAGCTGAAGGGCGAGGTCGTCCCTTTCCCCTGACCTGTCAGGTGTCGTGTCAGGATACTGTTCGCTTGCTGTCGGACCCATCCGCCGGGCCTCCGGTGCCAGCGCCCGGGGCACAAGGGCGCTGCCCGCCACCTCGCGAAACCGGACCGCCAGGGACGACGGCCTCACCCGGACGCGGTTCGCGTTCCACTCAAACGAGCCGTTCCGCGTGTCGCTCAATCGCGCGCGGGCGCGGGAACTGCACGACGAATCACTGCCCGCCGAGTCGTTCG
>DASUAL010000040.1:0-25469 GCA_035763805.1 Gemmatimonadales bacterium
CCGGATCATCCTCTCGGCCAAGGTCTCGGGCGTGCAGGACCTGGTCGCCGTCTACCGCCGGCTCGCCGGCCTCTCCGATTATCCGCTGCACCTCGGCCTCACCGAGGCGGGGATGGGCGCGAAGGGGATCATCGCGAGCGCCGCGGGGCTCGCGATCCTGCTCCAGGAGGGGATCGGTGACACGATCCGCGTTTCGCTCACCCCGCGGCCGGGCGGCGACCGCACCGAGGAAGTGCAGGTCGCTCAGCAGATCCTCCAGTCGCTCGGGCTGCGCAGCTTCACGCCGCAGGTGTCTGCGTGCCCCGGCTGCGGTCGCACGACGTCGAGCTTCTTCCAGGAGATGGCCGAGGAGATCCAGGCTCACCTGAGGGAACAAATGCCCGTGTGGCGCGAGCGCTATCCCGGCGTCGAGAGTCTGCGGGTGGCGGTGATGGGGTGCGTGGTGAACGGGCCCGGCGAATCGAAGCACGCCGACATCGGCATCTCGCTGCCGGGCACCTTCGAGGAGCCGAAGGCCCCCGTCTACGTGGACGGCCGGCTGAAGGTGACGCTCAAGGGCGACATGATCGTCGCCGAGTTCCTGAAGATCCTCGAAGAGTACGTCGAGGCGCGCTACGGTGCACGCGCGGCGGTGCGCTGAGCCCCGGGGTAGGGGAGCGTTTCGCGCATGACACGCGCCACGATCGCGCCTGACACGAGCGTCAGGCCGCCCACCACCGCGATCGCCGCGGGGACATCCAAGGTGTCTGCCAGCACGCCCGCCACCAGAGCTCCGATGGCGTAGCCGCCGTCCCGCCACAACCGATACACGCCGACCGCCGACGCCCGCCACGTGGGATGCGCCACGTCGGACACGGCGGCGAGCAGCGTGGGATAGACCAGCGCCGTCCCGAGACCGAGCAACACGGCGGCCCCGAGCGATGTCGCGAGGTCGGCTCCGATCACGAACAGCACGAGTGCTACCGCCTGCATCCACATTCCCCCGACGATCATCCACTTGCGCCCCCAGCGATCGCTGAGCGCTCCCGTGGCGAGCTGCATCACTCCCCAGACGCCGGGATAGGTGGCGGCGACGAGTCCGATCTGCTGGAGCGGCAGGCCGCGAGCGGCGAGCAGCACCGGTAGGAGGCCCCAGACCACGCCGTCGTTGAGGTTGTTCACCAACCCGGCCTGGCTTGCTGCGAACAGCGAGCGGTCTCGCCAGCTCGTGAGGAGCAGGACTTGGCCGAGCGATTCTCGCGCCGGAGCACCGTGTCGTTCGGCCTCGACCTCCACGTGCCCGCGCGTATCCCGAACGGCGAAGAGCGACAGCCCGAGTCCCAGCGGGGCGAGCACGATCCCCGGGTAGAACGGCGCGGGGCGGAGGCCGTGAGCGGCCGCCAAGTAGCCGGTGCCGAGCGCCGTGAGCGCGACCGCCACGTAGCCCGCGAACTCGTTCAGCCCCATCGCGAGCCCGCGCTGCTCCGGTCCGACGAGATCGATCTTCATGATCACCGTGGTGGACCAGCACAGCCCCTGGTTGATGCCGAGCAGCACATTGGCGCACACGACCCACGCCCAGCTCGGCGCCCAGATCAGGAGCAGCGGCACCGGTACCCCCGCGAGCCAGCCGGCCACGAGGATCCGCTTGCGGCCGACCCGATCGGCGAGTCCGCCGGCGAGGACGTTCGCGAGCGCCTTCACAATGCCGAAGCCGACGAGGACGGAGAGGACGACCGATTGGGACGCGAGGCCGAAATCGGCCTGCGCCACCAGCGGGAGCACAGTGCGCTCGAGCCCCACCATCGCGCCGACGAACGCGTTGACGACGACGAGGAGGGTGAACTGCCGCCAGTTGGCCCGGAGGCCGAGGCGGATCAGCTCACGGCGCAGCGGTTCGCTCCGGCTTCGAGTGCTGTGTCCTCCGGGGGCAGGAGGCCGGCCTCGTTCAGGATTACGATCTGCTTGTGGTTGCCGGGGGCGGGCGGGATCCGTGCGAGGATTGCCTCGACGAACGCCGAGGCCCGGTCGAGCGGCAGATCGATCCGGGCTTGCACGTCGGTCAGGGCGGCGCACAGGGGTTGCCCGTCGAACGGCACGGGGCGGTCGGTGTGAGCCGGAAGCACGAGCGTGTCCGACGGAAGGGCGAGAATGCGCTGCAGTGAGCCGTGCAGGGCGTGCGCGCGCCGTCGCGTTTCGTCGGCGCTCGCCTCGAGGTCGGGGCGGCCCACGGCGTTGAGAAACAGCGTGTCGCCCGTGAAGAGCGCCCCGCCATCCAGCAGATAGCAGGTGCTCTCGAAGGTGTGCCCCGGCGTGCGGAGGGCGCGCAGCGTTCCCTCGCCCACCGGGATTGGGGCGCCCTCGTCGAGCGGCGTGAATGGAAACTCCACGCGATCCTGGCGGGGGAGATACAACGTGGCGCCGGTGCGCTCGGCGAGAGAGCGCGCGCGAGACACATGGTCGGCGTGCACGTGCGTGTCCAGGACCGCGCCGATCTCCCATCCCCGGCGGCTGGCAAGGTCGATGTAGACTTGTGGATCCACCGACGCGTCGATCACCGCCGCACGCCCGGCGGATCCCAACACGTAGGATAGGCACCCCTTCCCGGTGCGCCGCACCTGCACGACGCTCGTCGGCGTCCGCGGCACCGGCACGTCGGCCGTGTTCCACGCCAGCGTCCATGCCTCCATCCCGCCGGCGAGCGAGCGGGCGGGGATGCCCTGCGCCCGCAAGCGGTGGGCGGCGAGCAGGCTCGTCCGCCCCCGGCCACACACCGTGACGACCGGCCAATCGGCCGGCAGTGCGTCCGGCGCGACCACGGCGCCATCTCCTGCCCACAAAGCGTCGTGCACATCCACGTGCGTGCTGCCCGGGATGAACCACTCGGCGCGGTCGGCCGGTGCGCGCACGTCGAGCACGGTGACGGGCTCACCGCGCTCGAGCAGTTCGCGCAGCTCGTCGACCGTGATGGAGAGAGTCGGTGCCGCGGTGTCCGGGTGCTCGTCAATGAACACGAGGAAGTCGGTGGCCGCGACCGGCGCGCCCAGTTGGCGCAGCAGCGTCGTGACTTGGCCACGATGATAAGAGGAATGATTGACCACATGCTGCAGCATCCTATCCAGGGCATACGTCCAGGTCGTGCCCGGGGGATTCTCGTAGGTGATCCGCTGTTCCAGCGCGGGGTCGGTCAGGCGATCCAAGAACTCCTCCTGCAGCTGCTCGACCTGAGTCCAGCGAGCCCGCAGCTGCGGAAGGTCCGCGCAGGCGAGGGGGTCACCGCCGGGTCCGGGGGCAGGGGCCAGCCAGCGGGCAAGCCAGCGCCATTCCCCCCAGAGGATGTGCGCCAGAGTGCCGAACACGGACCGACAGCTCGTCCCCAGATCCCGGTGCACCTGTTCGGGTGTGAGGGCAGCCGCGCCGGCGAGTGCTCGCGCATTCGCCCAGCGGTTATAGGCGTAGAGGAGACGGATGTCGCGAACATTCACGGCAGTGTGCTCACGTCGTTACGACGTACCAGTTGTTCTGGATGTCGTGCGCAAGCCGGTGCGTCGTGATCGAGCGAAACCCCGCCTGGTGCAGGTATTCGCGCGTGTGTGTAGAGGAACGTCCCGATCGGATGCTCGATGTCTTTGTGAACGTGACTGGACCCGCTGATGTCCTGCATCAGGTATACGCCGTCCGGCTTCAGCGCCCGCTGAATGCCCCTGAGCACATTGAGCGGCTTGGCTCGATCGTGTATGGCATCGAAGGTCGTAATAAAGTCGAAGGATTCCGGCTCAGCCGTCATGTTGTCGGCGGCAGCCGCTCGCGTGAGGAACGCAGCATGCTCCGCCGGCAACGCAAAACGCAGCGTCCGCGGGTTCACGTGGACGACTCAGGCCGTGACCATCGCACCGAGCCACTCGCGGACGTACCGCTCGTTGAGCACGGCCCGCGCCGCGATCTCGTCCGACGTGGCCGGCGGCAGCTTGCTCATGACGTCGAACAGCCCAGTGCGATGGCCCACTGAAACGCCTCGCCCTTCGCTTGATCGAAGTGCGGTCGCGCGAGCTCCGTTGACATTCGCTGATACCTCCATTCAAGGCTTCTGAGCCGTGAACAACACGGCCTTCACGCCGTACGCCTCGGCGGCGTCCTGCGTGGACGCCTTGCGGAACTGGAAACCGGGGACGACCGCGGAGCGGACCCGCTTAAACCCCGCATCCTCGAACAGCGCGAACATCTCTCCCTCCGGGAGAGCGCCGCCGATTCAGCTGGCCCAGAGCTTCGGGTCGTTCACGATGGATTGCGACAGCTGTTTGGCGCTGACGATGTCGGCGACCGACGCCCGCCCTCCGGGCTTGAGCACGCGGAAGATCTCGCGCACCACGCGCCGCTTGCGGAACGACAGGTTGATCACGCCGTTCGAGAGCACGACGTCCACGCTCGCGTCAGGGAGAGGAATGTCTTCCATCGTGCCCTGGCGACACTCGGTACGCAACCCGCTCTGCACCGCGTGGGCTGCGGCCCTGGCGCACATGTTGGGATTGAGGTCCACACCGATGACTCGGCCCGAGGACCCCACCTGCCAGCCCGCGATGATGCTGTCGAGGCCCGCGCCGCTGCCGAGATCGAGCACGGTCTCGCCGGGCTGGAGCCGGCTCCGCAGGTGCGGATTGCCGACCCCGGCGAACGACGCCACGGCGCCCGGCGGCGCTCGGTCGAGCCACTCCCGCTCGTAGCCGAACATCTCGGCCGCCGCCCGGCCGTGATAGAAGTGGAACTCCGCGTCCGGATGTTCGGCCACCTCCTGGTACATCCGGAGGACCTCACCCTTGATCACGCCCTCGAGCGGAGCCTGGTCCTCGGCGTGCTGTAACGCGACGTCGGTCATGGCCGCCAGCCTATGGCCTGGGTTTCCGGGGATCGTCGGCCGGATTGACGAACGTGATGGTCCACGGGCCGATGCTGTGGAGCTGGAACACCACACCATCGGAACCCGTCCACGCGTGGTGCACCATCTTCGCAGGCATCGCGGCGAAGCTGCCGGCGCTCAGCACCGTGGCGCCCTCGTGCCCGGCCCGCTCACTCATGCCGATGTGCAGCGTCCCGGACAGCACCGTCACATGCTCGATTACCGAATGCCAGTGCGGTGGTACGCGATAATTCGGCGGGAACTTGAGTCGCAACGTGAGGGGCACCGCCTCAGCAGGATTGCCTTCCAGGATGACGAACTCGGCGCCGGGGGGCAGAGACGGCGGTCCGGGCGCCCAGGCGAGGCTGGGCGCGTGAGCGACAATCACCGGCGGCGACGAGGCCAGTGCCTGCGCAGCGAGTGCGGCGGGGGCGACGGCAGCGGCGGACAGGACTAGTGTCAGGCGGGTAGACCGGGGCAACATGGAGCCCTCCTCATGACTCGGGTAGCACTCACAGTGACGCCGCCCTAGACATAGGTCAAATACGAAGTTTCTATAAGTCACATAGGAGTTTCCCTATCGCCATGGCAAAGCCCGGTCTGACGCTTCATCGGCTGGAGCTATTCCTCGCGGTGCTCGACGCGGGCGGCGTAGCCCGCGCCGCGCATGCGCGCCGCCTGAGTCAGCCGGCCGTCTCGGAGCACTTGCGCGGCCTGGAGGGGTTCTTCGGGGTCACGCTGTTCGAGCGAGTCGGTCGCGGCGTGCAGCCGACCGTGGCGGCGCGCGTTCTGGAGCCGTTCGCGCGCCAGGCGCTCGGGCTGCTCGCGAGCGCCGAACGTGCGGCCGAGGAGCTGCGCGGCGTGCGGGCCGGCGCCCTTACCATCGGCGCCAGCACCACCCCCGGGACGTATCTCCTGCCGGCGACGCTGGGCGCATTCCACGGCGCGTACCCGGGCCTGGCGCTCAGCCTCAGGATCGGCGACACGCGTGAGATCGAGCGCTGGGTTGCGGTCGGCGAGGTCGAGTTGGGCGTGATCGGGGCGGCCCCGCTGGTGCCCGGGCTCGGGGCACGGCCGTGGGTGCGGGACGAGCTGGTGCTTGTCGTCCCGCGCAATCACAGGCTCGCGCGTCGGCGCTCCGTGCGGCCCGAGGCTGTCGCGGCCGAGCCCTACATCACCCGCGAGGAGGGGTCGAGCACGCGCGCCGTCGCGGAGCGGTATCTGGCCGAGCGCGGTGTCGTGTTGCAGGCCGCCATGGAGCTGGGCAGCACGGAGGCGATCCGCGAGGCCGTAGCCGCTGGCCTCGGCGTGGCGGTGGTGTCTCGTCACGCCGTGCGCGCGCGCGACCCCCGGGTGGTGGCGGTGCGGCTCGCCGGCCCGCCGTGGACGCGCGATCTCCTCGTCATCTGGCGGGAGCGGGCCCCGCTGAGCCCGGCGGCGGCGCGGTTCCGCGAGTTCCTGGCGCATAACCGCGGCCTCCGATGAACATCTCCGACGCCGGGATCGCCGGGTTGGCCATGCCGGTCGCCGAACAGGCCCGCTTGCCAGGCGAAGCAGCCGCGCCGGTACTATGATTGCTTCCCCGTATGGCTCGGCGATTCGACACGCGCCTCTGGTTCATCTGGGTTGCGCTCGCGTGGGCGCCGTTCGCGGTGCTGTGGACCTACCTCTTGCGCGCCACGTACGCCCTCCCGCTGAGTACCGCCCTGACCTACGGCACCACCACTATCGGTTGGGCGGCCGTCCTCGGAGGTGGCGTGTGGTGGCTGACCGGACGCCTGGCGTGGCCGTCCCGCCTGCGCCTGGCGTTCTATCTCACCCACTTCGGGCTCGCCGCGACGTACTCGGTTCTCTGGTGCCTCGGCGGGAGCGTAACGGTGGCGCTGATTGCGAAGCGAAATTTTGTCGAGCTGGTGACGACATCCCCGGTGATCGGCTTTCAGTTCGTCACCGGGTGCTGGATCTACGGGCTGGTGGCAGGCCTTTCGTATACCGTTCGCCTCCAGGAGCTGTTGCACGCCCGCGAGCGATCCGCCGCGCAATTGGCGGCCCTGGCCGCTCGGGCCCGGCTCAAAGCGCTGCGTGGTCAGCTGCGTCCGCATTTTCTCTTCAACGCGCTGCACTCCGTGCGTGCCCTGATTACCATCGATCCGAGGACCGCCGAGCTGGCTGTGGAGCGGCTCGGCGAAGTGCTGCGCTACGTGCTCACCGAGTACGCTCGTCGCGACGTCGTGCGTCTCGGCGACGAGTGGGCCTTCACGCGGTCGTATCTGGAGATTGAGCGCCTCCGGTTCGAGGAGCGACTGTCGATAACCTCGGACTTGCCGGTGGACGTCCAAGCCTCGGTTCTGCCGACGTTCGCATTGCAGACATTGGTCGAGAATGCGGTGCGACACGCGGTCGCACCGAATCCCCAGGGCGGCGCCATCCAGATTCGCGGCCGACGCGACGGAGCCACGCTCGTGGTTTCCGTTCGCAGCGACGGCGCGGCGCCCCTCTCGCACCAGCCCGGCCTCGGGCGCGGACTGTCGCTCCTGCGACGGCGGATGAAAGAACTGTACGGCCCTCTGGCGACGCTGCGTCTGGAAACGGACCCGGCCGGCGCTGTGACCGCGGAGCTGCGCGTCCCTCAGCAAGGGGAGCCCGCTTGACGGCCCTCCGGGCGGTCATCGTCGAAGATGAGCGCCTGGCGCGCGTGCAGCTCCGGCACCTCTTGACCGAAGCGGGCGTGGAGATCGTCGGCGAGGCGGGAAATGCTCGGGAGGCGCTCGACGTGATTACGGCCTCGGGACCCGACGTGTTGTTTCTCGACGTGCGCCTGCCCGGGGCGAGCGGTATCCAGCTGCTACGATCGCTGCGCTCTCCTCCCGCGGTGGTCTTCACGACGGCGTACGATGGCTATGCGCTGGCGGCGTTTGAGCTGGAGGCGGTCGACTACTTGCTGAAGCCGTTCGGCCGCCGGCAGCTGGACCGCGCCCTGCGCCGGGTCCGGGCCTTGCAAGATGCCGGGGGTGCAACGGCGGCTCCAACGCCTCGACTCGTTTTCAGAGATCGCGATCGCATCATCACAGTGCGGATCGACGCCATCGTACGGCTGGAGGCACGGGGCGACTACGTCGCGGTGCACACGGCCAAGGGGCGGTACCTCGTGCATGCCGCGCTGCGCGCAATGATCGCCGAGCTCGGTCCCGGTCACTTTCTACGAATACACCGATCGCACGCCGTCAATCTGAGGTTCGTACTGAGTTGCGAGCGTCACAACCGAAAGTGCTTCACCGTTGTTCTCGCCGGAGGGGCGCGGGTGATCGCCAGCGCGAGCGGCTCGCGGCTCTTGCGACGCCGTCTCGCGCGCCGGCCGTTCCAGCGGCTCCAGGAGGACGCTCGCTAGTCTCGAGGTCGCCGGCGCGCCCGCTGCCCCGCTTCCCGAACGCGCCCGACAGTCGCACGAATGATGAGAGACTTTCGCGGCTCGGAGTCGCCCCGACTCCCGTTGGGCGATCAAGATGCTGGATTCGGCGACTGCCGCTGGCGGCAGGCGGCGGGCAGCCCGTACCCTGGGTCGAGTCCCTTCCCGGAGGCGGGAAGTGCTACCGCACGCAATGCTCGTCACTCTCACGCGGGTCGGCCTAATTGGAGTAATTCAAGCACAGCAGCCCAGCGCGGTCCCCGTGCCGCCGCCAATACCGCATGGACCACCGGTGCGGGGGCCGACGGCTCGCTCCGCAGGGGGGTGTACAGCAGCAGTCGAACCTGTAAGGGCTTACGCCTGCGCCCCTTCAACATGGGTACCGGGCCATTCGGCCAGCCCTCCCGGACAGGATTCTGACGTGAACGGCCGCCGCACAGCGGCGGAACCAGAGTCGTCGTTCCCCTGTTACTTTCCCCACTGTTCGGAACGAACGCCGCCCGGGACACGTAGGTGATTGGGGCCCTGCTGGTTTCCGAGCCCGAGACGAGACGCGCCCATGATCCTGTCCGACATCTCCATCCGCCGGCCGGTGCTGGCAAGCATGATGAGCGCCGGCCTTGTCCTCTTCGGCGTCATCGGCTACTCGCTGCTGTCGGTCCGCGAGTTCCCCGACGTCGATCCTCCGGTGATCTCGGTCACGACGGTGCTCCCCGGCGCCAATCCGCGCGTGGTGGAGTCGGCGGTGACGGACATCCTCGAGGAGGAGCTCTCCACGATCCCCGGGCTGCGCACCCTCACCAGCTCCAGTACCGAGCAGGTCTCGAACATCACCTTGGAGTTCCACCTCAGCCGCAAGGTGGAGGACGCGGCGCAGGACGTGCGCGATAAGGTGTCGCGGGCGCGAGGGCGGCTTTCCGAGGACATCGAGGAGCCCGTCGTCGCCAAGCAGGAAGCGGACGCGTTCCCGTTCTTCTGGCTCGCGCTCTCGGGGCAGAACTACGATCTGCTGCAGCTCTCGGATATCGGTGACCGCATCGTCAAGACCCGACTCCAGAGCCTCCCGGGCGTCGGGCAGGCGCGGATCTTCGGCGAGCGCCGCTTCTCGATGCGCGTCTGGCTCTCGGCTGCCAAGCTGTCGGCCCGGGGGCTGACCGTGCAGGACGTGGAGGAGGCGATCCGGTCGCGCAACGTGGAGATCCCGGCGGGCCGCATCGAGTCGGTGCGGCGCGAGTTCACGGTCCGCTCGCTGGGTGAGCTCAAGACCCCCGGTGAGTTCGCCGACCTGACGGTGGCAAACCAGAACGGTCGGCTGGTGAAACTCAAGGACGTGGCGCGGGTCGAGTTGGGCGCCGAGGACGAGCGCTCGGTGCTGCGCTACAAGGGCATCCCGGCGGTCGCCATCGGCGTGGTGCGGCAGTCCAAGGCGAATCTGATCGAGGTCGCCGACGCGATCCGCGCGGAGCTGCCGGCCATCGCGCGTGACCTCCCGCCGGGCGTTGACTTGATCCCGGCGTTCGACCAGTCGGTGTTCGTCACCCGGTCGATCAAGGAGGCGCAGGAAACGCTGGTGATCGCGGCGATCCTCGTGATCCTCATCATCTTCGTATTCCTGCGGAACTTCAGGGCGACGATCATCCCGGGGCTCGCGATCCCGACGTCCATCGTGACGACGTTCGCGGTCATGTACTTCCTGGGCTTCTCGATCAACAACCTCACATTGCTCGCGTTGATCCTCGCGATCGGCATCGTGGTGGACGACGCGATCATCGTGCTGGAGAACGCGTACCGGCACCAGGAGGAGCTGGGAAAGGACCCCGAGACGGCGGCAGTCGACGGGACGCGCGAGATCGCCTTCGCCGTGATCGCCACCACCGTCACGCTCGTGGCGGTGTTCACTCCGCTCGCGTTCCTCCAGGGGACCACGGGACGGCTCTTCAACGAGTTCGGGATCGCCGTGGCAGGCTCGGTGGTGATTTCGGGGTTCGTGGCGCTGACCCTCACCCCGATGCTGTCGGCCAAGATCCTGCGGGTGCCCAAGCGGCACGGGCGCCTCTACAAGACGCTCGAGGAGGGCTTCAACGCCCTGGCGGCGCATTACGCTCGCACGCTGCGCTGGGCGCTCGGTCATCGCGGCAAGATCCTCGCCGGGGCGCTGGGCGTGGTCCTGCTCGCCGGCCTGCTGTTCTGGGACCTGTACCGGCGGCGCGAGTTCATCCCGGCGGAAGACCGGGGCTATTTCATCACGTTCATCATCGCTCCCGAAGGCGCGTCGCTCCAATACACCGACGACTACCAGCGGCGCGTGGAGGAAGTCATTGCGCGCACCAAGGACGTCGAGGGCTATTTCAGCGTCATCGGGTTCCGGGGCGTGAACTTCGGCGTGGTCTTCACGCGGCTCACCGACTGGAGCCAGCGTGACCGGGGCGTGCAGGACGTCATCAACGAGGTCCAACCCCAGTTCTTCATGATCCCGGGGGTCTTCGCGTTCGCCCAGAACCCGCCGGCCATCGGGGGCGGCTTTGGGGGCCAGGTCCAGTTCGTGGTGCAGAATCCAGACTTCGACAAGCTGCTGGCGGGTATGGGGGCGTTCTACCAGCGCGCCGGCCAGGTCAAGGGGCTCACGAACCTCCAGCTCGATCTGAAGGTGAACAAGCCGGAGCTGACCGTCGGCTACGAGCGCGACCGGGCCGAGGACCTCGGGATCCCGGTGCGCGACGTCTCGGCGGCGCTGCAAACCCTGCTCGGCGGCCGGCGCGTCAGCACGTTCACCCGCAACAACAAGCTGTACGACGTGATCGCGCGGCTGTCGCCCGAGGAACGGGCGACGCCGACCGACATGACGGGCATCTATCTGCGCGGTCGGGACGGGGCGCTGGTGCAGCTGTCGGCGATCGCCTCCGTGACCGAAGGCGTGGGCCCGCAGAGCCTCATCCACTACAATCGCGTGCGCGCGTTCACCCTGTCGGGCGGCCTCGGACGGGACTTGAAGCTCGGCCCGGCGATCGATTCGCTGCGGGCGATCGCGGCCCAGGTCCTCCCCCCCGGGAGCACCACGGCGCTGGCCGGCGAGTCCCGCGAACTGGAAGAAAGCGGGTCGGCGCTCTACTTCGTCTTTGCGGTCGCGCTGATCGTCGTGTTCATGGTGCTTGCGTCGCAGTTCGAGTCGCTGCTCCACCCCTTCACCGTGCTCCTGGCCGTGCCGCTGGCCGTGACCGGTGCGCTGCTGATGCTCGAGATCGCGCGCTCGACGCTCAATCTGTACAGTCAAATCGGCATGATCCTGCTCATCGGCCTCGTGACGAAGAACAGCATCCTGCTGGTCGAGTACGCCAACCAGCTCAAGGCGCGCGGCCTGGCGACGGTGGACGCGATGCTCGAGTCGGGGCGGATCCGCCTCCGACCGATTCTCATGACCTCCGTCTCGACGATCATGGGCGCGTTCCCGATCATGCTCGGCCTCGGCGCCGGCTCGATCAGCCGCCGGCCGCTGGGCTACGCCATCGTCGGCGGGATCGTGTTCTCCACCGTGCTGACCCTCTACCTCGTGCCGGTCGCGTACGTGGTGCTCGACGGGCTGCGCCTGCGGCTCCGTGGCCGCCGCGCCGCGCTGGTGCCCGCGGTGGGGGAGGGGGATTGATGCTGGCGCTGCTGTTCGCCGTCCAGGTCGCGGCGCCCGCGTCCGACTCCGTGCCGCGGGTCACGCTCGCCGAAGCGCTCCAGCGCGCCGCGCGGCTGGATCCGAACTACGTCGCGGCGCTCGGCCAGATCGACAACGCCGTGTGGGCGCGCCGCAGCGCGTTCTCGGTGTTCGTGCTTCCTTCGATCACCTTGAGCACGGACGTCACGCACTCGAACCCCCCCGGCTTCAACTTCGTGACGTTCGCTCCCGAGGCCAATGCGGTGACGGCCCAGGTGAGCGCTCGGTACGATCTCTTCACGGGGGGCCAGAAGCTCGCCGAGCTGTCCCGCTCGGCAGCAGCCCTGGAGGGGGCTCACGCGGGCGAGCTGGTTGCGCGGTTCGCGGCGGCCCTGCTCACCGAGTCCGACTACTACGCCGTCCTGGCGGGCCAGGAGCTCCAGCGGGTGGCGCGGGAGCGCGTCCGGCGGGCGGAGGAGCAGCTCGCCGTGGCGCGGGCCCGCGTCGCGTCGGGAGCGGCGGTGCAGACCGACTCGCTGCAGCTGCGCCTCGAGCTGACGCGGGCTCGCGTGGGCCGGCTCGTGCAGGAGTCCGCGCTGCGCGTCGCGCGGCTCGAGCTGGGGCGGCGCGTGGGGGCGGCGGGAGCGGTGGACGCCGCGCCGCTCGACACGGCCCCGGCGCCGGAGCTGCCCCTCACCCTGGCCGACGCGATCGCGCAGGCGGCCGAGCAGGGGCCGCAGTACCGCGTGGCGCGAGCCAACGAGCGGGCCGCGGGGGCCGCCTTCCGCGCACGCCTCGGGGATTACCTCCCCCGCGCGACGCTCAGCGGCAACGCGCTCGCATTCGACAACCGCTTCTTCCCCACGGCGATCGACCGGACCGCCCTCACGCTCAGCGTGTCGTTCCCCGTGTGGGACAACGTGCGGCGCGAGATTGCGGTGTCGCAGGCGCGCGTGAACCGCGACGTGGCCCGGGCGGTCCGCGAGGACATGGACCGTGCCGTGCAACGCGACGTGACCGCCGCCTACGACGGCTACGTCACCGCTCGGGCCAGCACCGCCCTCGCCAGGGAGGGCGTGAGGGTGGCACGCGAGAGCTTCCGCGTGCAGCAGAGCCGCTACTTCGCCGGCGCGACCACCAGCCTCGACCTGCTCGAAGCCCAGGTGAGCCTCGCCGAGGCTGAGGCGCAGCTGGTGCAGGCGCAATACGCGACGCGGCTCGCGCTGGCCGGGCTCGAAAGTATTCTGGGTCGCCGACTCTTCACCGACAAGGTCAGTCCGTGAAGCACCTCTGCGCTCTCGCGCTCGTCAGTCTGCTCGCTGCCTGCAATCGGGCAAGCTCCAAGGGTGCCGCCGGCGGCGGCCCGCCGCCGATGCCCGTTGAGGTCGCAGTCGCGCGGCGCGACACCGTCGTGGACGCGATCCGCGCCACGGGCCAGATCGAGGCGATCCAGTCGGTGGACCTGCGGGCCGAGGTGGAGGGCCGCGTCGTCGAGATCCTGGTCCGCGAGGGGCAGGAAGTCGCCGACAGCACACCGCTCTTCAGGCTGGACGACGCCGAGCTGAAGGCGCAGGTGGCGCGTGCCGAAGCCGAACGCGACCTGGCGCGCCGGGCGCTCGAGCGAACCAAGCAGCTGATCGCCCAGAACGCCTCGTCGGCCGCGGACCTGGAGCGCGCCGAAGCGACGGCGCGGAGCACCGAGGCTGCGCTCGAGCTGTTCCAGATCCGGCTCGAGCGCACCATCGTGCGGGCGCCGTTCGCCGGGGTGGTGGGGCGGCGCTACGTGAGCGTGGGCGAGTACGCGAACAACAACACTCGGCTGGTGTCGCTACAGAGTGTCACGCCGCAGTATGCCGTGTTCCAGGTGCCGGAGCGTTACGCCGACCAACTGCGGCGCGGTCAGCCGGTGGCCTTCCGGGTGGCGGCGCTCCCCGAGCGCGAGTTCTCGGGCGACGTCGTGTTCGTGGACCCAACGGTGGAGCTGCCGGCTCGCACGATCCTGATGAAGGCGCTCGTGCCCAACCCGCGCCGCGCGCTCGCCCCCGGGATGTTCATCGAGGCGCGGCTCGCGACTGCCGTCCGCCCCAACTCGGTCGTGGTGCCGGAGGACGCGATCCTGCCCCTCCAGGGGGCGACGTTCGTCTGGGTCGTGAAGGACGGCAAGGCTGACCGGCGCCAGGTGACGCTCGGCGTCCGCGAGGCCGGGTGGGCGGAAGTGCGGGGCGGGGTAGAGGCGGGCGAGCAGGTCGTGGTCGGCGGGATCGAGCGCCTGTTCCCCGGCGCACCGGTGATGGCGAAGGTAATCGAGCGCGGGGCGCCGCCGGCCGAAGGAACTCGCTGAGGGCTTGACCGCCCGGGATCTCGCTACATCGGAGCCGCGGCGATTGGCCCAATCGGCAGGGGGGAAACCATGGAAAACCGCATCGGCTTCGGCAGGCGGCTCGCAGCATTTCTCTTGGACTGCGTTCTTGTGGGAATCGTCTCGGCGGTCCTCGGCCCGACAATTGGCGGAATCTTCGGCGCCGCGGCGGGCGGGGCTGTGGCCGGAATCAGCCCCGGAGACATGTCTGCCGCGCAGGGCGCGGCGCTGGGCGGTGGCTTCGGGGCGATCCTCGGCATGGCGGTCGCGTTGGTCGTCATCGGCAGCGTGTACTTCCTCATCGAAGGGTTCACCGGCTGGACGTTCGGCAAGCTGATCCTCGGCATCCAAGTCGCGAACGCCGATGGCACGGCGGCGGGAGTGGGCACCCTGCTCGAGCGGTACGCCCTGAAGAACATCAACTTCGTCCTGGGGTTCATGGCTCTCGTCACGGGGATTTCCGTGCTCCGCACGGTGGGAAACCTGCTCGGCTTCGCGATCTTCATCGGGTGCTTTTTCGTCCTCGGGGCGTCCCGCCAGGCGTTCCACGACATGATCGCGAAGACGGCGGTGTATCCGCGGAGTTTTGTGAAAGCGGCGGCCTAGTCCTTTTCGGGACGCTGATCGTCAATTACCGCTCCCCGCTCCCGTTTCATAGGATCCGGCCGCCCAGCGGTACCTCCCGATCGGGGCCCACCAGCACCACGTCTCCCTCGCCGAGGATGACGGCGAGCGTGAGCACTTCCGAGAAGAAATCCGCGATCTGACGCGGCGGGAAGTTGACGACGGCGAGAACCAGCTTGCCGATGAGGTCACTCTTGTCGTAGTGCTTGACGATCTGGGCGCTCGAGGCCTTCACCCCGAGCTCGCCGAAGTCGATCCGCAGCTTGTAGGCCGGCTTCTTCGCCTTGGGAAAGTCGTCGACCTGCACGATCCGGCCGACGCGGATGTCGACCTTGAGGAAGTCGTCGTACGTGATCTGGCTCAATGCCGACGAGCCCCGTGGGGTAGCGTGACACGCTAAACGTAGGCTCGGCCTGTGCTCTCCGGGAGGCTCTTGAGGCACGACCCGCCCCGGCCATATTAGGTACTCCACCGCAGGCGCACCGGGGCCGGGGCGATGAGCTACACACAGCAGATCTTCAATGCTCTCGACCGCGCCTTCGACCGGGCCGAAGAGGTCGCCTTCGACGTTGCCACCGACCGCTACGTCATCCTTTCAGATCAGCATCGGGGCCAGCGGGACGGCGCGGACGACTTTCGGAGGTGTGAACGGCCGTACAACGCGGCGCTCGGCTACTATTTGGAGAAGGGCTACACGCTGGTCCTGCTGGGTGATGTGGAGGAGCTGTGGAAGTCCACACCCCGGCGAGTCGTCGAGGCGTACCCCCACACGCTCGAGTTGGAAGGCGAGTTTCACGCCCGCGATCGGTACGTCCGCATCTATGGGAACCACGACGACGAGTGGGCCTCGGAGGGAGCGGTGCGGCGGTATCTGCGCGCCTTTCTGCCCGGTGTCCAGGTTCACGAAGGGCTGCGCCTGTCGGTGCGCGCCAACGGCGCGGCGTGCGGTACGCTGTTGCTGGTGCACGGCCATCAGGGGACTACCTACAGCGATCGACATCGCGGCGTAGGGCGTTTTTTGGTGCGACACAGCTGGCGCCACGCACAGCGCCTCCTCCGCATCTCGACGAACACCCCGGCGCGCGATTTCCGGCTGCGTGCCCGGCACGAGACGGCGATGTACTGGTGGGCGGCATCCCAGACTCGCCTCGTCGTCATCGCCGGTCATACTCACCGGCCGGTGTTCATGTCGCAGTCGCACATTCGACACCTCGAGGCCGAGCTCGACGCGGCCCGAAAGCTCCTTGCCGAGGACGCGAGCTCGGTCGAGCGCCAGGACGCGGTCGCTCGCTGGCGCGCCCGGCTCGAGTGGGCGAAGGCGCTCGAGAAGCCGTACCGCGACACGGCGGAAGCCGCCGCCGTAGCGTGGGAGCCCTGCTACTTCAACACGGGATGCTGTTCCTTCAGCGACGGGAACATCACGGGCATCGAGATCGAAGGCGGCAGGATCAAACTGGTTCGGTGGCCGGACCACAACGGCCGGCCCGAGCCCGAGGTCTTGGCGGCCGCTGACCTGCAGCGGGACGTGCTGTCGTACGTGTGATGCCGCGGTCTTGGTGCAGCACGTTCGGTCTCACCACTACAGCTATACATTCACCGGCGCCGACGCACAGATCGGCAAGGTGACCTTCAAAGCCGTCGCATTCATCGGCGGCGCGCGCGATGCGCTGCCGGCGGATAATGAGGCAATCGCTGCGCCGACGAAAGTGAGCCGCTAGTCTCGGTTCCCCCTCTCCGCGATGCGGAGAGGCGGTGCCGCAACAGTTCGCTCCTTTCCGCGTGTTTTTTCCTACCGCTCGTGCGCCCGTGCGCGGTACCCTCCCAGCATGCTCGCCCGCGTGCGCTCGGCCGCCGTCCTGGGGATCGACGCCTACCTCGTGGACGTCGAGACCGATATCGCGAACGGCCTCCCGACCTTCGTCACCGTGGGGCTTCCGCAGGGCGCGGTGAAGGAAGGGCGGGAGCGCGTGTTCGCCGCGCTGGCGAACTCGGGTTATACCTTTCCTCTCAAGCGCATCACGGTGAACCTCGCCCCGGCGGACATCCGCAAGGACGGCTCCGCCTTCGACCTCCCGATCGCTCTCGGCGTGCTGGCCGCCACGGAGCAAATCTCGGCTGCGCGGCTCGAGCGGGTCGCGGTGCTGGGCGAGCTCGGGCTCGAGGGAGCGATTCGGCCGGTGCGCGGTGCCTTGCCCGTCGCGCTCGCCGCCCGCGCCGCGGGCCTCGACGCGCTCGTGCTGCCGCGCGAGAACGTCGCCGAGGCGGGCGTGGTCTCGGGGATCCGCGTGCTCGGCGCCGGCACCCTGGCCGAAATCGCGGACTTCCTCGACGCGCGGGGAGAGTTGCCCGAGGCGGACGTCGACCTCGCCTCCCTGTTCGCCGAGCGGGCAAAGGACGACGTGGACTTCGCGGAGGTGAAAGGACAGGCGCACGCGAAGCGGGCCCTCGAAGTCTCCGCCGCCGGCGGCCACAACATCCTAATGATCGGCCCGCCGGGATCGGGGAAAACGATGCTCGCCCGACGGCTCCCGACGATTCTCCCCAATATGAGCCTCGATGAGGCGCTCGAGACCACGAAGATCCACTCCGTGGCGGGCACGCTCCCGCTGGGCGAGTCGCTCGTCGCGCGGCGGCCGTTCCGGGCGCCCCATCACACGATCTCGGACGCCGGCTTGATCGGCGGTGGCTCCTACCCCCGGCCGGGCGAGGTGAGCCTCGCACATGGCGGCGTGCTGTTCTTGGACGAGCTCCCCGAGTTCCGCAAGAACGTGCTCGAGGTGTTGCGCCAGCCGATGGAGGACGGCGTGGTGACGATTGCGCGGGCGGCGATGAGCCTTACCTATCCCGCCCGTTTCATGCTCGCCGCCGCGATGAACCCGTGCCCCTGCGGCTATTTCGGCGATCCCCAGCATAATTGTGTATGCGGCCCGCTCGGCGTGCAGCGTTATTTGGCGCGCGTCTCGGGGCCGCTGCTCGACCGCATCGACATCCATCTGGAAGTGCCCGCCGTGAAGTATCGGGCGCTGGCGGACCAGGGCGGGGGAGAGCCGAGCGCAGCGATCCGGGAACGGGTGGACCGCGCGCGCGCCACCCAGCGGGAGCGCTTCGTCACGCGGCCGGGGATCTACGCCAACGCCCACATGACGCCGCGGGATATCCGCGCCCACTGTCGGGTGTCGGACGCGGCGGACGCCCTGCTCCGGACGGCGATCACCCGGCTCGCGCTGTCGGCACGGGCCTATCATCGCATCCTCAAGATTGCACGCACGATCGCGGACCTGGGCGGGGCGGCGGAACTGCAGCCGAAGCACGTGAGCGAGGCGATTCAGTATCGGAGTCTGGATCGACGGGGGTTGGGGTGAGCGCGTCGGCTTGACGCCGCGCCAGCCGAGAGCTAGGTTCCATTTTGGTTCCACAATGCAACCGCGATGCCAACGTTCACCATCAAGGGTATTCCCGAGGACCTCTTCAAGCGGCTCCGGCGCCGGGCAGCGGAGCACCGCCGCAGCCTCAATAGCGAGGTGCTCGTCTGCCTGGACCGCGTGCTCCGCCGCCAGCCTATTGATGCCGAGGCTCTGCTCACCCGCGCCGACGCCCTCCGGGAGCGCCTCCGCCTCCGCCCGCTGACTGCGGCGCAGATTCGCAAGGCCCGGTCGCTCGGCCGGCCGTGATCGTCGCTGACACCAACGTCATCGCCTATCTGTTCCTGCCGGGAGATGCAACGCCGGACGCCCGCCGCGCTTTGCGGCGCGACCCGGAGTGGGCGGCACCGGTGTTGTGGCGGAGCGAGCTGCGGAACGTCCTGGCGATGGCCCTGCGCGGCGGCGGGATGGCGCTGGCGGATGCGTACGAGGTGATGGAGCTGGCCGGTGGGCTGTTCAGCGGACGCGAGTATCAGGTTGACTCGCCCCTGGTGCTCCGGTTGGCCGCGGCCTCCGCGTGCTCCGCTTACGACTGCGAGTTCGTCGCCCTGGCGCAGGATCTTGGCGTGCCTCTGGTCACCGGTGATCGGCGCCTGCGCGCCCGATTCGCGCGGACGGCAGTGTCTTTGCGCGACTTCGCGGGCGGGCGATAGGAGGCGGCCTGCGAACACCAGCGCCGCGGCACCGATGGACCGTCCACTTTTGCGCTCCGGGAGTGACGTGCGTCACCATCGCGCTGTAAACGTGTTGCGGCACAAACGCCGTGACTTTGCAGACCACCGTGCGTGGTCATACATTGGGCTGATAGGTTCACCGAGTTGATCGTTTCACCCTGCGTTCGTTCCGTCATCCGACTCACCCCAGCGCCCAGACTGTCGGTAGGTGAGACATGCCGACGCGGGTGCTACTGGCAGATGAGCACGCGATCTTGCGTGACGGCCTTAGACTCCTCCTACAGCGGCGTGGCTACCGCGTAATCGCCGAAGCGCGCGACGGGGCAGCGGCCGTCCGGCGCGCCAGGCAGCAGAGGCCGGAGTTCGCCGTGCTCGAGATCGCACTCCCGGAGATCGACGGCATCCGCGCCGCGCGCGAGATCAAACGAGTCTCTCCGCGAACCCACGTCATCCTTCTGACTGCGCTCCACGACGAGCACCTTGTCCTCCATGCTCTTCGGGAAGGAGTGCGAGGCTTTGTGCTCAAGAGCCAGCCCGCGGTCGACCTGTTTCGCGCGATGGCACGAGGTGCGCCGCGGCGGGATCTACGTGAGTCCGGAACTCTCCGGAGCCGTGCTGCGCACGATCCGAGGGGCTCGCTCAGTCGGGCGGGAGCCGATCACGCAGCGGGAGCGCGAGGTGCTGGAGCTGGTAGCGCAGGGAAGGACGACCAAACAGATCGCGGCGCTCCTCCGCATAAGCGCGAAGACTGTGGGGTTCCACCGCGGGCGCCTCATGAAGAAGCTGGACATTCACGACACCGCCGGTCTCGTTCGATACGCAATTCGGCAGGGGCTGGTCCCGCCATGAACCCGAAGCCCGGCGCGCGGCAACTGGGCGGACGCCCGGGGAAAAAGAATCGGGTAGGTGCCTAGTTGCGGCCGAGCTTCAGAAGGACTTGAGTTTGCTGACGCTTCGCCAATGGCCACTACACCCGCAGTTCCTTCAGGATCCGACCCGCGGCACGATCGCCCCGCTCGTCCCCGGGCGTTGCTCCCATCCTGGCCCGCTGGCCCCGTCGCGCTGTCGGGCGCGATGGTCGAGGCGCTGGCACTCGCGAGGACGTTCGCGGACGCCGAGACGCCCGTCGTGCTCGTGGGGGAGACCGGGACGGGGAAGACGTATCTCGCGGAATACATCCACGGCTTGAGTGGCCGCAGCGGCGGCTTTACGGACTTCAGCGTGGGCGAGCTCGACCCAGGGCTCGCGCTCGACCAGCTGTTCGGCCATGAGCGGGGCGGGTTCACCGGGGCGGTGGCGCGGCGACGGGGGCTGTTTGAGGCCGCCGGGGCGGCACGCTGTTGCTCGACGACTTTCAGAATCTCGAGCTCGGGGAACAGCGCCGCCTCCTGCGGGTGCTCGACCGGCGCGTGTTCGCGACGGTCGGGGGGGACCGCTTGATCCCGCTTCAGTGCCGGGTGATCGTAGGGATGTGTCGCCATCCCGACCTCCTGCTGGCGGAGCGGAGGCTGCTGCCAGATCTACGGTTTCGGTTCGGGCAGTGCCTGATCGTCTTGCCGCCCCTTGCGGAGCGCCGGGAGGAGATCGGCCCGTTCGCGGAGCTGTTCCTCTCCCGCTGCCGCGTGACTACCGGGCGCGACGGCCCCACGCGGATCGCGGCTGACGTCGTCCTGCGATTCGAGACGGCGGAGTGGCCGGGGAACCTGCGGGATCTCCAGGGGGTGGTGGAGCGAGCGTTTCTCGTGGCCCGGGCGGCTGGGTCGGAGGAGATCGTGGTCGATTATCTGCCGGAGGAACTGCGCACGTCGCTCCTGTACGAGCGGCACGGAGACCGAGTGCGGAACCGGCGGCTTGTGGCGTGGGCACTCTGGAAGACAGGAGGTAGGGTGGGCGCGGCGGCACAGGTGCTCGGCGTGCACCGGAACACGATCCGGCCGGTTGTGGAGGAGCTAAGGGAGGTCGAGGAGGTGAGTGGAGTGCGTCGCGAGCGGCCGCCGGTGTAAGGGACTCCGTCGCGAGGTGAGTCCGGCTCGGTGGCCATGTAGCATGGGCCCGGGAACGATTTCACAATGCTCCGTTTCCCGACCGATTCTGCACAGTTCAAAAGCGAGAAACGTGCAACGGACCTCGGCCGCCACGATCTGGTAGGGGCGCGCAACTGCGCACGTCGCGGCGTCGTTAGGCCCTTTCGAGCGTCCTGCGCCCGGTTGCCCGGTTCAGAACGCCGAACCGTGCGAGCCTTCGGGTCTGATTTTCCTGTCGCACGTCCCAATGCGCTGCCGCGCCGTGCGTTCGCCCCCCGCATGTTCGACGCGCAGAGGTTGCACAGTTCAAATCAGCGGACTGTGCAATCCTCTCGCGGCCTGACGTCGCTCGTTCCGTTCTGAAATCACAGGTAATCACGCGCTAAGGCGAACGCGTCGACCGCGGCCCGCTCGCGGCGTGGCACGTCGCGTGCTTTGCCACGGCAACGTGACCACCGCGTTCGTCTCGAAGCTGCCTCTGCCCGGCTCCTTCGAGCCCGCCTACCTCGAGTACTGGGGGATCCTCCCGCTTGGGGTCGAGGGGGACCGCCTGCGCGTCGCCACTGACCGCGAACCCGCGAGCGAAGTGCTCGAGGACCTTGAGCGCTCGTTCGGCGTGCCGCTCGATTTCGTGTCAGTGACTAGAGACGAGCTGCTGGACGCCATCCACCGCACCTTCGCCGCGGCAGAATCAGTCGTAGAGCTGGTGAAGGATCTGGACGCCGAGCTCGGCGCCCCCTCCGAGCCTGGCGACGATGGACTCGCAGACGCGCGCGATCTCGCGAACCAGCCGCCCGTCATCCGCTTCGTCAATCTCTTGATTCGCGAGGCGCACGACGCCCGGGCGTCGGACATCCACCTGGAATCGACGCGCGAGGGCCTGCACGCCCGCTTCAGGATCGATGGGGTCCTCATGGACGTGCCCAGCCCGCCGAAACCTTTGCAGGCGGCCGTGATTTCCCGCGTCAAGCTCCTCGCCGAGCTCGACATCGCGGAGCGCCGCGCCCCGCAGGATGGGCGGATCCGGGTGCGCCTGGAGGAGCGCGAGCTCGATCTCCGTGTCTCGACCGTGCCGACTCTGTATGGCGAGTCCGTGGTCTTGCGGCTGCTGGATCGCGGCGGTCGCCCGGTGGCGCTCGACGAGCTGGGGATGGCGCCCGAGATGCTCGACACGTTCCGCAGGCTCGCTGAGAAGCCGCATGGGATTCTCCTGGCAACGGGGCCGACTGGGAGCGGCAAGACCACGACCCTTTACGGCGCCCTCGGGCTGCGCGAGCGGACAGCCGAGAAAATCATCACCGTTGAGGATCCGGTCGAATACCACCTCGACCGCATGACGCAGGTGCCCGTGAACGTCAGGGCAGGGATGACGTTCGCCGGTGCGCTGCGGAGCATCCTGCGTCAAGACCCCGACGTCCTGATGGTGGGCGAGATGCGCGACGGGGAGGCGGCGAGCATCGCCGTGCAGGCCGCGCTCACGGGCCATCTCGTCTTCTCCACCCTCCACACGAACGACGCGGCCAGTGCCATCACGCGGCTCGTCGATCTCAGGGTCGAGCCGTACCTGATCGCGGCGACGGTGGAGGCGGTCCTGGCCCAGCGGCTCGTCCGCAAGCTCTGCCCCGAGTGCCGCGAGCGCTACGAGCCCGATACCAGCGCTGTGGCGCTGCTCGCCCAGAGGCCGGTGGGCCACCTCATGCTGGAGCGTGGTCGTGGCTGCCCCACGTGCCGCGGCACCGGTTATCGCGGGCGCACGGGCATCTTCGAACTGCTCGTCATCAGTGAGGAAATCAAACGGGCGCTCCTCAAAGCATCCCATGCGGCGGCGCTGCGAGAAATCGCCCAGACCGAGGGGATGACGACGCTCCGGGAGGACGGGTGGTGCAAAGTGCAGGCCGGGATCACGACGGTCGAGGAGGTGCTGCGTGTTACTGACTGAATTGCGGATTGCGGATTGTGGATTGCCGATTGGACGCCCCCGGTTTCAATCCGAAATCGGCAATCCGAAATCCGCAATTGGGTTCACCCTCATCGAGCTCCTGGTCGTGATCTCCGTCATCGCCATCCTCGCCGGGCTCGTGGCCCCTATGGTGTTCAGCCACGTGGGGGACGCGAAGCGCTCGGCGGCGCAGGCGCAGATCGAGCTGCTCGGGCTCGCGCTCGAGGCCTACCGGCTGGACAACGACTACTACCCCTCGACCGCGCAGGGCCTGGCGGCGCTCCGAGCGCGCCCCGAGGGGGAGCCCGAGGCGCGGGGCTGGCGCGGACCCTATGTGAAGAAGACCGTCCCGCTCGACCCCTGGGCACGCCCGTACGTGTACCGGAGCCCGGGGGAGGTGAACGCCGAAGGCTACGATCTCCTCTGCTACGGTCGCGATGGGCAGCCCGGGGGCACCGGTGAGGATGCGGATATCACCTCGTGGGAGAGCGGCGTGAGGAAGCGACCGTGAGCGGTTTCCGCTACCAGGCGGCCCGCCCGGACGGGGCAATCGTGCGTGGCACGGTTCAGGCCGTCACGGCTGGCGAGGCGAGTACGGCGGTGACGGCGCTGGGGCTGTTCCCAATCGCGCTTGAACACGCCGAATCGGCGGAGGGGACACGCCGGGCGGCGAGCCGGCGTGACCTCGCGATCGTGTTTCAGAGCATCTCGGCGCTCGCTTCGGCGGGCGTGCCGCTCGAGCGGGCCATCGCGGCGAGTGAGTCGCTCGCCCGTGGGGCGCTTCGCGAGACGCTCGCGCTCACCCGATCGGGCTTGCGGGAAGGTCACAGCTTCAGTCAAGCCCTTGCCCGCGAGCGAGGGGTCGTCCCTGGGGTCGTCCTCGGGATGATCCACGCTGGCGAGCGAGGCAGTCAGCTCGCACCGGCGTTGCAGCAGGTCGCCACCCACTTGGAACAGGAAGCCGAGCTCGTCGCGCGGGTGCAGCAGGCGCTCGCCTATCCCGCCCTGCTCGCTCTCGCCGGCGTGGTGTCGGTCTTCGTGATCGGCACGACCGTCGTGCCCCGGTTTGCTGAGCTCCTCGGAGACTTTGGTCAGGAGCTGCCGGTCGCCACGCGCGTGCTCATTATCGGCTCGAGGGTGCTCGAGCGGTCTTGGCCGGCGCTCGCGCCGCTCGCCGCGCTCGTCGCTTGGCTCGGTGTGGAGGGCGTTCATCGTCCCGTGACTCGCCGATGGCTGGACGAAACGCTCCTGGCACTACCGATCGTGGGCCGCGTGCGCCAGGCGCTCGCCACGGCGCGGGTGACGCGCGCCCTGGGCGGCATGCTCCGGGCCGGGATGCCGCTCCTTCCGGCGCTTGAGGCGGCACGGGAAGCGGCGGGGGATTTCGTGGTCGCCGAGCGGCTGGATAGTGCGCGCGAGCGAGTGGCACAAGGGGCGCCGCTCGCTCCGTCGCTCGAGCGCGAGCGGGCCCTCAGCACGAGCGCGCTCCAGCTCGTGGCCGTTGGTGAATCCAGCGCGCGGCTCGGCGAGATGGCCCTGCGCGCGGGCGATCTCGCGGCCCAGGAAGCGGAGCGCGGCCTCAGGACGCTCGTCACCCTGCTCGAGCCGGCACTCATCGTGTCGTTCGGCGGGCTCGTGGCCTTCGTGGCATTGGCCCTGTTGCAGGCCGTGTATTCTATCCGCCCGGGGGTGTTCTGATGCTGCCGGGAGCAGGGAGCGGGGAGCGGTACCATCCAGGGCACGCCGGAGCTCCGGTCGCTGGCTTCACGCTTCTAGAGATCGTCGTGGTCGTTGCGATCCTCGGGCTTGTCTTCGGGATCAGCGGGCTGGCGCTCGCGTCCCTCAAGGCTCCCCGCGAGTCTGAATGGATCCGCGGGCTCCGGCGCGCCCGCGCAGAGGCGATTCGGACGGGGGTGCCCGTTCGCGCACGCAGTCCCTTACCGCCCCCTACCGCCCCTTACCGCCCCTTACCGCCCGTCTTTCTCCCCGACGGCCGCGCGCTCGGTCCCGGCGTCGATCCCCTCACCGGCGAGCCTGGTCGTGTCGCGCCCTGACCGCGGCGTCGCGCTGCTCGAAGTGCTCGTAGCCCTCGCGATCCTGGCCGGAGCAGGGATGGCGCTCGTCGGGCTCGTGGGCGCGGGACTCCGCGCCGAGCGCGAGGCGCGCGAGCGGGAGCGGATCCTTGCGGCTGAAGAAAGGCTGTTGACCGCGCTGACGCTGCTCAGGGGCGAGGAGCTCGACCGTCGGATCGGCCGGCATCTGCTCGGCGAGTTCATCGTGGACGTCGAACGGCCACAACGCACGCTCTATCGCCTCGCGCTCGTCCAGGCCCGCTCTCCGGAGGTCGAGGACCTCCGACGGCGATCCCATCAATTTCGATGACCCCTTCGGACTAACCCAGTGTCCCAAGGGGCCGGCATCCGGTGCGGCACGCGGCGCTGGCGCAGCCGCTGGGGAGGCTGAGAGTTCGGGAGCGCGGTGGCTGAGCAGGGGATGGTTCGGGCGACT
>DASUAL010000041.1:0-29013 GCA_035763805.1 Gemmatimonadales bacterium
GAGTACGACCGGAGCAACGCGGCCGCCGGATCGAGGCGCCGGGACGCTCGGGCCACGGGACCTCCTGGGGGGTGAGAGGCGCCGGTCGGAATCGAACCGACGAATAGAGGTTTTGCAGACCTCTGCCTTACCACTTGGCTACGGCGCCGGACGGGTAGATAAGTTCGCGAGCAGCCGCGCCTTTCTCAACCCCGCCACAGGTTTCGCTGTGCTGGGTAGGGCGTCAACCAGGTCTCCCCGTATCGTCGACTCCCGTGCCATGTGTGCGGGTCCGACCACGGACGTCCCAAGCTCGTCGAATACTCTCAGCAATGCTTCACAATCCCCTCACGTCGCTCCCGCTACGGTCCTAACCGGACGGCCCGAAAGGAGTGGACGATGACTGAGCACGGGACGTTTTTTTGGAATGAGCTCGAGACTCCGGACCAGAGGGCGGCCGGCGAGTTCTACTGTCGGCTGCTGGGCTGGACGCGCCGCGAAGTCGACGCAGGTCCTTGGGGCGTCTACACCCTATTCCAGCGCAACGGGAAGGACGTTGCCGGAATGATGAACCCAAGCACGGACTACAGCCGTGACCGGGGGCCGGCATGGAACGCCTATGTCGCGGTGGATGACGTAGATGCATGCGCCTCTCGCGTTGCCCAGCTCGGCGGACGGCTCATTGTGCCGCCGCACGACGTGCCGGACGTCGGCCGGGCCTGCATGGTGACTGACCCAACAGGCGCGGTCATCCTGCTGATGACGCCCGTTGCCGTGCCGGCGCCCGCCTGACCGGCGGCCAGGCCGCGACGCACCGGTCTTCGGCCGTGGCAAGCGAGCTTCGAATCGATCGCGCGGTCTATCTCGTTGATGATCGCACACGATCGTATCGGTTCCTGAGGCGCAATCCCCGCTGGCAGGTGCTGGCGCCTGCCGAGAACGATCGCAACAAGCGACACATCCTCCTACGCCCCCTCCGCCCTCCCCTTGACCGCCCCTGCCAGCCGCCGCGCCAACTCACCCGGTAACCCGTCCCGATTGGCCGCCGTCACTCGAATGACCTCGACCCCCTCCACCCGCCGATACCGATCGGCCACCGGGTGCCGCGCCTCGAGGATCGTCCCGAGCACCGAGTTCGCAGCTGCGAACACCTGCGGCAGGAGTTCCACGAACCGGGCGCTCTGAAACTCCATCTTGCCCAGCTCGTCCACCACGAGCAGCACGCCGGGCTCGACGAGCCCCGCCTCGAGCGCCCGCACGCCGATCCGCTCGAACGACGCAACGTCCACCCCGTAGCGCCCCACGCGCGGACCCTGCGCTCCAATGCGCGCGAGCGGCCCCCGCAGTCCGTGCAACGCCACCACATCGAATCCGACCCGCGTTCCGCCCTCACGGACCTCGGCGGTGTAGAACCCGGCCGCTCGCCGGCCGAGCAGCTCGACGGTCCGAAGGACCACGGTGGTCTTGCCGCACCCGGGTCGGCCGGTGAGCAGGATCCGAAGCGGCCGCTGCGGCGCGATCATCCGCACGTGGGCAGCGAACAGTCGGACCGGCACCAGACCAAAGGCTCCCTCACCTCGGCTTCACGATCGGTATAGCGACCCGCAGGTATTCTGCAAATTGGTGCACGATCGGCCGCTTGGGAGGCACATATGTCTGCCAGCTGCTTGAGCTGCGACGACCGCACCTCCTGGCGTAGAGCAAGCCGGGTGAGTCGCCTGGCGGCAGGGGCGTCGCTGCTCCTGCTCGGCGCCTTGGCGCAGGCGGCGGGCCAGCAGCCGGGGCCGCCGGTGACGGCCCTCCCGACGCCCGCTGCGAACGGCCCCGTGTCCGTCGAGCAGGCGCTGCTGCGCCGCCGCTCGGTCCGTGAGTACACGACGCACGACTTGACCGAGGCGGAGGTGTCGCAGCTCCTGTGGGCGGCGCAAGGCGTCACTCACCCCGACGGCCTTCGCACCGCGCCGTCCGCAGGGGCGCTGTACCCGCTCGAGCTGTACGTCGCGACGCGGGCCGGGCTGCATCATTACGAGCCTCGCGGCCATCGCCTGCTCAGGTCGTCGCAAGCGGACCTGCGCCCGGCGCTCTCCCGGGCCGCGCACGGGCAGGCGGCCGTGGCGAACGCTCCCGCGGTCTTCATCATCACCGCCGCGCCGGCGCGAACCGCGGCCAAGTACGGGGTGGAGCGCGGTGCGCGCTACGTGCAGCTCGAGGCGGGCCACGCCGCGCAGAACCTGCTGCTCGAGGCGGTGGCCCTGGGGCTCGCAGGCGTGCCGGTCGGCGCGTTTGACGACGCGGAGATCCTGCGGACGCTGCGGTCGGCGCGCGGCGTGGTGCCGCTCTACCTCATTCCGGTGGGGCATCCGCGCCGCTGACGGCCTCGCGGCGGGTGCGGAGCCAGCCTCCGGGTGAGGGCGGCGTGTGCGGTCAGACGCCTCGGTAGCGCGCGCCCTTCAAGCAGTACGGCGACCCGAGCGTCCCAATCCGGTCAGAAACGCGGCGGCGGCCTTTGGCTCCAGCGGTTTTGCCAAGAGGTAGCCCTGCCCGAGCTCGCACCCGAACGCGATGAGCCGCTCGCGTTGCGCGACGGTCTCCACGCCTTCCGCGATCACACCGAGGCCGAGGGTCCCCGCCAGGTCCACGATCGAACGCACGATCTCCAGGTCGGTGCGGCGCGCCCCCATGCGGTGCACGAAGGAGCGGTCGACTTTGATTCCCTGAAGCGGGAAGCGCGGCAGGTACTTGAACGACGAGTATCCGCCGAAGTCATCCATGTGCAGCTCGACGCTCAGCTCCCGCAGCCGATGGAGCACGGCCGTCGACGAGTCGACGTCCCCCATGAGGACGCTCTCGGTGATCTCGAGGACCAGGCACGAGGGTGCAAGCCCCGCGTCTTGAAGAGCCGTCCGCACGTCTTCCACGATATGCGGGTGCCCGAGCTGTCTGGCGGAGAGGTTCACGCTGATCCGCACCGGGGCGGCTGCCGGGAACGCGTCCTGCCAGCGTCGCGCAGATCGGCAGGCCTCCTGGAGGACCCACGTGCCGATCGGGAGCATGAGCCCGGTCTGCTCCGCCAACGGCACGAACTCGACGGGAGGAATCACGCCGCGCCTCGGGCGGTGCCAGCGCAGCAGCGCCTCGAACCCGTGCAGGCGGCCGGTCTCGAGCCCCATGATGGGCTGGAACACGAGTCGGAATTCGTGGCGCTCCACGGCTTTCCGCAGGTCCGCCTCCATGCCGAAGCGGGCCTGGGCCGAATCGCGCATGGCGACATCGAACACCTCAAAGCGCGCGCGCCCCTGCTGCTTGGCGTTATACATGGCGAGGTCCGCATTGCGCAGCAGGTCCTGGGGCTGGTCGTAACCGCGCTCGCTCAGCGCGGCGCCGATGCTGGCGGTCGCGAGCATCTCCCGGCCTTCGAGCGAAAACGGCGCGGCAAGACTGTCCTGGATGCGCCGAGCGGCGTGCTCCACGTCGGGCAGTCCGCTGATCTCCTCGAGCAGCAGCGTGAACTCGTCGCCTCCGAGCCGCGCCACGACGTCGCCGGGCCGTACACACGTGCGCAGCCGTCCCGCGATCTCCGTCAGGAGGCGGTCGCCGACCGCGTGACCCAGGCTGTCGTTCACCGCCTTGAAGTCGTCCAAATCGAGGAACAGTACGGCGAAGCGGTAACCGGCATCTCGCCGCGCGCGCTTGAGGGCTTGGGACACCCGCTCGACGAAGTAGGCGCGGTTGGGCAGATCGGTGAGCCCGTCATGCAAGGCCCCGTGCAGCAGCTGCTGCTCGGCGTGCCTGCGCTCCGTGACGTCGTGGGCGATCGTCGTGGCGCCGACCGTGCGGCCCTCCGCGTCGATGATGGGCGAGATAGTGAGCGATACCTCTACCTGCGTGCCGTCCTTGCGCACCCAGGCCGTCTCAAGGTGCTCCGTCAGCTCGCGGCGCCGCAGGCGCTCGAGGATCGCCGGGATCTCGTCGATGCGGTCCGGGGACGCGAGCAGGGTGATCGGCTTCCCGATCACCTCCTCGGCGCTGTACCCGTACAGGCGCGCCGCCGCCGGGTTCCAGCTGGTGATCATTCCATCCAATGACTTGCCGATGACGGCTTCGTCGGCCGACTCTACTATGGCCCTGAAATGCACCAGGGCCTGCTCGGCCAGTCTGCGCTCCGTGATGTCCCGCGTGACGCAGCGGGCGTGCATGAACTGCCCGTCCTCGAATCGCGCGGTCGCACTGAGGAGGCCGTAGCAGATCGAGCCGTTGCGGTGCCGCATCCGGATCTCGACGTTGCGGAGCGCCTCTCCGGCCCACAGGCGCCGGAGCGTGTCCGCCGCGACCTCCGGGTCCAGGTGGAACTGGGCGATGTTGCGACCCACGTACTCCTCGTGCCCGTAGCCTAGCATGTCGAGCTCGGCGGGGTTGGCGCGGAGGATGGTGCCGTCCGGCGCCGTCCAACGAATGCCGACCGGCGCGCTCTCGACGAAGTCCTCGAGCTCCAGCTGGCTGCGGCGCGCTTCTGTGAGGGCTCGCTCGCGATCGCTCACGTCCACCGCGACGCCGACCACGCCCACGATCGCACCCCCCTGACCTCGCAGTGGCTCCACGTGCGCGTCGTAGCACCGGTCGGCCAGCCGGATCTGGTAGGAGACAGGCTCGCCCTCGAGCGCCCGTCGGTGTGCGACGATCGACTCGGAGCTCACTTCGTCGCCGGAGGACTGCTTGAGGAGGGACGCGCCCGCGACCCACTCGGGCAGGATGTCGAGCGACCTGGCGCTGGCCTCGGACCGCGAGGTGACGCGCAGCTCGACGTCGGTCGTCCAGAGGATGGCGGGAACCTGTTCCACGATCGAGGGGAGGCGCGCTTGACCGTCGGCCGCGCGGGACGCTGTCGCCTTGCGCTCGGGGTCGTCGATCAACCCGATGCACACACCCGCGAGCTCGAGCGTCAGCCGCTCGGGGCCGCGCCGCTCGACGCCGGCGGGCGGCGCCGCCGGCTCGCTGCGAACCGGCGCGATGCACCAGCGCCGCTCGAGACGGCTCGCCACCCAGCGACGAGGCGTGCGGCGCGCGGTCGGCAGCTCGCCCAGCTCGCGCAGCGCGAGCTCCAGCTCGTCGGCGGCGACGAGCGCACGGTCCTCGGCCGAGCTCGCGGCCAGAAGGTGCAATCGGCCGCCCGCGTCGGCTTCCCAGACACCCACCGCCCGTCCCCGGAGGGCAATGGCCGCCCTCCGCAGGATCTCCTGCCACCGCGGGTCGGGCCTGCTCGGGATCGTCCGAGTCACGGGTTCGCCGACACGAGGACGATCGCGTCGTAGGTCTTCTCTACGGACGCTCGGGAGAACGGGCGTCGTCCGGAGCCGGGGCTCGTCCGCCTCACAATGGGAGCCACCCCCTTTGATGGGCTCGCGAGGACGAAGAGCGTAAAACCAACATAGTCATCACGCGTGCAACACACCATACGTGGGACCCTTAAGGGGTCCAAGGCGCTCTTGGGGACCCGGCCGGGGGGGCCATGGCGTCCAGAGCCGCGTCGCTTGACGCTAGGAGATCGGGGGTGCAGCCTCCCGGACCACGGGGTGTAGGGGGTGTACGGCCCGCCGATGGCCCAACTCGATGCACCAGCGCCACGAGCACCACCACGGGCATCACGACGACCACGCGCAGATGGTGGGCGAGTTCCAACGCCGTTTCTGGATCTGCCTCGCGCTCACCGCGCCGGTCCTGGTCCTCGACCCCATGGTCCGGATGCTGCTTGGCGTCGAGGGCCTGCTCGGCTTCCGCGGGGAGCGCGCGGTGCAGTTCGCGTTCGCCGCAGCCGTGTTCGCGATCGGTGGCCGGCCGTTCCTAGCGGGGTTCGCCACGGAGCTCAAGGGGCGGCAGCCGGGCATGATGACGCTCGTCGCCCTCGCGATCAGCGTCGCGTTCGGCTATAGCACGCTGGTCGTGTTCGGCCTGCCGGGCACCATGTTCTTTTGGGAGACCGCAACCCTCATCGACATCATGCTGCTCGGGCACTGGATCGAGATGCGCTCGGTGCTCGGGGCCTCGCAGGCGCTCGAGCAGTTGGTGCGGTTGCTTCCGGCTGAAGCGCACCGGCTGAAGCCGGACGGAATGATCGAAGACGTGCCCGTCAGCGTTCTGCAGCCGGGGGACCGCGTTCTCGTGAAGCCGGGGGAACGGGTGCCGACCGACGGCCGCGTCGTCGCAGGGCGCACCAGCGTCAATCAGGCCCTGCTCACGGGCGAAAGCCGGCCCGTGGAGAAGGGCGAGGGGGACGAAGTGATCGGCGGCGCGGTGAACGGCGAGGGAGCGGTGACCTTCGAAGTGACACGAACGGGCGCCGACACCTACCTCGCTCAGGTCATCGAGATGGTTCGCCGCGCGCAGGAGACGCGGTCCCGAACGCAGGACCTGGCGAACCGGGCGGCCCAGTGGCTCACGCTGGTGGCACTGGGCGGTGGCGCGGCGACGCTCGTCGCCTGGCTCGCTGCCGGCAGCACAGCGAGCTTCGCCGTGGAGCGAATGGTCACCGTCATGGTGATCGCCTGTCCGCATGCGCTCGGCCTGGCCGTGCCGCTGGTGGTGGCGGTGTCCACTACCCTGTCCGCCCGGCGCGGGCTCCTGATTCGCGACCGGTCCACCTTCGAGCGGGCGCGCGAGCTGGACGTGATCGTCTTCGACAAGACCGGCACGCTCACCGAAGGGAGGTTCGGCGTGAGCGATGTCGTCGCGCTCGACGGTGGGGACGACCGTGACGTTCTACGGCTCGCCGCGGCGCTCGAGAGCCGCTCCGAGCACCCCATCGCCGTGGGGATCGTCCGCGCGGCCGAAGAGCGTGCCCTGTCGCTCACGCCACCAGCCGACTTCTCGGCGATTCCGGGCATAGGCGCGCAGGGGACCGTGAACGGTCGGTCCGTCAAGGTGGTGAGCCCCGGGTTTCTGACGGCGAGCGGCATCGCCGTGTCGGACGAGCGGATCCGCCGTCTCGCGGAACAGGGGAAGACCGTGGTGTTTCTCCTGCTGGACAACCGCCTCGCGGGCGCGATTGCGCTCGCGGACGTGATCCGCCCCGAATCGCGTGACGCCGTCGCGCGTCTCAAGCAGATGGGCATCAAGGTGATGATGCTGACGGGCGACGCACGGCCTGTGGCCCGCTGGGTGGCGGGCGAGCTCGGGCTCGACGAGTACTTCGCGGAAGTGCTACCGGGCGAGAAGGCCGCGAAGATCCGCGCCGTGCGCGGCCGGGGCTTCATCGTCGCCATGGTCGGCGACGGCGTGAACGACGCGCCCGCCCTCGTCGAAGCGGACGTCGGGATCGCCATCGGCGCCGGGACCGACGTGGCGATCGAGTCGGCCGACATCGTCCTGGTGCGCTCCGACCCGCGCGACGTGGTCGCGATCGTGGAGCTGGCGCGCGCCACCTACCGCAAGATGCTGCAAAACCTCTGGTGGGCCACCGGCTACAACGCGATCGCGCTTCCGCTCGCGGCCGGGGTGCTCGCCCGCGCGGGGATCCTGCTTTCTCCTGCGCTCGGCGCGGTGCTGATGTCGGTCTCGACCGTCATCGTCGCCGTGAACGCCCGCCTGCTGCGTCCCGGTGGCGGGGAAGCGTGATCACGACCGGAAGGATTGTCGAACCTACGGCCGCTCATTGGGGTAACCCTTTGATCCACCGCGAATTCAATCCCAACGGTCTTCTGAGTTACTTTCATTCCCGAGACGAAGAAGCGCTGCTCGCCCACACAATCAAGCCGTAGCACAGCACACACCGTGAAGCTAGGACAGACAATCCGACAGATCTTGAGAAGGATGGGCCGTGACCCCGTCAGATCTCAACCGATACCGCCTGCTCTTGCTCGTAGACGTAAGCTCTTGGAAGGTTACAAAATAGACATCGTGCTTGATGTCGGAGCAAACACGGGTCAATACGGGAAGGAGCTCAGGGCCATCGGTTACAAGGGGAGAATAGTATCATTCGAGCCCCTCACTTCTGCCTACAAGGAACTCTTGAAAACCGCAAATTCCGACGGGTCGTGGATAGCGTTGCGCTTCGCTCTTGGCGATGCTGAGGGCAAGGCTGTACTCAACATTGCCGGCAACTCGATGAGCAGCTCGATCCTCGATATGCTGCCATCTCACGCAAAGTCAGCGCCCGAGTCGCAATACGTAGGAAGAGAACAAGTGGAAGTAAGAACGCTTGACTCGGTCTTTGACACTATCTGTTCACAGGAACAGAGCATTCTTCTCAAAATAGACACGCAAGGGTTTGAGAAGCATGTTCTTGACGGCGCGGAACGGTCGCTTCGATTTATCAATACCATCCAGCTTGAAATGTCATTAATCCCTCTGTACCAAGGCGAACTACTATTCCCTGAGTTATCTCAATTGCTGTATCAAAAGGGCTATCGCCTTGCGTCCATTGAGCCAGTATTTGCAGACAGGGAAACAGGCCAGTTACTTCAAATCGATGGCATTTTCCATCGCCAGGTCGCGACAGCCGATCCTCGCTGACACCTCTTCGCGTTGCCAATGACGCGAGAGCGCGTGGAGACCACGCGGCAGCCGATGGCCGGCGATCCCGAAGCCGGCTCCTGGCCGTTGATCTCGGTGGTCACGCCTTCTTATAACCAGGGCCGCTTTCTCGAGCGGACGATCCGGAGCGTGCTCGAGCAAAACTACCCCCAGTTCGAGCACATCGTGATGGACGGGGCCTCGACTGACGGGACGATCGAAATACTCCGCCGGTACCGTCATCTCACCTGGGTGTCGGAGAAAGATTCCGGCCAGGCCGCCGCGCTCAACGAAGGCCTGCGCCGGGCCCGGGGGGAAATCATCGCATGGATCAACTCCGATGACTGGTATGAGCCGGACATCTTCCACGCGGTCGCCGCATTCTTCGTCGCTAACCCTGACAAGCACATCGTGATGGGCGACTGCCGGCTCGTGGACGCCGACGGCCGGTCACTCGGCGTCTTGATCAACTACGAGCGTGGCTTGCGCCAGTTGCGCAAGTATTGGCAGGCCCGCTCGATCCCGACACAGCCCGCCGTTTTCTTCCGTCGAAGCCTTCTCGATGAGTTTGGATTTCTCGACGAGTCCCTGCATTACGCGCTCGATTATGATCTGTGGCTGCGGTTTGCGGCCAAGCACAGGTTTTATCGTCTCGACCGCATCGCGGCGAACTATCGCTTCCATCCCGCGGCCAAGGGTGGAGACCGCGACTGGAGCAGGTTTGTTCCCGAGTGGCGCCGTGCTTACCAACGGCACGTCACGTCTCCATGGTATCGCTTGCTTGACTTCTTTCGCCGCCTGGCGCAAACGGGCTCCTGAGGTCCGGAGGTCGCACTGCGTATCTCCTTGATCATGTGCACACGCGACCGGTGCGCTCAACTCCGCGACACCGTCGAGCGCGTGCGATCACTCCGGAGCGACGACGCTTGGGAATTGGTCGTCGTCAACAACGGGTCCCGGGACGCGACCGGGGCCCTGCTGAGGGATCTCCAGGACACCTTCCCCGTGCCCCTGGGCATCGTTGACGAACCTGAGCCCGGTGCTGGACGGGCAAGAAACGCAGGCGTGCGCGCTTCGCGTGGCGAGCTTCTCGTGTTCACCGACGACGACTGCTACCCATCCGACGACTTCCTTCTCGTGGCGGCCGAGACGCTGCGGGACCCGGCGATCGGCTTCGCTAGCGGTCGCATCCTCTTGTACGACCCCTCGGACCACCCCGTCGCAACGATCCAGAGACAAGAGCGGCGGGAGATCACGCCCGGCGATTTCATTCCCGCAGGGCTGTTCTCGAGCGCCAACATGACCCTGCCCAGGACTGCCTTCGAGGCCGTCCACGGTTTCGACGAGGATCTGGGCCCCGGGACGCCGTTTGTGTGCGAAGACGTCGACCTCGTCGCTCGCCTCTCGGCGGCCGGCTGGAGGGGGGTGTACGACCCGCGATTGCTCGTGTATCACCATCACCGGCGGAAAACCAAGACCGAAGCCGAGGCGCTGACGAAGACCTACGACATCGGGCGAGGCGCCTACTACGCCAAGTGTCTGCTCAATTCGTCGCTGAGGGTTGCGTGCGTCAAATACTGGTGGCGCTCCCTCCGCCGCGCCAAGTACGGCCGCTCGCTGCGCGAGATCGCGGGCGGCGTGCGGTACTTGGCGCACCGCTGGCTCCGCCCGACCGCGATCCCACCCCCGTGATCTCATCCACTTGCCGCGGTGTGGGTGCCGGGATGCCATCGTTTCAGTAGGCCCGTCGGACGGAGGTGCTGAAGTCCCCCTGCGTCCTCGACCTTGGGCGGCGTCAGTCCGCCGGCACCTCGGCCGGCTTCCTCCCGGGCTCACCCGTCCAGCGCCTGATCCGGGCCGCCGCCCAGCCTCCAAAGTCGTCGAGATAGGTATACACGACCGGCACCACGACCAGAGTCAGCAGCGTCGAGGTGACGAGCCCCCCGATCACGGCGTGCGCCATCGGCGCGCGGAACTCCGCGCCCGAACCGAGCGCCAGCGCCGTCGGCAGCATGCCGAAGATCATCGCAAGCGTCGTCATCACGATGGGCCGGAGCCGCAGCTCGCCGGCGTCGATCAGCGCCGCGCGGCGATCGCTCCCCCGCTGCCGCGCCTTGTTGACGAAGTCCACGAGGAGGATGGCGTTCTTCGTCACGAGCCCCATCAGCATGATCACGCCGATCATGCTCATGATGTTGAACGTCCCCCGCGTGAGCATCAGCGCCAGCATCACGCCCACGAGCGAGAGCGGCAGCGACAGCATGATGGCGAGCGGCTGCAGGAAGCTCCCGAACTGGGACGCCAGGATCAGATAGATGAAGATGATCGCGAGCGCGAGCGCCTCCACCATGTAGCCCACCGTCTCCGCGAAGTCCTGCTGCTCGCCGCCGAAGTCGAAGCGGTAGCCGGCCGGCAGGTTCAGCGCCGCGAGGCGCGCCCGCACGTCGGTCACGACTTCGGTCAGCGGGCGGCCCTGGTAGTTCGCCTCGATCGTGGCGACGCGCTCCAGGTTGAGCCGCTTGATCTCGTTCGGCGCCCCGCTCGCGCGCAGCCGGGCCACCTGGCCCAGGGGCACCATCACCGGGGCGCCGGTGCGCGGGTCGAAGCGGCTCGTGGCGAGCGGGAGGCGGGCGACGTCGGCCGCGGAGCGGCGCAGCTCCGGAGCGAGCCGCACGATCACGTCGTGCGCGAGGCCGGTGGGGTCCTCCCAGTTGCCGGCCGGCTGGCCCGCCAGGGCCGGCCGCAGCGCCGCGCCCACCGCGCCGACCGACAGCCCGACGTCGGCCGCCAGGTCGCGATCCACGTCCACCACGAGCTCCGGCTTCCGGCCCTCGAGGCTCGAGCGCAGCTCGACCAGGCCGGGCACGTCGCGCAACGCGGCGAGGGCGCGGTCGGACATCTCCTGGAGCCGCGCCAGCTCGGGACCCTGCAGGTTGAGCTGGATCGGCGCCATCGGGCCGCCGACCGCGCCCGCCGAGATGACCCGGGCCGCCACGCCCTGGAATCGGGGCAGCGCCTGCCGCAGGGCCGTCTCGAGCTCCCGCTGGCTGCGCCGGCGCTCCCACTTCGGGGTCAGCTTGACGTAGATCTGCCCCTTCGTCACGGTGTTGTTCTGCTGCACGCCGCCGACCGTCGCGTAGGTGAGGGCCACCTCCGGGTGGCTCTGCAGGAATCCCGCCAGCTCGAGCGCCTTGCTCGACGAGTATTCCATCGACGACCCGACCGGCGTCTCGAACAGCACGACGGTCTGCTCCTCGTCCGACTCCGGCATGAACTGGCCGCCCACGAGGCCGAGCCCGAACAGGCTCATCGCTCCGAAGAACGCCACGGCCGCGAGGCCCAGCGTGGCGAGCCGGTGATCCAGCGCCCAGGCGATCACGCCGCGATAGCGCCGGCCCAGCGCGTGGAACGAGTCGTTGAACCGCTCCAGGGCGCGCCCGATGGGCCCGCGCTTGGCGTGCCCCTCGGCCTGCGGATCGTACCATACCGACGAGAGCATCGGGTCGAGTGTGAACGACACGAACAGCGACACGAGCACCGCACCCGTGATCACGATGCCGAAGGGGAAGAAGAACCGGCCCACGATCCCCTTCATGAACGCCACGGGGACGAACACCGCCACGACGGAGAACGTCGTCGCCAGCACCGCGAATCCGATCTCGGCCGTGCCCCGGCGGGCCGCGGTGTGGTGGTCCTCCCCCCGTTCCACGTGGCGCACGATGTTCTCCCGCACCACGATCGCGTCGTCGATCAGGATGCCGATGGCGAGCGACAGCGCCATCAACGTCATCGTATTCAGCGTGAAGCCGAACGCGTAGATCGCGAGGAACGCCGAGATGACCGACACCGGCAGGGTGAGTCCCGTGATCACGGTCGAGCGCCACGAGTTCAGGAACAGGAACACGATGAACACCGTGAGCGCCGCGCCCTCGAGCAGGGTCTTCTGGACGTCCTCGACCGAGTTCCGGATCCAGACGGAGTTGTCCTGGACGGTGGTGAGGCGCGCCCCGCCCGGCAGCGAGGCGTTCAGTTCGGCCACGGTCGCCATCACGCGGTCCACCACGTCCACGGTGTTCGCGCCCGACGTCTTGCGCACCTCGAGCGCCACGGCGCGCACGCCGTTCACGAACGCGGCGTCCCGCTGCTCCTCGTGCGCGTCCTCGATGCGGGCCACGTGGCCGAGCCGGATCGCCGCGCCGTTCCGGACGGTCACGACGATCCGCTCGAAGTCGCGCGGCTCGCGGATCCGGCCGGCGACGCGCACCAAGTTCTCCGCATTGCCCCGCTCCACCAGTCCCGCGGGCACGTCGCCGTTCTCGCGCTCGAGCGCGCGGACGACCATGTCGGGCGAGACGCCGAGCGCCTCCATGCGGTCGGGGAGGAGCAGCGCGTGGATCTCCCGCTCCAGGCCGCCGACCACGGTCACGTTGCCGACGCCGGGGATGTTCTGGATGCGCCGGCTCACCACCTCGTTGGCCACGCGCGTGAGCTCGCGCGGCGCCCACCCTTCGCCGGCGATCGACAGCACGAGGATCGGCTCCGACGACGGGTCGAACCGGGAGATCACCGCGGGGTCCATGTCCCGCGGCAGGTCCTGCCGGATGGCGTCGACCTTGGCGCGCACGTCCGCCTGCGCGTCCATGATGTTCGTGCCTAGCTCGAACTCGACGAAGATCGAGGAGAATCCCTCGGTCGACGTGGACTGGATCTCCTTGACGCCCTCGACCGGGTTCACCGCCTCTTCGATCTGCTTCGTCACCTCGCGCTCGACCGACTCCGGGCTCGCCCCCGAGTAGCGGGTTTGGATCACGAGGAAGGGAAACTCGACGTCCGGCCACAGATCGATGCTCAGGCGGCGGTAGGAGAACAGCCCGAGCACCAGCAGCGCCGCCATCATCATGGTCGTGAGGACGGGACGCTTGATCGAGAGCTCGCTCAGGAACATCGCTCAGCCCTCCCGCCCGGCAATCGTCACCGCGTCGCCGGGCCGCAGCCCCTCCACTGGGCCGATCACGACCGTCTCGCCGGCCTGCAGTCCGGAGGCGACCTCAACCAGCGCGGCCTGCTCGTCCGTCGCGCCGACCGTCACGTCGCGACGCGCCACGTGCCCGTTCTCCACCACCAGCACGTAGGTCGTGCCGCCGGTCTCGCGGCGCACCGCCGCCTCGGGCACCGCGACCGCGCCCCTCACCTGCCGCAAGACCATGCGCCCGGAAGCGAACAGACCGCCCACCAGGCGCCCTCCGCGGTTCGCCACCGAGACGTACACTTTCACCTGGCGCGTCGCCGGATCAGCGGCCGCGTTGACGCGGGCCACCCGGCCGGTCAGCCCCACATCGGTCACACCGCTCACCGCGAGCACCACGGGCGCGCCCACGCGCACGTCGGCGACGTATTCGCTCGGCACCGTCGCCTCGAACTCGAGCTCGCTCGTGTTCACGAGCTCGAAGAGGAGGTCGCCGTCCTTGACGCGGTCGCCCGATTCGACGGCGCGCCGGCTGATCGCTCCCGCCACGGGAGCGCGCACCGTCGCGTCGTCCAGTTGCTTCTTCGCCTGGGCCTCGGCCGCCTCGGCCGCGCGCAGCGCGACTTCGGCGTTCTCGACATCGCGCCGGGACACCGCACCTTCCTTGAAGAGACTCTGCATCCGCTCGTAATCCGATGCCGCCAGGCGGCGCTGCGCCTCGGCGGACATGGCGGTGGCCTCCACGGCGCTGGTCCGAAACCGCGCCAGCACCTGCCCCTGCCGCACGGCCTGCCCTTCCTTCACGAGTACCTGCTGCACGACCTCGGGGATGGGAGAGGTGATCCGAATGTCCACCGCGGGCTCGAGCGTGCCCGAGACCGGGATGCCGGCAACGACGTCGGTCCGCACCGCGAGCGCAACGTCGCTCCGCCCGAGGATGGCCACGGCGGCAGTATCGACCGTGGGCGCCGCGTCACCACGTCCCCCGGCCCGAGCGGCCACGAGAGTGACGAGGGCGACGCCTGCCAGCGCGCCCGCAACGAGATATCGCTTCATGGCTGTGTGTCCCCACTGTTGGAAGCCTGCGCCACCTGCTCCACCGGCCGCCGGACCACCGGCACGGGCCGTCCGAGTGCCTGCTCGAGCTGGGCCAGCGCCAGGAGGTAATCCCGCGTCGCCTGTACTTCGTTCACTTCCGCCTGCTGTGCCAGCACGCGCCCGTCGGAAACCTCGAGCTGCGTGGCCATGCCGTTGGCGTAGCGAACGCCCGCGAGGTGCTGCGCCCGCTTCGCCTGCCGCACCGTCTCGCGGCGCGCCACGAGCAGGGACCGCGCCCGCTCCACCTCCGCCTTCGCCTGCGCTACTTCGAGCGCGACCTGCTCGCGCGCCTGGTCGCGCTGCGCCTGGGCCCGCAGCACCCCGGCGCGCGCCCGCTCGACGGTCCCGGCCGTCTTGAACCCGAGGAAGATCGGGAACGAGAGCTTGACCTCACCGTTCCAGCCGCGCCGGAACTGGTCCGCCGCCGGGAACACGTCCGAGGGAAACGCCTGCTGCGTGTAGGTCGTGGCGACCGAGAGCGTGGGCCAGCGCTCCGCCCGCGCGGCGCGCAGCAGCTGCTCCTGCACGTTGACGGTCGCCTCGGCGGCCGCGAGGCTCGCGCGCTCCGGCGCGCCGAGCGAGTCCGTGACGGCGACCGGAATGGTCGCGTCGGGGGACTGGAGCGGGGTCTCCAGCACGAGGGGCTGGTCGGCCGGAATGTTGATGAGCCGCTTCAATTCCAGCACGCCGATCTCGTAGCTGTTCCTGGCCGCCACGACCGCGGGCTCCTGGTTGGCCGCGTCCACCTGCGCGCGCAGCAGGTCGTACTCGGCGCGAGTCCCGGCCTGCCGAAACAACTGGACTTCGCGAAGATGCGCCCGGGCCTGCGCCAGGTTCTGCTCGGCGATCCCGCGCAGCTCGCCCGCGTACGCGGCGTTCAGGTATGCCTGCTTCACGCGGAAGGCGACGTCCGCCGCCGTCTCCCGCTCCCGCCACCGCGCCGACTGGCGCAGCGATCTCGCCGCCGAGAGCCCTGCGCCGACTTTGCCACCGGACCAGAGCAACTGCGTCGCCTGAATCTGGAAGTTCCACGCGTCAGGGGCGCCGAAGGGCGTGTTCTTGAAGAGCTTCGCGATCGAGCTCGTGTCCGAGGCGGCATCCTGGTAGATCGACGCGAACTGCCGCGTGTACGCCAGCGACCCGGTCACCTGCGGCAGCGCGCCTGCCGTGGCCTCCCGCACCTGGCCGTTCGCGTCCATCACGGCCGCGCGCGCGAGCCGGAGCTCGTCGCCGTGCTCGAGCGCCCGGCTCACCGCGGCCTCGAGCGTCAGGCGCACGGTGTCGCCCGGCTCCTGCGCCGCGGCGGGCGACGTCGCCGCGAGCGCCCACGCCGCCACCGCCAGCACCCGTCTCATTTGCCCTCCTTGCGATGCGCCGCGACCCCTTCCATCACGAGCGTGAGCCGCTTGCGCAGCTCGTCCTTGAGCGGGAACGGCGGCTCGGGAGACTCGAGCCACATCATGATCGTGGCATGGTAGACGTCGGCGAGCACGCGGCTGGTGCGCTCGGGCGGCACGTCGCGCCGCAGCTCGCCCTTGGCCTGGAGCTGGCGCGCCACGTGCACACCGAGGTCGTCCCAGCGACGGCACACGGCGTCCTCGGGATCGTGCATGTGCCGGGTCCATTCGGCGAACATGTGCTTGGACAGGTCGCGATCCTCCTCATAGAAGCTCGCGAACTCGATGAACACGTCGCGCACCCTGGTCCAGGCGGGAACACCCTTGGCGAGGATCTCGGCGAGCTTCGCTTCGGCATCGGCCACCCACGTCTCGGAGAGATATCCGAACACGGCTTCCTTGTACGGGAAGTAGTTGAAGAACGTGCCCTTGGCGACGTCGGCTTTGTCGGAGATCTCCTCGACCGTGGTCGCCTCGACGCCGTGTTTGCGGAACAGGGCGAACGCGGCCTGGAGAATCCGCTCCTTGGTCTCTTCTTTCTTGCGCTCCCGGCGCGTAAGCTCAACTTCGGTCATGGGTATCTCGTTTGACGAAATCGGGTTCAGATCATGGAAAAATATGACTACGGTCATATTTATATCAAGCACAATATTACACTCGCTGCAATACGTCAAGGGGCTGGGGCTGGTTTCGGAGTGGTGGGCGAGGCGGCGGGAAGACGAAGATCCCCGGTTGCCGGCTCAGCGGTCGAAGCACGCCTTGAGCCGACGCAACCCTTCCGCAATCTGCGCGGTCGCGATTGCCCCGTACCCGAGCAGGAGACCGGGCGGTCCCGGTGCATCGACCCCGAACCGCGAGAGCAGCTGGACCTCCACACCCGCCTCCGACGCCCGGCGCGCCACGTCCTCCATGCGGTCCCGGGAGGCGGTGCGGGCCAACGCGGCGATGTGCAGTCCCGCCGCCGACGGCAGGACCTCGAGGTGATCGGCGAAGTCAGTCGTGAGGATGACGGTGACCAGCTCGTGCCGGGCGCGATAGACTTGGCCGATCCTGCGGAGGTGGCGGCTGAACTCCCCGTCCTCGATGAAGCGGGCCAGCGCCGCCTGCTGCAGGGTGGACGTATGCCAGTCTGCCACATACTTCGCCCGGTGCATGGCCGCGCGCAACGACGCGGGGGTGACGACGAACCCCAGACGGAGCGTCGGAAGCATCGTCTTGGAGAACGATCCGACGTAGACCACTCTACCGCTGGTGTCGAGGGTCTGCAGGGGCTCGATCGGGCGCCCTTGAAAGCGAAACTCGCTATCGTAGTCGTCCTCGATGATCGCGGCGTCGTTACGCTCAGCCCAGTCCAGGAGTGCCATGCGGCGCGAGAGCGACATCGACCCACCGAGCGGCCACTGGTGGGACGGCGTCACGTAGACCACTCGAGTGGCCCGGGGCAGGGCGTCGACCACGAGCCCCTCACGGTCCACCGGAACGCCGACCACGCGGGCGCCCAGCGATTCCAGCAGTCGTCGCGGGGGCGGGTATCCGGGGTCCTCGACGGCCGCGCGCTCGCCGGGGGCCAGCAGCACTCGCGCCACGAGGTCGATCGCCTGCTGTGTACCGTTGGTGATGATGACATCGTCCGCCGTGGCTTCCACGGCGCGGGACACAGCGATGTGCTGCGCGATGGCTTCGCGCAGGGACTGCAGACCCGCCGGGTGGGCATAGACCCCGGCGCGGCCCGTCTCGGAGCGCAGCTCCCGCGCGAGGAACCGGCGCCAGCGTTGGTGGGGAAACAGGGCGGCATCAGGGATACCGGTGCGGAAGTCGAACGTCGCAACACGATCGAATGCCATGGGGAGCGGGATGGATTCCCACACCACCCGGGGCCGCAGCGCGCCGGGGCCTCCGCGCCTTCTGGTGCCGTGCGGGGCCCGCGCCACTTGCCGACTGACGAACGTACCCGCCCCCACGCGCGAGGTCACCAGCCCCTCGCCCGTCAACCGGTCGTAGGCGCCGATGACGGTGGTGCGGGCGACACTGAGCCGCTGTGCCAGCTCGCGGCTGGCCGGCAGGACCTGCCCTGGCTTGAGCCTGCCCTCGATGATGGCGCGTCGCAGTTGGCGGTAGATCTCGCCGCTCAAGTCCTTGCGGCCCACGAGGCTGACGTGGACGTCCACGGCGGCCAATATACACTGGGCGCTACGGATTGGCCTGGTGAACCGGCTTGGAATTGGTTCTACCGTCATACCGCTCGCCTCCCTAAGCTTTCAACGCCACCGTCGGCCTTCCCATCGCGTTCGCGGTGCGGCGCGCGCATGGGATGAACCGAGAGCCCCGCGCGCGCATGTGACGGCGCCCGGGGGGAGCTCGGAAGCACCGGGAGTCGTCCGTCGCCGCGGTGCGCTGGACGGCTCGACGATAGTGGAAACCATCGGCACACGGAGGTCGGCCATGGCACCGATCCCTCGCCGCGCCCTCGACGTCGCGGCCCTCGCGCTCGTGACCGCGTGCGCGGCGCGTGCGGGCGCGCACACTCAGTCCACCCAGACCGGAAGCACAGGCTCTGACGCAGCGATCACGCGCGACGTCGAGCGGATCCGGGTGGCGACGGCGGCATTCAAATCGCTCGATTCGGCAGTGGCCGCGGGATACTCGCGCGACGGCGGGAGCTGCGTGGCCAATCCGCCGCACGGCGCCATGGGCTATCATCACGAGAACGTTGTCCTGCTCGACGACCGGATCGAGCTCGAGCGCCCCGAGATCCTGGTGTATGAGCGCATGCCCGACGGCGAATACCGGCTCAACGGCGTGGAGTACATCGTTCCGTTCTCCGCGCGGCCGCCTACGGCGGAGCCGCCCACGGTCATGGGACAGCCGCTCAAGCCGGCGCGGCGTCTCGGGATCTGGTACCGGCACGTGTGGGTATGGCGGGAGAGCCCGTCGGGCCTGTTCGCCGACTGGAACCCGCTGGTGAAGTGCTGAGCGTTCGGGATGGAGAATCGGCACGCGGCTGGCCGACACGGCGTGCCGCGCGGCGCGCCACCGACGCCCGTCGGACGAGCGGGACCCGCTAGAACACGAGCCCCTTCCGGATCGAGAACCCCCACCGGCTGCCGGTGAACCCCTTGCCGAACCGGTACCCGATGGCGAACTCCGCCACGTCGCCGCGCACGCTGCGGGTGGGTCCCAGGCGCAGGGACAATCCCACATTGCCGCCGAGGCGCACCGGGTCCTCGGCATACCAGGCGCCGCCGTAGTCGAAGAACGGCGCCACGCCGATGCCAAAAAGACCCCACGCCTCGTCGCTCACGAGGATCCGGTCCTCGAGCGCGAGCCAGGCCATGCGCGTACCGGTGAACTGGTGGATACCGAAGACCCGCGGTCCCTTGCGCCCGAGCCACAGATCGAACTCGCCGCCGGGGTTCGGACGCCGCAGCGCACCGCCTTCGAGATGCACAATGAACGTATGACGCTGGAGGTTCTGGCTCGCCACCGTCAGGCTGCCGACGACGCGCGCGGAGTCCAGGCCGTCGGCCGTGTAGACGCCGTCGGCCCAGCCGCGCAGCAGCGCGAAGCCGCCCCGCCACAGCGCACTCGCCTGCCCGCCCACTTCCGGTCCCACGCCGGCCCGGCCCGACGGGTAGCCCCAGGCCCGCGGCGCGACCCAGACGCCGACGTGCGCCTGCTGCGACAGGTTCACGTCTTCGCGGCGGGCATACGAGTTGAACCGCTCGAGCACCTGGAAGCGGACATGCCCGATGTCGAGCCCGACCCCGACGGTGCCGAACTGCGAGCGGGGGAAGGGGGTCGTCCCCTCCGGGGCGAAGTCCTCACGCCGCCACTGCCCGCCCAGCCAGAGCCGCAGGTAGTCCCGGCTCGTCGCCCTGAGCGCCAGGCCCGCGCTCATGCCGAAGCGCAGCGCGCGACGCTCGATGGCCCCGTCCGGCCCGACGGTGGTGTCGGGCGCGCCCTCTCGGAACACCAGCACCCGCTCCGACGCTGCTTCGCCATCGGTGACGAGCGCGTGCCGTGCGGCCGTTTGGTAGAACGGCAGCCCAAGGAGCCACAGCCCGCGCTGTCCGTCCGACTTGTCCGTGTACTGCGCCGCCAGCCGCGCGTGGCGCGCCAGGAAGTGTGGATTGAGGTGCTGGAGGTCGACGCTGCTACGGTCGGGCGTCTTGTTGTAGACCGCCGTGAGCGCGGTCGCAGTGCCGAGCAGGTTCTCCTCAACCACCCCGGCGAGCCACGTCTCGTCGCCCCCTGAAGTGGAGTAGCCGAGCTGCGGCTTGGTGCTCCAGCCGTCGGTCGTTTCGACACGCAGCGCAAGCCGCGCGCCGATCCGGAGGGTGTCCACCTGCACGCTACTGAAGACGTTCAGCGCACGCAGCGCCCGCTCGCTCTCGGCCACGCGCGCGGAGTCGTACGGGTCCCCGGGGTTGACGAACAGGGTACGGCGGATCACGACCGGTCGCGTGCGCACGTGGAGCGCGTTCGCGAGCCGGGCGAGGAAGGCGGGGGCGTCGCCGTCCTGCTGCAGGTCGAAAATGTTGTGGTTGACGACGACGATCGTGTCGATGGTTTGGCCGGACAGCCGGACGGGCAGACCGGCCGACAGTAAGACCAGCGCGAGACCGACCGCCGGACCGCCTGATCGCCCGACTGCCGCCGTTCTATTTGATCGCGTCAATGCGCTGGTGCAGCGCATAGGTGACGTGCCGCGAGCTGTCGTTCCACTCGGTAAAATACAGCGTCGCGTCGACCCTCCCCGCGAGCTGCCGCAACCCCCGCGTTGCCAGGAGGAACGTGCCGCGCACCGAGTCGGGTCGGAGCGGCTCGCACAAGCACGTTACCGAGCCGAACGCCGCGATCCGGGCCGGTGACGGCCCGAGCGAGTGGGCGGTATTCAGGTCCAGTTCGCGGACCCGACCGAGCTCGAGGCCGAGCGTCAGCGCGTACTCGTCGCCCTCACCGGGGGCGGGATTGAAATCGAAGCGAGCGAGCACCACGTCGCCCCCCGTCGTCATCGTGTCGATTCGCATGCGCACGAGGGTCAGGTGAGGGTCGGACTCCACGACCAGACGACCGTGCCACTCCCAGCGGCCGAGGCTCTGGAGGCCCTGCGTGTCGCCGGGGCGGGAGACGCCGCAGGCGGCGACCAGCAGGAGCGTCGCGGAGAACCGTAGCAGAACGACGTCGCGAAGAATCGTCACGCAGAGGCGTGAGAAGGGTGACACTGAGAACCAGGGCGACCGTTAACCTGCGGCATGCCTCTCAAGGCCAATGCCAGGCGGCTACGCGTCCACGAATTGGCCTGCGAGCTTGCCGCTGACGCGGCGCGGCTCGCGCGCACGTTTCGCGGGCCCGGAAGCTACGAGCGGGGCGACCAGCTCGTACGCGCAGCGCTCTCCATCAGCTCCAACATAGCCGAAGCCTGCGGCCGGGGCAGTGTGCGCGAGTTCCGCCAGTTCCTCCTCTACGCGCGTGGCTCGGCGCAGGAGAGCATCACCCATCTACGGGTCGCCGCCGCCCTGGACCACGCTCACCACCGCACCATCAGCGCCCTCGAGGCCCGGGTCGTCCTGATCAGCAAGATGATCAGCCGGCTGCACGCCCACCCGCCCCCTGACCGTTAGAGACGTCGTCTCGTGACGCCTCCGGGCGACGCCTCTACGTGACGACGCGTCGAAGCGGCTAGTACTGCCCCAAATAGCGGTTGAGTTCCCACTCGCTGACCTGCCCGATGTACTCCTGCCATTCCTCGCGCTTCGCGTCGAGATAGCGCTCGTAGATGTGCTCGCCCAGCGCCTCGCGGACCACGGAGTCCTTTTCGAGGTGGTCAAGGGCTTCGTGTAGGTCCCGGGGTAGGTCGTCGATCCGAAACCGGCGGCGCTCCCGATAGGACATGCGCGCGATGTTCTTGTTCACCGGCTCGCCGGGGTCGATCCGTTCGTGGATGCCGTCGAGGCCGGCGGCGAGCTGTACGGCGAGCGCGAGGTAGGGGTTCGCCGACGGGTCGGGCATGCGGTTTTCACACCGCGTCGCCTCGCCCCGTTGCGCCGGTACCCGGATCAGCGGCGACACGTTCTGGGTGGACCACGAGACGTTCACGGGGGCCTCGTACCCCGGCACGAGCCGCTTATACGAGTTCACCAGCGGATTGGTCACGGCGCAGTAGCCGCGCGCGTGCCGGAGCAGCCCGCCGATGTACCACCGGGCCACCTCGGAGAGTTGAATCGGCCCCTGAGGGTCGAAGAAGGCGTTCCTCCCCTTGCCGAGCAGTGATTGGTGGGTGTGCATCCCCGAGCCGTTGCGGCCGTAGATCGGCTTGGGCATGAACGTCGCGATGAGGCCGTGCCGGACCGCGATGGTCCGCACCACGAAGCGCAAGGTGGCCAGATGGTCGGCCATGGTCAGCGGGTCGGCGTACCCCAGGTCGATCTCGTGCTGGCCGGGGGCCACCTCGTGGTGCGACGCCTCGGCGGCGAGATCCATCTCTTCGAGGGCCGCGACGATAGCGCGGCGCGCCTGCTCCCCGCGGTCCACGGGGACGAGATCGAAGTAGCTGCCGGCGTCAAGCGTCCGCGTGGTGGGCTCCCCGCGCTCGCTCCGCTCGAAGATGAAGAACTCCACCTCGCACCCGACCCGCATGGTGAACCCCAGCTTCGCGGCTCGCTCGAGCTGCCGCTTCAGCGTGGTGCGGGGGCACCCCTCGAACGGCCGACCATCTGGGTAGCCGATGTCGCAGATCAGCCGCGCCACCGCCCCGTCGCCCGCGGGGGTCCCATCCCGCCAAGGGAACACGCGGAAGGTTTCGAGATCGGGGACGAGCAAGGCGTCCGCCTCTTCCACCCGAGCGAACCCCTCGAGCGCCGAGCCGTCGAACAGCACCTCGCCGGCCAGGGCGCGCTCGAACTGAGATGCCGGCACCTCGACGGCCTTGTTCACGCCCAGCAAATCGGTGAACTGCAGAAGCAGGAAGCGGACGCCGCGCTTCTTCAGCTCGTCGAGAAGGTCGCGAGTGGCCATGAGCGGTAGGAGGCGGTAAGGGGCGGTAAGGAGCGGTAAGGGACGGGGGGCCTACCGCCCCCTACCGCCCCTTACCGCCCCTTACCGCTTACACGTCGTAGTACAGGAAGAACTCGTATGGATGCGGCCGCAGCGCCACCGGGTCGACTTCCTTGGCGCGCTTGTAGGCCAGCCACGTCTCGATCAGGTCCTTCGTGAAGACGCCGCCCTGGAGCAGGAAGTCGTGATCCGCCTCGAGGGCGGCCAGCGACTCGGACAGCGAGCCGGGCGTGTTCTTCACGTGCTTGCGCTCTTCGGGCTCGAGCTCGTAGAGGTCCACGTCCATCGGTTTCGGCGGCTCGATCTTGTTCTTCACGCCGTCGAGGCCCGCCATGAGCAGCGCCGCGAAGCACAAATACGGGTTGCTCGAAGGGTCCGGCGCCCGGAACTCGATGCGCTTCGCCTTGGGCGACTTCGAATACACCGGGATGCGGCAGATCGCCGAGCGGTTGCGCTGCGAATAGATGAGGTTGATCGGCGCCTCATAACCCGGCACCAGGCGCCGGTAGCTGTTGGTCGTCGGTGCCGCGAAGGCCAACAGCGCCGGCGCGTGCTTGATCAGCCCGCCGATGTACCAGCGCGCGGCATCCGAGATGAGCGCGTAACCGTTGGCGTCGAAGAACAGATTCTTGCCGTCCTTCCACAAGCTCATGTGTACGTGCATCCCGGAGCCGTTGTCCCCGAACATCGGCTTCGGCATGAACGTCGCCGTGTAGCCGTGCTGTTGGCAGACGTTCTTGACGATGTACTTGTACATGATCAGCTGGTCGGCCATGCGGGTGAGCGTCGTGAACCGCATGTCGATCTCGGTCTGGCCCGCGGTGCCCACCTCGTGGTGGTGGACCTCGACGTCGATGCCCGACGCGATCATCGCGAGCATGATCTTGGAGCGCAGGTCCTGGAGCTTGTCCACCGGCGGCACCGGGAAGTAGCCCTCCTTGTGGCGCGGACGGTGGCCCAGGTTGGGGCCCCCGCCGTTCGTCCCCGAGTTCCAGATTCCTTCGTCGGAGTCGATGTGGTAATAGCCCTCGTGGGCGTTCTGATCGAAGCGGACGGAGTTGAAGATGTAGAACTCCGCTTCCGGCCCGTAGTACGCGGTCGTGGCGATGCCCGTTTTCACCAGGTGCTGCTCAGCCTTCTGCGCCACGTAGCGCGGGTCGCGCGAGTAGCGCTCGCCCGTCACCGGGTCCACCACGTCGCACGTGAGCGACAGCGTCGGCACTTCGAGACACGGGTCCACGAACGCACTCGCCGGATCCGGGACGAGCAGCATGTCGCTCTCGTTGATCGCCTGGAAGCCGCGAATCGACGATCCGTCGAAACCGATCCCCTCGCTGAACAGCTCCTCGCTCATTTCCTTCAGGGGGATCGAAAAGTGCTGCCAGGTCCCCGGCAGGTCGGTGAACCGCAGGTCCACCACCTGCACGCCGGCATCCTTCGCCTTGCGAATCACGTCGGCGGGCGTCGCGCCGGCAGCCGTCCTGGCCCCCTGCGTGGTCGTGGTCGGTTCCAGCGTCACGGTCATGGCGTCACTCTCCTCGAGCAGTCTGTGGTATCACGAACAAGTGCGGTATCACGGGGCAAGTGCACAGTCGGTGCCATCAAGGCGCAGGCCCGGCGCCGGGCTCCGGACGACGGGCTCTCCCTTGGCCTGGAAGGGGATACGCTGTCGCGGACATGGCGGAAGGTAGAGGTGCTGTTGCATGGTGTCAACCATTCCGTGTACGCGACGCCACGATTTGCCGCTACATCGCCCTATCGCCCCTCTCATCCTGCATCAGTGCAAACAAGAATCTGCACAATATGCAAATTCCTCGATACGGGCCTCACGTGTCCAGCGCTTCAACGAAGTGCCACAGCTCCACGGCCGAAAATTCCCCGAAACGCTCCTGGATCTCGCGTTCCGACCATTCGAGGAAGATCCAGCTCGTGGTGCGATGCCGGTCGCCGCTCATGAAATGGACTCGACCGCGCACGGCGCCCGGCCCCACATCGGCATCCGGTTGCATTTCGATGTAGACCTCCCAGCGTTCGTCGCCGCGCTTGAGCTCGCCCATGTGCTTGGCGCGCTCCTGGCCGGGGAAGGCGGCGCTCATAGCGCGTCGTACGTCGCTACGTCGCCACGTCGTAAGACGTGACGCGCGTGCACCCGTACAACGTACCGTCGTGGCGTCGTATGACGGTTCATAGCCTCAATACAGTATGCTCCCCTCGGGATTCCTGCCAGTTAGATTTCCGCTCCTATGAACTGTCATGCCTGCGGCACCGCCCTCGGCGCCACTGCGAGGTACTGTCACAAGTGCGGCGCCCAGGTCGGCGGCGCGCAGGCGGCGGGGTGGCGGGCCGGCCTCCCCTGGGCAGTGGCGGGGGCGGCGCTAGGGGCGCTGGTGACGGTCCTGGCGCTGCGCATTGGCGGGAGCGGGGAGCGGGGTGCGGGCTCCGACGGTGCGCGTGAAGGTACCGCTTCCCGCTCCCCGCTCCCCGCTCCCGACATCTCCCAGATGTCCCCCGAGGAACGCGCCACACGGCTCTACAATCGCGTCATGTCGTTGCACTCCCAGGGGCAGGCGGACAGCGCCGCGTTCTTCCTCCCGATGGCGCGCCAGGCGTATGCCATGCTCCCGGCGCTCGATGTGGACGCTCGTTATCACCTTGGGGTGCTGAACCTAACGGGTGGTGACTTCGTCGCGGCGCTCGCGCAGGCGGACTCGATCCGCCGCGCCATTCCGACGCATCTCTTCGCTTTCATGCTGCGGGCGCGGGCGCTCGAGCTGCAGCGCGACACGGCAGGCTCGCGTCGGGCCTACCGCGACTTCCTCAAGAACGAGGCCGCCGAGCGGGCTCGCAACCGGCCGGAGTACGGCGAGCACGCCCAGAATCTCGACGCCTTCCATGAGCAGGCGACACAGGTGACCGCCGGAAGGACGAGTGGCCCCCGCCCCGGCTAGCGCGACGCGGACCATCCGCCTCGCTCACAGCCCCGACGCCGACGACGCGTTCATGTTCTGGGCGCTCGCCACCGGCAAGATCGACACTGCTGACCGTCGCTACGTGCACGAGCTCGCTGACATCGAGTCGCTGAACCGCCGCGCCCTGCGGGGCGAACTCGAGGTCACGGCGGTGTCGTTCCACGCCTACGCACACCTCGCCGACCGGTACGCGCTGCTGGCGCACGGCGCGAGCATCGGGGAACGCCATGGGCCGCGCATCGTGGCGCGAACCCCGCGCCCCGCCGACCCGCGCGCGACACTCGGTGCTGGCACGCTCGTAGCCGTGCCCGGCGAGCTCACGACGGCGTTCCTCGCGCTCAGACTGTACCAGCCCGCCGTGCGGCACGTCGTCGTCCCGTTCGACGAGATCGAGGACTATGTCGCGGCGGAACGGGCGGACGCCGGGCTGCTCATCCACGAAGGGCAACTCACCTTCGCCGACCGCGGGCTGCACCTGTGGGTGGACCTGGGGGAGTGGTGGCAGCAGGGGACGGGGCTGCCCCTGCCGCTGGGCGGCAACGCGGTGCGCCGCGATCTCGGGGCGTCCCTGATGGTGGAGATCGCGGGAGACGTGAAGGCGAGCATCGCGTACGGCCTCGCCCACCGCGCCGAGGCGCTCGCGCACGCCAAGACGTTCAGTCGCGGGCTGGACGACGCGCGCATCGACCGGTTCGTGGCGATGTACGTGAATGCCTACACGGTCGAGTACGGCCCGCAGGGCCGCCGCGCGGTGGCCGAACTGCTGAGCCGCGCACACCGGGCGGGCCTCGTCCCCGGACCGGTGGACCTGACGTTCGTGGCGGCAGGTGCCTGAGCCGGGCCGCGCCCCTATCCAAGGCGGCGTGACGGCGTAATTTTGTGAGGATCCATCCCAGGAGCGCTGATTTGGCGGTCGACAGCGGCGGCCCGGTGCAGGTGCTGGTCGTGGACGACGAGGAGCCGATCCGAAACGCCCTCAAGAAGTTCCTGGCACAGCAGCAGTTCGAGGTCTACGCGGCCGGATCCGGCGAGGAGGCGTTGCAGCAGCTGCGCCGGCACCGCATCTCGCTCATGTTGTGCGACATCCGCATGCCCGGCACCAGCGGCGTCGACCTCGTCCCGCAGGCCCTCGAGATCGAAGCCGAGCTCGCCATCCTGATGCTCACGGCCGTCAACGACGCCACGAGTGCCGCCCTCTGCATGCAGCGCGGCGCGATGGACTACCTCACCAAGCCGATCGAGCTCGCCGACCTGGGTCGCGCCGTACAGCGCGCCCTGAAACGGCGCGAGATGCTGCTCGAGAACCGCCAGCTCAATCAGTGGCTCAAGGAGGAGGTCAGCACGCGCACGGCGGAGCTCCAGCGCGAGCGCCTGAAGCTGGAGCGCATCTCGGTGGCCACGCTCGAAGCTTTGGTCAACGCCCTGGAAGCGAAGGACCCCTATATGCGAGGGCACTCCGCCCGAGTCGCCGACCTCTCCGCCACCATCGCGCACCAGCTCGGCATGCCGGACGAGGACGTGGAGCACGTACGGGTCGCGGGTCGGCTCCACGACATCGGCAAGATCGGAACGCGCGAGGCGGTGCTGAACAAGCAGGGCGCGCTCACCCCGGAGGAGTTCGAGCACGTCAAACAGCATGTGGTGATCGGGTCGCAGATCCTCGCGCCCTTGTCGCATCTTGGTGACATCATTCCGGCAGTGCAGGGCCACCACGAGCGCTGGGACGGCACCGGCTACCCTGACGGCCTGCGCGGCGACGAGATCCCCCTGGCGGCGCGCATCATCGGCGCCGCCGAAGTCTATGATGCGCTCAGCACGTCCCGGGCCTACCAGGAGAAGATGAGCCCCGAGCAGGCGATCGGGCGCATGGCCGACCTCTCCGGCACGGTGCTCGATCCCAAGGTGTACGAGGCGCTGTCGAGTGTGGTGGCGCGGCGTCGCACACTGGTATTCCTCGACGAGGGCGGCACGTCGGACTGAGCCGCGGCTGAAACCGCGGCTCGGCCCTGCCGCTCAAGCGGCTCGGCATTGCGATGCTTGTTGCCCTCACGGGAAGTACGGGGTTCGTCGGTCGACATGTCGCGGCGACCCTGCTCGGCCGGGGGCACCGGGTGCGCGCCCTCGCGCGCGAGCTCGCCCGCGGACGCGCCCGCTCCCTCGCCGAGCAAGGCATCGAGTTCGTGCCGGGTCACCTCCACGACCCTGCGGCGCTCGAGCAGCTCACCCGCGGCACAGCCGCCATCATCCATCTGGTCGGGATCATCGTGGAACAGGGAGCGGCCACCTTCCACGGGGTCCACGTCGAGGGGACGCGCGCCCTGCTCGCCGCGGCGCTCGAAGCGCGGGTCCCGCGCTTTGTCCACATGAGTGCCGTGGGAGCCCGGGACGAGCCCGACGCCACCGAGTACCACCGCACGAAGTGGCACGCCGAAGAGCTGGTGCGCGGCTCAAGGCTGTCGCATGCGATCCTCCGACCCTCGATCATCAGCGGCCCGGAGAGCGCTCCCATCCGCCTGCTCGCGCGGCTGCACCGCTGGTCACCGGTGATTCCCGTGTTCGGAGACGGGACTTTCCCCACACAGCCGGTCTGGGTCGGGGATGTCGCCCTGGCGTTCGCGCTCGCCGCCGAACAGCCCGACCACGTAGGGGCCTACGAGCTCGGCGGGCCGCAGGTCCTCACGTACGAGGAGTTCGTGCTGGCGATCGGCCGTGCCTCGGGCTATCCCCGCCCGCTCGTGCACGTGCCCATCGGGATCGTGCGGGCGGCCGCGGGCGTGTTCGACCTGCTCGGTCCCGCGGCGCCGCTCAGCAGCGCCCAGCTCCAGATGCTTGTGGAAGGCAGCGCCACGCCTGCCAACGCCATCCAGTCGGTGTTCGGAATCGAGCCGCTCCCGTTCGAGGACGGCTTGAAGCGCTACCTCGGGTCACAGGGTAGGTAACGGCGATGGCGGCGCCGGTCCTGCCCCTCCTCCTGGCCCTCATAGCCGTCCAGCAACCGCGGGATTCCCTCGTCTACGTGCTCTCGCCCGCAAGCCGGTTCCAG
>DASUAL010000042.1:0-6634 GCA_035763805.1 Gemmatimonadales bacterium
CCGTTGGCGGGTCGTTCCGGGGGCCGGGCGCCCTGGTCCCGTTGACTGCAAACTCCTCCCTCACGAGAGGGCACATATGAAGCGCGCAGCGGTGGTTCTGGGAATGATCACGTTCGTCGCGGCACCCGCGGCAGCGCAGCAGTGGCTCGGCCTGCCGAACTGGAACAGTCCGAAGGGCGGCACCGGCCTGACGATCTCCGCCGATTACGGTCGACCCAACAAGGACGGCGGCAAAGGCAATGCCTTTGCCGGGCGCGCGGCGCTCGGGCTGAGTACGGTGACGGTGACTGCCGGCGTGTCCACCTGGAAGCCGGACTCGAACTTGAGCGGCGGCAGCGAAAGCATCGTGACGTACGGCGGGACCGTCGCGTTTCGCCTGATCGGCGGCAGCCTGTTGCCGGTCGCCGTGAACCTGCAGGGCGGCGCGAGCCGGTCGACGGAGGCGACGTCGGGGGTCGGCACCACGCCGGCCCTCACGACTGTCACGGGCTCCGTTGGGATCAGCGTGCCGCTCCCCACGCCGGGCCTCAGCATCGAGCCGTGGTTCTCGCCCGGCATCCGCTACTACAACGCGTCCGGGCTTGATGACACCAATTTCGGGTTTGCCATCGGCGCGAACATCGGCTTCGGCATGATGGGTGTTCACCTCGCGTACGACTACGAGAACCTCGGCGGCGGCGCGACGCAGGGCATTTTCGGCGTCGGGGCTCACCTGGCGCTCAGGCTCCCACTGGGGATGTGAGCCCGATTCACAACGTCATTTGAAGGCACTAGCTTTGGGGCGCGCCGTTCCCCGGCGCGCCCCTTTCCTTTCCAGGAGCCCTGTGACCGGTTCGTCCATCAGGCGGGCGTCGCTCCTCGCGCTCGCGCTCGCCACGAGCGGGTGTGCGCTCACGCTCGACAGCTCCCGGCTCGGCGTCCCGGTGAGCATGGCGGGCGCGCCCCGCGCGAACCCGGACTCGGGGATCCCCTTTCGAGTGACCAAGCATCCCGTGTATCTCGTGGCGGGCCTCATTCCGGTGTCGCAGCCGAATCTGCAGGACGTGCTCGCGGGCCAGGTGGGAACCGGCGCGCGGATCGAGAACCTGCGGATTCGCGTGCGCAGTCGCTGGAGCGACCTGCTGATCACCGGGTTGACTCTCGGGCTGGTGGTGCCGCGCTCGGTGACGTTCGAGGGGGTGATCGCCAAGTAGGGGCGCCGAGGGGTGCCGCTCCGCGACAAAACAGCACAGTCGCTGCGCGGCCACCCCTCAGCGCCCTGCTAGCCGGAGACCAGCCTGCGCACCAGCGCGGTCGTCCGCTCCGCGGCGCCGCGGCCTTCCCGCACCAGTCGCTTGCCCACTTCCCCCGCCTTGCGCCGCGCCTCCGGATCGTGATGCCACACGAGCCACTGCGCGTGCAGCGGATGCCGGCCGTCGGCGGGCAGGGCGACCGCGCCGCCGCGCTCGATCAGGAGTGCGGCGTCGCGGCTCATGTGCCAATGCGGGCCCACCACGATCGGGATGCCGAACACCGCGGGCTCGAGCACCGAATGGAGGCCCGCGCGATGGTAGCCGCCCCCTACGAACGCGACGTCCGCGAGCGCGTACAGGTCGGCGAGGATGCCCACGCGGTCGACGACGATGACGGGCGAGGGCGGGGCGTGTTCGAGCTGCGACAGCCGCACGGGGCGGGGGAGCTTGAGCTGCGCCGCGCGTTGGGCGATCCCGGCGAGGTGGTCGGGATTGGGCTCGTGCGGGGCGAGCAGCAGGCGCGCCGTCGGCACCTGGGCGAGCAGATCCACGAACGCGGGGAGCACGACGGCCTCGTCGGACGGCCAGGTGGAGCCGGCGACGACGGTGAGCGTGCCCCCCTCCCTCCCCGCGGCCGGCGCCGCCAGTCGGGCGAACGGCTCGCGCGTCCGGTCGAAGCGCTCGGCGCGCTCGGCGACGCTGTCGTAGCGCGTGTCGCCTGTCACCTCGATTGCCTCCCGGCGCGTGCCCAGCCGCTCGAGGCGCCGCGCGTCGTCCTCGCTGATCGCGCCCACGCGGTCGAGCGCGCGGTACGCGGGCTCGGCCCACTGGCGCGCCGGCCAGCGCAGCCGCGAGCTGTCGGGCGCGACCGTGGCCGAGATGAGGGCCAGCTTCACGCCGCGGCTGGCCGCCGCCAGCGTGAGCTCGGGCCAGACGTCGAGCTTCGCGAACACGAGCGCCGCCGGCTGGAGCGCATCGAGCGCCGCCGCGACGTCCCCCGGTCGGTCGAGCGGGAGGTAGTCCGCGAAGTCCGCCGGGAGCGTACGGGCCAGGCGCTCGGCGGACGGGGAGAAGAACGAGTACACGAGCTGCCACTGGGGCTGTTCGGCGCGCAGCGTCTCGAGCACGGGCTTGGCCTGCAATCCCTCGCCCACCGACGGTGCGTGGATCCAAACCAGCGGGCGCCCTGGGTCCCGCTGCGCCCGGCTCCACTCGGCGAGCCGCGCGAGCACCCCGCGCCGGGCGTCCAGGCCCCGAGCAAGCTTCTTGTCGAACCGTGCGGCGATCGGCAGCGCCCGTTCGGCCAGCCGCATGCTCAGCCGGTACAAAAAGGAAGGGCGGTTGCGCATCACCGCGTCTTGGCGCGGTGGATCGAGTCCAGCACGGTCCGGAACACCTCGACCGGCGCTGCCCCCTCGAGCAGACCTCCTTCGATGTAGAAGGTCGGCGTGCTCCGGGCTCCGGCGCCCGCCGCGCGGGCCGAATCCTCGCGGAGCAGCGGCAGCATCGCCTTCGAGGCCAGGCAGCGGGCCAGCTCCGCGCGCTCGACGCGCGCCGTGTCGCCCAGCGCCAGGAAATACGGGCCCGGGTCCGGGCGGCGGGCCCACTGGTCCTGACGCTGGAACAACAGGTCGTGCATCGGCCAAAATTTGTGCTGCCGCGCGGCACACATCGCCACTTCGGCCGCGGCCATCGCGTGCGCGTGGAGCCGCGTGAGCGGCAGGTTAATGAAGACGAATCGCGCTTTGCCGGTCGCCACGTATTCGCGCTCGAGGATCGGCATCGTGGTGAGCGCGAAGGTGCGGCAGTAGGGGCACTGGAAGTCCGACATCTCGTAGACGGTGACCGGTGCGGTGGCTCGACCCTTGGAGCGCTCCGCGAGCAGGTCGCCCTGCCCGTTACCGGCTGAAACTGCGGCGAGCAGCGCGCACGCCGCCGCGGCAACACGCATGGTCGGCACTCGTGGGTTGGGAGCCGGCTTACCATAGCGGCTCCGTTATCGCCGCGCTACTGGCGGGGTTCGACGCAGACGTGGGTGATTAGTACACCCCCACACTCGATCGTCGCAGGTCCGTCTCCAGCGTCCACTCGATGTACTGGCCGGATCGCACGACCAGGATCTCCGTGCGGGCGGAATCCGTGCTCCCGATCGGATCGCCGAACAGCTGGATTTCCCCTCCCTGGCCAAGCAGGCGGATCGGAAAGAAAAACATCTGCGTGGACGAGCCGGTGACGGTGCCGACGCGCGTGCGTTGGCCGTCGTGGACGATGTAGACCGTGACGTCGAGGTAGTTGTGGTTGGTCACGCGGAGGGCGATCTCGCCCGAAGGGGGGTGGAGGGTGGCAGTATCCGCCGCCCTGCGGTGCCGCCAGCAGGCGGACGCGACGACGAGGAGGGCGGCGAGCGCCGTCCCGACGCGGCTGACGGAGACACTTCTCACGCGGGTCATGGACCCTCGTGACAAGCTACCACCCGCGATACCGGCGCGCCACGTCACGGTGTATCTTGCGCCGCAATGCCGCCCGCTGCGTTGTTGCTCCTGCTCCAAATCGCCATACCCGCGCCGCGCGGCTACGTCAACGACTTCGCGGGCGTGCTCGACGCCGCCTCGGTCGCCCACATGGAGGCGGTGATCACGGACCTGCGGGCCAAGACCCGTGGCGAGATCGCCGTGGTCACGCTGCGCGACATCGGCGACCGCGCGGCGAGCGACGTCGCCGTGCAGATCGGGCGCCAATGGGGCGTGGGCGCGAAGGGCGAGGCGGGCGATCTGGCGAAGAACCTCGGGGTCGTCGTGCTGCTCGTGCCGCAGAAAAGCCATCGGCCCGGCACGGGACACGTCTTCATCGCCACGGGACGGGGTGCCGAAGGGTTCCTGCCGGACGCGCGGGTGGGCCGAATCCGCGATGCCATGGTCCCCTACCTCGCGCGCGAAGACTACGGAACCGGGCTGGCGGTGGGTGTCGATCTGGTGGCGCAGGCGTTCGCCGACGAGTTTCGGGTGACGCTCGAAACGAAGCCCGTGACGTCCCCTGACGAGCCGACACCGTGGCAACCCAGCTTCGCCATCGCGCTCTGGATCCTCGTCGCGCTGTTCGTGATCCTAACGATCCGCCGGCGCTTGCGGTTGGGCCCGGCGATCTTCTGGAGTGGGGGTGCTCGGCGTAGGGGCCGAGCTGGATGGGGTGGCGGCGGCTGGGGCGGGGGTGGGTTCAGCGGCGGATTTGGCGGGTTCGGTGGCGGCGGCGGCTTTTCGGGCGGCGGGGCGGGAGGGAGATTCTAGAGAAGATGGCCACGATCACGGTGGAGCGCTTCGCCCAGGAGGTCGCCGGAGCGCTGGGAGAGCGCCTCGTCGCCCTGCTGCTCTACGGCTCGGCGGCGCGCGGGTCGCAGGTGCCTGATCGCTCGGACGTGAACACCTTGCTGATCTGCGACGTGGTCGACGAGGAGCTGTTCGCGCGGCTGGCGCCCGCCGTGCGCGCGTGGACGCGGGCCGGCCATCCCGCGCCGTTGATCCTGGCGGAGCGGGAGTGGCAAGCGTCCGCCGACGCGTTCCCGATCGAGTACGAGGATATCCGGGAGGCGCACCGTCTCCTCGCCGGCCGGGACCCGTGGCGCGGGATCGCCGTGCAGCGCGAGCACGTGCGCCGCCAGTTGGAGCACGAGTTGATGGGGAAGCTCGTGCGGCTGCGCCAGGCCTATGCGGCGCTGCGGGGCGATCCGAAACAGCTCGCGCAGGTGATCGTGGGGAGCAGGGCGGGCTTCTTCACGATGCTGCGCGCGACGCTCCGGCTTACGGAAAAGACGCCCCCGACGGCGCCGGACGCCCTGGTCCGCGAGGCGGGCGCCCTCATCGGGTTCGCGCCAGAGGGACTGGCGGGACTGGTGCAACATGCCAGGGGCGTTCGCGCGTTGCGACTCGGGTCCGGGGACCCGCTTCCGGGCGCGTATCTCGCGGCGGTAGCGCGCACCGCCGAGTTCGTCCACCGACTCCACCAATAATAAGGAAGGGAACGGCCGTGAACGCGCTCAAGCGCTGTTGGGTCATCGGTCTCGCCGTGTTGGCGGGCTGCGGGTACAACACGATCCAGACGTACGACGAGCAGGTGAACGCCGCCGAGTCGCAAATCAAGGTGCAGCTGCAGCGGCGCGCCGATCTCATCCCCAACCTGGTGGAGACGGTGAAGGCGTACGCCAAGCAGGAGCAGACGATCTTCATTGAGGTGGCCGAGGCGCGGGCCAAGCTCGCCGGTGCGGTGCAGGGCGGCGACTTGCAGCAGATGGCCGAGGCGAACGCAGCGCTCACGGCGCCGCTCGGCCGGCTGCTCGCCATCGCCGAGAACTACCCGCAGCTCAAGTCCAACGAGAACTTCCGGGCGCTGCAGGACCAGCTCGAGGGAACCGAGAACCGTATCGCGGTCGCGCGCCAGGACTACAACGACACCGTGAACCGCTACAACGCCTACATCCGCCGTTTCCCTCAAGTGCTGACGGCCAAGATGATTGGCAAGACCGCGCGGCCCTATTTCGAGCTGCAGTCGCCGGGGGCGGCGGCCGCGCCCAAGGTGGACTTCTCCCGGTAGCGGCTTACCAACGTCCCGCGCGCTCCGTACCTTTGAGGCAGGGGGCTGGCATGCTCCACTCGAGGATCGCGTTCGCGCTTAGTATCGCTGTCGCGGTTGGGACTCCGGCGGGGACCGCCGGGGCTCAGCAGGGGACGGCCAGCCTCGTTGGTCACCTCGTGAACCGGGAGACCCGCTCCCCCATCGAAGGTGCCACAGTAGTGCATGCGGGCACGGGGGCCAGGACGACCTCGGACGTGGCGGGCCAGTTCCGTTACGGCGGCCTCTCGCTGGGAGACCACGAGCTGGATATCCGTGCCATCGGATACGCGCACAGTGTGTGGCGGGTGCGCCTCCAGGCGGGCGAGCAAGTGCGGGTGTTCGAGCTCGACATCGCGACCTATGAGCTACCGGGAGTGGTGGTGGAGGTCCGCGGCAAACTGGCGGAATTCGAGCGACGGCGGGCGCACGGCATGGGGTTCTTCTTCACGCGCGACGAAATCGAGCGTCGGCACGCCAGGAGCCTGAGTGACTTGATGCGGGGCGTCCCCGGGGTGCACACCACCTGCGGCCGGGGCTCTTGCGTGATCCAGATGTCGCGCTCGCCGCGGGGGTGCCGCCCGGAGTACTACCTGGACGGGTTCCCCGCCTCGTTCTCGGTGGGGCCCGATTTCCCTCTGACGGGCATCTACGGCGTCGAGGTGTACCGCACGGCTTCGGAAGCGCCGACCGACTTCCGCAAGCCCGAGCTGCGCTGTGGGGTTATCCTCATCTGGAGCGACATGGGGCGGTGAGGGGGTAGGCCCCCCGCCCCCCGCCCCCCGGCCCCCAGGACCCCC
>DASUAL010000043.1:0-8677 GCA_035763805.1 Gemmatimonadales bacterium
TGGGGACGTCCGAGGCGTCGAGCACGGTGTAGAGCTCGGTCGCGGCGAGGGGATGTGCTTCGGATGGGATCGCCACGACCTTATTCCCGGTGGCGATCGCCGGCGCGACGAGCGAGACAATACCAGCGCACCCGTTCAGGCGATGTGGTTCTCGATGACTTCGATGACCTTCTCTGGCTCGAGAGGTTTCGCGATGAACGGGTATCCCCCGATGTCGCCTCCCGAGGCCCTCACCTCCCTTTTTTTCACGAGGGCCGTCAGGAAGACGATCGGCGTGCTCTTGAGCGCATCATCCGCCCGGAGCTGCGCGGCGACCTCGCCGCCGTCCATGTCCGGCATTACGACGTCCAACAGGATCAGATCCGGCTTGAATTCGCGAGCGGCCTGTAGCGCCGTGGATGCCCGATTCTCTGCCCGTACCTCGTAGGCCCCCGTGCCCTCGAGGTACAGTTTCAGGGTCCGCGTGATGGTGGCTTCGTCATCCACGAGCAGAATTCGCTTTTTCGCCGCCATTAGGCCCTCTCCTTGAGGACGTTGAACGCGATGGTCACACGGGCCCCGCCCTCCGGCCGATTCCCGATGTTGATCGAAGCCCCGTGCATCTCGATAATTTGCCGCGAGACCGCCAGCCCCAGGCCCGTCCCTTTGCCCGTCGGCTTGGTCGTGAAGAACGGATCGAACAGCTTCCCCAGCGCATCCTCGGGAATCCCGGATCCTGTATCGTCTACCTCCATGATGATCACCTCGTCCCCGGCCTCGAAGCGGTCGGGCTGCGTACTCTCCGGCACCTCGCTCGTGAGCGGGACCGCCCTGCGATAGGTGCGCACCGTGATCGTGCCACCGGGCGGCGTGGCATGCGCCGCATTGGTGAGCACGTTGACCAGTACCTGCTGGAGCTTGAAGACATCGAGCGCCAGCGGCGGCAGCTCGGCGCTCAGGTCCAGGTCGAGGGTGACCCGCGCCTTGGTCACCTCATGCTTTACCAAGCCAGCGGAGCGTTCGACCACGGCGTTCAGATCCTCCGGCGCGAGAGTGAGCTCCCGCGGTGTGGAGAAGTCCAGCAGTCCCGTGATCACCGCATCGGCCCGCTTCACCGCCTCGTGCATGTCATCGAGCAACGATTTGACGTTACCGTCCGCTGTGGGAGCGTGCTGCAACAGGTAATGAACGCCCGTGAGCAGGGTCATCAAGGGGTTCTTCACCTCATGGGCCACGCCGGCCGCGAGCTGCCCAACGGCCTCGAGTTTCTCCGCTTCGATCAGCTTCCAGTGTGCGAGCTGGAGATCGGAGTGCGACTTCCGGAGATCGAGGTACGCCTGTCGCAGCTCGCGCTCCGCCGCTTTGCGTTCGTCCACCGCCACGCGTACCTCGCGGAACCAGCCGGCGCCGAGAGCGATGCCGATGTAGGCGGCGATTACGAAGCCGATGAACGGCCATTCGGGGAGGGCCGTGCCGAGCAGCGCGGCCACCAGGTAACTGAGCGACAACACGGCCATCGCCGCCGCGAGCATGGCCATCAGGCGGGTCCAGCCGCGGTAATAGCACAGGAGAAAGGCCGGAATCATCGGCAGGAGCCAGACGAGGAATCCGTATTCGACGATGCTCTGCGGGAACACCAAAGCCCCTACGAACGACACCGCCAGTGCCCCGGCCGAAATGGCCAGGGCCCGGGGCGGAACGACGTGCACGTAGGGCACCCTGGAAGGGGGAGCGCGACGGTCCATGCCTAGCCCCCGATGTCTGACGTCCCGGACCGTGTAACGCCGCTTGTCTTGGCCCTAGGGCTCACCGAGCAACTCGCGGACAGCCGACACAAACTCTTTCGGCTCGAACGGCTTCGCCAGAGTGCGCGTCGCACCGAACCGCCGTGCCACCTCGAGAGCTTGATCCTGAGCCACCGTGCCGCCGCCCGAAATGGCCAGGATGCGCACGTGCTCGAAGTCCTGACGCACCCGGGCCATGACCGCGATGCCATCCAGCTCGGGCATGAAGATGTCGAGCACGACCAGGTCCACCGGTGTGGTCCGGAGCAACTCCAGGCACCGTCGTCCGTCGGCCGCTTCGAGGACCTCGTATCCCGCATGTCTGAGTTGTCGCATCAGCGCGGTACGGACGTCGTCGTCGTCGTCGGCTATGAGAATTCGTGGCACGGTCCTCCCAACGCGGCACTCTGCGAGGCCGCGTTGCATGACAACGCGCTCGGGCAATCTGCTCGGCCATCCCCCTCCGAGCAAGTAGGGTGTTCACCGAGCAGGCGTTCTCGCCGCCGCGTGGCTGCTCGAAAGCGGAAGAGCGGGCGAAGCTGCCGAAGCAGTGTGGGTCGCTGTAAGCCGCCTTCCGGCTGGGACGCGCGACCGCCCGGACGCACCTCCCGTTCGCGACGTGACTGACGCGGGCGGGTGGAAGAAGGCCACGACGGTGCCAGGCATCTACGAGCAACCCGACTCGATGAGATGCTCGCCGCCGTCGAGGGTCTAGCCTCCGAGTCGCGCTGAGGGAGCGCGGACAGGGGCCAGGACATGCAGTCCTGGCCCCTGTCTCGCCTGTTCACCGCTGTGCCCTGCGCGTCTAGCTTTTGCCAGTCCTATTCCCCGTACGGGATCCAGATGTTCTTGACCTGCGTCGCCTCCCTAAGGAATTCCCGCCCTTCTCCCTGTCTCGCATCGAGCCAGTCTCGCGGATGCCACTCGACCCACGTCCGCTTCATGTTCCCCGCCGACGCGCGCTCGACTTCCGCACCTGCGGCCTTGTTTCCGAAATACCACACCGCGTCCACGTCGTCGTGCTCGGCCAGCACCTTGATCAGCGCGTCCTTCGCGCCGGTTACGATGTTGATCACGCCGCTGGGGACGTCCGAGGCGTCGAGCACGGTGTAGAGCTCGGTCGCGGCGAGGGGATGTGCCTCCGATGGGATCGCCACGACCGCATTCCCGGTCGCGATCGCCGGCGCGACGAGCGAGACGAAGCCGAGCAGCGGGTATTCCTCGGGGCACGCGATCCCCAGGACGCCCATGGCCTCGTTCATCGCGAGCGTCACGCCGCGGATCGGCGTGTGATGCACCGCGCCGTCGTACTTGTCCGCCCAGGCGGCATAGGTGAACAGTCGCGCGATGGAGGCGTCCACTTCGCGGCGGGCGTCGTCATCGCTCCGGCCCGTCATCGCGGCGATGGAGGCGGCGAACTCGCCCGTCCGCAGCGACAGGTTCTCGGCGATGTAATAGATGATCTGCCCGCGGCTGTGGCCGCTCGTGTGGGCCCAGGCCGCACCCGCATGCGCCGCTTCGACGGCGTCGCGGATGTCCTTCCGGTTTCCCTCGCCCACCTCGCCGAGCGGCGTGCCGTCCGGCCCGACGATCTGGCGCGCGTAGGGCGCATCGGGGCGGGCCTGCTTCCCCCCGATGAACATCTTGTAGGTGCGATTCATGGGCGGGAGGCGGGAGGCGGGAGCCGGGAGGCGTTTCCGCTCCCGACCCTTCGCCGCCGTTCGCGTCTCCCGACTCCCGCCTCCCGTTTCCCGGGTTGGCTTCACGTACTCCCACATCCCCTCCCGTCCACCTTCCCGTCCGAAGCCGGATTCCCGATAGCCGCCGAACCCCGACGCGGCGTCGAACAGGTTCGTGCAGTTGATCCACACCACGCCGGCCTTGAGCTTCGGCGCGACGTCGAGCGCCAGATTGATGTTCTCGGTCCACACACTCGCCGCGAGCCCGTACGGCGTGTTGTTGGCAAGCTCGACCGCCTCGGCGGGAGTGCGGAACGTCATCGAGACGAGCACCGGGCCGAAGATCTCGACCTGGGCGATCGTCGCCGCGGGGGAAACGTTGGTGAACAGCGTGGGCGGATAGAAGTAACCCTCCGTCGGGCAGGCCCACGTCGGCTGCCACATGGTGGCGTTCTCTTCCACCCCCTGGCTCACGAGCTGACGGATCCGCTCGAGCTGCACCGGGGCGACGATCGCGCCCATGTCGATCGCCTTATCGAGCGGCGGCCCCACCCGGAGCTTCTCCATCCGCGCCCGGAGCTTGGTGATCAGCGGCTCGGCGACGCCCTCGTGCACCAGCAACCGCGACCCCGCGCAGCACACCTGCCCCTGGTTGAACCAGATCGCGTCCACCGCGCCCTCGACCACGCTGTCCAAATCGGCGTCGTCGAACACGATGAATGGACTCTTCCCGCCGAGCTCGAGCGAGAGCTTTTTCCCGGAGCCGGCGGTCGCCTTGCGGATGATCCGGCCCACCTCGGTCGAGCCGGTGAAGGCGATCTTGTCGACGCCGGCGTGCTTGACGATGAGCTCGCCCGTCCGGCCGTCGCCTGTGACCACGTTCAGCACGCCGGCCGGCAGCCCCGCATGGTGCGCGATCTCGGCCAGACACAGCGCAGTCAGCGGCGTGAACTCGGCGGGCTTCAAAACGACCGTGCTCCCAGCGGCGAGCGCCGGCGCGACCTTCCACGCCATCATCAGCAGGGGGAAGTTCCACGGGATGATCTGCCCCACGACCCCGACGGGGCGGTATCCGGCGAACTCCGACTCGAGCAGTTGCGCCCAGCCGGCGTGATGGTAGAAGTGGCGCGCTACGAGTGGGATGTCCAAGTCGCGCGTCTCGCGGATCGACTTGCCGTTGTCGAGGCTCTCGAGGACCGCGAGCAGTCGCGCGTGCTTCTGCACCTCGCGCGCCAGGGCGTACAGGTAGCGCGCGCGGGCGTGCCCGGAGAGCCCGGACCACGCGGGAAAGGCCTTGCGCGCCGCTACGACCGCCGCGTCCACATCGGCCGCTCCCGCCTGCGTCACGCGGGCGAGGTGGGCCGCGGTGGCGGGGTTGATGACGTCGAGCCGCTCGCTGCCCGTGCCGTTGGTCCAGCGCCCGCCAATGAACAGTCCGAGCTGCCCGCCGTGCTTGGCGATCCAGTCGAGCGCCTGCTTGTCGCTCTCGGGGGCGGGCCCGTAGGCCATCGTCTCGAAGATCTCGCTCACCGTCGTCATGCTGTTCTCCTAGCTACGCATCCCGCTTCCCGTTTTTCATACCATCGGGTGGCGGTGTGCCGCCGAGTAGCGCCCGGTGACGAAGTGCTCGAGCTGGCGCTCGATGTCGGTGAGGAGGCTCGACGCGCCGATCCGGAACAGATCCGCCCGGAGCCAGCGATCGCCCAGCTCTTCCTTCATCAGGACCTGCCACTGCAGCGCCGTCTTGGCCGCCCGGATCCCACCAGCCGGCTTGAAACCCACCGCGTAGCCGGTGCGCTCGTGGTACTCGCGGATCATGCGGGTCATCACGACGCCGACCGGGAGGGTGGCGTTCACCGTCTCCTTGCCGGTGGATGTCTTGATGAAGTCCGCGCCCGCCATCATCGCGACCATGCTCGCACGCGCCACATTCACGAGCGTGGCGAGGTCGCCCGTGCCGAGGATGACCTTCATGTGCGCGCCCCCACACGTGTCGCGGAACGCGCGGACTTCGTCATGCAGGGCTTCCCAGTCGCCCGCGAGCGCGTGCGCGCGTGTAATCACGACGTCGATCTCGCTCGCGCCCGCGGCGACCGAGGCCCTGATCTCCTCGATCCGCTGGGGCAGGGGATTGAGCCCCGCGGGGAAGCCCGTCGAGACGGCGGCGACCGGAATCCCGGAGCCTGCGAGCGCTTCGACAGCGAGCGGGACGAACGCGTGGTACAGGCACACGGCCCCCACTCTGATACCGAGCTCGGTGGCGCCGAGCGCCTCGAGGATGTCGTTGCGGACCGGGTGCTGCGCCTTCGCGCACAGCCGCAGCACGTTGGTCGGGGTGTCGTCGCCCTGGAGGGTAGTGAGGTCGATACACGTGATCGCGCGGAGCAACCAGGCCGCCTGCCATTCCTTCTTGACCGTGCGGCGCGTGGGGATGGTTGCGGCGCGCCGCTCGACCGCGCTGCGGTTCACGCGCAGCGCGCGGATCACGTCGAGGTCGAGGGGGATGCCCGGGTTCCGCTCGGAGCTGGGATGCACGCGCAGCGCTCGTTCGGGAGCTCCGGCGGGCGGTGCGCTGGGCCGCGGCTCGGCGGCGAGATCGTATCTGAGCTTGGTCTCCATCTGGACAACAATCTACGTGATTGGCCCGGTCGGGAAATACAGCGGAACCACTCCGGACTCACTAGATTACGGCGCGTCTGTGCGTCTGCGCGCTAGTGGTTCGGCGCCCGTAGCTCAGGTGGATAGAGCAGCAGCCTTCTAAGCTGTTGGTCGGAGGTTCGAATCCTCCCGGGCGCATGGCCGAAGTGGGATCCCGCGGCCCGTGGTCATCGCGAAGCCCGATCTGCCCTTGAGGCTCCGGCCTCCTCCAGCTGGTCCAGCGCGAGCCGCAGCCTGAACCACGCCCTGTCCAAGTCGCCGCGGAGTTCGTCGGCCAGGTGGGCGGACTCCGCGACGTGCGCGATCCGCTGTTGCGCGTTGCGAATGTGATCGCTCACCGTCTGCCCCCGCCGCTCAACCCCGCTGCGACGCTCCGCCGCGACGCGTCGCCCAGCGGTGAGCCGCCGTTCGGTGCGGGTACGACGCTCCGCGTCCACGAGGACCAGCATCCGCTCCTGACCGGTCCAGTGGGGGCCGGGCTCGCGGCGATCGCCGCCGCGCCGCTCTCCGGCCTTGCGGCGATCCGGGTGCAGCCGTCGGCCCCGGGTGTCGCGGGGCTGGGTCGGGGAAGGGGACATGGCTCAAATGTGGCTCGCGATTCGACCTCTCGCCATGCCCGGTGGCGGACGGTCCCGCGCGCGGCGTATGGTTCGAATCCTCCCGGGCGCATTGCCGAGGTAGCGCGATGGAGAAGATCGACCTCGTTCCCGTATTCGCTGCGGGGGATCCCGTCGCCGTCGCCATGGCGAAAGCGCTGCTCGAGTCCGCCGGCATTCCCTTCGTCACGAAGGGGGAGGGGGTCCAGGATCTGCTCGGCGTCGGCCGATTCCCGGGCGGCTTCAACCTCGCCACAGGTCCGGTGCAGTTCCTGGTCGCCCGCGAGGACGCCGACGAAGCGCGAGCGCTGTTGTCGGAGAACCCGCCGAGCGACGGGTCCTAGGGGCGGGTGCCCCGTTCCAGCTGGTCCAGCGCGAACCGCAAGCGGAACATCGCCGCATCGAGGTCGCGGCGGTGCTCGTCGTCGAGCTCGTCGGAGTCCGCGACCTGGGTGATCAGCGCGAGCGCGTTGCGGATGTGCTCGCCGACGCTCTCGGGCGCGCGGCGGTCCTCCTGCCGGCGATCCGTTCCGGACCGCCGATTCTCCGTCACGACCACGATCACCCGACGACGGTCGCCACCGCTGCGGCGGTCCGGTTGCTCGCGATGCTCGGCGGACTGGGCGGCCATGCCTCAATGTGGCCCACCATCCGGCTCTCCGCTATCCTCGTCGTCGAAGAATGGCCCAGGTAGCGTCGGTTCGCCCCGCGCGGCATTATTACGGATGCAGTTTGGGATGCGCGGACCGCTGGGCTGTGTCGCCCGCCGATTTCGCGCGTATCTTCAAGTGGCAGACCCCCTTGACTCGGGTCGTCACGTCCGGTTAGCTTTGGTGTCTGCGTACGACCTTTTGTCGCGCGTGGCTCTTTGAGAACTGATGATCGAGCGTGTGGAGTGCGGCCCCGATACGAGCGTCGCGCGGTCAGACGCGTGGCGCCATGGGGTTCAACTCTGACGTGATTCGGACGACATACGAACACTAGTCGTTCGGTTCGAGCTGTTCGAATTCTTCATTCATTGGAGAGTTTGATCCTGGCTCAGGACGAACGCTGGCGGCGTGCCTAACACATGCAAGTCGGACGGGACTGGGGGCAACTCCAGTTCAGTGGCAGACGGGTGCGTAACACGTGAGGAACCTGACCAACGGTGGGGGATAGCCGGCCCAACGGCCGGGTAATACCGCATATCCTCATTCGGGGGCATCCCTGGGTGAGGAAAGCAGCCGCAAGGTTGCGCCGGTGGGGGGCCTCGCGGCCTATCAGCTAGTTGGTGGGGTAACGGCCCACCAAGGCGACGACGGGTAGCTGGTCTGAGAGGATGGCCAGCCACATTGGGACTGAGACACGGCCCAGACTCCTACGGGAGGCAGCAGTGGGGAATATTGCGCAATGGCCGCAAGGCTGACGCAGCGACGCCGCGTGTGGGATGACGGCCTTCGGGTTGTAAACCACTGTCAGGGGGAACGAATACAGGGCCTCGAATAGGGGACCCTGGGTGACGGTACCTCCAAAGGAAGCACCGGCTAACTCCGTGCCAGCAGCCGCGGTAATACGGAGGGTGCGAGCGTTGTCCGGAATCACTGGGCGTAAAGGGCGCGTAGGCGGCCCGTTAAGTTGCCGGTGAAATCCCGCGGCTCAACTGCGGGGCTGCCGGTAAGACTGGCGGGCTCGAGCACGGTAGAGGCAGATGGAATTCCCGGTGTAGCGGTTGAATGCGTAGAGATCGGGAAGAACACCAGTGGCGAAGGCGTTCTGCTGGGCCGTTGCTGACGCTGAGGCGCGACAGCGTGGGGAGCAAACAGGATTAGATACCCTGGTAGTCCACGCCGTAAACGATGGACACTAGGCGTCGGGGGGAGCGACCCCCTCGGTGCCGTCGCTAACGCAGTAAGTGTCCCGCCTGGGGAGTACGGCCGCAAGGCTGAAACTCAAAGGAATTGACGGGGGCCCGCACAAGCGGTGGAGCATGTGGTTTAATTCG
>DASUAL010000044.1:0-2909 GCA_035763805.1 Gemmatimonadales bacterium
ATCGTTGACGGTACCCTGAACGACCACGACGCCGTCATTCGCGGACGCCCCCGTCGCAAGGAGCGTCACGGAATCACTATGAAACTGCCGCAGGGACTCGGGGGCGGAGGGCGCGCGCGGACCGCCGGGCGGGGAAACCACATCGCTCCGGCAGGTTGCCAGCAGAGCAGCCAGGCCCAGGACCATGGCGCTTGGGGCTCGGCGGGCGCCTGGGGGCGTCTGGACGATGCGCATGCCGGCTTGGAGGGGGGCACGAAACGTGCCATTTCCAAAGGGGTTGCGCGTTCGCGTTCGCTTCGCCTACGACCGTGGCCATGTGCTGGCACACTTGTGACACCTGCTCTACGCCTGTCAGCGGGTTGGAGATAGCGGGCCAGCAGGAGGGGAGGGGGAGACGATCTACGGTGCTTCGGGATCGCCCGCGAGACTGACGCGACTGCCGTCGGTGAAGGTCACGTCGCTGGACTGCCACGCCACCTTCATCTCGCTCAGTACCGTGTTTCGTAGCCGCTGGTGCTCGATCCTGAGCGGGTTGTACTTGATGATCCGTCCCGGCTCTCGCTGCGTGCGTCCGGGAGCAAGCGGCCCATCCACCTTGAGATGCGCACTGTAAATCGTGTCTCCCAGGGCGTCGAGGAACGTGACGTCACCTTGGAAGGCGCGGATAGCCTTTGTCCCTGTGTTGCGGTACGCGAGCGTCAGCGAGATGTAGTCCTCATAACGTTCCGCGTCGGGGTCCTTCGGCACATAGCGCTTGCTGAGCACCGTTACGGCGAGCAGGGAGTCGAGTTGCCGCTTGAGACCCTCTTCGCGCGCCCGCTCGACTGCCGTCGCTTCCGCGTTCGCGCGCTCCGTGCGCGCGTGCTCGGCCCGAGCCCACGCCAGAATCTCCGCAATGGTCATCGTGTCGCGAGGCAGGTTCACGGCGAGCCTGACGTCCTGGAGGACCTCGAACAGCGTGCGAGCGTCGGCGAGCGGCAGCCGTACGCTGTCGGCTGCCCTGAGTACGGAATCGAGGCGCGCCACGGGTACGCGGGTGGCGAGGAACGCATCGTCCGTCGTGCGGGATCGACACCCCAGAAGCGCCCCGCCCAGCAGGCCTGCGTATACGATATCGGTTGTCCAGATGGATGCGCGCATCGGTCCAAACATACCGGGCGCGCCGGTGATCTGGGTCACCCCCCATCGAGACAGCCCAGCGGCGGCGTGCCGTGCGGCCTCAATGGCACGCTCCGCTGCCCGAGTCGGTGAAGGTCTGCCCCGCAACGGGGACGAATTCCCAATTGTAGCCCGTCGCGTGTAGGGTGAGCTTCAGCACGCCGAAGGTGTCGCTGTTTCGCACCTCGCTGTTCGCCATGGGTGTCGCTCTAAAGCCGCGGAGGTCCGCGCCCCCCGTCCCGATCACGAACTGGCGGATGCCGCGCACGGGATCCGCCGCTCCGGCCGGCGTCTGCGGCGCGAACCGCTCGTAGTCGTGATCGTGGCCGACCAGGATGAGGTCCGCATTGGCGTCATACAACGCCTGCCAGAGGGGTAGCGGGGCGTTGGAGTTGCCGTGACTGCCGGAGCTGAAGCGCGGGTGATGCCAGTACGCCAGCGTGCACGTCTTCTGGCTGGCGGCGAGATCGGCGCGCAGCCACTGCTCCTGCGCGGAGTCGACGCTCATGCTGATGTTGCTGTTGAGCGCGATGATGTGCCAACTGCCGAGGTCGTAGCTGTAGTACCCCTGGGTCGAGTCGCCCGCGGCCGCGCCGAAATAGCGGAAATACCCGGCGGCGTCGTACGGCTGGGTCGTGTGGTAATCGTGGTTCCCGGCAGACGGCTGCGTGCGAGCCCTGTGACGGCCCCAGGTGGGATCGTAGCAGGTCGCGAACTGCTGCTCGGTACCGTCGGGGTACACGTTGTCGCCCGCGGTAAACACGGTGCCCGCGATGTTGTCGAGCAGCGCGGCGGTCGCCTCGTCGTTGTTGTTGCCACAGCTGCTGATATCCCCGGCCCCCACGAAGATCGCCGTCGCCGTTGTCACCGTGACCGTCGCCGTCTGCGTAATCAGGGTGCCGTTCACCGTCGCGGACACCGTCTTGGCTTCCTCTACCGTGGAGCGCAGCGTCCCCGTCGCCACCCCGTTCACGTCCGTCGGGCCTCCGGGCTGCGTCACGGTGTTCCCGCTCCCCGTGGCCGCCAGCCCCACCGTGGCCCCGCTGATGCGGTTGCCGTTGGCATCCTTGGCGGTCACGGTAATCGTCGAGGTCTCCGTGCCGGCGGCGATCGTGCTCGGCGCCGCACTCACCGTCGATTGCGCCGCCGACACCGGCCCCGGATTCACCGTCACCACCGCCGTCTGCGTGATCGTCGTGCCGTTCGCCGTGGCGGAGACCGTCTTGTCGCCGGCCACGGTGGAGCTGAGGGTCCCGGTGGCCACCCCGTTCGCGTCGGTGGGGCCAGCGGGCGGCGTCAGCGTGTTGCCGCTCCCCGTGGCCGCCAGCCCCACCGTCGCGCCGCTGACCGGGGCGCCCGTCCCATCCCGTACCGTCACTGTGATCGTCGACATCCCGCTCCCCGCCGTGATCGGGTTCGGCGCCGCACTCACGGTCGACTGCGCCGCATCCACCCCGGGCCCTGCGCCTGTGGCCGCCTTGATTTCCACACCCAACGCCCCGGCGTTCATCGACGGGGCCCAGCTCGCGTCGATCGTGTTGTCGTTCGGCGCCCATTCCGCTTGAAGATCCGCGCGGATGGTTTCCCCGGAGGGCTGCTCGCTGATCTCGGTGAAGCCCGCGCCGGGGGTGACCGCGAGCACGTTGCTGGCCACGCCGAACACCCCGTAGGCGACGTGGTTGGCCTGCGCAAACGGGGCGAGCGCCACGACGAGGCCGCTCACCACGTTGCCGCGGGTCGAGCCGGTCTGC
>DASUAL010000045.1:0-2135 GCA_035763805.1 Gemmatimonadales bacterium
GCAAGCCGAGGGGTTTGTTTGTCATTCCATGAAAATCGCGGTGTGCGTCAAACGCGTCCCCGACTCGGAGACGCGCGTGAAGATAGCCTCGGACCGGAAATCGCTCGACGAGGCGGGCGTCAAGTTCGTCCTCAATCCCTATGATGAGTTCGCGGTGGAAGAGGCGCTGCGGCGGAAGGAGCAAGGCGGGGCGGGCGAGGTCGTGATCGTGTTGCTGGGGCCAGCCGCCGCCCAGGAGACCATCCGCACGGCGCTCGCCATGGGGGCGGACCGGGGAGTCCTGCTCCAGACTGACAAGATCCCGGCGGACGGCCTCGAAGTGGCCAAAACGCTTGCCGCGGAGCTCAAGGAGGGCGGCTACGACCTCATCCTCTTCGGCAAGATGGCGATCGACGACTACAACCATCAGATCGGGCCCATGGTAGCGGAGCTCCTGGGCTTGCCATGCGTCACGGCGATCGCCCACCTCGAGATCGAGAGCGGCAAGGGCACGGCGGAGCGCGAAATCGAGGGCGGGCTCGAGGTGGTGGAGTTTCCGCTCCCCGCGGTCCTGACGACCGACAAGGGCCTGAACGAGCCCCGCTACCCGGCCCTCAAGGGGATCATGGCGGCGAAGAAGAAACCCCTGGACGTGAAGCCCAGGACGCTGGGCGCGGGGCGGCTCGAGGCGATGGCGCTGACCGCGCCACCCGATCGCCAAGAAGGCAAGATCGTGGGCGAAGGCCCTGCAGCGGTGCCCGAGCTCGTGCGCCTGCTCCGCGAGGAAGCCAAGGTCCTGTGACGAACGTCCTCGCGGTGCTCGAGCAGCGCGACGGGGTGTTGCGCAAGGTGTCTCACGAGGTGGTCACCGGCGCGCGGCGGCTCGCCGACGCGCTCGGCGGCACCGTCGAGGCGCTCGCGCTCGCTGGCGGTGCCGTGAAGGGGGCGGACCGGCTCGGTGGATTCGGTGCGGACCTGGTGATCACGCTGACTAATAGCGCGTTCGCGATGTACGCCCCGGAGGGATACAGCCAGGTCCTCGCCGATCGCGCCAAGGGCGGCGGGTACGCTGCCGTGGTGTTCGCGGCGAGCGCCATGGGGAGGGATCTCGCTCCGCGCGTGGCGGCGCGGCTAGACGTCCCGCTGGCGCAGGACGTCACCGACGTCGCGGTCGAGAGTGGCGCGGTGACGGTGATCCACCCGGTGTACGCGGGGAAGGCGCTGCTCAAGCTCAAGATCACGGGCAACCCCGCGGTCGTGTCGCTGCGACCCAACGTCTTTACACCGGTCGAGCGGCCTCGGGCGGGCTCGCAGGAGACCGCGCCCGTGGACGTGCGCGGCGGCGGTGACCGCGTGGTCGTGAAACAGATCAAGGCGGCCGTGGCGGGAGCGGTCGACGTCGCCGAAGCATCGATCGTGATCTCGGGAGGTCGCGGCTTGAAGGAGCCGGCGAACTTCAAGGTGCTGGAAGCGCTCGCCGGAGCGTTCGGCGGACGGGCGGCGGTGGGCGCGTCGCGCGCCGTGGTGGACGCGGGCTGGCGGCCGCACGGCGATCAGGTGGGTCAGACGGGGAAGACGGTGAGCCCGACCCTCTACATCGCGGTGGGTATCTCGGGTGCGATCCAGCACCTCGCGGGGATGCGCACCTCCAAGGTCATCGTCGCGATCAACAAGGACAAGGACGCGCCGATCTTCAAGGTGGCGGACTACGGAATTGTCGGTGATCTGTTCGACGTGGTTCCCAAGCTGACCGAAGAGATCCGAAAGCTGCATGGATGATCGTCCCCGCTGCCTTCCAGCCTCCGCTGCCGCTCGACCGGCTCCTTCTACCAGTGGGCGCACCCGGTGCCGGCGATCGCATGGAGCTGGACGTGCTCGTGGTGGGCGCGGGGCCGGCCGGGCTGGCCTGCGCGATCGAGCTCGCCAAGCTCGCCAGGCAGGATGGCACGGAACTCACTGTCGGCGTGCTCGAGAAGGCGGAAGCGCTGGGCGAGCATTCCCTTTCCGGCGCCGTGGTCAACCCGCGCGCGTTTCGAGAGCTGTTCCCTGATCTCACGGACGCGGACTTCCCGTTCCGCGCCCCAGTCACGCGGGAGGCCGTGTATCTGCTAACGGCCAATCGCCAATGGCGCCTTCCCGTTCCCCCCACGATGAAC
>DASUAL010000046.1:0-15621 GCA_035763805.1 Gemmatimonadales bacterium
GGTGGAGCTGCCGGCGGGGGTGGAGATGGTGATGCCGGGGGACAACACGAAGATGACGATCGAGCTGATCACGCCGATCGCGATGGAGGAGCAGCTGCGGTTCGCGATCCGCGAGGGCGGCCGCACCGTGGGCGCGGGCGTCGTCACGAAAATCTCGAAATAGACGCCTATGCCGCGGGAAAACGTCATCATGGAGTGCACCGCCTGTAAGAGCCGGAACTACTTCACCACAAAGAACCGGCGCAAGCATCCCGAGCGGGTGGAGTGGAAGAAATACTGCCCGCGGTGCAACAAGCAGACGGCGCACAAGGAGTCGAAGTAGCCGTGGCGACGGAAGCGATCGCCGCCCAGAAGCGGAACTGGGTGGGCCGGGTGGCGGACTTCCTGCGCGAGGTGCGCGCGGAAATCCGCAAGGTGACCTGGCCCACTTGGGACGAACTCAAGAAGGCGACGGGCGTCATCATCGTCTTCGTGCTCGTGACGGGGTTCCTGATCGGGCTGATGGACATGGTGCTGCAGTTCGTGCTCGTCACCCTGGTCGCGAAGCTGTTCTGATGTCGGAGCACCGCTGGTACGCGATTCAGACGACCGCGGGGCACGAGAACAAGGTGCGGTCGCTGATCGCTCGGCGCATTACGGACGATCCGCGACCCGACGAGGAGAAGCCGATCCGGCAGGCCCTGGTCCCCACCCAGGACGTGGTGGAGATCAAGAACGGCAAGAAGGTGACGGTGGAGCGCAAGATCTATCCGGGCTACGTGCTCGTGAACATGGTCTTGAATCAAGAGACGATCCACGTCATCAACGGCATTCAAGGCGTGATCAAGTTCGTCGGGACGGGTCGGATGCCGATGCCGCTCCGGCCCGACGAGGTGAACCGGCTGCTCGGCATCGAGGAAGCGGTCAAGGAAGAGGAGCCCCAGGAGCAGATCCCCTTCCTGGTGGGCCAGGTCGTGGAGATCACCGAGGGGCCGTTCTCGGATTTCTCGGGCACGGTGGAAGAGGTGATCCCGGACAAGGGCAAGGTCCGCGTCGCGGTCTCGCTCTTCGGCCGACCGACGTCGGTAGAGCTGGATTACTTGCAGCTGAAGGCGCACTGAGGATCAGATGGCCAAGGCGATTGCTGCAGTCGTGAAGCTTCAGGTTCCCGCGGGACAGGCGACGCCCGCCCCGCCGGTCGGGACCGCGCTCGGGCCCCATGGCGTCAACATCATGGAGTTCGTGAAGCAGTTCAACGCGCGGACCCAGAGCCAGATGGGGATGATCACGCCGGTCGAAGTCACGATTTTCAAGGACCGGACGTTCACCTTCATCACCAAGACGCCGCCGGCGGCCGTCCTCCTCAAGAAGGAAGCCGGTATCGAGAAGGGCTCGCCCACGTCGAACCGCCAGAAGGTGGGGAAGGTCACGCGGGCGCAGGTTAAGAAAATCGCGGAGATCAAGATGCCCGATCTCAATGCGAACGACATCGAGGCAGCGATGAGAATGGTGGCGGGGACCGCCCGGTCGATGGGTCTCGAGGTGGAGGACTGATGCGCGCGCACGGCAAGCGGTACCGCGCCGCGGTCGGCATGCTCGAGCCCCGGAAGCTCCACACCGCGCGCGAAGCCGTGGACAAGGTGAAGGCGACGGCGTACGCGAAGTTCGACGAGTCGGTAGACATCGCGGTGCGCCTGGGCGTCGATCCGAAACACGCCGACCAGATCGTCCGCGGCACGGTTAGTCTGCCGCACGGCACGGGGAAGAAGATCCGGGTGCTGGTGATCGCGCAGGGCGACAAGGCCAAGGAGGCCGAGGCGGCGGGCGCGGATTACGTGGGCGTCGAATACGTGCAGAAGATCAAGGAGGGGTGGCTCGACACCGACGTGATCGTGGCGACGCCCGACGTGATGGGTCAGCTCGGGCCCCTCGGGAAGGTGCTCGGGCCCCGGGGCCTGATGCCGAATCCCAAGGCCGGCACGGTGACCATGGATGTGGCGCGGGCGGTGAAGGAGTTGAAGGCCGGGAAGATCGAGTTCCGGGTGGACAAGACCGGCATCATCCACGCGCCGATCGGCAAGAAGTCGTTCACGTCCGAGGCGCTGGACCAGAATCTCCAGGCCTTCATGGAGGCGATTGTGCGGGCGAAGCCCCCCGCGGCGAAGGGCCACTACATCCGGTCGGTGACGGTGTCGAGCACGATGGGGCCCGGTGTCCCGCTCGATCCGGCGGTGTTTGGATGATCAGGACCAAGGCGCAGAAGCAGCAGCTGGTGACGGCGTTGGCGGACCGCCTGCGCCGCTCCCCGACCGTGTACGTCACCGACTTCACGGGCCTCGACGTCGCGAAGCTGACCCAGCTGCGGCGCCGCCTGCGGGCGGCGGGCGTCGAGTACGTGGTGGTGAAGAACACGCTGGCGCTGCGAGCCCTCGGGGACACGAGCGCGGCCGGGCTCGCGCCACACCTCGCCGGCCCCACGGCGCTGGTGCTCGCCGGGCCGGACCCGGTGTCGGCCGCCAAGGTCCTGGCGGACTTCGCGAAGGAGTTCGAGAAGCCCGCGATCAAGGCCGGCCTGGTCGAGGGGCGGGCGGTGACGCCCGACCAAGTCAAGCGGCTGGCGAGCCTGCCGACGCGGAAGGAGCTCCTCGCCCAGCTGGGGGGGGCGCTGCAGGCGCCGATGGCCGGCTTCGTCGGGGCGTTGAACGGCTTGCTGATGACCATGGTGGGTGCCCTCGAGGCGCTCCGGACCAAGCGCTCCGTGGGCGGGAGCGCCGCTTCTTAACCGGGTAGGAGACCAGGGACAATGGCGACTCAGACGAGTATGAGCATCGACGATATCATCGAAGCCATCGGCAACCTGTCGGTGGTGGAGCTCGCCGAGCTGATCGAGAAGTTCAAGGAGAAGTTCGGCGTGACGATCGCGGCGCCTGTAGCGGCGGCTCCGGCCGCCGGTGGCGCGGCGGGCGGGGGTGCCGCCGCGCCCGCGGCCGAAGAGCAAACCGAGTTCACGGTCGTCTTGAAGAGCGGCGGTGAGAAGAAGATCCAGGTCATCAAGGAGGTCCGGGCGATCACCAACCTGGGCCTGAAGGAGGCCAAGGACCTGGTGGAGGGCGCGCCCGGAACCGTGAAGGAAGGCGTATCCAAGCAGGAAGCCGAAGAGATCAAGAAGACGCTCGAAGCCCAGGGCGCCGTCGTCGAACTGAAGTAGACGCTGCGGTTGACGCCGCGGGCCACGGGGGCCCGTCGGCCGAGACTCGGGTCTTCTTTGGTCGACGCCATGCGCGGATTTGACACACTCCTGCTCGCTTCCACGAGCCCCTCTCTCCGCCCCCGTCCGCGGTACCGGGTGGGGGAGGCGGGGCCTTTCGCGTTTGACTGAGGTTTCGACATGACAAAGACGCTGCCGGTGCTTTCGTTCGCCAAGCTCGACCAGGGGATGCCGATGCCGCACCTCCTGGACATCCAGACACGCGCGTTCCAGTCGCTGCTGCAGCCGGACGGGAAGGGCGCCGAGCGGGCGGACGTCGGGCTTGAGCGGGTGTTCAAGGATGTGTTCCCGATCCAGGACGTGAACGGGAACTACTCCCTCGAGTTCGTGAAGTACGCGCTCGGGGAGCCGAAGTATTCGGTCGAGGAGTGCATCGAGCGGGACATGACGTACTCGGTCCCGCTCAAGGCGACGCTGCAGCTCGTGGTCATGGAGGAGGTCGGGGAGACCACCAAGACCAAGCGGCCGAAGAACATCATCGAGAAGGAAGTCTACCTCGGCGAGCTGCCGATCCTGACACCGCTGGGCACCTTCGTCATCAACGGCGCCGAGCGGGTGATCGTGTCGCAGTTGCACCGCTCGCCGGGCGTCGTGTTCGAGGAGAGCATCCACCCCAACGGCCAGCGCCTGTTCTCGGCACGGATCATCCCGTTCCGTGGCTCCTGGGTCGAGTTCACGATCGACATTCACGACGTGATCTACGTCCACATCGACAAGAAGAAGAAATTTCCGGCGACGGCCCTGCTGCGCGCGTTCGGCTACGGCACGAACGCCGATATCCTGAAGCTGTTCTACGCCACCAAAGAGATCGACATTACGGGCAAGCTCGAGGGCCGTGCCCAAAAGCGCGAAGTCCTGGGCACTCTGCTCGCGGCGGACGTGCCCGACCCGGAGAACAAGAAGGGAGAGCCGCTCGGCAAGGTCGGCGACGAGCTGACCCTCGAGAAGTTCAACACCTTCCGGCGCGCCGGCATCCAGAAAGTGAAGGTGTTCGCGGGCTATACGTCGCTCGATCTACGTGACGAGGCGCAGCCGACCACGACACGCGAGCGCCAGGGCGCGCACGTCCTCGCCTTCGATGTCGCCGACCCGGAGACCGGAGAGGTGCTCGCCGAGGCGGGGCGGGAGCTCTCCGACACGCTCAAGAAAAAGCTCCTCAAGGCGGCGGTGACCAAGGTAGAGGTACTGCTCCCACCCGGGCGCAGCGAGTCGCCGCTCATCAAGAACACGCTGGCGAAGGACCCGACGCGGTCGGAGGCCGAGGCCCTGGAGCAGATCTACGCCCTGCTGCGGCCGGGCGAGGCACCCAATCTCGAGACTGCGCGGCAGGCGCTGGAGCGGCTGTTCTTCCACCCCAAGCGATACGACCTGGGGCGTGTGGGCCGCTACAAGATCAACCAACGGCTCAAGGTGAACGTCGCGAAGGATCACACGGTCCTGACGGAGGACGACTTCATCGCGATCATTCGGTACCTGATCGAGCTGCGCGAGGGACGCGGCTACACCGACGACATCGACCACCTCGGCAACCGCCGGGTGCGCTCGGTGGGCGAGCTGATCGCGAACCAGTTCTCGGTCGGCCTGTCGCGTATGGCGCGGCTGATCAAGGAGCGGATGAGCATCAACAACGATCCCGAGCGGATCACGCTGGACGACCTCGTGAATGCGCGAACGGTGAGCGCCGTGATCCAGGCGTTCTTCGGCAGCTCACAGCTATCGCAGTTCATGGACCAGACGAATCCGCTCGCGGAGCTGACGCACAAGCGCCGTCTGTCGGCCCTCGGGCCCGGCGGTCTGACGCGCGAGCGCGCCGGCTTCGAGGTGCGCGACGTGCACTACAGTCAGTACGGCCGGATGTGCCCGATCGAGACGCCGGAAGGCCCGAACATCGGGCTCATCACGAGCCTCTCAACTTATGCGCGCGTCAACGACCTGGGTTTCATCGAGACTCCGTACCGCGTCGTGAAGAACGGAAAAGTGACCGACGAGATCCGCTGGCTGTCGGCGTCGGAGGAGGAGGAGTACGCGGTGGCGCAGGCGAACGCCCACCTCACCGAGGACGGCCATTTCGCGGACGAGCTGGTGCTGTGCCGCAAGCGGGACGACTACCCCCTCTTGCCGGCGCATAAGATCGACTTCATGGACGTGGCGCCGGAGCAGCTCGTGTCGATCGCGGCGGCGCTGATCCCGTTCCTCGAGCACGACGACGCGAACCGCGCGCTCATGGGGTCGAATATGCAGCGCCAGTCGGTCCCATTGCTCTTCCCGCAGGCGCCGCTGGTTGGGACCGGGCTGGAGGAGAGGGTGGCGCGCGACTCGGGTGCGGTGGTCATTGCCCGGCGCTCCGGGCTCGTCACCCGCGTCACCGCCGATGAGATCATCATCGACACGGGCGAAGAAGACGCCAAGGCGGGGGACCATCCGCTCGCCCGGTTGAAGCAGCACGATCGCTTCCGCCTGAAGAAGTTCTGGCGCACCAACCAGGACACGGCCATCAACCAGCGGCCGCTGGTGCAGGTGGGCCAGAAGGTGAAGGCGGGGCAGATCGTCGCCGACGGAGCGGGGACCGACCGGGGTGAGCTCGCCCTCGGGGCGAACGTGCTGGTCGCATTCATGCCGTGGTACGGGCACAACTTCGAAGACGCGATCGTGCTCTCCGAGCGTCTCGTGAAGGACGACGTGTATTCGTCGATCCACATCCAGGAGCTCGAGCTGCACGTCCGGGACACGAAACGCGGCCGCGAGGAGATCACGCGCGAGATCCCGAACGTCGCCGAGGAGTCCCTCGTCGACCTGGACGAGCGGGGCATCGTCCGCATCGGCGCCCACGTCAAGGCGGGCGACATCCTGGTCGGCAAGATCACGCCCAAGGGTGAGACGGAGCTCTCTCCCGAAGAGAAGCTCCTCACCGCGATCTTCGGCGAGAAGGCGAAGGACGTGAAGGACTCGTCGCTCAAGGTGCCGCCCGGGATGGAGGGCGTCGTCATTGACGTGAAGATCTTCTCCCGCATCGAGGATCAGGTCGTGGAGAAGGACCGCGGCGAGCGGATCGGGGAGGTGCGCCGGCTCGAGGCGGACGAGAAAGCCCGGATTTCGGAGGCGATGTTTGCCGAGCTGCGGGACCTGCTCGCGAACCAGGAAGTGGGCCTGATGCTCAAGGCCGGAACCGTCGAGGAGTACCTGCCGGCGGGCACGAAGCTCGCGAAGCCGCAGCTCGCCGAGATCAACTTCGCGGACGTCGACCTGAAGACGCTGCGCGTCGCGAACAAGCCGGTGAACGAGCGGATCCGCGCGGTGCTCGACGCCGCGCAGGCCGAGCGCGCCAAGATCGAGGAGAAATCCGAGGACCAGATCGACAAGATCCTGCAGCCGGACGAGCTCCCGCCGGGCGTGATCCAGCTCGTCAAGGTGTACGTCGCCGAGAAGCGCAAGATCTCGGTCGGCGACAAGATGGCGGGTCGTCACGGGAACAAGGGCATCATCGCGCGCATCGTGCCGGAGGAGGACATGCCGTTCCTCCCCGACGGGACGCCGGTCGACATCGTGCTCAATCCGCTGGGCGTGCCCTCGCGGATGAATGTCGGCCAGATCCTCGAGACTCACCTGGGGTGGGCCGCGCGCGTCCTGGGCTTTGAGGCGAACACGCCCGTGTTCCAGGGTGCGGACGAGACCGAGATCGGCGTGCTGCTGCGCCTGGCCGGTCTCACCTGGGCCGCGGACGCGTTGCAGCTCGGCGTGCGGCTGCCGGGGCTCGACTCGGACACGGTCCGGCAAATCGCCGACGATCTGCGGCGCCTGCCGTCCATGAACGGCGGGACGTCGCACATCACGACCGCCGGGATCGGCCTGCTCGGCCACCGGGCGGTCTCGCCGGAGACGCGCGAGGTGCACCACCGCGTCGTGGACTTCCTCAAGTTCGCGGCGAAGGAGCTCGCCGAGCGGCAGCTCGAGCAGCGGCGGATCGAGAAAGAGTTCCACGAGGCGCGTCTCGAGGCGGACGAGCTTCCGAAGATCGACAAGGCCGCGCTCAAGACGGGACTGAAGGAGAACGAGAAGTTCCTTGAGCACGGCAAGCCGCAGGACGTGCTCGAGGCAGTCGGCTTGCCGGCGCTGGCGGCGCTGCTCGGGCCCAAGTCCGAGGCGGACGTGGACCAGGCCGTCAACGAGCTGCTGCGGGCGGCGGGCCTGTCGCCGACCGGGAAAGCGCAGCTGCGTGACGGGCGGTCGGGCGAGTTCTTCGCTTCGGACGTCACCGTCGGCTCGATCTACATGATGAAGCTGTCGCATCTCGTGGACGACAAAATCCACGCCCGCTCGATCGGGCCGTACTCGCTGGTCACGCAGCAGCCGCTCGCCGGCAAGGCGCAGTTCGGCGGCCAGCGGTTCGGCGAGATGGAGGTGTGGGCGCTCGAGGCCTACGGCGCGGCCCACACACTACAGGAGATCCTGACCGTCAAGTCGGACGACGTGAACGGCCGGAGCCGCGTGTACGAAGCCATCGTGAAGGGGCAGAACCTGCCGAAACCCGGCATCCCCGAGTCCTTCAACGTGCTGGTGAAGGAACTCCAGGCCCTGGGCTTGAAGGTCACCCTGGGCACCACCGAAGACGTTGAAGAGTGAGGGGAGGGAGACTCGGATGATCGATTTCCGGAGCGGGCGCGAGCCGAAGAGCTCGAGCTTTGACTATATCCAGATCCGCATCGCGTCCCCGGACGAGATCCGGGGCCCGCGGGACTCGAAGGAGCGGGAGCGTCTCGAGCTGCAGGGCCAGCGCACCTGGTGGTCGTGGGGCGAGGTCACCAAGCCCGAGACCATCAACTACCGGTCCTTCAAGCCGGAGCGGGACGGGCTGTTTTGCGAGCGCATCTTCGGCCCGGTGAAGGACTGGGAGTGCCACTGCGGCAAGTACAAGCGCATCCGCTACCGCGGCGTCATCTGCGACCGCTGCGGCGTGGAGGTGACCCTGTCCAAGGTGCGGCGCGAGCGGATGGGCCACATCGAGCTCGCCGTGCCCGTGGCGCACATCTGGTTCTTCAAGACGCTGCCCTCGCCGATGGGCAATCTGCTCGACATGACGCTGCGGGATCTCGAGCGGGTGATCTACTACACGAATTACGTCGTGATCGAGCCCGGCGAGCAGGAGGTGCAGGAGAAGGAGCTGCTCGACGAGGATCGCTACCTCGAGCTCCGCGCCAAGGCGAAAACCGAGGGCGACGCCGCCTTCAAGGCGGACATCGGAGCGCCGGCGGTACGGGCGCTGCTCGAGCGGCTCACCATCGACAAGCTCGCGGACGAGCTGCGCGAGGCCGTCGCGACCGAGACGAGCCAGCATCGCAAGAAACAGATGTTGAAGCGGCTCAAGATCGTCGACGCGTTCCGCAACTCGGGGAACTCGGGCGAGGGTCGCAACGACCCGAGGTGGATGATCCTGGACGTGGTCCCGGTCATCCCGCCGGACCTCCGGCCGCTCGTGCCGCTCGACGGCGGGCGCTTCGCGACGTCGGACCTGAACGACCTGTACCGGCGCGTCATCAACCGCAACAACCGGCTGCAGAAGCTGATCCTGCACCGCGCGCCGGAGGTCATCCTCCGGAACGAGAAGCGGATGCTGCAGGAAGCGGTGGACGCGCTGTTCGACAACGGCCGCCGCTCCAAGGCGATCCGCGGGCGCGGCAAGCGGCCGCTCAAGTCGCTGTCCGACATGCTGAAGGGCAAGCAGGGCCGGTTCCGGCAGAACCTGCTCGGCAAGCGCGTGGACTATTCGGGCCGCTCGGTGATCGTGGTGGGTCCGGAGCTGCGGCTGCACCAGTGCGGGCTGCCGAAAGCGATGGCGGTGGAGCTGTTCAAACCGTTCATCATCCACAAGCTCGTGGAGAAGGGCATCGCCGAGACGGTGAAGCGGGCGAAGAAGATCGTGGAGAAGGAGTCGCCGGAGGTCTACGAGATCCTCGAGGAGATCATCGAGGATCACCCGGTGCTCCTGAACCGCGCGCCGACGCTGCATCGCCTCGGCATCCAGGCGTTCGAGCCGGTCCTAGTGGAGGGGAAGGCGATCCGCATCCACCCGCTCGTCTGTGCGGCGTTCAACGCGGACTTCGACGGCGATCAGATGGCCGTGCATGTGCCGCTCTCGTTCGAGAGCCAGCTCGAGGCGCGCCTCCTGATGATCTCGTCGAACAACATCCTGAAGCCCTCGGATGGGCGTCCGGTCGCCGAGCCGTCGCAGGACATGGTGCTCGGGTGCTACTTCCTGACCAAGGAGCCGAGCGACTTCGAGCAACCGGATGTGAAGTCGGGCGCGCTCCGCGTGGGCTCGCTCGCAGAGCTCGAGATGGGCCTCGCGACCAAGTGGCTCGTCTACCACGCGCCGCTGCACTTCTGGAACCAGGCGGCGGGCGAATGGGTCTACACGACCGCGGGTCGGGTCATCTTCAACAGCATCCTCCCGGAGGGCCTGCGGCGGGAAGGCTTCCAGAACCAGGTCATGCGCAAGAAGGACCTCTCGGAGCTCGTGTTCGAGAGCTACCGGCACGCCGGGCTCGCGGCCACGGTCCAGTTCCTGGACCAGCTCAAGGAGTTCGGCTTCCGTTACGCCACCATGGGTGGCGTCTCGATCGGCGTCGAGGACCTCGAGATCCCGGCCGAGAAGACGTCGCTCCTGCACGACGCCGAGGCGCGGGTCGAGCGGTTCCAGCGGGCCTACGCCACCGGCCAAATCACCTTCGGCGAGCGCTACAACAAGGTGATCGACGCCTGGACGCACGCGAACAACGACATCGCGGAGGCGATGGTCAAGACGATGCAGCGGTCCAAGGGCGGCTTCAACCCGGTGTTCATGATGTTCGACTCCGGGAGCCGCGGCTCGCGCGACCAGATCCGTCAGCTCGCCGGAATGCGCGGCCTGATGGCGAAGCCGCAGAAGAAGCTCACCGGCGGCATCGGCGAGATCATCGAGAGCCCGATCAAATCGAACTTCCGCGAGGGTCTCTCCGTGCTCGAGTACTTCATCTCGACGCACGGGGCACGGAAGGGGCTCGCGGATACCGCGCTGAAGACGGCGGACGCGGGCTACCTCACCCGCCGCCTCGTGGACGTGGCGCAGGACGTCACGATCACCGAGGAAGACTGTGGTACCATTCTCGGCCTCGAAATGTCGGCGCTGAAGGAGGGTGAGGACATCATCGAGCCGCTGCGCGAGCGCCTCGTCGGCAACGTGGCGCTCGACGAAGTGCTCGACCCGCACGAGCTCGACGAGGACGGCCGGCCCAAGCTGCTGGTCGAGGCTGGGAAGCTGATCACCGAGGAGACCGCGCAGGCGATCGAGGACGCGGGAATCGAGGCCGTGCGTATCCGCTCGGTCCTCACCTGCGAGGCGAAGCGCGGCGTGTGCCGGATGTGCTACGGCCGCAACCTCGCCACGATGGACATGGTGGACCTTGGTGAGGCGGTCGGCATCCTCGCCGCCCAGTCGATCGGCGAGCCAGGCACGCAGCTCACGCTCCGGACGTTCCACATCGGCGGCACGGCGGCGCGCATCGCCGAGCAGACGGTGCGCAAGACCAAGGTCGAAGGTGTGATCGAGTACGGCGACCGGCTGACGTTCGTCGAGACACCGGAGAATCAGAAGGTCGTCACCAGCTACGAGGGCGAGCTCGTCCTCAAGGCCCAATCGCACGGCGAGGGCGGCAAGCTCGCGGTGCATTCGCGCTTCCACGTGCCGCTCGGCGCCACCCTGATGGTGGCGGACAGCGCCAAGGTCGCGAAGGACTCGGTGCTGTTCACCTGGGACCCGTACACCAACCCGATCATGACCGATGTGGCGGGCGTGGTGCGGTTCGTCGACATCGTCGAGGACGAGACCGTCCGCGAGGAGCTCGACGAGCTCACGGGTCGGCGCCAGCGTGTGATCATCGAGGACCGGGAAAAGAAGCTGCACCCGCACATCGAGATCATCCAGAAGAAGGGGGAGAAGGAGAAGCGGCTCCGCGACTTCGTCATCCCCGAGGGTGCTCAGATCGCGGTCGAGGACGGCCAGGAGGTGTACGCGGGCCAGGTCCTCGCCAAGGTGTCACGCGAGGCGTACAAGACGCGCGACATCACGGGCGGCCTGCCGCGCGTGGCCGAGCTGTTCGAGGCCCGCCGGCCCAAGGACCCCGCCACGATCTCTGAGATCGACGGCGTCGTGCGGTTCGGCGACATCAAGCGCGGCAAGCGCGAGATCTGGGTGCACCCCGAAGAGGGCGAGCCCCAGCTCTACGAGGTGCCCGCCGGCAAGCACCTGCGCGTCCACGAGGGCGACCGGGTGCGGGCGGGCGACCGCCTCACCGAGGGGCCCGTGAACCCGCACGACATCCTGCGGATCAAGGGCCCGCGGGCGGTGCAAGAGTACCTGCTCAACGAGGTGCAGGAGGTGTACCGGCTCCAGGGCGTGAAGATCAACGACAAGCACATCGGGATCATCGTGCGTCAGATGCTGCAGAAGGTCCGCGTCGTGGATCCGGGCGACACCGACTTCCTCGAGGGGGAGCACGTGGACAAGCTCACCTTCGCCGAGATCAACGAGCGGACCCAGAAAAAGGGCGGGAAGCCCGCCGTGCGGGAGCCGCTGCTGCTGGGCATCACCAAGGCGAGTCTCACGACGCAGTCGTTCATCTCGGCGGCATCGTTCCAGGAGACCACCCGGGTGCTGACCGACGCGGCGATCCGGGGCGCCCGCGACGACCTCCTGGGCTTGAAGGAGAACATCATCATCGGGCATCTCATCCCGGCGGGAACCGGCATTTACCGCTACCACGACATCGAGATCGAGCCCCCGGAAGGCTTCCAGCCTCCGCCGCCCCCCCCGGAACACGTGCCCGGGACGGTGCCCAGTCCGTTCCCCGAGGAAGTGGAGGCGGACTGAACGGCTAGACGGTTGGACGGCTAGTGACGACGGCGCCCGGGGACGGTTCCCGGGCGCTGGTCGTTTCAGGGTTTCCGTGCGACTCGGCGTCGTACAAGTGGCGACGGGGAAGGGTGGCGGGGGCAGCAGGGGTTGACCTAAGTGCAATTCCCCGTCTATTTTACAAGTCTACTTGCGAACTTTTTTCCGGAGCGTATGCCGACCATCAACCAGCTCGTCCGGCTCGGGCGCCGGGACGTGGAGAAGAAAGAGAAGGCTCCCGCCCTGCGCGGCAACCCGCAGAAGCGCGGCGTGTGCACCCGCGTGTACACGACGACGCCGAAGAAGCCGAACTCGGCGCTGCGCAAGGTGGCGCGGGTGCGGCTGACGAACGGCTTCGAGGTCACCGCCTACATTCCGGGCGAGGGGCATAACCTGCAGGAGCACTCGATCGTGATGATCCGGGGTGGCCGCGTGAAAGACCTGCCGGGCGTGCGCTACCACATCATCCGCGGGACGCTCGATGCGGCGGGGGTGAACGAACGGAAGCAGTCGCGGTCGAAATACGGCGCCAAGCGACCGAAGGAGACCACGCAGTGAGCCGGCGCAAGAAGGCGGTCCGGCGGCCGGTGCCGGCCGATCCGCGCTACGACAGCCAGACCGTCTCCAAGTTCTTGAACAATCTGATGGAGCGGGGCAAGAAGTCGCTGGCGGAGCGAGTGTTCTATCAGGCGATGGATCTGATCGAGCAGCGCACCGGGCAGCCGGGGGTGAACGTCTTCAAGCAGGCGCTGTCGAACGTGAAGCCGGCGCTCGAGGTGAAATCCCGGCGCGTGGGCGGCGCGACGTACCAGGTGCCCGTGGAAGTACGGCCGGAGCGGCGTACGGCGCTGGGGATGCGATGGTTGATCCAGTTCAGCCGCGCCCGCCGCGAGAAGAACATGGCGGAGCGGCTCGCCGCGGAGCTGATCCTCGCCTCGAAGGGCGAGGGTGAGACGATCAAGAAGAAAGAGGATACGCACCGGATGGCGGAGGCGAACCGCGCCTTCGCGCATTACCGGTGGTAAACGCCTAGACCGACAACTTCGGGACCCTGCTTCAAGGGATCCTGCACCGCGGCTGTAGGGGCACAGCATGCTGCGCCCCTACCCCGGTGATGGCGGAGCGAGACCGGCCCGCACGCGGGCGTCACGGTCGCCCCGCGTTTTTGCTGACTAAAGGAACGCAATGCCGCGCACCACGCCGCTCGACCGGATTCGCAACATCGGCATCATGGCCCACATCGATGCCGGGAAAACGACTACGACCGAGCGCATCCTCTACTACACGGGCCGCACCTACAAGCTGGGTGAGGTGCACGACGGCACGGCCACGATGGACTGGATGGAGCAGGAGCAGGAGCGAGGGATCACGATCACTTCGGCAGCTACCACCGCCTTCTGGCCCCGCCGTGGCGAGCAACACCGCATCAACATCATCGACACGCCCGGTCACGTGGACTTCACCGTCGAAGTGGAGCGGTCGCTCCGGGTCCTCGACGGCGCCATCACGCTGCTCGACGCGGTGGGCGGCGTCGAGCCGCAGACCGAAACGGTGTGGCGCCAGGCCGACCGCTACCACGTGCCACGCATCCTCTTCGTCAACAAGATGGACCGCGTGGGCGCCGACTTCGACCTGTGCCTCAAGATGGTGCGCGAGCGTCTTGGCGCGAACGCGGTGCCGATCCAGCTGCCGCTCGGCTCGGGCGAGCTGTTCACCGGCATGATCGACCTCGTCCGCCAGGTCGAGATCGTCTACGATGACAAGTCGCTCGGCAAGAAGTACGTGGAGGGGCCGGTGCCGCCGGCGCTGCGCGACAAGGTCGCCGAGATGCGCCACCAAATGTTCGAGTCGGTGGTCGAGCAGGACGATGCCATCCTGCACAAGTACCTCGAGGAGCACGAGCTAACCGAGGATGAGATCCGGACCGTGCTTCGCAAGGCAACCATCTCCGGCAAGGTCGTGCCCGTGCTGTGCGGCGCCGCGTTCAAGAACAAGGGCGTCCAGGCGCTGCTCGACGCAGTGGTGGATTACCTGCCGTCGCCGCTCGACGTCCCCGCCATCCAGGGCCACCTGCCGCACCACGACGCGACGCACGCCGTACGCAAGGCCTCGGACGAGGAGCCGTTCGCGGCGCTCGCGTTCAAGATCATGACCGACCCCTACGTCGGGAAGCTTACGTTCTTTCGCGTCTACTCGGGCGTCCTCAACGCCGGCTCGTACATCTATAACAGCACGAAGGACCGCAGGGAACGCATCGGCCGGTTGCTCCAGATGCACGCCAACAAGCGTGAAGAAATCGAAGAGGTCCGGGCGGGCGACATCGCGGCGGCGATCGGGCTCAAGGACACGAAGACCGGCGACACGCTCTGCGACGAGCAGCACGCGATCATTCTCGAAGCGATGAAGTTCCCGGAGCCGGTGATTTCCGTCGCGATCGAGCCCAAGACCAAGGCCGACCAGGACAAGCTGTCCATCGCCCTCCAGAAGCTGTCGGAGGAAGACCCGACCTTCCGGGTGCACACCGACGCCGAGACCGCGCAAACCATCATCAGCGGGATGGGCGAGCTGCACCTCGAGATCATCGTCGACCGGATGAAACGGGAGTTCAAAGTCGACGCCAACGTCGGTCGGCCGCAGGTGGCCTACCGAGAGACGGTTCGCAAGCGGGTCGAGTACGTCGAGGGGAAGTTCATCCGCCAGACGGGCGGCCGCGGCCAGTACGGGCACGTGGTCATCCACCTCGAGCCCGGCGAGCCCGGCTCGGGGTTCGTGTTCGAGGACAAGATCGTGGGCGGCGTCATCCCGCGGGAGTTCATCGGCCCGATCGAGCAGGGCGTGAAGGAGGCGCTCGAGAACGGCGTGTTGGCCGGTTACCCCATGGTGGACGTGAAGGTCGAGCTGGTCGACGGCTCGTTCCACGACGTCGACTCGAGCGAGATGGCCTTCAAGATCGCGGGCTCGATGGCCGTGAAGGAAGCCGCCCGGCAGGCCCACCCCGTGCTGCTCGAGCCGGTCATGGATGTCGAGGTCGTGACGCCGGCCGACTACATGGGCGACGTGATCGGCGATCTCTCGAGCCGGCGCGGCAAGATCGGCGGCATGACCCAGCGGGCCGACGCCCACGTCGTGGCGGCGAGCGTGCCCCTGGCCGAGATGTTCGGCTATTCGACTACGCTGCGCTCGATGAGCCAGGGCCGCGCGATCTACAGCATGCAGTTCAGCCACTACCAGGAAGTGCCGAAGCAAAAGGCCCAAGAGATTGTGTCGAAACTGAAGGGATAGAGGAGACGGAGGGTTCATGGCCAAGGCCAAATTCGAGCGGACGAAGCCGCACGTGAACGTGGGGACGATCGGGCACGTGGACCACGGGAAGACGACGCTGACGGCGGCGATCACGAAGGTGGCGGCGGAGAAGGGGCTGGCGACCTACGTGACGTACGATCAGGTGGCG
>DASUAL010000047.1:0-9939 GCA_035763805.1 Gemmatimonadales bacterium
CGCTCCGCGACAATACAGCGCACTCGCTCCGCGGGGGCCCCGCGCCCTCGCCGCCACCGCCGTTCCCGTCGCCGTCCGCCCATTCCACCAGTATGGGGGCGGGGCCGGGGTGCGCCGCGCACAGCGCTGCCACCGCTCGGGCGGTATCGGGCGGCGGTGGCGCGGCGCGCGACCACACGAGCGCCACGCCGATCGCCCCGCTCGCCCGCAGCTCGTCGAGCGACTGCGCCGCCTCGACGATGAACGGCGCCTGCTCCTCACCGCGGTCACGCGTGCTGTAGCCCCCCGTGAGCAGCAGCGCCCGGTCTGCCCGGATGAGGTCGTTGAGTTTCGCCCACGCTTCGGGAAACACCAGGGCTTCCGCGGTGCCGTGAAAGTCCTCGAGGACCAGCCGCGCGTACTCCGCGCCCGTCTTCTTCGAGATCTGGCGCTTCACGACCGTCACCACCGCCGCGATTCGCGCCTTCTGATCGCTCCATTGGCCAAGCGTGGCGGTGGTGCGGGATCCGAACAGCTCCACCTCGGCACGGTACCTGGCGAGGGGGTGCCCGGAGATGAAGAAGCCGAGCACGGCTTTTTCCCGCGCCAGCCGGTCGTGCTCGCTCCAGGGGGGAAGATCCGGGAGCGGGGAGCGGGGAGCGGGAAGCGGCGCCGCCTCACCGAACAGGCCGACCTGGCCCGATTCACGCTCGCCCTGCCGGGTCTGGGCCTCGGCGAACGCGGTGTCGAGGGCTGCGATCAGCTGTGCCCGATGCCCGCCGAGCGCGTCGCACGCGCCCGCGTCGATCAGCGCTTCGATGACCCGCTTGTTGCACAGCCGGAGATCGATGCGGTCACAGAGGTCCACGAGCGAGCGGTACGGCCCCCCCGCCCCCGGCCCGCGACCGGCGATGATGGACTCGATGGCACCCGCGCCCACGTTCTTGATCGCGCCCAGCCCGAAGCGGATGCGCTCCCCCCGGTCGCCGACCACGGTGAACTTGAAACCCGACTCGTTCACATCGGGCGGGAGCACCTCGAGGCCCAGCTCGCGGGCCTCGTTAATGTACTGCACCACCTTGTCCGTGTTGCCGATTTCCGACGACAGGAGCGCCGCCATGAACTCCGCGGCGTAGTGTGTCTTGAGCCACGCCGTCTGGAAGGAGAGCATGCTGTAGGCGACCGAGTGCGCCTTGGGAAACCCATAGCGACCGAACGTCTCGATCAGCGCAGCGATGTCCTCGATCGTGCGGCGGTCGTGCCCGCGCGCCACCGCGCGCTCGACGAACGGGCCGAGCTCCCGTTGCAACAGCTCTTTGTCCTTCTTCCCCACCGCCTTCCGGAGCAGGTCGGCCTCCGCGAGGCTGTAGCCGGCCAGGACGTTGGCGATCCGCATCACCTGCTCCTGGTAGACGATCACGCCGTACGTGGGCTCGAGCACCTCCCGCAGCGCTTCGTGCGGATACCGCACTTTCTCCTCGCCGCGCTTGCGGCGGATGAACGCCAGGTGCATCCCTGAGTCGAGCGGGCCCGGGCGCAGCAGCGCGTTGGTAGCCACCAGGTCTTCGAACCGGTCGCACTTCATGTTGCGCAAACAGTCGGTGGCGAGCGGCGACTCGAACTGAAAAACGCCTGTGGTTCGTCCGGCGCGGAGCAGCTGGTAGACCGCCGCGTCCTCGAGGTCCAGCCCCGCCGGATCGACGGCGACGCCGTGCCGCTCCCGGATCATCTCCACCGTATCGTGGATCACGGTCAGGGTCTTGAGGCCGAGCAGGTCGATCTTCAGCATCCCCACCTGCTCGAGCGAAACCATGTCGTATTGGGTGATGATCGCATCCGCGTCCTGCGGGGCGAGGCACACGGGGACGTAGTCGGCCAGCGGGCCCGGCGCAATGACCACGCCGGCCGCGTGCACGGAGGCGTGGCGGGCGAGCCCCTCGATGCGCGCTCCGAGGTCGAGCACTTTGCGGATCCGCTCGTCCTGGGCCGCCGCGGCCTTGACCTCCGGAACCTTCTCGGCCGCCTCCCTCAGGCTCACGGCGAAGGCCGGGCCCGAGGGGATGAGCTTCGTGATGCGGTCGACGTCGCCCATCTCGACTCGCAGCGTGCGCGCAACGTCGCGGAACGCGGCGCGGGCCTTGAGCGTGCCGAACGTGATGATCTGGCCCACCGACTCGCGCCCGTAGCGCGCGCGCAGGTACTCGAGCAGCTCGCCCCGACGCTCGAAGCAGAAGTCGAGGTCGATGTCGGGCATCGAGATGCGTTCCGGGTTCAAGAACCGCTCGAACAGCAACTCGAACCGGAGCGGGTCCACCCCGGTGATCCGCAGCGCGTAGGCGACCAGCGAGCCCGCCGACGAGCCGCGGCCGGGTCCGGTGGGGATGCCGCGATCGCGCGCCGCCTTGATCAGATCGTAGACGATGAGGAAGTACCCGGCATACCCGGTGCGCTGGATGACGTCGAGCTCGTAGGCCAGGCGGTCCTCTACCGCGGCGGGCAGCGGGTCGCCGTAACGCTCCCGCGCGCCGGCGCGCGCCAGGTGTACCAGCAGATCGTTGTCACTCGCGAATTCGGCCGGGCGCGGGTACTGCGGCAGGAAGTACCGCTTCTCGAAATCGAACTCGCACAGCGCCGCCACGCGTGCGGTCTCCGCCAGAACCTCGGGGTGGGGCGTGAACAACGCCTGCATCTCGGGCTCAGACTTGACGTAGCTCTCCTGACCGAAGAAGCGGAACCGATTCGGGTCGTCCAGGTCCTTGCCCGTCCCAATGGCGAGCAGCACGTCGTGCGCCTCGGCGTCCTCCTTCTTCAGGTAGTGCGCGTCGTTCGTCGCCACCACCGGGAGACCGAGCTCTTGCGCCAGGCGGAACATCCCCGCCCCCACGGTCTGCTCCTCGGCCAGCCCGTGGTCCTGCACCTCGAGCCAGAACCCGTCCTTCCCGAACAGGCCGGCGAAATACTGAGCGCTCGCCTTCGCCGCCTCGTAGTTCCCCTGCCGCAGGTACAGCGCGATCTCTCCCGAGAGGCAGGCCGCGAGGCCGATCAGCCCGTCCTTGTGGAGCTCCAGTACTTCGCGGTCGATCCGGGGCCGGCGGTAATAGCCCTCCAGGAATCCGATCGAGGAGAGCTTGATCAGATTGCGGTAGCCCGTGCGGTTGCGAGCGAGCAGCACGAGGTGCGAGTAGGCGGCCGGGGCGTCGGTGGGGCGCTCGCGCTTGTGGCGACTCCCGAATGCGAGGTAGGCCTCGAAACCAAGGATCGGCCGGATGTGGCGGGCTTTGGCCTCGGAGTAGAACTGCCACGCGCCGTGCAGGTTGCCGTGGTCGGTGATGGCCAGCGAATCCATGCCCAGCGTCCGGACGCGGTCGAGTAGATCCGGGATCCGGTTGGCGCCGTCGAGGAGGGAATACTCGCTGTGGGTGTGGAGGTGAACGAACGGCATCGCCTTAGCGGGCTCGGGCGTCGAGCTCCGCGAGCACCCGGTGGAGGGGCAGCTGCCTCGCCTCGAGCAGCACCAAGAGATGATAGAGGAGGTCCGCCGCCTCGCTGGCGAGGCGAGCGTCGTCCTCCGCCGTGGCGGCCACCACCGTCTCCACTGCTTCCTCGCCCACCTTGCGCGCGACTTCCACGACCCCGGCGCTGAGCAGCTGCGCGGTGTACGACCCTGCGGGCCGGGCGCGGGCCCGCTCGGCGAGGGTGCGGGCGAGCCGGGTCAGCAGGCCGCCGGTCGGCTCACCGAAGCAGGTGGGCGCCCCGGTGTGGCACGCAGGACCGTCCTGGCGTACCACGTACAGCACCGCGTCCCCGTCGCAGTCCACCCGCACGTCCTGCACCGCCTGCGTGTGGCCCGACGTCTCACCCTTTTTCCAGAGCACGCCGCGCGAGCGGCTGTGGTAGTGAGCCTGGCCGGTGACGCGGGTCCGCTCCAGCGCCTCGCGATCGGCGTAGCCCACCATCAAGACTTCGCCCCCGAGGGCGCTTTGAGCGACGACGGGGACGAGTCCATCGTCCCCGAAGCGCACGGCCGCGAGCCAATTGTCAGGGGTCACGCCGGGAACATACCGGCGCTTCGGCGCATTGTCAAAATCCCGTGTCGGCGAATATCTTGCGGCCCATGCGCTGGGTCGCGAGCCTGTTCGCGCTGGGTCTGATGATGGCGCTGTTTCGTCGCGTCACGACCGCAGCGGGCGCGCCACTCGAAGCGCAGGCGACGCTCGCGCTCGGGTTCCTGTTGCTGGCGGCACACCTGGGCGGCGGTATCGCGAAGCGTGTGGGCCTCCCGCGCATCACCGGATACCTCCTCACGGGATTGTGCGTCGGTCCCGCGTGGCTCGATCTGGTGCGCACCGAGGAGATCGAGGCGCTGGGGTTCATCGCGGATGCGGCGGTCGCGCTCATCGCGCTCGCGGCGGGCAGCGAGCTGACGCTCGAGAAGCTGCGCGCCGAGCGGGCCGCCCTCCTGCGTCTGGGCACCGGGGCGATCGCCTTTCCGTTCATCGCGGTCGCGCTCGTCGTGCTCGGCGTCCGCCAGTGGTTCCCGATCACCGTCCACCAGCCGCTGGGCGACGCGGTCGCGGTGGCGCTCGTGCTTGGCACGATCGCGGCGGCATCGTCGCCGTCGGTCACCATGGCCGTGATCGACGAGCTCGGCGCCCACGGGCCGTTTGCCCGCGCCGTGCTCGGCGTTACGATCGCGAAGGACGTCGTCGTGATCGTGCTGCTCTCGCTCGTGCTCGCCGCAGCCCGCCCGCTCGCCAGCGCAGGCGCCCTGAACCTGGCCGTGGCCGGGACCGTGTTGGTCCAGCTCGCCGGGTCGATCGCGCTGGGCATCCTGTTGGGGGTCGTGCTCGCCGCGTACCTGAAGCGCGTGCGCCGCGACACCCCGCTGTTCCTCGTCGCCGTGGCGTTCGTGACTGCGGAGGTGGCCCAGCTGAGCCACCTCGAACCGATGCTCGCCGCGGTCGCCGCCGGGTTCTACCTCGAGAATTTCTCGCGCGTAGAAGGGGAACGCCTGCGCGCCGACCTGACGCGCGGCTCGCTGCCCATCTATGTGGTATTCTTCGGGCTCGCGGGCGCCAGCCTCCACATCGAGGCACTGGCGGATGTGTGGCCGTGGGTCCTCCTGCTCGTGGGCGTGCGGGCCGTTGCGCTGCGCTACGGCGTGCGCTGGGCGGGGCGCGATCCCCGTGTGACGCCCGTCCTTGCACGGGACGCTTGGTGGGGGCTTATCTCTCAGGCGGGGGTGGCGCTTGGGCTCGCGGCGGTGACGCGCCGCGCGTTCCCCGAGTGGGGCGTTTCCCTGGAAGCGCTGATTGTGACGATGATCGCGGTGCACGAGGTCGTGGGGCCGATCTGCTTCCGCCGGGCGCTCATGCGAGCCGGGGAAGTCACGGAGGGAACGCATGGTGCCGAAGAGGCGGTGGCTCGCGGGACTGTTGTTGCTTCCGGTGGCGTGTGGCGGGGGTGACGGGCCGATGGCGGCGCCGCCGTTCTGCGCTACGAGTGGAGCACAGGTCAGCCTTGCGGCCGGTGAGTGCGCGGTCGTCGATCCCCGCTCGACGGGCGGCTCCGCGCTCTTCCCTGGAAATCCCTCGGGCGCCCAGATCGAGTATCTGCTCGTTCCGCAGTCGGCGAGCGGCACGCCGAACGATTCGCAGAGCTTCAGGCTCCAAGGGATGGCGCTCGCTTTGGCGGGCGTCGGGCCCGAGCGCGTGGCCCAGGAGGCTCCACCGACGGAGCTCGGTCCCGCGGAACAGTTCCACCTGTTCCTGAGGCGGTCGGAACGGGCCCGTTCCTACCCCGCGCCGGCGGGCCCTGCGGCGGCTCCGGTGGCGGAGCCTGCCCCCGCCCCTCAGGCTGCGGCGACTGTTGCCCCCGTCGACTCCGGGCACGTGCGTACGTTCAAGGTGTGCGGCGATCTCCAGTGCTCCCAGCCGTTGCCCACGGTGACGGCTACGGCGCTAAAAGTCGGCGAGCACATCGCGATCTACGTGGACAACAACGCGCCGCAGCCGGGCCTGTCGCAGCAGGACCTGGACACCCTGCGGGCGATCTTCGACACGCTGCTCTACGAGGTGGACACGCTCGCTTTCGGGCTGGAGTCCGACGTCGACGCGAACGGTGTGGTTCTCGTCCTGATGACCAATCGGGTGAACCAGCTGGTCGCCGATCCATGCCCGAACGGTTTCGTCGCCGGATACTTCTTTGGGGCCGATATCGATCCGTTCTTCCGAACGCAGTTCAATAACGGCGAGGTCTTCTACTCGATCGTCCCTGATCCGGCAGGGACGCTGAGCTGCGCGCACACGGTCGCCCAGGTGAAGCGGATCATTCCCGTGACGTTCGCGCACGAGTTCCAGCACATGATCAGCTACAACCAGCACGTGCTGGTGCGGCGACGTGACGCCGAGGACCTCTGGCTGAATGAAGGGCTGTCGCACTACGCCGAGGAGCGTGTTGGGCGGAGCTTTCTGCCGGGGGACAACCCGAGCTTCTGCAGCTTCGCGGGCGGCAACCTGTACAATGCCGGCCTGTACTTCGCGGACCCGGGCGCCCATTTTCTGGTCGATACCGCCGGAATCGGCGGCCTGGCCGAACGGGGAGCGTATTGGCTCTTTATCCGGTATCTGGTGGATCAGTACGCGGCGAGCGCCGCGTTCCCCGACGCGGACGCCTTCACCCGTACCCTCGTTCAGACGACTCTCACGGGCGTCGCAAACGTGAAGCAGCAGACCGGCGCGACATTCACCGACGTGGTGAACCGCTGGGGGCTCGCCAACTGGGTCTCGGATCTTCCGGGCTTCGTGGCGCCGGCAGCGCTCCAATACAAGTCTTGGGCGTTTCGCACAGACTTTCCCCGATTCAACCAAACGTGCAGCAATGCAATCCCGTCCTCGTTTCCGCTGGTCCCGGGTGCGGGCGACGGCAGCGCCGTAAGCTTGAGCGGCACGCTGCGGGCGGGGTCGGGGTGGTACCATCGCGCGCAGCAGGCCGCCGGGGCCACGGGGTTCTCACTGCTCTTCACCGATGCTTCGGGTGCCGCGCTGCGGGCTTCGCTGGTCCCGCGATTGAACGTGATACGAATTCAGTGATGCGTTGAGGAACCTCGTGGAGGAGCGGCGTGGAGGGAAGGCGTGGAGGAGGGGCGTAGCAGCTTGCTACGGTGTCCCTTCACGTCTTTCCTCCACGATTCTCCTCCACGCCGTGTTCGTGGCGTCCCTCAGCGCGCAGTCGGAAGGGAGCGTGCTTGCGGTGTTGCCCGGCTCGACCCGCGCGGCCGGGCTTGGTGGGGCGGGGGCCGCACTGGTGGGCGACGCGGGAGCGATCTTCTCGAACCCCGCGGGGATCGCCACGATCCGCCATGTCGCCGTCGAAGGCTCCTACGAGCGCTACCTCGCGGGCACGACGCTCTCGTCCGCCGCGCTTGCGCTCCGGGTCGGGCGCTTCGACTGGGGCGTGGGGGCGCAAGCGCTCGATTACGGCAGCGAGCCCGAGATCGTTCCCGACAACACCACGGGAGGTCGCACCGGCGTTCCGACCGGCGCCACGTTCACCGCCGCCGACGTCCTCGCGGTCTCGTCTCTCGTCTTCCGTACCGGGCTCATCGCCGTCGGCACTTCGGCCAAGTACGCCCGCCAGATGATCGGCGGCTATACGGCGGACGCGTGGGCGGGCGACGTAGGGATTGCCATCGCCGTGTTCGATCTCATGGCGCTGGGCGCGAGCGTGCAGAACATCGGCGGCGATTTGGGGGGCGGAGCCGGGGGGGCCGGCGGACGCTTGCCGCGCCGCACGCGGGTGGGTTTCACGATGAACTACGTCGATCCCCAGGGCAACTGGCGCCTGCTCACCACGCTCGAGGGCCAGTGGCCGTCCGGCCGCGCCGCGTTCCTCGTGACCGGCGTGGAGGCCGGAGTCGTGACGCGTGGCGTCGGCATCGTCGGACGGGCAGGCTACGCCGGCCGCTGGGCGCCGAGCGACGCGTCGCCGTTCACGTTCGGCGCTGGGGTGGAGCTGGGCCGCCTGCATCTCGACTACGCGTTCCGTCAGTTCGACCTCCTGGGCGGCGGGACGCACCGTTTCGGCGTGCGATGGACCCCGTAGGGGATCGAACGCGGCCCCGGTGGGGCCGCGTGGGGCGCCGGCTGCTGCGCTGGGTGCTCATCGGCGGCCCGACCCTCCTGGCGCTGGCGCTCGTTGTGAGCGCTGAAGCCCGCTACCTCGCGCGGGCCGGCCTCGAGCAGACGCGGATCCTCCTCAAGCGCAAGTCGATCGCGCGGCTCGTGCAGGACCCGAAAACGCCGGCGGAGCTGCGGCAGCGGCTCGCCCTGGTTCTCGCGGCGCGCGCCTATGCGGCGGACTCGCTCAAGCTGCTCGTAGGCGACACCTACACGACGTACGTGGACGTGGGGCGTGACACGCTGCTGCTCGTGCTCACGGCCAGCCGCCGCGACCGGCTGCGCGAGTACACGTGGCGTTATCCGATCGTCGGTACCGTGCCGTACAAGGGCTTCTTCGACTTCGGCCAGGCGCGCGGCACCGCCGCCGGGCTCGAGCGGCAGGGCTACGACAGCTACCTGCGGCCGGCGGGGGCGTTCTCGACGCTCGGCTACTTCTCGGACCCGCTGCTCTCTACGGTTGTGGAGCGCGACACGATGGAGCTGGTCGCGACGGTGATCCACGAGCTGGCGCACAACACCCTCTACGTCAAGAGCCAGACGCCGTTCAACGAGAGCTTCGCGAGCTTCGTGGGTTACCGCGGTGCCGAGGCGTTTTTTCGATCGCGCGGCGACGCGGTCGACGCGAAGCGCGCGGCCGCGCGCTGGCGCGACGAGCGGACCCTCGATGTCCTGTGGGCGGAGCTTGCCCGGCGCCTCGACTCCGCCTACGCCCGGCCGCTTGCCACCGCCGACCTCGAGCGGACGCGCGCAACGTTGTTCGCGTGGGCGCGGGCTCAGCTCACCGGTGCCGTGGGACAGTCGCTCGAGACCTACGATTGGCGCTGGTTCGCCCGGGCGCCGCTCAACAACGCGGTAGTGATCGCCCAGCGGCTGTACCGGATGAACCTCAACCTGTTCGAAGAGGTGCACGTGCACGCGGGCGCGAATCTCGCCGAGACGATCCGGGCCATTCGGATCCGCGTGCTGACGCAGCAGCCGGGAGAGGATCCGTACCGGGCGCTGTACTCGAGGCCGGGGATGCCAGGGGAGTGAAATGCAATGCGGAACTCGGAATGCGGAATGCGGAGTGCGGAATGCGGAATGTCAATGCGAGTGTCGAGCTCCGAGATCGGGCTTCGACGCCACCTCATCAATTCCGCATTCCGCATTGGACTCAGTTCCCCCGCAGCCTCTCCGCCTCCGCGACTCTCTGCAGCGCGATCGCATACGCTGCCGTGCGGAGCGTCACCCCCTTCTGCTTCGCCAGGTCCCGCACCGCCCCATACGCCTTGGTGATCGTCGCCCGGAGCTCGCGGTTCACCTGCTCGTGGGTCCAGCGGTACTGTTGCAGGTTCTGCGACCACTCGTAGTAGCTCACGGTCACGCCGCCGGCGTTCGCCAGGAAGTCGGGGATCACCGGGATACCGCGCTCCTCGAGGATCAGGTCCGCGGTCGGCGTCGTCGGCTCGTTCGCTCCCTCGACCACCACCTTGCAGTCGATGGTGCGCGCGTTGGTCTCCTTCGTGATGACGCCGCCGAGCGCGGCGGGGACGAGCCAGTCGCACTTGATCGTCCACAGCTCGTCATTCGTGATCGCCTTGCCTCCCGGCCACTCGGCGACGGGCTTCCCGGCCGCCGCATGCGCGAGCAGTCCCGGGACATCGAGCCCGCGCTCGTTCAGGATCCCGCCTCTCACGTCGGAGACCGCGATCACCTTGGCCCCCGCTTCGGCGTCGAGCAGGCGCGCCAAGTGGCCACCGACGTTGCCGAACCCCTGGATCACCGCGCGGCTTCCCCTGAG
>DASUAL010000048.1:0-5703 GCA_035763805.1 Gemmatimonadales bacterium
CGGTACGAGCGCGTCGATCCCAACACCGACCTCGATAACGATGCAACGGGGCGCTGGGTCCTGGGTGGCGTGCTGCCGGTGGGGCTCCCGCAGTACCTGCGGCTCGCGCTCGAGGGCGCGGTCGACGTCCCGCAGCTTTCCAGTGCGGCGAAGAAGTACGGCCTGACCGCGGAGGTGATGCTGAACTTCTAGCCCCGCGCGCCTGGTAACCGGGGACCGGCTGGCAACGGCCGGTCCCCGGGTGCCGGCTTCACGCGGATTTCATCGGCTCCTCACCCACCTGGCACTATGCTACACAAGAGCCACAAGGGGGAGTCATGAGCGAGACGAGCGTGGTGTTGCTGGCGATCATCATCGCCGCGCTGACCGTGACGGTGTCCGTCGCGCTGTCGCTTGCTCGGGTGGCGCCGCCGGCAGCCGCTCGCGAGCATCCTGCCGTGTTGCCGGCGAGCGTCCTCTGCCCGACCACAGGGGACGTGGCCCTCGTGGAGATCGGGTTCGACTGGGCGACCGGCGAGCTTGCCGTGGCGAGCTGTGAACGTTTCCGCACGGGTGCATTCGAATGCGATCGCGAGTGCTTCCCAACGCAGGTTTTGACGCCCAGCGTCGCAGTCGCGGGATCGCTGGCTTAGCGGCCGGCTGCGCCGAGCAAGCAAGGGGACCGATGCCCGGTCCCCTTTTGTCTCTCGCCGGCGCGGTGTTTGGTCAATCGATCAACACGTCCTCGAGCGGCCGCCGCGGCGTCGCGGCGGTGTCCTTGCCGTAGCCCAAGCGCAGGAGCAGTTGAGGGAAGCGCCGCGCACCGGTGAGCGCCTCCAGTTGCGTCCGGAGCGTCGGCACCTCGATCGGCTGGTTCAGGAACGAGGCGCACACGCCGTCGATGCGGGCGCGCAGCAGCACCCGCGCGAGCGCCTGACCCGTGGAGACCCAGTCGTATGGCGACTCGGCGAACGAGCCGAGCACGGCGAGCACCGGGGACGCGAGCGCGAGATCGCGGTCCCGTGCCGCCTGCCCCCTGCCGAGGTCGAAGGTGCGGAGCACCAGCGGGCCGGCGGCGGCCTTGAGATCGCCGAAGCCGAGCGCGTTGCCCGGGATGCCGTCCGTCACCCGACTGGAGTTCGGGCGGGTCCACGCCGCGAGCTCGCGCCGGATCTCCGGATCGGCCATCTGAATCCGGTCTCCCTGCATGATGAGGCTCGCGACCGTGCCGCGCACCCGCTCGCCTTCGAGGATCCTCAGCCAGGCGCCTTCCTGGCTCGCCGCTTCTTGCAGCTCGGCGACCAGCTGCAGCGGAATGGGCCGCGACTCGAACGCGAACCGGTAGGTATGGCGTCGGGGGATGGCGTCGAACAACGCGCGCTCTTCGTCGCTGGGCTCGTACGGCTCCGCCGGACGGACGCGTGCCAGGAAGTCCTGGTGTGCGGGGTCGGGGAACAACTCCACGTCGTCCCGGAAGCCGAAACGCCGCAGGGCGATCCGTGCGTGGAACAAGGCGGCGCCGCAGCTCATCACCAGCTCGCGGTCGCACGGGTCCACGGCGGGCAGGGCCCTGGCGCGGTCGGCGAACAGCTCGAGTGCATCCGTTGTGACGCGGAACCTCCACGGCTGAGTGTTGTGGGACGACGGCGCGAGCACGGCGTACTCGAGGACGGCGAACAGCTGCGCAGGCGTCCGGCTTCGCGCTGCGAAGAGCTCGCGCGTCATTTTGCGGCGCCCTTTGGACGGGTGTCGATGTGGAACGGGATGTACAGCGGACACGAGCGGTTCAGCGCGGTGCCGACCACGAACAACCCGAGGAGTGCTAGGCCAAGCGCCGGCAGCGGAGCGCTGTTGTACCACGCGGCCAGGATGATCAGCACGAACCCGACCATCACCCGGATGGCGGCATCCACGGGGCCCACGTTTTGCTTCATTATCCCCTCGAGTGTTATGGCAGGTCGAGAGAACAAACTGGGGGAGCCGGTATTAAGGAAACCAAAATTCGGTGTGAAGGATTGCCCTGCGAAGCCGCGAGCGAGTCCGGGGATCGAAGACTCCTTCATGCAGGTATCAACAAAGCTTCCAGTTCGCTTCATTAACTACATGGTGGCGCCTGCTCAGGGCGCATGGCGGCGATGAACCTTAACAAGCTGTTCCCGCGTCTCTCGATTCGGGCCAAGCTGGCGGTCGCCTTCGCCGGCCTGGCGATGCTGCCGCTCGCGTTGCTCGCCGCGATCACGACTCAGCTCACGCTCCGCCACCTCCACGGCGTGGCCCGGCAAACGATGGCCCACGACTTGGAAACGGCACGTACCCAGACGGAAGCCGTTCTGGCCGTGCTGGAGCGGGATGTAGCGTATCTTGCCGATGGCGTGCTTTCGGAGGCCCTCGATGCGACGACGCTGGCCGGACGCCGCGCCGCGGAGCGGCTGGGCCGCGCCTTCCTGGCCCGCGCGCCCGCGCTGCTCCAAGTCAAGCTCATCGACGGCGATGGGGCGCTGGTCGATGTGCTCCGGGCGAGCGGGTCTGCGACGCCGCCGCCCGACGAACGCGAGGTCGGCGGCGCCTACTACCGCCTCCGCGCCGCGTCCCTGGAGTCCGATGAGCACCTCTTGATCCCCGTCGAGCTTCGGGGGGAGTCCGGCGGAAGCCCCATCCCCGCCGTGGCGGTCCTCGTGCCCATCCGCGATCCGCAGGGCGGCGTGCGCGCCGTGGCGGTAGGGGAGGCGTACGCCAGCGCCGTCTTCGCGGGGCTGGGGGCGGGGTCGCCGGGGCTCACCGGTGTGACGGGGTTAGTGGACGCGGAGGGCCACTTCCTCTATCACTCCGTCCGCAAGCGCGACTGGGCCAGCCTGCTCGCCGCACGCTCGCAGCTCGACCTCGCCACCGAGTTTTCGGCGGCCGAGTCGCGGTCGATCTTGTCCGCGGGCGTCGGGACGCTGCCGGCTTCCGGGTCGCGGCTCGTCGCGTTCGCGCCCCTGCGGCTTGGGACCTCCGCCCTCCGTCCCCTCATTCTGTATCGGGCCGTCCCGCTCACCGCCCTGGAGGCCCCGATTCGGCAGTTCTTGCGCTGGGTGGCCATCGTCGGCGTGATCATCGTGGCCGGCGTGCTCGTGCTGGCCGCGGTGGCGTCGAACCAGTTCACCCGTCCCATCTACCAGCTGCGTGCGGGGGTGGCCCGCCTGGCTCGCGGCGCCTCCCAGGAGCCCCTCGAGATCGCCACGAACGACGAGTTCGAGGATCTGGCGGGCGACTTCTCCGCCATGGCGGCGTCGCTCTCCGAGTACCGCCGTCGGCTCGAGGAGGCGCTCACCGAGCGGACGCGCGCCCTGCAGGAGACGCACGCCGAGCTGAGCGACATCCTCTCCCACTCGGCCGATGCCATCATCGGGCTCGACCGGGACGGGCGCGTCAGGATCTGGAACCGAGGCGCGGAGCGGCTGTTCGGCTACGGCGCCGTCGAGGCGATCGGTAGTGACGTGGACACGCTGCTCGCCCCTGCGCCCTCCGAGCGCACGGCGGAAGCCGCGTTCATCAAACGGGAGTTGGAGCAGCACGGCGCGGTAGTCAACCTGCCGACCCGGCGCCACGCGAAGGATGGCGCGCTCGTTCCGGTGACCTTGACCTACACCCTGCTGTGCGACGCGACCGGCGTCCCTTGCGGCGCCTCGCTCATCCTGCGGGATGCGAGCAAGCAAGCGATCCTGGAGGAGCAGATGCGCCGCTCCGAGCGTCTGGCCGCCGTGAGCGTGATGGCCGCAGGGCTGGCGCACGAGCTGAACAACCCGCTCGCCGTGATCGCGAATCGCGTCGAGTGCATGGAGCGCGATGTCCGGGAGCGCTGTCCCGATTGCTTCCTTGAGAGTGACCTCGCGGTGCTGCGCCAGCACACGGCGCGACTGAGCGGCGTCACCCAAGCTCTCCTCCGCTTCACGCGCGACGGGGACGATACTGCAGCACCGCTCGATGTGGGCGCTGTGGCGGCGCGCATCGTGCACTTGCTCGAGCGCGTTTTCGTGGGCCGCAACGTCCGGCTTGAGCTGTCGGTCGCGGCCGGGTTGCCGCTGGTGCTCGGCAGCGATCAAGCCTTGGAGACGGTCTGCATGAACTTGTTGCTGAACGCGGCCGAGGCGATGCCGGCGGGCGGCGTCGTGCGGGTGCAGATCCGGTCGGCGGGGGAGGATGCGGTGGAGCTCGCGGTATCGGACACGGGCCCCGGGATCCCCCCCGAGCTTCGGGAGCGCATCTTCGAGCCGTTCTTCACGACCAAGGGCGCGAAGGGTGGCACGGGACTGGGACTGGCCGTTTGCCGTAGCGTCGTCGAGCGGCACCGCGGCCGAATCCGGGTCGAGAGTCCCCTAGCCGGGGGTAGCCGGTTCGTCGTGACCCTCCCCAGCGCCCGGACGGAGCCGGCATGAGCTGGCCGCGCGTGCTGATCGTGGATGACGAGCCCGCGATGCTCGAAAACTGCGAACGGCTGCTCGCCCCCGAAGGGTACGCCTGCCGCACCCTCGCCGACCCTGCCCGGGTCCGCGAGCTCTTGGCCGAGGCGCGGCCCGACGTGCTGTTGCTGGATCTGCGGATGCCGGGCGTCGATGGGATGAAAGTGCTCGCCGCCGCCCTTGCCGACGACCCGGTCCTCCCGGTCATCATCATGACGGCGTTCGCGACGGTCTCATCAGCGGTACAGGCGATCCGTGAGGGCGCCTTCGACTATCTCGCCAAGCCGTTCACCGGCGACCAGCTCGTCGTAGCCGTCGCGCGGGCCGTCCGGTACCGCGGGCTCAAGATCGAAAACCGGCAGCTGCGCGAGGAGATGGCCCGGACTCCTGGGGCCGAGCAGATCGTGGGATCGAGTCCCGAGATGCTGCGGTTGCTCGACCAGATTCGTCGCGTGGCGCCCACCGACGCGAACGTGGTGATTACGGGCGAGAGCGGTACGGGCAAGGAGCTCGTGGCCCGCTCCCTCCACACGTTGAGCAGCCGTCGCGGCTGACCATTCATGCCCGTGGATTGCGCCGCGCTGCCCGAGCCCCTCCTTGAGAGCGAGCTGTTTGGCCACGAGCGAGGCGCGTTCACCGGGGCGGTCGTGCGGAAGAATGGCCTGCTCACCGAGGCCGATGGGGGGACCGTGTTCCTCGACGAGGTGACGGAGCTGACCACGGGATTGCAGTCCAAGCTCCTCCGTGTACTGGAGGAACGCAAGCTGCGGCGTGTCGGCGGCACGGCCTTGCTGGACGTGAACATCCGTCTGATCGCCGCGACCAACGTGCCCCTCGAGGCCGCCGTCGCGAATGGCGCCTTCCGGCCCGACCTCTACTACCGCCTGAACGTGGTACAGCTGGTCGTGCCGCCGCTGCGGTCGCGCCGCGATGACATCCCCCTGCTCGCCCACACGTTCCTCGCCCTGTACGCTCGCAGCCTGGGACGGGAGCCGCTCCGGACCTCGCCGGAGGCCTGCGACGCCCTGGAACGGCACTCGTGGCCCGGCAACGTGCGCGAGTTGCGCAACCTCTGCCAGCGGCTGGTCGTGTTGGACGAAGACGGCGTGGTGACGATGGCCGACCTCCCCGAGCCGCTACGCGGGTGGAGCGCGCCCGCCGCGGCGGAGGGTGAAGCCGCGCTGCCGGCGTACGAGGCGGCGCGCGCGGCGGCCATGACCCAGTTCCGGACTTCGTACCTGCGCCGCTTGTTGGCGCAGCACGACGGCAATGTCTCTCGAGC